>NZ_KI259230.1:315754-356430 GCF_000467855.2 Porphyromonas sp. oral taxon 278 str. W7784
TCCTTACTCATGCCTTGGTTGACCTCCTTGGCATCCATACCGAGTACACTCAGCCTCGTTTCAACTTCTTCGCTCCTACCTACGACGACCGCCGTCAGCGCATCGTCGTCTCCCCCACTTCGAATAAGAAGATGGTGATGTAGTACAGCTCCGTCACCAAGTATGTCCTATAAAGTCATATGAAATAATGAACAAAATCCTTTCCCTTCTCACGCTACTTCTCTGCGTTTCCATCGTAGTCTCTTGTTCCGAAGAAAAGGAAGAGCCTCCTACTTCCATTACACTGAGCCCGGAAGGACGAATCATGCACCACGGAGAGACGCTTCAGCTGACAGCGACTCCCAATAGAGGAGTCTCATTCATCTCGGAGAACAAGAATATAGCTTCGGTTAATTCTTCGGGGCTAGTGCAAGCTGTCCTCATCGGGAAGACCCGTATCGTAGCTTCAGCTGGCTCGGCTGTGGCTTATTGTGAGATCGATGTTCGCCCCAAGGTCATCAATTTACCAGAGCCCCTTCTTCTCTTTGGTCGGAATATTGATGAAGTAAAGAAGCTCTTCGATGCAACATATCCTAGCGCTCAATATGAAGTAATCGAAGAGGAAGGAGCCTTCGCAAGATACTTCCCTAACTACAGGGTGGAGAAGCGACGTATACCTCTATATGTCATCTATAGAAGTGATGACAATGGGAATCTGATATCAGTCACTTACAAGGCGCTAGCTTGGCACAACCTCCTCAAAGAGTATACTAGCGAGCGATACCTTTCTACTAACAAGTTGGTCAAAGGTGACTATGAGTTTCTCTCCGTGGACGAGCGCATCCGAGTACTAGTATCACCCTATTCGGAAAGTTATCATTATGCTATCTTCTTGCATGGTCCCAGACCCTAGATTCCCTTCCCCTCGTTTGGTTCTTGCTATATTGTTATGCTCGGGTGGCACTAGTATCCGCCGTATTCGGCAATGATATATCAAGGACTATACTACCACCATCATCCCGAGGTAGTGAATTACCTCCCTTTTTATCCCTCTAAGAATACGAAGACCGCTACCAAGGATGGTAGCGGTCTTCGTATTCTTAGAGGGATACTTCACCAGCCTACCGAGATTCCTTATATCTAGATCCCCCACTTCTCCTAATAGTCTCCCTGAACGGAAGGGCGAGATCATCGAGCGCTATCGTGAGGAGAATGCCCTCATTATCTATGTCTCCGACCACGGCGATGCCCTCTTCGACGAAGACTATCCCGAACTGATGGGCCACGCATTGGTACCAAGGGCGGTAGAGATCCCGCTCTTCGTCTACTTCTCTCCACAGCTTCGCAAGGAGCGTCCCGATCTCTGGCGCCAGATCAGCCGTCAGTGGGATAAGCGTATCCTGTCGGATCTCCTTACTCATGCCTTGGTTGACCTCCTTGGCTTCCATACCGAATACACCCAGCCTCGTTTCAACTTCTTCGCCCCTACCTACGACGACCGCCGTCAGCGCATCGTCGTCTCCCCCACTTCGAATAAGAAGATGGTGATGTAGGTCCATTGTATCCCACGCTCTATACTGATTAGCTGGTGAGAGCTTCTCGCCAGCCGAGACCTCACATACTATTTAATTGGAACCTATGGTAGGTCGTAAGAGGAGCCTACAGTGGGTCGCTTCGACGACCTACTATAGATTTTCTGGACGATCTACCATAGGTCGATTTCTTCCCCTTCTGATAGCCCGTGCTTAGCTACTGCTTGGGGCGAGCTCCATGTCAGGCGATGCGTCTCCCCATTACGGGATATGCTGTGATAAGTTGCATGTATATGCGGATGTGTTTTACTGATAGAGTGGTGTCCGTTTTTATTTACCTTTGCGCCGTCAATGGATAAATTAGTTAAAAGACCAACTATGAATATGAAGCGATTACTCTATTTGCTGGTGCTCCTCTTAGCTCCAGTTCAGGGATATGCACAGATGCTCTTCTCTGAGAATCTAACGATGCATATCGACAGTACAAAGACGCTACAGGGGACGATCACGCCAGTCGTCAACTTCCAGACGGAGAAGGAGAATGTGTTGACCCTCAGAAATACCTCCAATATCAATCTTCTGATCAAGAAGAGCCGAGTAGTCAACCTCATCAGTAAGTTCGAACTCTCGACTTATGGCGACAAGGTGACCGTTAGTGGTGGCTATGTACACGCCGAATATCGGTATCTGCTGCACCGAGCATTTGAGATCTATCCCTATGTCGAGTCGCAGTGGGCGGCTAGTAGAGGTATGGGCTTCAAGTTCTCCTCTGGTATCCAGTCCCGCTATCGGCTGGTGAATAGGGAGAGTACCCTTATGTTCGCTACGCTGGGTGCCTTCTATGAGTACGAAGAGTGGGAGCGCCCTTCGCCCGCTGTACATGAACCTAAGTACGCCTATAGCCACAAGGTCAAGACACATCTCTCGCTTAGCCTGCGGAATAAGATCGGTGACAACTGGGAACTTACGACGACAGCTATCCATCAAGCTTCGCCAGACAGCTACCTCAAGAAGGCACGTTTCGGCGGAGCTGTCGATCTCCGATATAGCATCACGCCTACGATCGGGATACGAGGTACCTATCGCTTGATCTATGATACCGATCCCATTGTCCCGATACGTAAGGACTATAATATGGTAGATGCAGGTATCGACCTCTCGTTCTAATAAGAAGTCTAAGTCTATTCTCACTACAGCGCAGTTATGTTCGTTATTTCTTACCTCCAGACGGATGAGTTCTTCTATCTGAATGTATTCCTGAAGTTGCTCCTGGGACTGCTTGCCATCGTCTTCACCATCAATAAGTCGGGCAAGGGTAATCTTGCACCCAGCTCAGCGATAGACCAGGTGCAGAACTACGTACTTGGGGGAATCATCGGCGGGATCATCTATAGTCCCTCCGTCTCTATCCTACAGTTCGCCGCCGTCCTACTTATTTGGGCCTTCCTCATCAACGGACTGCGCAGGCTCAAGACTAAGAGTGCCGGTATCAAGCGCTTCGTAGACGGAGCTCCTATTGTACTGATCAAGCACGGGGAACTCGATGTAGAGGCTTGTCGTAAGGCGAGAATTACCGCCAATGAAGTCGCATTTAAGCTCCGCCGAGAAGGTGTCTACCACGTGCGTGATGTGAAGCGAGCCGTCTTCGAGCAGAATGGTGAACTCATCATCGTACTAAGAGGCGAGGAGAATCCCAAGTACCCCATCATCACCGATGGGATCATCCAGACAAGCGTATTGGATGATGTGGATCGGACGGAAGAATGGCTCACCGAAGAACTTCAAAAGGCCGGCTATCAGTCTGCTTCAGAGATCTTCCTCGCTGAATATGAAAGTGGAGAACTGAAGCTCATTCCCTTCGTCCGAGCTACCCAAGAGCAGTAAGCTCATTCCCTTCCCCTTCCTTGATTATTGCTATATTTGCTATGCTCTTGTAGCACCAGTATCAGCAGTATTCAGCAACGATATATCAAGAACTATGCTCGACCAACATTATCACGAGGCAGCAAACTACCTCGCTTCTCGCCTTCCAAAGGACACGAAGACCGCTATCATCCTCGGTAGTGGACTTGGTAACCTCGGTGAAATGCTTCACCAGCCTACCGTCATTCCTTATACCCAGATCCCTCACTTCCCACACTCTACAGCCATCGGGCATAAGGGGAACCTCATCGCTGGCACGCTCTCTGGTGTGCCCGTACTATGCATGCAGGGGCGCTTCCACTACTACGAAGGCTATCCGATGGAGCAGGTGACCTTCCCCGTACGAGTGATGAAGCTCCTCGGTATAGAGAATCTCCTCGTCTCCAACGCTGCAGGCGGGATCAACCAGACCTTCCGTGTCGGCGACCTGATGATCATCCGTGACCATATCAACAACCTACCCAACCCACTTATTGGGCCTAATATGGAGATGTTCGGCCCTCGCTTCCCTGATATGACCCGTCCCTACGACCGTGAATTTATCACGAAGGCGAAGGCGATCTCCCAGGAGCTGGGCATCCATGTACACGAAGGTGTCTACGTTGGTCTCACGGGTCCTTCGTACGAGACACCTGCAGAGTACAACTATTGGGCACGCTCGGGTGGTGATGCCATCGGTATGAGCACCGTGCCCGAAGTGATCGTAGCCCGCCATGCTGGTATCCGTGTCTTCGGGATGTCTGTGATCACTAATGAAGGATGGCACTTCGACGATGACTTTGTCAATGACGGCGACGATGTGATCCGTGCAGCCAACGCTGCCTCCGAACGTATGGGACGCATCTTCAGCGAGCTCGTCCGCCAGCTGTAAGGCATAGCTCTTACCGAGCTAGATATTAGATGCCCCACCTTTCACTGGGAAAGGTGGGGCATTTTGTATTAGGGGGAAGGAGCGATAGGGAGGAGTTCTTTTTACCACTTAATGATGGAGGGAAGAAGTAATGGCTGATGCGGGGTGGAAGTAGTAGCTGATGTGGGGTGGGAGAGTGGTCGATGAGGTGGGGAATAAAAGCCGTCTCCCGCCACGGGCTAGGCCTGTGGCGGGAGACGGATCAGTAGGGAGAGGGGCTCGGCTTAGAGGGCGAGCGAAGTGGTGAACTGAAGGTTACGCCCTTCGGCCGGTATGTACTGCGTGCTGTTGATAGTAGCACGATGGTAAGTGGCGTCGAAGAGGTTATTGACATTCAGCTGTAGGCGTAGTGCCTTCGAGACATTGAGGCTAGCTACAGCGTGGAAGATGGTGTAGCCAGGTACCTTGAAGATGTTCGTCTCATCCGAGTAGAAGGACCCGCTGTGTTCTGTACCAAAGCCAAGACGGAAGGCTTCACCCTTACGGCCTAGGCCGATGTTATAGAAGCCCCATGCGGATAGCTTATCTAGAGGTACACGCTTGAGACGGTTGCCTGCCGTGACATTCTTCACGAACTTCGACGAAGTGTACTCAGCGATGCGGGCGTCGGTGAGGGAGTAGCCAAGGGAGAAGTCAAACGCTGTAGAAGGAGCATAGCGCATCTCGAGCTCGATACCCTTGCTCACGGACTTCCCGATAGGACCGCCTATCTTACGTCCATCGGCGGCAGTACCGAGGTTGGTACGCACCATATTATTGAGCGTGATGTGGTAGGCCGCTGCACTCAGGGAGAGCTCTGTACCGAGATCGAGGTGGAGGCCCACCTCCCACTGGCGTCCCGTGAGCGGTTTGAAGCTCCGGAGCTCAGAGTCGCTCATCTCCGTGCCGTCTGGGTGCATATAGACTACCTCGGGCGATAGTGTGATGCGCTGGGGCTTAAAGAAGGAGGAGAGGGAGCTGTACACGTTGAAGTACTTCGTGACATTGTATACTGCACCGAGACGATAAGTGAAGGCTGTATTGGTCTGACGCTGGTCAAGGGTACGATCCAGAAGCTTGAAGTCGTCGGTATTGTAGATACCGTAGTCACGGCTGAAGAAGTCGAGACGGACACCTGCTAGCAGGTTTAGCTTCTGCCAAGTCATGAAGTCTTGTACGGAGAGGCTATTGACCAAATCGTTGAAGATCTGCATGCGTCGGTACTTCATGTAGATAGGACCTTGGTCAAGGACGGGGTCCTTGAGCGTGACGATTGAGCCTACGCCTGCACCGGTGTAGGCAGCACGGTCAGAGCGACGGAGGTTGAGGTAGGAGAAGTTGTACGCAGCCAGTAGGGCATGCTTGGTATTCCCCCAGCGAGCACGCCCCGTGAGCTCTAGCTGATTCTGTGCCGTGAGCGTACCGTAGGCGAAGCCGAAGCCGTCACGCTGCACTCGGTCGATGAGTACAGGTACCTTCTTGTTACCGTCGAGGTAGTAGTGCTTAGCGCCTACTGCCTTGTCGCCGGTGAGGTAGTTGAGTCCGTCGGTCGAGTAGTAGTTCAGGCTGTCATAGGCAAAGAATGCGTGCTCGGAGAGACGCCAGCGGTCGTTGATGGCGTAGCTGTACTTCCCGTGGAGCTTGACCGTCTTGTTCGTGAGGAACTCATTAGGGTCGGTGTAGGCTCGTGAAGCGGGCTCACTGCTGGGGAAGTCCCCTTGGCGGTAAGCGAGCTTATCGGTAGAAGCATCGTAGACGTCCCACTTCAGATGGGGCTGACCATAGTCGCCTCGGAAGAAGTCGTTGCTAGCGATCAGGGCGAAGCTCAGACGATGCTTCGGGGCAAGAGCGATGTCTATCGCTGCATGGGCGTTAGCCGTCTTGGTATAGTTGCCTCGCCAGCCGTCACTCGTCGAATACTCTACGTCTGCTCGGGCATTGGCCTTAGGGGAGAGAGCCCCCGTGCCCCCAGCGGTGATACGGTGTGTCGCCCAGGAGCCTACGGTGTAGCTAGCATCGAAGGCCTTCTTGGCTTTAGGTTGCTTGTTGATGATGTTGATGACGCCTCCCAGAGCAGAGTGACCGACGCTCATCGAAGCGGCGCCCTTGAGCACCTCGATGTGGGATACCGCTGCCATCCCAGTCAAGGGAGCAGACTGCCAAAGAGCGTGGCGCTCGTCACGCATCCCATCGGAGAGTACTACAGACTCGTAGAAGCCACGAAGGAAGAACATGTGGAAGCCCCCGTAGTCCTTGAAGGCATGGACACCTGGGAGCGTCTGCATGGCCTGAGCAGGATCGGAGTAGCCGAGCAGGCGGATCTTCTCCAGAGGCAGAATGTTGGTGGTGAGGGGGATCTCCCGTCGAGGGGCGGGGATCTTGACTACAGTGTTGGGAGCGGTGATACGGGCTCCACGGACGACGACCTCCTGGATATTCTGCACACTATCTAGTGCGCTAGGAGCCTGAGCCGCGAGGGCACAAGGCATAGCCAGAAGAGTCAGCAGGGTAAGCTTTCTCATAAAAGTAAATCAGGTTGGTTAATGATGCCGTGAGGGGAGCATCCCTCTCAGCCAAGAGGTGGCATAAGCAGATGCACCACCTTTTACATAATAGCACAAAGGTAGCATATTTGTGCAATGTCTACCGTCTTTCCCCGTGCCCCTCCTCTAGGATAGGCAGGGGGACGGCGAAGCGGTAGAAGCCCCAAGCTGTCTCCTCTTCCTCTAGTAGAAGCTTTTCGATCGCCTTGCCGAGGAAGGGGTTCTCCGCCTTGCTCAGCTCTGGATAGATCACGAGGCAACGGATGGGCTGACTAGGGCGCTCCCCGAAGAGCTCACGGTCACGAGCGTAGCCCGAGAGCTGTCTTGATGATGGATGGTTGTTAGGCTGACCAGAGGGCTAGAGCACCTCGAGCTGGGCGAAGCGGAGAAGGAGCTTCTTCGTCTCGCCGGTATCGAAGCGGACAGAGGCCTTGGCATTGTCCCCCGTGCCCTCGAGCTCTAGGATCTCCCCAGGACCAAAACGCTTGTGAAGGACACGGCCCCCGACGTGAAGCGCTCCGAGCGACGTGTGTTTCTCTTCGGGCTCTTCCCCGAGTTCCCTGCGCTCGATGAAGACCCGCCGGCTCGGTGGAGCCTTGGGCGAGAAGACGGGGGCAGAAGAGAAGTCAGAGGGGAGTTCGCTCCCGTAGCTCCGGGGCGAGGGTGAGGGTCTTCCTCCGAGGGTAGCCCCTTCGCCAAGCTCGGAGTCAAAGGTGACGAGTTGCTTAGGGAGCTCTCGCAGGAAGCGACTGGGACGCCCGTACTCTGTCCGCCCGTTGCGGAAGCGCTCCCGAGCATAGCCTATGTAGCACGTCTTCTCGGCACGAGTAAGCGCTACGTAGAAGAGCCTACGCTCCTCCTCTAGCTCCTTGCCTATGTTGCTCATCATCGAGGGAAATAGATCTTCCTCGAGACCTACGATGAAGACGTGGGCAAATTCCAACCCCTTCGAGGCATGGACGGTCATTAGCGTGACGCAGTCGTCATCATCGGTCGCACCATCCTGATCGGTCATGAGAGCGATCTCGCTGAGGTAGGAGGCAAGGGTGGGAGTTTGGTCTGCTTCGAGGGTGGCGTGAATATATTCGTCGATCCCGCCGAGGAGCTCCTTGATGTTCTCCACCCGGCCTTTTCCCTCGGCGGTCGTATCACTCTGTAGGTCAGCGAGGATGCCCGTCTGTCGGATGATCCGCTCTGCTACAGCATAGAGGTCGCTCTCGGTACGGCTGAAGTCCCGGAGCTCGTCTAGCAGGGCTGCGAAGGCCTGTAGTCGTGTGGCCGTGGGCTTATTGACAGCGACCTCGTAGCCCAGAGGGTCACGGAGTATGCGCATCAGGGAGGTAGCTTGGTGGCGAGAGGCCTCACGCACCCGCTGGACGGTCGTATCTCCAATGCTTCGCTTGGGGTAATTGATGATGCGGAGCAGAGCCTCCTCGTCCTGCTCATTGACCATCAGTCGGAAGTAGGCGACGACGTCCATGATCTCCTTGTGGTCGAAGAACGACCGCCCCCCGTAGATGCGGAAGGGGAGGCCGACACGACGGAAGACCTGCTCGAGGATACGACTCTGCGCATTCGTTCGGTAGAGTACTGCTATCGAGCTGTAGCTAGCGCCTGCTCGGTGGAGGCGCTGAATCTCTTCGCTAGCCCAGAGCGCCTCGAGATCGCCTGTGAGCGCCTCGTGTACCTGGATGGGATCACCGACGGCCTCTTCGGAGAAGACCTCCTTGGGGATCTGATACTCATTGTGTGCTATGATCCCGCCGGCAGCCTGTACGATGGTCTGGGTGGAGCGGTAGTTGCGCTCGAGCTTGAAGGTGCGTGCGCTGGGGAAGGTCTTCGTGAAGCTCAGCATATTGTCTAGGTTCGCCCCACGGAAGGAATAAATGCTCTGTGCGTCGTCGCCCACGACGAAGATGGCTCCCTTGTCCTGCATGAGCTGTCGGGCGATCATATATTGGGCGAAGTTGGTGTCCTGATACTCGTCGATGAGGAGATAGTCTATACGCTCCTGCCAGAGACTGAGCACGTCGGGATGCTGGCGGAAGAGGATGTTGGTCTGTAGCAGGAGGTCATCGAAGTCCATGGCATTAGCTAGCCTTAGCTCGGCCTCGTAGCGCTGATAGATCTCGGCGATCTTCGGTAGCCCACTCTTGGCATCGTACTTAATGAAGTCGGAGTAGGAAGCGTAGGCCGAGGCGGTGATCAGGCGGTTCTTGGCCGACGAGATGCGGCTATGGATGGCGTTCGGCTTGTAGACCTTGTCATCGAGGCCCAGCTGCTTGATGATCGCCTTGATACGGCTACGGCTGTCGGAGGTGTTGTAGATGGAGAAGTCCGGCGTATAGCCTAGGAGGGTGGCGTGCTGACGCAGGATGCTGAGGAAGACCGAGTGGAAGGTGCCCATACGTAGCTCTCGTGCTCGGGAGCCGATATGCTGGCTGATGCGGTGGCGCATCTCTCGGGCAGCCTTGTTGGTGAAGGTCAGTGCCATGAGCCCCCGAGGATGGTAGCCAGAGTCGATGAGGTAGAGGATCTTGTAGACGAGGACACGTGTCTTGCCACTGCCAGCACCAGCGATGACTAGGGCAGGGCCATCGTTGTAGACGACGGCGGCACGCTGAGCTTCGTTGAGCTCACTGAGGTAGGGGAAGTCGAGGGATTCGCTAGGGCTCATCGGGGATCTTTGAGAGGAGTATAAAGGGGGGAGTATCGGAGAAATAAGTGGAACAAAGATACCGAATTTGAAGGTGAGCCGAAGAGGGTGCTCTTGGGGAAGCTCCTCCGCTAGGGCAAAGACCGGGGTAGGGGAGACCAACTAGTGGCGCTACTGGTGCCACCCGAGAGGCGCTACTGTAGCCTCGAGGGAGGCACCAGTAGCGCCTCCGTGGAGGTAAGCTTGCTTCCTCCGAGCTGGAGACCCTTCCCGAGGGAGTGGGGGGCTACTTGGACGGGCACTCCAGCGAAGGTGCTAGCAGAAGAGCGGTTTTCTTCGTAACTTTGTGTACTATACACTCTTTAGGGCTGGTGATGAGACCGCCCACGATTTATTTAGATGCAAGACCTAGATATCCGAGGAGCACGTGTGCACAACCTCAAGGACATAGATGTTCATATCCCCCGCTACTCACTGACCGTCTTCACCGGACTCAGTGGGAGTGGTAAGTCATCCCTAGCGTTTGATACGATCTATGCCGAGGGACAGCGTCGGTATGTCGAGACGCTTAGTTCCTATGCACGAGGCTTCCTTGATGGAGGGATGGAGCGCCCCGACGTCGATGAGATCAGCGGGCTTGGCCCCGTGATCTCCATAGAGCAAAAGACGACGAACCGCAATCCTCGCTCCACCGTGGGTACAGTGACGGAGATCTACGACTTCTTCCGCCTACTCTATGCCCGAGCAGGGGAAGCCGTCTCCTACCTCTCGGGGCGCCCAATGGTACGCTATACCGAGGAGCAGATCCTCGACCTACTGCTCCAGCGCTATGAGGGCAAGCGGGTGATGCTCCTTGCCCCCGTCGTCAAGCAGCGCAAGGGACACTACAAGGAGCTCTTCGAGCAGCTGCGCAAGAAGAGCTATCTCACCGTGCGTGTCGATGGGGAGCTACGAGAGATCACCTACGGGATGAAGCTCGACCGCTACAAGCTCCATAGCGTCGAAGTCCAGACGGACAAGCTGACGATCAGTCGGAAGAACGAAGACCGTCTCCTCTCTAGCCTTCGCCTTACCCTCAAGGAGGGCGA
Source organism: Porphyromonas sp. oral taxon 278 str. W7784 (assembly GCF_000467855.2). Lineage (GTDB taxonomy): Bacteria > Bacteroidota > Bacteroidia > Bacteroidales > Porphyromonadaceae > Porphyromonas. Next base: position 326,365 of record NZ_KI259230.1, read on the forward strand.
TGGCGTGATGATGCTTCAGGACCTCGACTCGGGAGAGATCGCCTACTTCAGTCGTCATCTGATGGACCCAGAGACGGGGCTCTCCTACAATGAGCCCGCCCCCCACAACTTCTCCTTCAATTCTACCAACGGGAGTTGCCCCCGCTGTAAGGGGCTGGGGGAAGTACAGGTCATCGATCTGGAGAGCATCATCCCTGACCGCACTAAGAGTATTTATGCCGGCGGGATTCTTCCCCTAGGCAAGTATCGCCGTACCCTCGTCTTCGCCGAGATCGAAGCCCTTTGCTCTAGATATGAGGTATCTATCAAAGATCCGATCGATTCGCTCCCAGAAGACCTCCTTACCGAGATCGTCGAGGGGAGCAATGAAGACCTAGTGATCGAGGATGAGCGCTTCTCGAGCCTCCGTGGTGTCCCCCTCTCCTACGACGGGATAGGCGCCTATCTCATGGCTCAGGCAGATGAAGAGGATACACGCAAGGATACAGAGAAGTGGATGGCTCAGTTCACCCGTGCTGAGGTCTGCCCCGAATGCTCGGGAGGGCGTCTGAATCAGGAAGCCCTCCACTACTATATCGATGGTAAGAATATCGGGGAGGTAGCCTCGATGGAGCTGACCCAGCTCGCCTCTTGGCTCGAGGGACTCGAGGATAGGCTCAGCCCCCAGCAACGCACGATAGCAACCGAGGTGCTCAAGGAGATACGCACCCGACTCTCCTTCCTCCTCGACGTCGGACTAGGCTATCTGTCGATGAACCGTATCTCCGCCTCCCTCTCCGGAGGCGAAAGCCAGCGTATACGCCTGGCCACCCAGATAGGGACTCAGCTCGTCGAGGTACTCTACATCCTCGACGAACCGAGTATAGGACTTCATCAGCGAGACAACGTCCGTCTCATCCACTCGCTTCAACGGCTGAGGGATCTAGGCAATACGGTCATCGTCGTAGAGCATGACAAGGACATGATGCTCGAGGCTGACCACATCGTAGATATGGGGCCGAAGGCTGGGCGTCTCGGTGGGGAAGTGGTCTTCTCCGGTACGCCCAAGGATATGATGCGAGCAGGCACGCTGACGGCTAAGTACATCAGTGGCCTGGAGACGATCGAGGTCGCTGACCTGAGGCGACCCGTGACGGAGCGAGTCCTTCGTCTCACGGGAGCTCGGGGTAATAACCTCCGTGGTATCGATGTCACCTTCCCCCTAGGGACGATGATCTGTGTCGCTGGTGTCTCGGGTAGTGGCAAGAGTACCCTGATCAACGAGACCCTCCTGCCGATCCTGAGCCAGCACCTCTATGCCTCGCTCCGAGATCCCCTGCCCTATGACACGATCGAAGGACTGGAGTACGTCGACAAGGTCGTCGCTGTCGACCAGTCACCTATAGGGCGCACACCTCGGAGCAACCCTGCTACCTACACGGGCGTCTTCACTGATATTCGTAACCTCTTCGTAGGCCTGCCCGAGAGCAAGATGCGAGGCTACAAGCCTGGTCGCTTCTCCTTCAATGTCTCGGGAGGACGGTGTGAGACCTGCTCGGGCAACGGGTACAAGACCATCGAGATGAACTTCCTGCCCGATGTCCTTGCCCCCTGTGAGGTCTGCCAAGGCAAGCGCTACAATAGAGAGACCCTTGAGGTGCGCTTCAAGGGGAAGTCCATCGCTGACGTCCTCGACATGACGATCAATGCAGCGGTGGAGTTCTTCGCCCACGTCCCTCATATCCTCAAGCGTCTGCAGGTCCTGCAGGAGGTAGGCCTCGGCTACATCAAGCTCGGTCAGTCCTCCACGACGCTATCGGGAGGAGAGAGCCAGCGCATCAAGCTCGCCTCCGAGCTCGCCAAGCGGGATACGGGCAAGACGGTATATATCCTCGACGAGCCGACTACGGGGCTTCACTTTGAGGATATACGTGTCCTACTGGGTATCCTGAATCGCCTCGTCGAGCGAGGTAATACCGTGATCATCATCGAGCACAACCTAGACGTCCTCAAGAGCGCAGACTATATCATCGAGATCGGCCCCGAGGGGGGGAAGGACGGAGGAGCCCTCCTCTACGAAGGAACACCCGAGGGTCTTACCCAGGTGAAGGACAGCCCCACGGCGCCCTTCCTCGCTCACGAACTCAAGCTCGCCAAGGGAAGTAAGAAAGGGAAGAAATAACTAAACACACATATCTAGTCTACTTAACGCCAACGCACATGAAACTAGGAAACCGCCTGTCAAACAAGATTTGTCCCGACAACATGACGATAGAGGAGTGGCAGGTAGCCCTCCGTCGGGAGAACGCCCGAGAGAGCGACTTCTCCGTCGAGCATCTAGACAAGAACCGTATCTGGGGAGACTACTTGGTCTGCAGTGCTACGGGGCGCTATCGTGTCGCCTTCCGTGGCGTACAGAGTGATCGCAACTTCTGCTCCTGCCTCGACTTCCGCACCAATGGTCTCGGTACCTGCAAGCACCTAGAGGCTGTAGCCCTATACCTACAGAAGCACGTCCCCGGCTACCCCTGGGCAGGCCTTAGCTATGCCGCCGAATACTCCTCGGTCTATGTGAGCTACAAGGGAGGCCGGAGCATCCGTATCCGCGTAGGCGACGCCTATAGAGCCGAGTACGAGCGACTCAAGGAAAAGTACTTCACGCCCGAGGGGATCCTCCCCGAGGAGAACTATCCTCTCCTGGAGGAGATATGCCAGGAGGCCGTAGCCATCTCCTCCTCCTTCCGCTGCTACGAAGACGTGCAGGAGTTCGTCAACGAATGCCTAGCCCTCCAGCAGTGGAAGACCGAGCTCCAGAATGCTTACCCCGAGCAGGCCATCCCCTGGGATAAGAAGGCGCTTACCCCGGCTTATGCCGATGTAGAGCGTCTCCTCTACGAGCTTTGCCTCAATGGGTTTGGCTTCATCGTCGGGCTCAAGCACCCCTTCTACATGCACCTCATCGCCCGGCTCGTCGAGGAGGTCTACCAAGGGGAAGTCGTCCGGGAGAAGGGCTATGTCATCGTCAATACCGATACCGATGTCCTGCTCTGGCAGTCCGTGCTCCTCGAGTACAGTGAGTACATCCACCTGCCTGTCCAAGTCATCTCTCAGCAGAACTTCCTCAAACAGCAAATCCAACAGGGAGCCAAGGCGACCTTCGTCTACGTCAACGATGCTGACTGCCTCAAGGAATGGAAGAATCCTCTCTCCCTTGCCATAAAGCGCCTAGAGGTGAAGCACCTCTATCTCCACGTGGAGACACTCCAGCACTTCACCCCCGTACAGCTATCGTCGATCCTGCAGCATATCAACCCCTTCATCATCGGACCCTTCTATAAGTTCATCCATACGTACCGCCCGATGTTCCCACTGAAGGAGCGTACGGACTTCCTTCCCCCCGAGATGCAGGCCTTCACGATCTTTGTGACGCAGGTCCTCCTCACTGCCCCTGTCTTACCCAAGGGCGACGCCCCCTCTACCGCTCCGATCCCAGTAGAGGAGCTCCTTACCCCTGAGAATAGGGTCGCCCGATTCCTCGCCCTGCTCGGTGAGATCCTAGATGATCCGGACTCGTCAAAGCTTCTGCGGGAGCGCATCGGTCAGATCTCTGGGCTCAGGTAGCTTGCCTAAGTAGTCTAATTAGATTACCTTTGCACACAATTTGTTAGGGGGATTTCCCCTGAGGTCGGAGGCCTTCCTCCGACGCATACGATCAAAGCATAGTATACATTAAATAATAGAAAGACGAATGGCTGTATCGATTAAGCAGACCTCCGAAGTAGCAGCTGTCATCACCGTATCGGTGAGCGCAGCAGACTACCAACCCCAAGTAGATAAGGCACTGAAGAACTACCAGAAGAACGCTTCTATCCCAGGCTTCCGTAAGGGACACGCTCCTCTGGGACTGATCAAGAAGCAGTTCGGTACCTCCACCAAGGTCGACGAGATCAACCGTGCTGTCGTCAACGCTCTCTTCGGCTATATCGACCAGGAGAAGCTCCAGATCCTCGGCAGTCCCATCCCCGTAGAGAATGAGAAGGAATACGACTTCGCTACCACCGAAGACTTCGAATTCTCCTACGACGTAGCTCTCGCTCCCAAGATCGAGGCTAAGCTGGATAAGAAGGACAAGCTCACCTACTACCGCATCGTCGCTACCAAGCAGATGGAGGACGAGCAGATCCAGCGCATGCTCGACAATGCTGGTAAGCAAGTCGAAGCTGACTCTGTCGCTGACAACGACGTAGTGTACGGGCGTATGATCGAGCTCGAGAACGGACAGCCCAAGGCTGGCGGTATCGAAGCTGAGCAGGCTCTTATCCTGCCTCGCTTCGCCAAGAATGAGGCTGAGAAGGCTAAGCTCATCGGTGCTAAGGTCGGTGACACGATCTCGCTCGAGCCCTTCGCTCTCTATGGTGGCGAAGCTCCTGAGATCGCATCGCTCCTGAAGATCGAGAAGGAGGCAGTCCCTGCTCTCGACGGGGTAGGCTTCTCCTATCAGATCCATAAGATCTCTCGCCGTGAGCCTGCAGAACTCAACGATGCCTTCTTCACTGAAGCCTTCGGAGAAGCGAGTGACATCCGTAGCGAAGAAGCGCTGCGTCAGAACATTCAGGCTAGCTTCTCCGAGCAGTTCGCTACGGAGAGCGACTTCAAGTTCACCCGTGACCTCCGTGCCCTTCTCCTCAAGAAGGCTGGTAAGGTAGCCTATGATGAAGCCCTCCTCAAGCGCATCTTCATCGCTCGTAATAAGGACGTCAAGGAGGAAGAGCTAGACCGTGATCTACCTAAGATCCTCGACGATATCACCTTCGATCGTATCAAGGCTCAGATCCTCGAAGCAAACAATGTCAAGATCGAGGAGGAAGACCTCAACAAGTTCGCTCTCATCGTAGCGAAGAACCAGTTCGCTATGTACGGCATGACTAGCGTACCCGATGAACTCCTAGAGAACTATGCCCAGAGCATGCTCAAGGACGAGCGTACTAAGGAGAACCTCATCGACCGTGTCGCTGATAGCAAGCTCGCCTCTATCGCCAAGGACGCTATAAGCGTCGAGGAGAAGGAGATCTCCCCAGAGGAGTTCAACGCCCTCATGGCAGACGGTGCCGAGGCTTAGTACACGCCCCTCTTATCCGATGGTCTCTCCTCAGGGTCTTAGCTCTGTGGAGAGACCTTCGTTTTGCTCCTGAGCTCGCCTAGAGCTCACCGCTGTCCCTTCCCCTGAGGGGACGATTCACCCACAAGAAACATAGACTAGCGATATGATCACAGTCAGCGATCTCTCTGTGCAGTTCGGCAAGCGCATCCTCTTCCAGGATGTCAACCTCAAGTTCACGCCGGGGAACTGCTACGGCATCATCGGTGCTAATGGGGCTGGTAAGTCCACCCTCCTACGCACGATCAGTGGTGCCCTTGAGCCTACCCGTGGCTCGATCACTCTGGGTCCTGGTGAGCGCCTCTCGGTACTCAGCCAGGATCACCATGCCTTCGATGCCTTCACCGTCATGGATACCGTCCTGATGGGACACAGTGTCCTCTGGGCGATCATGGAGGAGAAGAACGCCCTCTATGCTAAGCCCGACTTCAACGACGAGGACGGTAATCGTGTCGCCGAGCTCGAGGACAAGTTCGCCGAGATGGAAGGCTGGAATGCTGAGAGCGATGCAGCGATGCTCCTCAGCGGTCTTGGTATCAAGGAAGACCTTCACTACAAGCTCATGAAGGAGCTTAGCGGTAAGGAGAAGGTGCGTGTCCTACTAGCTCGTGCTCTCTATGGCAAGCCTGACAACCTCCTCCTCGACGAGCCTACCAATGACCTCGACCTAGAGACCGTCACTTGGCTGGAGAACTATCTCTCCGAGTACGAGCAGACGGTACTTGTCGTCAGCCACGACCGTCACTTCCTCGACTCCGTCTGTACGCACACCGTGGACATTGACTTCGGTCGTGTCCAGCAGTTCGCCGGGAACTATAGCTTCTGGTACGAGTCCAGTCAGCTCGCTCTGCGCCAGCAACAGCAGCAGAACAAGAAGGCAGAGGAGAAGCGTAAGGAACTGGAGGAATTCATCCGTCGCTTCAGTGCCAACGTAGCTAAGAGCAAGCAGACCACCAGCCGAAAGAAGATGCTGGAGAAGCTCAATGTCGAAGAGATCAAGGCCAGCAGTCGTCGCTATCCCGGGATCATCTTCACACCCGATCGTGACCCAGGGAACAAGATACTCGAGGTCAAGGGACTCACTGCTTATGCCGATGATGGTACCCTGCTCTTCCGTGATCTGAACTTCAATGTAGAGAAGGACGACAAGATCGTCTTCATCAGCCGTGATCCACGTGCGATGACGGCGCTCTTCCAGATCATCAACGGCGAAGAGAAGCCTGCAGAAGGTACCTACGAGTGGGGGCAGACGATCACCGAAGCCTACCTACCTCTGGACAATACCGCCTTCTTCAATACGGACATGAACCTCGTCGAGTGGCTCTCGCAGTTCGCAGCAGATACCAATGAGGTCTACCTCAAGGGCTTCCTCGGACGTATGCTCTTCTCCGGCGAAGAGATCCTGAAGAGTGCTTCCGTCCTCTCTGGGGGTGAGAAGATGCGCTGCATGATCTCCCGTATGATGCTTAAGAACGCCAATACGCTTGTCCTCGATAGTCCGACGAACCACCTTGACCTGGAGTCGATCCAGGCCTTCAATAATACGCTGAAGACCTTCAAGGGGAATGTCCTCTTCACGAGCCATGACCACGAGTTCATTCAGACGGTGGCTAACCGCATCATCGAGCTGACGCCTGGGGGTATCATCGACAAGATCATGGACTACGACGACTACATCGTCGATCCTACCGTCGCAGAGCTCAAGGCCAAGTACTACGGCGCTTAGTCGCCACCTGAACTAGGGCAAGGAAATAGCCGTCCTGAGCCCATACGATTGGCCCAGCAGGGACGCACTCTTTCACTGAGTGCGTCCCTGCTATTTTTTTGTCCCCATCGGTAGGGGCAAAAAGGGACCTACGGTAGGTCGGTTTTTCGGGTCTTCGGGACGCTTCCTCCCAAGGGCCGAAAGCACCTCTCTTATGCTGGGGAATAAAGCCTATTCATTCCCTCGTATAGAAGTCTGCGAAGAGCACCCCAAAATGCGAGCTAGAAAGCCCTATAATGAGGGGTATTCACTGGAAATCTCTACCTTTGGTATGACCCTTACTCATCTAAGGGCATGTTTCATTCACCTACACACAAATACACAGACATGCTAAAACATTTTCTGAAAACAGCTCTGCTGGGCCTCTTCTCCGTACTTGGCCTAGCTTCCTGCGACTCTGCTGCTAAGCAGGCAGAAGACTTCGACGCTCTTCGTCCCACACTCCTCGGAGGAGTCTATTTCTATCGAGGCTACGGTGGTGTAGATGCAGTTGCTAGCCTCCTGAGCTCGGAGGGTGTCTCCCAGATCGAGGGCTACAAGGAGCTCTTCATCAATCCCTATAAGAACGAGGAGCCTAGCAATATCACCTCTAACTTAGAGCGGGACTGGGGGATCACTGATGCTGCTGGTCTCAAGGCAAAGATGGAGAGCCTAAAGACAGCTGCTAGTGAGCACAAGGCTTGGGACTTTGCTCGTGGTGTCATGATCGCCTGGTCGGGTCTGAGGATCGACTTCCTGACTCGTGAGGAAGCGGATGCGTATATCAAGTCCCTCGTACCGCTAGCTCAGGCTAAGTTCGCCGACTGGAATGCCTACTACAAGGACTTCATCGATGGACGTACCGCTTGGGATCCTCAGAACGAGTACGGCGGTAGGGAAGAATTTGAGGCTGCCGTCAAGGACCTCCTAGAGAATCCACAATCCATCTATAAGGTGATCCCTCTGAAGTAACTGCTAAGGGCTGAGAAGGCTACCGCTAAGATCCCCTTCTCTCCGAGCCCTAAGTACAAAAGCCGTGGGGCGATACTCTCGATCGAGAGAGTATCGCCCCACGGCTTTTACTGCTGGAGTCCCTAGGCTCACTTAGGGGTCGTCCCTCTGAGCCAGTAGGAGCTGGAGTTAGCTACCGAACTGATACGTACATAGCCATCTTCGCCTGAGATAGGATTGATCTGGTAGGGCGAATTGGACATGATCGACTGGAGGTACCAGTCGAAGGCTCGGTGCCCGAAGAGCCAAGCTAGATCCTTCTGGATGATCCGTGTCATGTGGAACTGATTTGCCTTGCCATAGATCGAGGTGAAGTCTACATAGTAGCTTCCCCATGAATCGTAGAACCAGTATTTGATCAAGAATTGTAGCGTGACCTTAGGCATCTCATCGTCGTACGAGCCCCAGTAGACATCGTTGCCGAAGGTGCCTGGATAGACGTCTCCCTCCTGTGTCTGCTGGACCTGTAGGAAGAGGTTGTAGGCATCCTTGCCCATCTTCCCCTCTTCGTAAGTGATCTGCGTAGACTGATGAGTCAGATCGTACGTGCCGGCGAAGAGGGTGAGGGTCTGCTTGCCATCGTTGGTCGTCACAGCGGTCTTATCGGAGTTGAGTTCGAGGGTACGTAGCGTGTCTGTACCGATGACCAGCGGGGTGAGCAGGCGAAGACCCTTGTCGGTGAAGACGATGGGAAGCAAGTGATTCTGATCGTCGTAGCGTGCCCAGAGCTGGCGTGCATTCCCGAAGACAGAGAGCGCAACCTCCTTCCCTCCGAGCTGGAGGGGAGAGAGCGCCTTAGCCTTGAGGGTCGCTTGGCTCTCGCTGATCTTCTCGAAGTAAGCCTTGGGGTCTTCGTCGATGCGAAGGAGCGTCATGCGGTTCTTCGTACGTCCGCCACGAAGGGTGATGGTTCGCTTGTCGGCGCTGACCTTCTCGATGACGAAGTCAAAGTCCCCGTTATAGGCCTCCGGTACCCCCCACTGAGGGTTCGAATAGTGGTGTAGAGCGGCATTGAACGTGTCGAACGTCAGGCGTACCCCACCGTTGTGTGAGAAGTGGTAGGTCGAGCTATACTCGGTCTTGTAGACGGGCTTCTTCCCAAGCTCAGGCTTCTTCGGGTCGATGAGTACGGAGTCTATGACCTCCTTGTAATCCTCGGAGAAGATCTTAGCTTCGCCCTTCGATGCGAACTTGACACAGAGGTTGTGCCCGCCGTACTCGCCCGAGCTGGGGACCAGTGTGAGCAGCCAGCCATGTTCGCTCGAGCGAAGGAGCGACTCTATCGACTTGATCTCCTCGTCGATGTAGGTCGTCGGATAGTTGCGGTCGTCGGGCATGTCCTCGTACTGCCGGCAGGAGCCGAAGAGGACCATGAGCCCGAGGGCCAGGATATGATAGTAGCGCATAGTTAGTATCCTTTAGGGTATTGGGTGAAGTCCATACTTGCGACCTTCGCAAGCCTCTTCTGAGCTTCAGCTCGGATCTTATCCAGGTCAGCCGAATATTCGGATCGAAGGTATTCCTTCATGATCGCCAGCTTCTTCTCGATGATCTCACGGCCGGTGAGGGTGGCTTCGCTACGATTCTTCCCTTCGGCCTTCTTCATGAGCTCTTCCCACTCAGTATCGGAGTAGAGGATGTAGAAGGCAAAGAGTTCGGCGAAGTCTTCGTCGGCATCGGTGCTGGCATAGTCACTGACGAAGCCTGCGTAGTTCGAGCTCTGTCCCGTACGCCACCAGTAGGAGAAGGCGTCCTGCTTCTGATACTCGAGCGAGGAGAGTTTGTCGAACTCTGGCGGGTAGGCTCGCTCCTCATGGAGCGTATGGGCTGACTCGTGGAAGAGCACGCTCACATACGACTCACGCACGGTGGCGATGTAGTGGGTATTCAGCTCGTTGATGTTGTAGATCCAGATCATCCCTTGGGGAGCAGCCCCTGCCATACGACGGTCGATCGCATAGCCCGAGGACCCGAAGAGATTGAGGTACTTCACCGTGTGGGTCTGTAGGTAGCCTTCAGGCGTGGAGGCTTCGTAGACCTGGAAGAATAGGTAGTCGATCAGGTTGAGGAACTCTAGAGCCTTATTCTCCATCACGGGCGCTAAGAGATAGCGACGGTCAGTGACCTTATCGTCGTAGCGGTAGCTGATGTCTACGTTGTACTTCGCAGCGAAGAGCTTCTGTATGTATTGGTCAAGACGGGTCATCTCCGACACAGGCTGCTGTGTGAAGACCTGACGATGGGCCTTGACTGAATCAATGTCCGAGGAGCACCCCATGAGGCCACTCAGTGCTAGGGTGGCAAGGGGAATGAATAACTTCTTCATAGCTCGTAGTCAGATTATTTGGTAGGGTTTTGCACGATCTTCCCCTTGATCGCCTGGCTGGGAAGCTGGATAGCCTGGCGTGGGTCACGTGCAGAGAGCGTGCTCTGTACGACATAGCGGTAGCCGTCATTCAGTCTGCGGTAGACAGGTATCCCGTAGCGCTTGATATCCTGCCATCTTAGCCCCTCGTGCATGGTGAGGATACGACGACACTGCAGGAGGTGCTGGAGGAGTGCATTGGCATCACTGCTAGCGATAGTGAAGTGGGGGTTGAGCTCCTTGCGTATCGAGGCCTTCTCCTTACTATCTAGAGCAAGGGCATTGTAGAAGGCGATGATCTCTGCCTTGGTGAAGCTCTTCTTACGATCGTTCTTCTCCCCATCATTGAGGTAGTTCGTGGTGAAGAGATTGATGTCTTCGAGGGCAGAGTCGTAGTTAGCTGCACCCTGATGGATCTTCGCTTCGGCACGTACGAGGAGGGTCTCGTCGGTGGTGAAGGGCGTCTCCATCGTCTGGATACTATTGCTTGGATAGGTGGGATACTTGGGCTGTACGGTCTTATTGATATTCCCTTCGGTGTATATGAAGGGCTGGAACCAATAAGGGTCCTTACTCCCCCAGATGTTCTTAGCGAAGAGTGTCTCGGTGAGGGTCAACTCCTGCGACTGAGTGAAGCGGGTATTGTAGTAGCTCGTCCCTCCTGTGATCAGCCAAGGATAGTAGCTGTAGGTCGAGATGGTAAGCAGGTTCGCTGGATTAGCGATGTCGTAGTAGGCTAGAGCGAATGCTGCGTCGGTACGGGGGACATTGTAGAAGGCCTTCCAGTTACGTAGCACCTGCGAGGGGTTGGACCCCAGTACCTTGTCGGCATGCTCGATGGCCTTGTCCCACTTCTGATAGTAGAGGTAGAAGCGTGCAGCGAAGGCATGACCTGAGGCCGCAGTGAAGTGGAACTTCTTGTATCTGTCGCTGTAGATGGAGTACTTCTCTAATAGGAGAAGTCCAGCCTCGATATCTGCAGCTATCTGCTGGTAGGTCTCAGCGAGTGTGCCTCGGGAGTAGTTAGGGAGCAGGTTCACGACACGCTCCTTGAGGTAGGGTATCCCTAGGTCTGAGCTACTGGTCTGTGGGTCGAAGGCAAGGCAGAAGGCATTAGCCAGCTGGAAGTGACCCCAGGCTCGTGCTAGGAGGGCTTCACCCTCGGCAGCTCGATATCCCTCACTAGCATCGCCTGTAGCCTTGATATCCTCTAGGGCTTCGTTGGCATGTGCGATGGCATAGTAAGTCGTCTCCCAGATCTCATACGGAGCATCGTAGAGATTATCCGAGTTCACGATCTTATCCCAGTAAGCAGCACCCTCACAGAACTGGCTGGTGTAGGGATTACTCGTACCATCATCCTGGATATTGTCCGAGGAGAGCTCCGTGAGGTAGCTGATGGAGCTGGTAGAGTAAGCGCTATTGAGTAGCTTCTGGATCTTGCTGGCGTTGTCTGGTTCGACGAGATCCGAATAAGGGTTCTTGTCGAGGAACTTATTGCACGATGTCATCGAGAGGGCGAGGATGACACCTAGTCCGATGGATGTAAGTGGCTTCATTGTTCGTTCGTATTTCGATGACTAGATACCCACTGTGCAGGTGAAGATGATCGAGTGGGGGCTGTAGGCATAGGGTAGTGCTCCGTTGAGCTTCTTGTCTGAGTAGATCAGGAAGAGGTTCGATGCCTGGAGCTTGAGATCCACTGAGCTAAGGAAGGTCTTAGCTAGGGCAGCCTTAGGTATGGAGTAGCCCAGAGAGATGTCTCGCAGCTGGATGTAGTCACATCGGGCGATACGTACATCGGAGTAGTTGTACGTGCTGTAGGCACGGGAGAGGTTGGGGTAGCTATTGCGCTGACCACTGGTGGGGATGGAGGGGACGTTGGTATGCTCTTCGTCACCTGGAGCACGCCAGCGACGGTTGAACTCATGTCCTAAGACTTGGTAGTCGTAGTAGCTGGAGCTGAACTGTGTGGGTAGGCGCTTGACGCTCCCGAATGAGTAGAGCACATAGACGCTGAGGGAGAAGTTCTTCCAGCGGAAGCTATTGTTGAGACCTCCCTGGTCGGTAGGCTGGAGGGTACCGGAGTACTTGAGGTAGTCGAGGTTCTCCGTAGCGCTAAAGTTGATATTATCCCGCTCGATGGATCCATCATAGTTGTAGAAGAGGGGGAACCCTTCCTTTGACAGCTTGTAGAAGGGGATAGAGAAGATCGAGGCAAGGGGATAGCCCTCACGAGCTGCTCCGCCCGATGAGCTGACCAGAGTAGATACGTCGGGATGCGAATTGAGCTTGGTGACCTTATTCGTATTACGTGAGTAGGAGAAGGTCGTCGTCCAGGAGAAGAGCTTGCTCTGGATATTCTGCGTCGTCAGGGAGAGCTCTACGCCCTTAGCTTCCATGGAGGCTACGTTACCATAGGGCTTGAAGAAGCCTCCCGTCCCTTGGTTGTAAGCGACATCGACGAGATCTCTACCCTGGCGGGAGAAGAGGTTGAGCGAGGCGCTTATCCGTTCGTTCCACAGACCGAAGTTGAGGTTCCAGTTCAGCTCATACATCTTCTCATAAGTCAAGTCATGGTTAGCTGGCTCACTGAGGTAGAGTCCGGGCTCGATCAGGTCATTGGGGCGGAAGGGTAGGAAGGGCTTGATGCGCTGATAGGAGTTGTAGACGAAGGGGAGTGTCCCTGTCATCCCGTAGGAGAGCTTGGTAGAGAGCGAAGAGAGGGGCGATAGGCTAGGGAAGAAAGCTTCGCTAGTTACGTCCCATCCTAGGGCTACATTCCACGTGGGGATCCAGCGCACTAGGCGAGATTTACCGAAGCGGTTGGTCCCTTCGTAGCGGAGCGATCCGTCGAAGGTGTAGCGTCCGAGGAAGCTGTAGGAAGCATTGCCGAGGAAGGCTACGTTGCGGTCGATCGTCGTCTTGCGGGTATAGTACTTACGGTTTCCTTCGTGGAGCCACTTGAAGAGGAGGGGATCGAAGGTGCTGAGTTCACCTATCTCGAAGTTCACCCCATATTCATCGTGCCAACCGCTCTTCTCGAGGTAGTCGAAGAGGTCCATCCCTCCGACGAGCGTCAGGGCGTGCTTCCCATCGGCGAAGGTATCGGTATAGGTGGCACGGGCCTGCAGGTCAAAGCGCCGTGAGGAGAAGTCCTGTATGGTACGATAGCCACCATGAGGCATGACTACCTTGGGGACAGCGTAGACGTCATCAGCGGGCTTGTATAGGTAGCTATTGCGGTCTCGGATGAGACGCTTGTTCATGGCACGGAAGCGCTCCGACACGTTGGACTTCTCTGTGCGGATGAATTCGGAGATCTGTCCGTAGTACTGGATCGACCCAAGGAGTGAGGCGTTGAACTTCTGTGAGGGGCGATAGGCGATCGAGGCTTGTAGGCGGAGGTTGATCGCATCGTCGTCCTGATAGTTCTGCTTCATCTCTTCCTTGAGGTTGAGGGGAGCGAACTCGTAGAGGTAGTATTGATCAGGGTCTAGTGTGCGGGAGAAGGTACTGGCAGAGGTCAGCGAATTGAAGTCTCCTCCGTCATGGCTCTGGGAGTAGGATGCATTGACGATCGAGCCGAAGGTCCAGTAGCGGTGGGGCTTGAAGGATGCATTGAGATTGAAGAAGTAGGTATTCTCTGACTGGACCTTAGCCCACCCTGGGTCGATAGTAGCGCCGAGGGAGGCGTAGAAGTTCGATACCTGTGTCCCCGACGCCAGCGATACGGTGTGCTGGTGGCGGATGCTGTTCTGGAAGAGCTCCTTGAACCAGTCGGTGTTCCTTCGCTCAGCAGCTGCTAGGTAGCGGGTCTGCCCTTCGAGGGTATTGTCTTGATAGTACTGCTTGTTCTTGTACTTGATCGCATTGTCATACATCAGCCCGTACACTCCGTAGCGTGTCTGATAGAGCACTGTCTCGGGGCTCAAGCTACCCCCCTGCTCCAGCTCCTTGAGCACCGACATCTGGTCCTGAGAGTTGAGGATATTGAACTCTCTATAGGAGGGGATGAGTCGGTAGGTGAGCTGTGTGGTGTAGGTGAAGCGATTGATCCCCTGGCCCGCGTGACGTGTGCGGACGGAGATCACACCCCCTGTAGCTTGGTTACCGTAGAGCGCCGTGGCGGAAGCGTCGGTGATGACGGTGAAGCTCTCGATATCTCGCTCTGAGAGCCCGGGCAGGGCTGCTGCGATGAGTCGCTTAGCGTCGGGGGAGGCTAGGTCGGCGGTGTTGAAGTCTTTGTCCTGCTTGTAGACGACTCCGTCGATGACCCAGAGTGGGTAGTACTTGGTCTGGATGGAGGTCGTCTGACGCATCGTCGTCACCGCTGCTCCCTTCTGAGTCTCCTCGGCGTCCTCGAGGGTGATGGTCATCGGATCTCGGGAGACTGCTACCTCAAGCGTCTTCTTGCCTGTGAGGGAGAAGATGAGGGTGGACTGCTCTGCTACTTGGAGGGAGAACTTACCTTCTGCGTCTGTCGTCGTGTGCTTAGAGTGATCGACCTTGTCTGTGACAGATACCTTGGCTAGAGGGGTGCCTCTAGAGTCGAGTACCTTGCCCTGGACAAGGATCGTCTGAGCACAAATGGCTGTCGCTGAGCTGACCACAAGGATCAAGCCCAAGATTAGGTTCCATAGTCTAGTTACCATAATCAATAGCTACGTTTGTATGTTAGTGCTTAGCTTGCTCCCCTGTCTCTCGGAAAGTTTAGAAACAAGGGTTGCAGAAACAAATTTAGTAAAAAGGGAATATGGGTGTTACGAAAAGTAAGGAAGCGTATATAATATATTTTTTAAAGAAAGGACGCTTCATCTTCGCTTTATTATTAAGTGGAAGAGGACGGGATTTCGGCGGTCGAAGGCATGGGGTTTCTCCTCGGTGAAAGATGGGGGAACGAGGGTGCTCTTAGCTCAATCCTACAGGGTGGGGCTGAAGAAACCTACGGTAGGTCGTCGATGCGACCTACCTGTAGGTCGTCGATGCGACCTACCGTGGGTCGCAGTAGGTTTTTTCGACGATCTTACCGTGCATCCCTTTTGACCCCTCTAGAGGTCGCTTGTAGAGCGGAAAGTAGAGCGCCCCCTCCAGCATGTGGTAGCTGGAGGGGGCGATGTCGTGCTTGTCTGAGGCTGTAGGCTCAGTGCTAAGAGAGGGGGTCTTCGTCCTCTGTCGGCGGGTAAGCTGTGGCGTCGAAGGTGGGGGAAGCTGGGGTAGAAGCCGTCGGGGCAGTCCCTCGGCTCGCCTGCTGATGTATCCGAGCGTGGGTAGCTACGATCTCGGTGACGAGGGTGCTCGTACCTGATCGGTCTACCTCCCGTACATACTCGATACGACCCGCTATGGAGAGGATAGAGCCTTCGTGTGCCTGCTCTAGGAGGATACCCGTGCTACCACGAGCTACGATCCGGTGCCATAGTCGCTGGGTATAGCTCTTACCCCCTTCTCGCCCCGTGACCTGCTCCTCAGTCTTGAGGCGAAGATGCACCTCGGGGAAGTCGGGGGCGAGGTAGTGGATGGTCGGCTCCTCGGTGACTTCGCCCGTGAGTATGACTTGGTTGGTAGGCGGTAGCTGTGCCATTGGGCTTAGCGATTCAATACCTTGTTCTTGGCGATGACAGCCACGTAGTCCTTGAGGTAGTTAGGGGTCCAGTAGGCTGTATCTACGAAGTCTCCCCGCTCGAAGGCTTGGCTAGCCAGTGGAATCATCGCTGAGGCTTGAGGGGCGAAGCCTTCGTCCCAGACTTCGTAGCTCGACTGAGGCCAGAGGCCACGGGTCTTCGTCGCTCCATTGCCGACGAGGATAGGGTGTGGAGCGTCTTCGAAGAGGGGATGCTCTTCATCTAGTACGGCAGCATAGTCCTCGGAGAGACGCTTCCCCTGGCTGTCGAAGCGGGCTGCATAGACCTCCATACGACGGGCGTCCAGCAGGGGGAAGATCGTAGCCTCCTGCCCCTCGGGAAGGGCGCTGATGCCCTGATGAGCTAGGAGCTCAAGCGTGTCGACGGCTAGCAGGGGGAGCTGGTAGCCAAGGCAGAGACCCTTGGCAAGAGAGGCTCCTATGCGAAGGCCTGTATAGCTCCCTGGGCCAGCACTCACGGCGATGGCGGAGAGCTGGTGCCCCTCGGCCTTAGCCCAGCGGATAAGTTCGTCGACCATGGGGGCAAGCGCAGCGGCGTGCCCCCCTTCAGGGGCTTCGATGGATCGGGTGGCCAAGACTTCTGCCCCACGGCCTAGCGCAGCACTGCACATCGTCGTAGAGGTCTCTATACAAAGGATCATGATAGGGATGATTAAGGGAGGTAGCGTGTTAGTCGATGACGAGCTCTACGGGGCAGTGATCGGAACCATAGATCTCGGTGAGGATCTTAGCCGAGGTGAGTCGGGGTACAAGCCTCTCTGAGGTGACGAAGTAGTCGATACGCCAGCCGGAGTTGCGCTCACGTGCCTTGAAGCGGTACGACCACCAGGAGTAGATGTCCCGCTGATCAGGGTAGAAGTGACGGAAGGTATCTACGAAACCCGCATCGAGGAGCTCTTGGAACTTCCCACGCTCTTCGTCGGTGAAGCCAGCGTTCTTGCGGTTGGACTTAGGGTTCTTCAGGTCTATCTCCTTGTGGGCGACATTGAGGTCACCGCAGACGATCACAGGCTTCTTCTTGTCCAGCCCCTTGAGGTATGCTCTGAAGGCATCTTCCCAGGTGACACGATACCCCAGGCGGCGGAGGTCGTCTTGGGAGTTAGGTACGTAGACGGTGACGAGATAGAAGTCAGGGTACTCCAGCGTGATGACTCGTCCCTCGGTGTCATGCTCAGGGATGTCGATGCCGTAGGCTACAGAGAGGGGTTCATGACGCGTGTAGATCGCCGTGCCCGAATACCCTTTCTTCTCGGCAAAGTTCCAGTAGGAGGTGTAGGTCGGGAGTTCTGCATCGAGCTGGCCGGCCTGCATCTTGGTCTCTTGCAGGCAGACGAAGTCAGCATCTAGTTCCTTAATGATATCGGGGAAGCCTTTACCAAAGACGGCACGGAGGCCGTTGACGTTCCAGGAGATGAATTTCATTCGTTGTTGACTGATCTTATTGCTTGTAGTGGGTGGGGTCTTCGATCCCTGCTTCTTGCATCGCTTCACGACGCTCGATGCAGGTAGCGCACGAGCCACACTGGAGGTCACCACCCTCGTAGCAACTCCAGGTCTCAGCGTAGTTGATGCCTAGGAGCTTGCCGTGGCGAGCGATGTCCCCCTTAGATATATCGGTATAGGGAGCAGTGACTTCGACGGCATTGCTTGTCCCCTGCAGGATGGCCTCATGCATCGGGCGGATGAAGGAGGCACGACAGTCGGGATAGATAGCGTGATCCCCGAAGTGATTGGCTAGATAGACCTTCGTGAGTCCTCGGCTCTCAGCGAGCCCAGCGGCGATGGAGAGCATGATCCCATTGCGGAAGGGGACGACGGTGGCCGCCATGTTCTCCTCGTCGTAGCTCCCCTTGGGGATAGCTCCTCCCCCCTCAAGGAGAGCACTACGGAAGTGCTGCCCGATGAAGGAGAGTGGGATGGTGAGGTGCTCGATGCCTAGACGCTCGCAGTGGAGGCGAGCGTAGGGGAGCTCCCGTGCATTGTGCTTCGAGCCGTAGTCGAAGGACACCGCTAGCGCTAGGCTATCTTGGTACTCGTAGAGGAGGGTTACACTATCCATTCCCCCTGAGAGGACGATGAGGCCGTCTTTAGTCGTCATAAGCAGGCTATAGGAAGAAGCTCAGGATGATCTGAGCGGAGATGATACGGACGAACATACCCACAGGGTATACGATCGCATAGGCTACCGAGCTGGAGCGAGACTCGTTGATGGACATAGCGTAGTCTAGGGCCATGGAGTTGGCCATCACGCCACAGAGCATCCCGACGGTCTCGGCGTGGGTCTTCTTGTAGCCGAAGAGCGAGATGAGCCCCACGATCATCGTCGGGAGCACGGTGATGAGGAAACCAAGACCGATCCAGAGGAGGCCATCGCCATGGATGATCATCTCGAAGAAGTGGGAGCCACTAGCCAGACCAAGACCAGCGAGGTAGAGGATGATCCCCAGTTGCTTGATTAGCTGTGTGGCGCTATTACTCATATAGGTGGCGATGCGGAAGCGAGCTCCGAAGGCTCCCATGAGTATGCCTATGATGATGGGGCCGCCAGCGAGACCGAGCTTGATGGGCATGCTGAGCCCCGGGATCGTCAGCGGGATCGACCCGATGATACAGCCCATAGCCAGACCGAGGAAGAAGCTGAAGAGCTTCGGCTTGTCTAGCGTGTTGATCGAGTCCCCGAGGAACTTCGCTGCACGCTCAACCTCCTGTGCTTCACCGACGACGGAGAGCCGGTCGCCCAGCTGGAGGTAGAGGTCGGGAGTCGCTAGGATCTCGATGCCTGCTCGGTCGATGCGGGTGATATTGATCCCGTACTGATTGCGCAGGCGCAGGGCTCCGAGCTTAGCGCCGTTGACCTTGGAGTTAGTGATGATCAGGCGCTTGCTGATGAGTTGGGAGTCGATGGCGTCCCAGTCGATGTCGGGGCGGTTCCAGTCTCGGCTCTCGGCTCGCTTCCCAAAGAACGCCTCCATCTCCTCTAAGTCTTCGGGATGGATGAGTACCAGCAGGTGATCCCCTTCGTTGAGCACCGTCTGCGAGGAGGGGATGATGAGGTTGTCACCCCGCCAGATACGGGAGATGATGAAGTGCTTGTCCTCTAGGCGTACGGCCTCGAGGATGGTCTTGCCGAAGAGGACGCTATTAGTCAGCTCCAGCTCCGTAATATAGGTATTGCTGGCGGACTTATCCTCGGTAGGTTTGCTCCGTCGTGGGTCAACGAAGTTGAGGACAATAATGGCTAAGATCATCCCGACGACACCGAGTGGGTAGGTGAGGGCACAGCCTAGTGCTAGGTCGGCGATCTCACGGGCTCCACTGGGGCCGAGGATGTCCTGCATCGTACTCTGTACGGCTGCGAGCATGGGGGTATTAGTCACAGCTCCAGACATGATGCCCAATAGGTTCGGCACGGAGATACCGCAGACCAGGTGGAGGATGACCACGAGGATCAGCCCGATAGCGATGACCAGAAGCCCGAGCATATTGTACAGGATCCCTTGACTCTTGAGTGAGGGGAAGAAGGAGGGACCTACTTCGACCCCGAGGGCGTAGACGAAGAGCGACAGGCCGATGGTCTGGGCAAAGCTATTCATCTCAGGGTGGACACGGACACCGAAGTGCGCTGCTAAGATCCCGACGAAGAAAACGAAGGTGATCCCCAGAGAGAGCTTGCCCACCCGAAGCTTCCCCAGGGATAGCCCCAGGGCAGAGACGAGGGTAAGCCAGACGAGGGTCTCCAGCACCGACGGGGTGACGAAGACGTCTCGTAGCCACGTATTTATTGCCTCCATTGATTGTAGTGAATGATTGGTCAGCAAGAAGCGTAAAGGCTTTGCCTCGGCAAAAGTACCACTTTTGTTGCGATTTGTTAAGTCCAGGAAGGGGGACTTGAGGGGCAAGGCTTCCTACCTCCTTCTTCCCCTAATAATATGAAGGAGCGCCTACCTCTGTCGTGAGCCTCCACAGCCTTCTGGAATCACTGCTTCTCAAGAGCTTAGAGATAGGCTTGTCGAGACGAACTAGAGGGGAAGGTCAATGAGCCTCGGTAGGGAGCACCTTCGGGTAAGGTGTCTTGAGCTATACTGCCCGCTCATTCGACCTTCTATTTTTACTCCTCGGGAGGCACTACTGTTGCCTCTTGGGTGGTACTACTGCTTCCTCCTTGGTGGCGCTACTGCTTCCTCTTTAGCCTTAATTTCACTCCGTTCCTTCCCCCGACGAGCGCCAAGACATGGCCTATTCCCCGCTATCTACGCCCGAGAAGGAGTAGGCGAGAGCTCCCTTGACTAGCGCTCCTCAGCCAACGGCAGGCTCTGAGGCTGAACAAGTCAGACAATTTGTGTATTTTAGCGGTATATTGTACCCTGTGTACATACCCCTAGTAGTGTCGAATCAATGACAGAGCTTAAGCCCAAGTCTAGAGATCGCATTCGTGCAGCTCTCTCCGCCCTCAAAGCCTTCAGCAGGCGACATCCGTCCTTGCGCTACATCATCACTGGTGTGCTGGCTTTTGTGCTGATCTTCCTCGTCGGAGATAGCAACCTCTTCAACTACCTGAGGAACGAGCGACGTAAGGCCTTCATACAAAGTGAATACAATCGCTATCGCCCTCAGTACGAAGCCGACAGCGCCCGTCTAAGCGATATCCGAGACAACCGAGAGCATATCGAGCGTATCGCTCGTGAGCAGTACTATATGCATATCCCTGGTGAGGAGGTCTTCGTCCTAGCTCCGGATAGTCTTGACCCCTCGAAGTAGAGTAGACCGCATTATGAACAAGCAGTACAAGTACCTCTATATCGTCAGCGTCCTCCTCCTGCTGAGTGGGGCAGCGCTGGCCGTGATCGATCATCCCGTCTTCGATATCATCTATGGCTTAGGTGCCTTTGGCTATGCTGCGTACTACCTACTGACGCCTACGGATGAGCTCACGGGGACGCTTCGCCGAGCCATACGTATGGGCGTCTTCTCGGGACTTCTCTTCCTGATCTCGGCTGCAGCTCGCTTCGATACGTTTGCTACCTTTGGTCAGGGTCTATGGCTAGTCTTCCTGGCTCTAGGGCTCATCTATATGATCTACGGGAATGTACTCCTCTATATTGACGAACGAAAGAAACAATGAAATCTAACCCTATAGCGCCTGAAGGCAAGATCCGGTCGGAACGCCTGACGGTACCGGGGGGCAAGAAGCCTCTCCTTCGACTCTACGTCGATAGTGCAGAGCCGACGACCCTGCTTCCCTTCCTCATCAAAGCCCTTCCCGACAAGAGCCGAACTACCATCAAGCAGCTCCTACATGACCGCTTCATCTCGATCGGTCTAGAGGCTACGACCCAGTTCGACGCCCCGCTTAAGGCCGGGGACGAAGTGAATATACATCCAGCGCCTCTCCCGAAGAAGTTCACCCATAAGGGTATCGAGATCCTCTATCAGGATGAATACCTCATCGTCATCCACAAGGAGGCGGGCCTGCCTACCGTGGCTAGTGGTGAGGAGAAGGACAAGACAGCGCTCCGTCTGCTCTCGGACCACCAGAAGAGCTTCAACCCTCGTGCTAAGGTCTACCACATCAATCGCCTTGATAAGGATAGTGCGGGCTTTGTAGTCTTTGCCAAGAGTCGCGACTTGCAGTGCGAGCTGAGCGACCATTGGTCTCGCTACGTGAGAGGCCAGCACTTCGCTGCCGTCCTCGAGGGGCACCCCCAGACAGATAGCGGTATCCTCCTGCCCCCTCCCTCCGAGCTAGATGCGAAGAAGGATCGAGGGGCGAAGAAGGGGAAGACCACCGGTGCCAAGCCCAGCTCAGACGATGAGCGTACGGCGGGGCGAGCCGAGTGGCATACTCTGGTGAGCGGGCCTAGCCGTGCGCTCGTCTCGGTAGCGCTCCTGACGGGGCGCAACAATCGCCTACGTCGACAGTTCGCACAGCTCCGCCTACCGATAGCCGGGGACTGGCGCAATGGCTCTACAGAGAAGGAGCTCGGGCGAGTAGCGCTCGAGGGGACGCATCTGAGCTTTGTCCACCCTGTGACGGGCAAGCTCCTAGAGTTCCGTCAGCCGATACCTCCGCTCTTCCGGAAGCTCGTCAAGGGCGCCCAAGTCGCAACTAAAAATCCTAAGAAAACAGTGAGAAAATAGACCCACTAGTTAATCGTAAAGTATAATGACCACACAACAAAAACTGAAAAGGGGAGCACATGCTCCCGCACACTGGCCTTACTCAGCCATGCGAAGCATCTTCTTCGCCCTAGGCCTTCTCCTCTCTACGGTAGGCCTCAGCGCACAGATCGTACGTGATGCCGTCAGCTGGACTCGCTCCGTGGAGGATAAGTCCCCTACAGAGAAGGTCCTCGTCTTCACTGCGCAGGTCAAGGGGGAATGGCACCTCTACGGTACCGATCTCCCTAAGGGCGGACCTACACCTACACACCTCCTCGTCGACAAGATCTCTGGTGCCGAACTCGTCGGAGGCCTAGTCGCTAGCCAGAAGCCCATAGAGAAGTTCGACCCGAACTTCGAGATGACGCTTCGCTTCTATAGCGGGAAGGTATCCTTCCGTCAGAAGATCCGCATCACTGACCCTAAGAAGTTCGCCCTCGTGGGAGCTGTACGCTATATGGTCTGCAATGACGAGCAGTGCCTGCCCCCGACGAACTTCGAATTCACCATCCAACCCAAGGAGCTAGGTAAGCTGGGGGAGTCCGTGCCTGCAGCGCAGACCACCACTGAGACTGCTGAGACCCCTGCAGGCGCTTCTGGCCTGGGGGAGGCTCAGCCCTCCGATAGTCTCCCTGCAGTAGCTGAAGCCACCGCTAGCGTAGCGACTGACTCCGCACAGACCGCTGTCTCTGACCTCTGGGCACCTGTGATCCCAGAGCTCAAGGCCTATGGCGACAAGGCGCTCAACCAAGCCGACGGATCGCTATGGATGCTGCTACTAGGAGGGTTCCTCGGAGGGCTCGTGGCTCTCGTCACCCCCTGCGTCTGGCCGATGATCCCGATGACGGTGAGCTTCTTCCTCAAGCGTACCTCCGACAGGAAGAAGAGTATCCGTGACGCCCTGCTCTACGGGGTGGGTATCATCGTCATCTACGTCTCTCTGGGGCTGATCGTCTCTGCTATCTTCGGACCAGCGACACTGAATGACCTAGCCACGAATGCCTACTTCAACGTAGCCTTCTTCCTGCTCCTGGTCATCTTCGCTATCTCCTTCTTCGGAGCCTTTGAGCTTGTCCTCCCCTCCTCGTGGACGACGAAGATGGACCAGAAGGCAGACTCTGCCTCGGGCTTCATCAGCATCTTCTTCATGGCCTTTACACTGGCCTTAGTCTCCTTCTCTTGCACGGGCCCCATCATCGGCACGCTCCTAGTACAGGCAGCGACTTCCTCTACGGGGATCCTGGCTCCAGCAGTAGGGATGCTTGGCTTTGCCCTAGCACTCGCCCTGCCCTTCACGCTCTTCGCCATCTTCCCCAACCTACTGCAGTCGATGCCTAAGAGCGGGGGATGGATGAACTCCGTCAAGGTAGTGCTTGCCTTCATCGAGCTAGCCCTCGCCCTGAAGTTCCTCTCTATCGCTGACCTAGCGTATGGCTGGCGTATCCTGGACCGTGAGGTCTTCCTCTCCCTCTGGATCGTCATCTTCATCCTCCTCGGACTATACCTGCTGGGTAAGATCCGCTTCCCTCACGACAGCCCTCAGGAGAAGACGCCTATCCCTGCGCTCTTCCTAGCGATCGTGTCCTTCTCCTTCGCCGTCTACATGATGCCAGGCCTCGTCGGTGCCCCCCTGAGAGCTATCAGTGCTTTCGCCCCACCTCTTCGCACGCAGGACCTGAACCTCTACAACGGGGAAGTGCATGCTAAGTTCGACGACTATGACGCTGGTATGGCCTATGCTCGTCAGGTAGGCAAGCCCGTAGTCATTGACTTCTCTGGCTACGGCTGCGTCAACTGCCGTAAGATGGAGGCCTCCGTCTGGATAGACCCGAATGTCAAGAGCCTTCTAGAGAATGACTACGTCCTGATCACCCTCATGGTCGACGAGAAGACACCACTGAAGGAGCCTATCGAAGTCCAGGAGAACGGCGAGACAGTCAAGCTTCGTACGGTAGGGGACAAGTGGAGCTACTTCCAGCGTATGAAGTTCGGTGCCAATGCCCAGCCCTTCTATGTACTCCTCGACCATGAGGGTAAGCCCCTCGGCCCTTCGAGAGCTTATGACGAGGATGTACCCGCCTATATCAAGTTCCTCAAGGCTGGCTTGAGCGAATTCGAGCAGCGTAAGTAATCCCACCACGTACCTTCTATTTATATATGGGTATACAGCATAGTCGAGAGGAGAAACTAGCGGCCTTTGGGCGCCTCCTGGATGTCATGGACCGCCTCCGCTCCGAGTGCCCTTGGGATCGGGAGCAGACGACAGAGAGTCTCCGCACCAATACCATCGAGGAAGTCTATGAGCTCTCCGATGCTATCCTCTCGGGAGCACCCGAAGAGATCAAGAAGGAGCTGGGGGATGTACTCCTCCATGTTGTCTTCTATAGCAAGATCGGAGAGGAACAGGGATCCTTCGATGTCGCCGATGTCGCCAATGCTCTGTGTGACAAGCTGATCTTCCGCCATCCCCATGTCTACGGCGAGACTGAAGCCTCTACCTCCGAGGCCGTCATAGAGCGCTGGGAGGAACTGAAGCAGAAGGAGAAGAACGGCAATAAGACCGTGCTCTCCGGCGTCCCCTCCTCCCTGCCCGCCCTGATCAAGGCCTACCGCATCCAGGACAAGGCTAGAGGTGTCGGCTTCGACTGGCAGCACCCAGAGGATGTCTGGTCGAAGGTCGAGGAAGAGCTCTCCGAGCTCCGTGGTGCCATCACCTCAGGCTCAGTAGAGGATACAGAGGCCGAGTTCGGTGACTTCCTCTTCAGTATCATCAATGTAGCTCGTAAGTACAAGGTCAACCCCGATAATGCCCTCGAGCGTACCAACACCAAGTTTATCCGTCGCTTTGGCTACATCGAAGCTCGGGCGAAGGAGGAGGGGCGTACGCTCAAGGAACTCTCGTTAGAGGAGATGGATGCACTCTGGGATGAGGCCAAGAAGCTCGAAGCTAAGCCTTAGCGCTCAGCCCACGCTTTAGTCCGTCCTCCCACCCATCTCCACTAGCTTCTCACTGGGCCTACTGGTCCTATTTGCCTGACCTCTAGAGGCTGATAGGGCTAGTAGGCTCACTGCTTTTCATCCGTCTAGATGCCTATGTCTCACCCAGACTCACCCATTCGACTCCTCTCTTCCTGCAAAGGATGCCTTCGCCCTAGCTCAAGCGATCACATGGATGCTCGAGCACCCAGAGGAGCGTAGAGCTATGGGGCAGAAGGGTAGGGAACGTATAGCACGAGACTTCAGCCCTGAGAGCTATTGCCAGCTCTTCGCCGAGCTCTTTCGCTCTCTCGCTCGGTAGTACAAGTTCTGGGAATTTATTAGGGTACTCCCTACTCCCTTGACAGGCTACATCCTATGTAAAGACTAGGCTAAGCTTGGGGCACTCGGTAGTGTAGCTTCTGAGTATCTGGCAGTGTAGTCTCTGACCACCTGCTACTCTCAGCTCCGAGCCCGATCCCATATAATTTACTTCTTTCGTCTACGCCTCCTCCCGTGGGGCTTTGCTTGAGCGAGCGGAGCTAGAGAGACGGGTACGACGACCTATTTACTCAATGATAAATATGACCACCACCTATACCGAGGCCCATGGCGCTTCAGTAGTGCGCTTTGCGGATATCGAGATACTCCGCTATGAGATTCCTGGGTTTGCCTCCCTGCCTTTAGAGCGGAAGCTATTCATCTATCACCTCAGTGAAGCGGCTCTGGCAGGACGGGATATTACCTTCGATCAGAATGGCCGTCATGGCCTGCGTCTACGTGCCTTCTTCGAGGGGATCTACTTGACCTACTCGGGAGACAGAGCTTCCGAAGCCTTCCAGGCACTCGAGACGTATCT
The DNA here is from genome assembly GCF_000467855.2 of Porphyromonas sp. oral taxon 278 str. W7784. Lineage (GTDB taxonomy): Bacteria > Bacteroidota > Bacteroidia > Bacteroidales > Porphyromonadaceae > Porphyromonas. The sequence continues at coordinate 352,260 of NZ_KI259230.1, forward strand.
CTTCCGTCTCTGGTTCTCATCCGGTATCCATCACCACTATGGCTCGGAGAAGTTCGAGCCTGCCTTCTCCCGAGCTTACCTCCTAGAGATCCTAGCCGAGGTACAGCGGGAAGGCCAGCTCCTTCGCTATCGAGGGCAAGAGCTGGAAGAACTGCTTCAGCTGATCTTTGACCCTCAGGTCGCCCCTCGCCGTACCGTGCAGAGTGGCGATGAAGATCTAGTGCAGGCTTCGTCGGCGAACTTCTATGCCCCCGGGGTGACACAAGCGGAAGCAGAAGGCTTCTACGCCCGTGCTTACGAAGATCTCTCCGAGGCAGAGCGTCAAGCTCCCCCTTCGCTCGGGCTGAATAGTCGCCTTGGGAAGAGCGTGGATGGTGAGCTCTACGAAGAGGTCTACAAGCAGGGAGGCCTCTATGGTGAAGCCCTCACACGCATCATCGCTTCACTGAAGTCGGCCGTTGCCTATGCCGAGACAGACGAGCAGCGACGTACGATACTCTCCCTCATCGACTACTACAAGACGGGGGATCTGGACAAATATAATGACTACTGCATCTCTTGGGTAGAGGATACGAAGCCGGAGGTAGACTTCATCAATGGCTTCACCGAGGTCTACACCGATCCTCTAGGCACGAAGGGGATGTGGGAGAGCCTCGTGCATGTCCGTGATCACGAAGCTAGTCAGCGGACTGAGAAGATATGCTCCGAGGCCAAGTGGTTCGAGGATCATGCTCCCGTTGATCCACGCTTCAAGAAGAAGGAGCCACGAGGCGTCTCGGCTACCGTCGTCTCGGTAGCTATGCTCGCGGGAGACTCATACCCCGCTACTCCTATAGGTATCAACCTGCCGAACGCAGACTGGATACGTGCTACGCATGGCTCTAAGTCGGTGACGATCGACAACATTCATCGGGCCTATCATATCGCCTCGCAGCACAGCGGGATGGATGAGGCCTTCGTCCCCGACCCTTCGGTACGTGCGCTCCTCGAGAAATACGGCGAGGTCACGGAGCATCTCCATACCGACCTACACGAATGTCTAGGACATGGCTCGGGGAAGCTCCTCCCAGGTGTCTCGGCGGACGCCCTTGGAGCGTACCATTCGACCCTAGAGGAAGCACGGGCAGACCTCTTCGCCCTCTACTATATGGCGGATGAGCATCTCGTCGAGCTGGGGCTACTACCCGATCGGGAGGCCTATAAGGCTTGTTACTACCGCTACCTACTCAATGGTCTAGTCACGCAGCTCGTGCGTATCCGTCCGGGACACGTGCTGGAGGAGGCGCACATGCGCAATAGGGCCCTTATCGCTCGCTACGTGCTGGAGAAGGGGAGTGCACTCGGTGCTCTGGAGCTAAAGGGCCTAGAGCTGATCATCCATGACTATGAGGCACTCCGTCCGATCCTCGCCGAACTTCTGGCCGAAGTACAGCGTATCAAGAGTGAAGGGGATCAGGGGGCAGGCCGTGCTCTCGTCGAGCGCTATGCGATCGAGATCGACCCGAAGCTCCATGAGGAAGTCCTAGCCCGCTACGAGCAACTCCATATCGCTCCCTACAAGGGCTTTGTGAACCCAAGGCTAGAGCTGGTCTATGATGAAGCGGGCGGTATCACCGATGTTCGTGCCGACTACACCGAAGGCTATGCCGAGCAGATGCTCCGCTATAGCCGGGAGTATGCTACCCTGCCTCTCGATCCCGTGACGGCAGAGGAGCTTCGTCACCCTATGCCCTCAGAGCAGGCGCTCCTCGAAGCTAAAGAGCTAAGGACACAGCTACGTCGAGTGATGGATGGGCAGGTAGCTTCGTCGATGCGGGACAAGGGCCTGCACTACGGGATCAACTTCGGTCTGACGCTCGACTATATCCTTCGTCTAGCAGAGAAGCAGCCCAAGCGTACGGAGCTGGCTACCTACCTGCTTTCCCGTGATGTACGGGAGCTCAAGCTGATCGGTCAGCTCATCTATCCTGCCGAGGCAGTGACGTACGAAGTGGCTACGGAGCTAGCTCGTTCCTCGTTCGCTAACCCCGAACTGAGGGACTACCTCGCTAAGCACCTCTTCGACCGCACGCCCTCTGCTCCCTACTGGGCACTGGATTGGATCTTTACGGATGCCGATCAGCGCTGGGAGGATGTCCTGCCTGTAGCCTTCACCGTCCTAGCCCGATGGTTCTCCCGAGGCTTCATGCTGGAGACAAAGGCATGGGCGACGAAGCTCCTTCGGGAGAGCCTCGCCTTCCTCTCCTCTGACGAAGTCCCTTATCCCACACCTCTCCAGCGCTCCGTCCTCCTGATGCTCAAGCGTTGGGGGCGTACAGACGCCGAGATGCGTACTCATCTCCTTGCTTCGACCGAGCTATCCGCTTGGGAGGAGGGAGACAATCCCGTCCAGCAGGAATTTGCTGCCGACCTACGCTTCGAACTAGAAGAATATCTCACCACTCAATAGTTCCATTCCGATGAAACGAATCCTCGCTTTCCTAGCCTTTGGGCTGTCTCTCACCTCCTTTGCTTCGCAGTCGCAGCCTACGCTCCCTGCTGAGCTCAAGATGGAGAAGCCTCGCAAGGTGCGCTTCCCCTTCTACTACTTCGAGCGTGCTGTCAATGGCAACCTCATCGGCCGAGGCTCCGACCAAGCACTCTTCTGCATCTACACGAGCCACACACGGGGCTACCAGCTTGATGCCCTGACTATCGATCTCACCGGCACTACTGATCTCCGTGATGTCACAGCGCTCAAGCTCTACCGCACGAAGAATAACGACCGCTTCGACCCTCGTGATCCAGGCGAACTGCTTGCCACAGCGAAGGTCAGTAAGAAGGGGCTCGTCCCCTTCAAGATCAATAAGCAGCTCAAGGAAGAGGATGCCCTCTGGGTCGTTGCCGACATTGCTCCTAAGGCAAAGGAAGGTCACCAGGTCTCCGCCGAAGTCTCTACGATCATCGCTGACAACCTTGAGCTCGAGGGACTCACTACCGAGCGTCATACGCAGGAGATCGTCCTACAGCGTACCCTCCTCTGGGCACCAGGGGAAGCAGGATCGAAGCACTACCGTATCCCTGGGATCGTCCGCCTGTCGGATGGCACTCTGGTAGCGAGTATCGATCGACGTAAGGAGAAGGACGGCGACCTCCCCGCCGATATTGACGTCGAGGTCAAGCGTAGTAGCGACGACGGTCGCACGTGGAGTGCACCGATCACTGTCGCCACGGGTACTAAGGAGCATGGCTATGGCGATGCTGCTATGGCTACCGATGGCAAGACTATATATATGGTGATGGTCGGTGGGGCAGGTCTTTGGACCTATCCCTCGATCACCAAGGAGCCCACGCAGATGTACTTCACCAAGAGTTCGGATGGCGGGAAGACCTGGGAGCCCCTTACGAATATCACCAAGCAGGTCTACCTCGGCCCCTATGCTTGGGGGGGCTTCTTCGCCTCGGGTAATGGGATCATCACCTCTAAGGGGCGTATCGTCTTCGTCGCCGCTCAGCGCACAGACCAGAGCTGGGGAGGGGCGATGGACAACATCCTCGTCTATTCGGATGACAAGGGGAAGAGCTGGCAGATCTCTTCGCCCGCCCGTCATGATGGCGACGAATCGAAGGTCGTCGAGCTCTCTGATGGTTCGCTCCTCGTCTCTAGTCGCAATCGCGCCTCTGGGGCTAATGCCCGCACCTACATCCTGACACGTGACGGAGGGAAGACCTGGATGCCTGCTGGCACTTGGCCCGAACTGACGGGGAATGCTTGCAATGGTGCCTTCGCTCGCTACCAGCCTATCGGCAAGGGTCGAGGGGAGCAGTCGAAGTACCTCCTACATACCCTACCTGCCAGCCCCACACGTGATCACCTTCGTCTCTTCCTCAGCAAGGACGAGGGGAAGACTTGGCCTGTCTCCCGTGAGATCTGCCGAGGCGAATCCGTCTATAGCGAAGTGATGGTCTTCCCCGACGGCACCATCGGGATCATCAGTGAGGAGAACGATCGCCCAGCCTTCGATATTTACTTCACGCGCGTCTCTCTGGATTGGCTCCTCTCGGGGACTCCCAGCACTAGCCGTTAGCAAGGGCAAACCCTTCATTTTCGTCCCCGCCATTGAGGGGCGAAATGATGCACCCTCTACGAGGTCCAAAAGAAACCTACTGTGGGTCGCATCGACGACCTACC
>NZ_KI259231.1 GCF_000467855.2 Porphyromonas sp. oral taxon 278 str. W7784
GTGAGCGAACGTGGGGAACTGAAACATCTAAGTACCCATAGGAGAAGAAAACAAAAGTGATTCCCTTAGTAGTGGCGAGCGAACGGGGACTAGCCCAAACCAGATTTGTTTCGGCAAATCTGGGGTTGTAGGACCTCGATATAGGAAGACAAGATTAGGAGAACGGTCTGGAAAGGCCGGCCATAGAGCATGAAAGCTGTGTATCCGAAAATCTTCGTTGGACTTAGAGGTATCCTGAGTAGCGCGGGACACGTGAAATCCTGTGTGAATCTGCGGGGCCCATCCCGTAAGGCTAAATACTCCCGAGAGACCGATAGTGAACCAGTACCGTGAGGGAAAGGTGAAAAGAACCTCGAACAGAGGAGTGCAATAGACCCTGAACCCGTCTGCCTACAAGCGGTAGGAGCAGCTTCGAGCTGTGACTGCGTGCCTTTTGCATAATGAACCTACGAGTTACTTTCTCTGGCAAGGTTAAGTGATGAAGAGTCACGTAGCCGAAGCGAAAGCGAGTCTGAATAGGGCGTATAGTCAGAGGGAGTAGACGCGAAACCAAGTGATCTACCCTTGGTCAGGTTGAAGGTTGGGTAAAACCAACTGGAGGACCGCACCGGTAAGCGTTGAAAAGCTTTCGGATGAACTGAGGGTAGGGGTGAAAGGCTAATCAAACTTGGAGATAGCTCGTACTCCCCGAAATGCATTTAGGTGCAGCCTGTGGAGTTTCTTACGTGAGGTAGAGCGACTGATTGGATGCGAGGCTTTCACCGGCTATCAAGTCCAGACAAACTCCGAATGCACGATAAGTTAGATCCACGGAGTGAGGGCATGGGTGCTAAGGTCCATGTCCGAGAGGAGAAGAATCCAGACCATCGGCTAAGGTCCCGAAATAATAGCTAAGTTGACCAAACGAAGTCAGAGTGCGAAGACAGCTAGGATGTTGGCTTGGAAGCAGCCATTCATTTAAAGAGTGCGTAACAGCTCACTAGTCGAGTGCTTTGGCATGGATAATAATCGGGCATAAGCTATTTACCGAAGCTGTGGGATGTGTAAACATCGGTAGGGGAGCATTCCAGCGACGTTGAAGGTAAGAGGACAACTCTTGCTGGAGTTTCTGGAAAAGCAAATGTAGGTATAAGTAACGATAAAGGAGGTGAGAAACCTCCTCGCCGAAAGACTAAGGTTTCCTGATCAACGCTAATCGGATCAGGGTTAGTCGGGGCCTAAGGGGCAGCCGAACGGCGTACCCGATGGACGAACCGGTTAATATTCCGGTACTAATTATGTGAGCGATGTGGAGACGGAGATGTGACGGTCCTGCCAGCTGACGGAATAGCTGGTTAAAGGGTGTAGGTGTTGATCGGGGTAGGCAAATCCGCCCTGAGAGCTGAACCTGACAGTACTCTGAGTGCTTGCACAAGGAGATATGGACAAAGTAACGGAGCTCCCAAGAAAATCCGCTAAGCATATTGCATGATTACCCGTACCATAAACCGACACAGGTGGTTGGGTTGAGTATACTAAGGCGCTCGAGTGATTCGCGGTTAAGGAACTAGGCAAAATAGTTCTGTAACTTCGGGATAAAGAACGCTCACCTAACCGGTGAGCCGCAGAGAATAGACCCAGGCGACTGTTTAACAAAAACACATGGCTATGCTAAATCGAAAGATACAGTATATAGCCTGACACCTGCCCGGTGCTGGAAGGTTAAGAGGAGATGTCATCGCAAGAGAAGCATTGAATTGAAGCCCCAGTAAACGGCGGCCGTAACTATAACGGTCCTAAGGTAGCGAAATTCCTTGTCGGGTAAGTTCCGACCTGCACGAATGGTGTAACGATCTGGGTACTGTCTCAACCGCGAGCTCGGTGAAATTGTAGTATCGGTGAAGATGCCGATTACCCGCAACGGGACGAAAAGACCCCGTGAACCTTTACTATAGCTTTGCATTGGATTTGGGTAACAAATGTGTAGGATAGGCCGGAGACTGAGAATCGGGTACGCCAGTATTCGTGGAGTCGCCGTTGAAATACGGCCCTTTTGTTATTTGGGTTCTAACTCGCAGGAGCGAGGACATTGCATGGTGGGTAGTTTGACTGGGGTGGTCGCCTCCAAAAGTGTAACGGAGGCTTCTAAAGGTACCCTCAGACCGATTGGTAACCGGTCGTAGAGTGTAATGGCACAAGGGTGCTTGACTGGGAGACTAACAAGTCGCACAGGTAGGAAACTAGAGCATAGTGATCCGGTGGTTCCGTATGGAAGGGCCATCGCTCAAAGGATAAAAGGTACTCCGGGGATAACAGGCTGATCGCTCCCAAGAGCTCATATCGACGGAGCGGTTTGGCACCTCGATGTCGGCTCGTCACATCCTGGGGCTGGAGAAGGTCCCAAGGGTTGGGCTGTTCGCCCATTAAAGTGGCACGCGAGCTGGGTTCAGAACGTCGTGAGACAGTTCGGTCTCTATCTGTTGTGGGCGTTTGAGATTTGAGGGGGCCTGACACTAGTACGAGAGGACCGTGTTGGACGAACCGCTGGTTTATCGGTTATGCCGCCAGGCGTACTGCCGAGTAGCTACGTTCGGTTGAGATAAGTGCTGAAAGCATCTAAGTACGAAGCTTGCCTCAAGATTAGATCTCATTATAAGGGTGGTTATAGACGATGACCTTGATAGGCTACAGGTGTAAAGGCGGTGACGTCAAAGCCGAGTAGTACTAATAGCCCGAAAGTTTTTGCGCTGCTGTGGTTGTATACCGACTTAGCGATACGATTGTGAGTATCGGATGTTTTTATCGAGTCAATGATTGTCTAGATATAAGAGATATTTAGGTGGTTATAACGTTGGGGTTCCACCTCTTCCCATTCCGAACAGAGAAGTTAAGCCCAATTGTGCCGATGGTACTGCGTAACAGTGGGAGAGTAGGTAGCCGCCATTTTAAGAAGCGAGCGGGTGTGATTGCGA
>NZ_KI259232.1 GCF_000467855.2 Porphyromonas sp. oral taxon 278 str. W7784
CGGAGCTTAAGAAGTTCATCCTCTAGTTCCCGGACGTGCTCTGCACTGGTATCAACCTTAGCTTCCTGGATTTCCTGAGCTCGCTTACTGTCTTTTGATTTACTCAATGTTTTCTTTCGGCCTTTCTTGTGCGTTCTCAAAGCATCAGGCCCGGCAGCTTTAAACTCATTGACCCATCGATTAACCAACGCAGGATTATTAATCCCAACTTGTAGAGCCAGCTCCTGATATGAGAGTTCACTTGTTAAATAAGACTCTACTATAGAAAACTTCTCTTCGAAAGAGTAAATCTTTTGATTGCGTGATCTTTTTAAACCATCATCACCAAACTTTTTATAGGCAGCTACCCATTTTTGTAATTGAGCCTGGTTGGATATACCGTGCTTATTCGATAGACAGAGATATGAACCATCGCCTTTCAAGTATTCTAGAACAATCTGTTTCTTAAATTCATAGCTATATTTAGCCATAAAAATACCGACCTCCAATCGTTAGATTATCGTCTAACAATTGGGGGTCGGTACATTCATTTAGTGCGACAGCCCCTTCTTAATTTTATTCTATTTTCCCAGCCTCTCTTTAATCTCCTCCATCTCCGGAATAGCCGAGATTCCGCTGCGGTGTTCCACGCACAAGCTTGCCACCGCATTTCCCACACGGCCAAATTCTATCATCTGTCCGCGGGTCAGGTGTTCCGGTTCTGTTTCTGCCTGAAGGAAAGATGCAGTGAAACCGCCCCAGAAGGAATCTCCGGCACCGGTTGTATCCACCACCTGAGATGAAAAACCTTCTGCTTTTACAATTCCATTTGCATTTCCAATCAATGCACCATCCCGGCCAAGGGTAACTGCTGCCAATCGAACCCCCTGACGAATCA
>NZ_KI259233.1 GCF_000467855.2 Porphyromonas sp. oral taxon 278 str. W7784
AAGCGTAATAGTCACCGAATTCGAGAGGAGTTGATGCCCCAAGGTAGGTGTCAGACCACTCGACACTGAGACCGAGGTCAGTCGTCCCTGGGATAGGTGGTTTGCTGTTATTGATCTTGGCGATCAGCTCATCGAGCTTCTTGAGGATCTCAGCAAAGGCCTTGGTCGCATCGGCCTTCCCTGCCCGTACTTCTTCGAGGAGGGTATTCACCGTAGTAGCAAGAGCCTTGAGCTGCTCTTGGATCTGCCCATTAGCTACTCCGTTGGCCTTGGCTTGCTCCTGGAGCGCCTTCATAGCCTTGTCGAGGATATCGATCTTTTGGGAGATGGCGACCGTCTCAGTCTCTATCAGAGTCTTGAGTGCATCGAGCTTACTCCCGAGGTTGATTGTCTGGGCATTGATCATAGCTAGGATGAGGTCGAGCTTCGCCTGTGTGGTCTTCTCATTGCTATTGATCGCTGTCTTGATCTGCTCGAGCTTCCCAGCGAGTGTTCCGCCGAGCTTGTCGATGGCCTGAGTGATCTTCTTCACGACCTCGTCCTGATTGAGCATGTGGTCACCGATAGCCTTTGCGATGAGCTGTAGCTTCTCCTCGAGCAGGAGTCTCTGGGAGTTGATAGCCCCTTCGATGGCAGCTAGCTTCGTCTCCAGAGTATTATTGACCGAGCCGAGGACCTCAAGGATCTCACTAAGGATCTCGCTACTGCTTTTATTCATGCCATCGATGGCCTCAGTGACCTTCTTGATGGCCTCTTCACGCTTGAGGTTGCCATTGTTGATGGCCTCTACGAGCTTGGAGAACTCATTCTTGACGGTGATATCTACTGTCTGGTTCACCGAGGGGGCATCCTCCCGACATGAGGTGAAGGAGGTAGGCACCGCTGTCATGAGAGCCAGCCCAAGAAGCGCCTTATATATTGCTTTCATAATTTCGATTGTGTTTGGTGTATGCATTCGCAGCATACGATGATCGGAGTTAGCTCCCTACCTGCACCCTGCAGAGGATGCAGGAGGAGCTGTGAGATGCAGGGAGGCTCTAGGGTCGTACAGGACGGATGGAGATACCTAGATAGCGCTGCTGGTATGTAGTGTTAGCTTTAATGACTACATCAGAGCCTGCTGTCGTTTCGAACAGGTGTAGAGTAAGTGCTTGGTCAGGAGTATGCAAGAGATTATCACTAACCCAGATGCTGGTGCTCCCATCGTCCCCTTCTAGTTGTGAGCTATTAACCTTACCACTAGCCTTAAAGGTGATGCTCTTGCCGTTGTACTTGCTCTTGCCACGGAAGCATACGTTTCCATTGATTACTTCCTTGCTCCAGGTACATGCTTGGGCAAGCTCATTGGCCTCATCTCCGGTAGGCATACGCCAGGGAGCTCCGAGCTTGGCATGCGCAACGTCATCTTCGGGATCTAGCTTCTTCTTGTTGTCGACGAAGCCATCAAGTCCCCAATCTGGATCGGTGCAGTATTTCGTGAACTTGATGACTCCATTCACGACTTTACCATGCTTGTAGGTCGCCCAAGAGAATTCATTCTTATTAGGCTCGGTCTCGCCCCAGGCATAGTAGTCACCACGCTCTTCGGGCTTCGTAGCTCCGAGGTCGCAGGTCGCCCACTTGAGCCCACTAGGAAGCCCTAGGTCGACATACTCCCCTTCTGGTTGTGGGGTAGGAGTTGGAGGAGTAGGAGGGGTGGGAACATTGGCCTGAGCCTTCAGCTGCTGGAGCATATCGAGGAGCTCTACGACTGCATTAGCAGGGGGCAGACTGTTGTCGATCTCGCCACGTAGTTCTTCTGCACGATTAACAAGAGCTCGGAGACGCTCTAGTACGTCAGGGGCAACCTCTCCGCTAGCCTCAGATGCAGTCAAGAGTTCGCTAAGGCTGGTACTCAGTATCTGGAACTGATCCTGAGGCTTATCCTTGTTGATCTCTGAGGTCGTAGCTGACTCGATGAAATCAAGCTTCTGTGCGAAGGTCAGTGTCTTGCTATTTATAGCTCCAAGCAAGAGATCGATCCGCTCCTGTAGAGCCTTCTGTGGGTCATGTATCTCCTTCGTGATCTGGTCCAGCTTATCCGAGAGCGTCCCGCCTAGCTTGTCGATAGCCTCAGCGATCATCCCTACGAGCTCCGACTGCTTCTTCATGTGCTTGTTGATAGCCTCGGCGATCGCGACGAGCTTGCTCTTCAGCACGAGCGTCTGTGACTCGATGGCAGCAGCGATGGCAGCAAGCCTTGTCTCAAGAGTCTTGTTGACATCCCCTAGTACCTCGAGGATGGCTCGTAGCTTGGTAGCTTGGTCCGTATTCATCTTGTCGATCGCCTTAGCGAGCTCCTGGATGGCTTCTTCGTCCTTGAGAGCACCGCTATTGATGGCTTCTACCACCTTGGAGAAGTCATTGGTCATGGTGACCTCCATATTGTAGTCGACCTCGGGCGAATCCTCCTGACAAGAGGTGAAGGAGGCAGGGACTGCTAGGAGCAGTGCGAGGGCAACGAGGGGTCTAAGTATTCGTTTCATGATGATGTCTATTGTTAATAGGATATACCTAAGGCATATATTCAGCTTGACCGCTTACCCCACCCGCCGTATGAGACGGGTGGGAGTGAGGGATGCTGCTGGTGCTACTTGGCGAGCACGGGTCGTATGGAGAGACCAAGGTAGCGAGGACCGCTCCCATCACTAGCGTTTCACGGGAGGAAGGTATGCAGACTAGGGAATGAGAGTTCACTTCGTATTCTACTCGAGCATCAATCTCGTTGCTCCAGAAAGTAAGCGCTTCAGTTAGGAACTCTACCTTATCGCCATCACGATATCCTGAGAAGCTTAGGGTAAT
>NZ_KI259234.1 GCF_000467855.2 Porphyromonas sp. oral taxon 278 str. W7784
TTTTTTCGACGACCTACCGTAGGTCGTTTTTTAGGGTCTTGGGAGGGGGGATGCCGAAGGGGCGAGAAAAGCCGTGTTTGTAGGGTAGGGACGTCCCTCGGGGAAGGACTACGCCGCCGTGATTTTTTCCTTCGATCGTCGGCGCAAATTTTGGCGGAGCGAAGGAGGCTGATCGAGGGGCGAAGAAACGCCTTGGTCCGTGATCGGCCTTCGAGGGGAGCGTCCGTGGACGGAGGTGCCTTGGCCTGAGGGAAGTCGGCGTCTACGAGCCGTATGGCTGTAGATTATTGTTATCTTTGTGTAGAGAGAATTACAGCGGAGCAGATGCACCCTCCCGAAGGGATGATCCCCAAGGCCTTAGCCCCTCCGCTTCTTGCCCTAACGACTACACCACAGCATGGCTGCACAGCGAGTATCCATCCTCCTCGTCTATACCGGAGGCACGATAGGCATGGTAGAGAACCCCGAGACGGGGGCTCTCGAACCATTTGATTTCAACTACCTTCAAGACAATGTCCCCGAGCTTCGTCTCCTGGGATGTGATATATCGAGCGTGGAGTTTTCGCCCCCGCTGGACTCGTCGGCGATCACCACGGAGCACTGGGTGCAGCTGGCACGGGTCATCGAGGAGCACTACGAGGACTATGATGGCTTCGTCATCCTCCATGGGACGGATACGATGGCCTACACGGCTTCGGCGATGAGCTTCGTCTTCGAAGGGCTCTCTAAGCCGATCGTCTTCACCGGCTCTCAGCTCCCCGTGGGGAAGCTCCGTACCGATGGCAAGGAGAATCTCATCACCGCTATCGAGATCGCAGCAGCACGGGACGAGGCTGGTCGCCCTCGTGTACCCGAGGTCACACTCTTCTTTGAGAACTATCTGATGCGTGGTAATCGATCGAGCAAGGTCAGTGCGGATCAGTTCAGCGCCTTCGAGTCGTACAACTATCCTCACCTAGCCTATGCGGGTATCGAGATACGCTACCATGATGCTGTGATCGCTAAGGCCCCTCAGGGGCGGACACTCGCTGTACACCCTCACTTTGACCCGAACGTGGCAGTGCTGAAGCTCTTCCCAGGGATCACCCGTGGTGTCGTGGAGTCGATCCTGTCGCTCCCCACGCTCCGAGGCGTAGTACTCGAGACGTTCGGTAGCGGTAATGCGCCGATGCTCCCGTGGTTCCTCGATGCTCTTCGATCGACAGTTGCCCGAGGTGTAGTCATCGTCAACGTCACTCAGTGCGTCACCGGCTACGTGGATATGATGCGCTATGAGACGGGGATTCTCCTGCAGAAGATAGGGGTCGTCAGCGGGCGTGATGCTACGACGGAAGCCGTCCTCACCAAGCTGATGTACCTCCTTGGTCAGGGCTTCAGTTCGGAGGAGGTAGGTCAGCTCATGGCCATTCCTCTTAGAGGTGAGATGAGCCTCGACCAAGAGATGGAAGGCTTCTCACGGGAGACGTCCATCTATCGCCGCTAAGACTAAGCTTGCATATCTATATATACAGATGATCAGGTTCATGTGTCTCTCCAGCGGAAGCAGTGGGAACTGCTACTATCTGGGAGACGAAGACGGGGGCTTCCTCATTGACGCTGGGATCCCCATACGCACCATCACTAAGACACTCAAGGCTGAGGGGATCACTCTGGACGGAGGTCACCTCCACGGGGTGATCGTCACCCACGATCATGCCGACCATATACGCACCATAGGTGTCGTCGGCGGAGTCTACCACCTGCCGATCTATGCCACTCGTCTGGTGCACGACAGCATAGCGCATAGTCGCTTCGTCCAGGACCCTATAGGCCCCTCCCGACGGGATATAGCCATCCGTGAGCCCTTCACGCTGGCTGGCTTCACTATCGAAGCCTTCCCCGTACCGCATGACAGCGCTGAGAATGTCGGCTACCATATCACTAAGGGGGACTTCAAGTTCACGCTCGCCACTGATGTGGGGCACGTCACGGATATCATCGAGGACTACGTAGGTCGTGCCGATCATGTAGTGCTCGAGGCCAACTATGACCGTGAGATGCTTCGCTCGGGGAGCTACCCAGAGTTCCTCAAGGGACGTGTGTCTTCGCCCCTAGGTCACCTATCGAACGATGAGGCTGCCGAGCTCCTCAGTCGTGTCTACCACCCGGGCATGAAGAACGTCTGGCTCTGCCACTTGAGTAAGGACAATAACCACCCTGATCTCTGCTGGAAGACTGTCGAGCAGCGCCTCTTCTCCGAAGGGATACGTGTGGGCAAAGACCTTGCACTCACCGCCCTGCGTCGCACCACAGCATCTCCGATGTACCTACTAGACCTCTAGAGGCATCAGGAGCACCGAAGACTCTACCTAACTATCAATACTCCACAAAGCTATGGATACAGAGAAGTATAAACTCTACACCAAGGGAGGCGACAAAGGTCGTACGTCGCTCGTCGGCGGACAGCGTGTCCCTAAGTATGATATTCGCCTAGAGAGCTACGGCACGATCGACGAACTGAATTCCTTCGTCGGTGTGCTCCTCTCCCATGACCTAGAAGAGGTGGATCGTAAGTTCCTCTTCTGGCTACAGCACAAGCTCTTCTCCGTGGGTGGCTATCTGGCTACCGATACCACGCGGGACGAAGTACAGGAGGTAACCTGTGTCACTGAGCGAGCCGTCGCCCGCATAGAGCGTGAGATCGACCGCCTCGACGACCTCGTACCTCCCATCAAGGCCTTCATACTCCCTTCGGGTGGAGCCATCACTGCTTCGGCACACGTCTGCCGTACGGTCTGCCGTCGTGCTGAGCGGATCATCTACCGCCTCAACAGCGAGACTCCCCTAGAGCCTAATGTCCTGCGTTTCATCAATCGCCTCAGTGACTACTTCTTTGCTCTTGCCCGCAAGGAGGTCTTCCGCATCAATGGCGAAGAGATCGTCTGGACCTACGATCACGAAGATCTCTAGCCCTACCTTCCCCTCCCTCCTCTCCTGTCTTTCCCTCCGCTTAGACCCCTTCCTCCCCGATGAATAAGCTCACGCAGCAGCAGAAGCTCGACCAATCCCTTTCGCTCACTCCTGCCCAGATCCAGGCTATCAAGATGCTGGAGCTCACCGGGCTGGAGCTCGAAGGACGTATAGAGCGAGAGCTGGAGGAGAACCCCGCTCTAGAAGAGAACTACGAGGAGCCTCAGCGTGAGTCGGAGGACTCCACACCCGAGGGAGATGCCAGTGATCAGGACTGGGAGCTCGGCGAATACGCCACCGAGGATGATATCCCCGACTACAAGCTCCGAGAGCTACAGGAGCGCCAGTCGGTGAGGGAGGAAATACCCTTCGCTGCTGGGGCACCTTCGCTGGACGAATACCTCATGGACCAGCTTGCTCTGGTGACGCCCCTTGACGGTGTGCGCCGTGAGATCGCCCGCTACATCATCGGCAATATCGACAGCGATGGCTACCTGACTCGCTCGGTGGAGGAGATCGAGGATGACCTGCTCTTCAAGGCAGGCCTCTCCGTCGCTCCCAAGGAGATCGAAGAGCTGATTCGTCTGGTGAAGACCCTTGACCCGGCAGGCATCGCTGCCCGTGATCTCAGGGAATCTCTCCTACTGCAGATCGAGCGTCTCCCCGAGACTCCCCTGCACCGAGAGGCGTACCGGATGATCCGGGACTACTATGAGGACTTTGTCAATAAGCGCTTCGATCGCCTCTGCTCCTGCCTAGGAGTGAGCGAAGAGCGTCTAGCGGAACTCTACACCTTCGTCTCGCATCTGAGCCCCAAGCCCGCCAGTGGCTACGGGGACGACTCTGAGGGGCGGTTTGCCCACTTCACGCCGGACTTTATCGTCACGGAGCGGGATGGCGAACTGCTGATCTCTCTGGTCGGGGAGCGGGATCTGCCTCCGCTTCGCCTCAGCCCCACCTATCTGGCTCTCCTCGAGGAGCAGAAGGGACAGCGAGGGGATTCACGACAGAGCCGAGAGGCCTTCACCTTCCTCAAGCACAAGGTCGAGCAAGCCCGATGGTTCATCGACGCCATCCAGCAGAGAGAGGAGACGCTCCGCAAGACGATGACGGCCATCGTCGCCCATCAGCGGGATTTCTTCCTCACGGGCGAGATCTCGGCGCTGAGACCTATGATCCTCAAGGATATCGCCGAGGCTACGGGTCTAGACATCAGTACGATCTCTCGGGTGAGCAACAGCAAGTCCGTGCAGACCGACTTCGGTGTCTACATGCTGAAGTTCTTCTTCGGCGAAGGCATCATCAACGACGAAGGTGAGAGCATCTCCACCCGTGAAGTCCGTGAAGCCCTAGCGAAGCTCATCGCCGAAGAGGATAAGCGTAAGCCTCTCTCCGACGAGCTGCTCACCCAGCTGCTCTCCGAGCGGGGCTACCCAATCGCCCGCCGTACCGTAGCCAAGTACCGAGAGCAGCTCCGCCTGCCTGTAGCCCGTCTACGCAGGGAGCTGTAGCCTAAGATTTGGTTACTAACCTCAAGCGCCATCGGGCACAAAGCATCTGATGCTTTGTGCCCG
>NZ_KI259235.1 GCF_000467855.2 Porphyromonas sp. oral taxon 278 str. W7784
TTTCCGTCTGGAAGATCAGGCTATCGGCATGGTTGAGCTTAGAGATACGTTCGGTCTCCTTCTTGTCGGCTTCAGCGTTGGCTGCAGCCTCGTCCTTCATACGCTGGATCTCAGCATCTGAGAGACCGCTGGAGGCTTCGATACGGATCTTCTGCTGCTTGCCCGTAGCCTTGTCCAGAGCGGTAACATTGAGGATACCGTTGGCGTCGATATCGAAGGTCACTTCGATCTGAGGCGTCTGACGAGGAGCGGGAGCTACCTCGAGCTTGAAGCGCCCGATGCTCTTGTTGTCCTTAGCCAGCGAACGCTCGCCCTGTAGGACGTGGATCTCTACTTCGGGCTGATTGTCTACAGCCGTGGTGAAGATCTCACTCTTCTTGGTAGGGATCGTCGTGTTCGCATCGATCAGGCGAGTCATCACACCACCCATCGTCTCGATACCGAGGGAGAGAGGAGTGACGTCGAGCAGAAGGACATCCTTGATCTCACCAGTGAGTACCCCCCCCTGGATAGCAGCACCTACGGCGACGACTTCGTCAGGGTTGACTCCCTTAGAAGGGGCCTTACCGAAGATCTTCTCTACGATGGCCTGGATAGCAGGGATACGTGTAGAGCCCCCGACGAGGATGACTTCGTCGATATCGCTACGTGAGAGACCTGCATCACGAAGAGCCGTCTCACAGGGAGCGACACAAGCCTGGATCAGGCGGTCAGCCAGCTGCTCGAACTTAGCACGAGTCAGCGTGCGTACCAGGTGCTTGGGGATACCACCCACGGGCATGATGTAGGGGAGGTTGATCTCCGTAGAGGTCGTGCTAGAGAGCTCGATCTTAGCCTTCTCAGCAGCCTCCTTGAGACGCTGCATGGCCATAGGATCCTGGCGGAGGTCTACACCTTCATCGGCCTTGAATTCGTCAGCGAGCCAGTCGATGATCACGTGGTCGAAGTCATCACCACCGAGGTGCGTATCCCCGTTGGTCGAGCGAACTTCGAAGACACCATCCCCGAGCTCGAGGATCGAGATATCGAACGTACCACCACCCAGGTCGAAGACGGCGATCTTCATATCCTTGTCACTCTTGTCTAGGCCGTAGGCGAGCGAAGCAGCGGTAGGTTCGTTGACGATACGACGGACATTGAGCCCGGCGATCTCACCAGCTTCCTTGGTAGCCTGACGCTGAGCGTCGTTGAAGTAGGCAGGTACCGTGATGACAGCATCCGTGACTTCGGCGCCGAGGTAGTCCTCAGCGGTCTTCTTCATCTTCTGCAGGATGATCGCAGAGATTTCCTGAGGAGTATAGAGGCGGCCGTCGATGTCGACACGAGGCGTGTCGTTGTCGCCACGGACTACGCTGTAGGGTACACGAGTTATTTCGTCCTTGACCTGTTCGAAGGTCTCACCCATGAAGCGCTTGATCGAGTAGATCGTCTTCGTGGGGTTGGTGATAGCTTGACGCTTGGCAGGATCCCCTACCTTACGTTCGCCGCCGTCGATGAAGGCGACGACAGAGGGAGTCGTACGCTTACCTTCGCTGTTAGCGATGACGATAGGTTCGTTCCCTTCGAGTACAGAGACACAAGAGTTTGTTGTCCCGAGGTCTATTCCAATGATCTTTCCCATAATATTCTATTGTTGCTTTTATATTTTACTTGACTATGTTTTGCGAGCGTTTGCCTTCGAGCTTCCTGTCCAGGCTCCCCGCTTGTCCGACCCTCTAGAGGGAGGAGCAAGGGGCGATGCCTATCGAGGATCTAACAACTTACACTCACGCCTTACTTAGGGCAAAGCGTGTGCCAAGAAAAGCCCGTACTCCAAGTCGGACAAATTGTCAGAGGGAGCAATGCAGGGCCTGTCAGACAGCCCTGGATTTTTGCGCCCCATTTCCCTAGATTTTACTACTTCTCCCACACCCCTCCCAAAGGCCGATATCCAGCGGGATCGGAGGGGGTCGACGAAGAGGGGCAAAAACGACCTACGGTAGGTCGCCAAAGAAACCTACTGTAGGTCGTGAAGACGATCCACGGTAGGTCGCAAGAGCGACCTACCGTGGATCCCAAATGGAGGGATCAAATAGATAGCACAAACCCCAGCGTCGGAGACTGACACTCCGTCCGCTGGGGTTAGTAAATCCGAAGCCTTAGGTCTTAGAGCTCGAGCTCCAGACCGATCTGTAGCTCCTCTGGAGCAAAGCGAAGGCCGAAGCCCGTGGTGCCGATCCCCGCCTCTTCGCCACCAGCGAAGCGATCACGCACGCCGATGAAGCCGAGACGTAGGCAGAGGCAGAGGCCCTTCGTCAGGTCGACGCAAGCGCCAGGACGGAGGCCGACTTCCCAGCCCTTCACACCCGAAGAGGCACTTACACCGAAGCCTCCATCCAGATAGAGATTGAAGGGCTCACGATGCATATAGTAGTAGCGCACGAAGGGACGTAGCGCCCAGAGGCTCTCTTTGTCACTGCCCTTCTTCTCGAGTTCGTAGCTACCTACGACCCCGAGCCCCCAGTCGTCATTGAAGAGGTAGGCTACCTCGGGAGCAAGCTGGAGATTGGTGGTCTTAGCCTTATTGTCCTGCCAGTAGGAGACGAGACCTCCGAAGACCCAGCGGGCGCCGTGCTCGTCCTTGGGCGAGGAGTGATCCACGTGGGGGAAGTACTGCTGTGCCACTAGAGGGCTAGCCAGAAGTAGGAGAAGTAGGGTGAGCAGCTGACGTCTCTTAGTGCGTATCGCTTGATAGAACATTGTTGAATTGGTTAGAGTGGAACATTCAATACGAACACTACAAAGATAGGGAAAGCACCCGTGCAACGCCAATATTTCTAACTCTCGTACCCCTCGGCCAATCTCAGGACATCGCCGAAGACTCCTCGGGCCGTAACGCTCGCTCCAGCACCTGCCCCTTGGATCACGATGGGCTGACTGCCGTAGCTCTCCGTATAGATCTCGAAGCAACTATCTGCTCCGCTCACCCGCCCAAGAGGCGACGAGCTAGAGACGGCACGTAGCCCCGCCGTGAGCGTGGCTTCCTGCCGTACATCGTCCCAGATGATATCGCCCACATAGCGTAGGACTTCATCGGAGTTGAGCGCCTGACGGCGTCGCTCGATCTCGACCTCTAGTTCGCCGAAGCGCTCCCAGAAGTCCTGGAGCGAAAGACTGCGAAGTGACTCGGGTACGGGGTTCTCCCAGCTGACGTCCGAGAGCTCGGCGGGCACATCTAGTTCACGCACGAGGATGAGTACCTTGCGCACCACATCTTCGCCACTCAGGTCCTCACGGGGATCTGGTTCGGTGAGGCCGAGACGTGCAGACTCCTCGACGATCGAACGGAAGGAGCGCTCGGGCTCTTGGCTCAGACGATTGAAGATATAGCTGAGGCTTCCGGAGAAAAGTCCATGGATGCGGGTGATCCGCTCACCGGAGAGATGCAGGAGCTTGAGATTATCAATCAGAGGGAGTCCCGCCCCGACATTCGTCTCGTAGCGATAGCTCCGGCGGTGGCGCTGTAGGGTACTTCTCAGGTGAGCATAGTCGGCGTAGGGGGCGATATTCGCCTTCTTGTTCGAGGAGACGATATCGAAGCCGTTGCTGGCGTAGAGCGGGTAGCTCGAGGCGATCGCCACAGAGGAAGTGTTGTCGACGAGGATCATATTCTCCAGCGCATGACGCTGTCCGTAGGCGATGAGTGTCTCGGCCAGATCCCCCGTGAAGGGAGCCTGCTGGAGCTCCTCCTCCCACTGCTCTCCTACCCCCGTCGGAGCTAGGAGAAGTTGTCTCGAATTAGCAATAGCAAAGATGCGCAGGTCTATGTGCTTCTGCTCCCGGAGTAGCTCCCTCTGCTGGATGATCTGCCCGATGAGTGCCCCGCCGACCGTGCCGTGTCCGATGATCGCTAGATGGATGCGCTTGGGGCGCTCGAATAGCTCTCCGTGGATAACCTTCAGCGCCTTGACGCACTCCTCTTCACCCTTGACCAAGAGGCAAAGGGTATTCTCAGGCACCGAGTTACTCAGGAGGATCGGGAGGATGCGGTTGCGCACCAGAGCTCGGTAAGGACGGTCGAACTCCACAAGGTTGAGCCCGATGATCGCCACGACAGCGAGCCCCTTCTCGGCGTAGATCTTCGTCGTGAGTCCCTCGTGTAGATCCTGCTTGAATTCCTCGTGCAGTGCCGTCACTGCTCGGTCGGCATCACCCTCGTCGACGACGATGGCCGTCCCTCGCTCGGTAGAGCCCTGAGCGACCATGCTCACACTGACATGAGCGCTCTCGAAGGCTCGGAAGATACGTGCGTCGATCCCCGGACGACCGAGCATATTGCGCCCTTCGAAGTGAATGAGCGCCTTGCCCGTAAGCGAAGCAAGCGCCCGCACCACACGGTCACGAGGATGAGCCGTGACTAGCGTACCGTTATGCTCCTCGCCGTAGCTGAAGGTATTGAGCACCCGAAGGGGAATGCCCCGCTCCTCCAGAGGTTCGATGGTCTTGATATGGAGGATGTCGGCACCGAACTGCGACAGTTCAGCGGCGTCGGCATAGGAGAGTTCGTCGATCTTGCGTGCTTCGGGGACCAGGGTAGGATTGGCGGTATAGATCCCGTCGACATGGGTGAAGTTCTCCATGATCGACGCTCCGAGGAAGTTCGCCAGAAGGGCAGCGCTGTAGTTACTTCCATTGCGCCCAAGCGTCGTGCGCTCCCCTGCTTCGGAGCGGGCGATGAAGCCTGTGACGATGGGGATCGTACCCGAGGGAAGCCTAGAGAAGAGCGCCTGACAGCGCTCCCGAGAGACCTCGGTAAAGACCGAGGCAGAGCCGAAGTGATCATCCGTCACGAGGAAGTCTCCCGAGTCGATCGCCACTGCCGAATAGCCCCGTGACCTGAGGGCCTCTGCGACGTACTTCGACGAGAGGATTTCCCCGTAGCTCACGAGTGCATCCTCTAGACGAGGACTGCATTCTCTCAAGAGGGAGATACCTGTGAGCAGGCGATCAAGCTCCCTCTGCTCCTCCTCGAAGCTCAGCGATAGTCCTTCGCCCTGATGTGCCCAGAAGCAAGCCAGATCTTCATCGAAGGCTTCCCCCCTACGAGCCCGCTCTACGAGGGCTAGAAGAGCGTCGGTGCTCTTCCCTCGAGCAGAGACCACGACCACGGGGGCATCCCCTTGCTCATAGCTGTCGATGATGATGTCGAGCACCGTGGCTATACCGAGGCCATTGTCAAGGGATTTCCCTCCGAACTTTAAGACTTTCATATACGTGTGGGGAAGTAAGGTAGGATGATTCGATTCAGTTGCTCATACTCCATCAGGAAGGCATCATGCCCGTGGATGGAGTGAATGGTCTCAAGCGTCACACCGTCTCTCTGGGCAGAGAGCGCCTGGTAGGTAGCTTCGGCTCGGTCATGGGTGAAGAGTAGGTCACTATCGATCGACACCATATGGATCTCCGAGGTGATACGTGCCAGCTCTTCGGCTTCCTCACAGACTGCAATCGAGTAGGTCAGATGGGTCATGACCTGATAGGCCGAGAGCTTGAAGCGACCCTGCAGTGCATCACCGTGATAGAGAAGCCAGCTCTCCACATCGTACTGCCCTGCCGTCCCCTGACGTGTACTCGTGAAGCGGGCGTTGAGCGACTGCGGGGTGCGGTAGCACGACATGGCATGGATACGGGCATCCCTTAGTGGTTCGGAGGAATTCCTCAGGATCTGCTTCTGGATCAAGGTCTGAGTCAGAAGCCAGTCCGACGCCCTGTAGTCGCAGGCGATGGGGAAGATCTTCTCCGCCAACTCGGGCTGTAGATAAGCCATCTGCCAGGTGAGAGCTCCCCCCATAGAGGCACCGATGATCGCATAGACTCGGGTGAGGCCGAGGCGCTCCAGACCTAGGATGAAGAGCCGAGCGACGTCCTTCAGAGTGAAGCGCTCAGGGTCTGAGGCTTCCCGCCCGTCGTAGCCATTGCCTGGGATGTTGAAGGCTAGGATCGTATAGCTCTCGGGCGATATAGCTCCCTCCTCGCTGATGAGCTTGCTCCACCAGCCTCGCTCCCCTGTGACGGTAGAGTTCCCCGTGAGGGCATGGTTCACGACTATCACAGGCGCTGAGCCCAGAGGAGGCCCTGCCGCCTCATAGCTCAGCGCAAAGTGATCGTACTGCTCGCCTGCCTCGGAGACGAAGTCGTCGATGAAGATATCCCTAAGCATCCTAGCGTGTAGCTTCGAGAATAGCCTGCTCGATGTCTGCCTTCAGATCCTCGATATCCTCGAGACCGATGGAGAGACGTACGAGGTCGGGAGTCACGCCGGCTGATACCTGTTGCTCAGGGCTGAGCTGACGATGCGTCGTACTGCTGGGGTGGATGACCAGCGACTTCGTATCCCCGAGGTTAGCAACGATACGGAAGAGCTTAGTATGGTCGGCGAAGCTCTTAGCTGCCTCATATCCACCCTTCAGACCGAAGGTGATGATACAGCCAAAGCCTCCGTCAAGGTAGCGCTTGCAGATCTCGTGGTGCTCATCCTGCTCCAGCCCCGGGTAGTGTACCCACTCGACAGCGGGATGTTGCTGGAGCCAACGGGCGATCTCCAGCGCACTCTGCGAAGACTGCTTGATACGCAGGGAGAGTGTCTCCAGCCCTTGGATGATGAGGAAGCTATTCGTAGGGCTAAGGCAAGCACCGATGTCACGAAGCCCTTCTACACGAGCTCGGACGATGAAGGCGGCTGGGCCGAAGGTCTCGCTGTAGCGCAGACCATGATACCCTGGGCTGGGCTCGGTGAAGTCGGGAAACTTCCCATTGGTCCAATCGAACTTCCCCGAGTCGACGACAGCACCACCCATCGCAGTACCATTGCCCGAGAAGTACTTCGTCAGCGAATAGATCACGATATCTGCTCCGTGATCGATCGGACGGCAGAGGATAGGCGTCAGGGTATTGTCCACCACGAGAGGCAGGCCGTGTGCATGGGCCACATCCGCCACCGCAGCGATATCGACGAAGTCAAGCTTAGGGTTGCCCAGCGTCTCGGTGTACACGAGCTTCGTATTGGGCTGGATCGCTGCTTCGAAGGCCTTAGGATCGTGTGCATCGACGAAGGTCGTCGTGATCCCGAGGCGGGGAAGGGTGACGCTCAAGAGATTGTACGTACCCCCATAGACGCTCGACGAAGCCACGATATGATCGCCCGTACGTAGCAGAGTGAAGATCGTCGTAGCCACAGCGCTCATGCCACTAGCCGTAGCGATCGCTCCGACCCCACCGTCGAGGGCGGCCAGGCGTTGCTCCAGCACATCGGTCGTGGGATTATTAAGGCGGGTGTAGAGATAAGCGGGTATCTGAAGGTCAAAGACCCCGACGGCGTGGTCACAGCTATCGAAGGCGAAGGCATTAGCCTGATAGAGGGGCACAGCGGTCGATCCGTTGTTAGCAGAAGGCTCAAAACCAGCGTGAAGGACTTGGGTGGTTACGTTTGTACTCATGAGGCGTAAGTTGTGTTAGGGGGTGTGAAAGAATGGGGTGAAGCAAAAAGCACTGAGCCCGCTGCAATCGGGGGACTGCAGCGGGCTCATCATATCTATTAGTACCGACCAAGCGACGAATTACAGATACGAGTGACCCGATGCAGACATCATCTGCATCATCATCATCGTCATCATGTTCGTCGTACACTTCATCTTAGGCGAATACTATTTGTTGCTATTTTTCACAAAGGTAAACAAAAGTATAGAATCTGCAAGAAGCGCCCAAGAAAGCAGCCCCCACCTTCAGCCCAAGGCGAAGGAAGAGCCTCGCACTACACTGCCCGTAGGCTCAGTCCCATCGCAGAATCCCCCTCCCTCTATTTTTCCATCCGCCCCTCGGAACGAGAGGCGTGAGAAGGGCTACCGATTCTCTTCTTACACCTCAGATCTAGCGACGAAGCTCATCCCAAAGTATGCCCTCCACCCCTCAGGTGTAATCTCTAGGGTACCCAAGCTCCAGAGGGATAAAATCCGAAGTACCTCAAAGGAAAAATCCCGAGCAGATCCCTCACGAACGACACCCCCAAATTGAGCTCATTCCGAGCATCAAATTCAAGGCATTTCTCTCCTTCCCAAACACCCACCCTTTCCACGGGTGAAAGCCCCTACCTTCAGAAGGGCTAAAAAACGACCTACGGTAGGTCGCCGAAAAAGCCTACAGTAGGTTTTGATGACGACCCACAGTAGGTCGCATCGACGACCTACCCGTTTTTGCCCCCTCCCCTTGTCCTCCTTCTTTGCCCTCAAAAGAGACCCTTATAATATAATGTACAGTGCCCCGAAGGCGAGCCCCCTTGATAACGTCTTTCTCCCTAGCCTCCTCCTTCAAACCCCGATGGAAATGGAAGAGGCTACTGATAGCGGATGGAGAAAAGGCTAAGAGACGTAGAAGTGCATTGTACCCTAGAGTCTAGTTTAGCGCCCTAGCCTGAAGGGGTGGATAGCAACAGAAAGGAAAAGGGACAGACAGGGAGCAAGGAAAAACATCCCCCTCCTACTCCCCTACCCCTAGCATAGAAGCTCTAAGGGAAGTCGGAAATGAAGGAGAGGAGGAAAAGAGAGGGTAAGGTGCCTCCCACACCCGGTAAAACGAAGCGGGGCGGTGACCAGTAATTGCTGGTCACCGCCTCCTGCTAAGTGATTGGGCTCAAATCCCTGGCTCATCGTGCTGAGATCATGCTGCTCATGGGATTCCTTTGTGTTGGTCTTTACTATAAAAAGAAGGGCGGTAATAGCTATGCTA
>NZ_KI259236.1:0-15560 GCF_000467855.2 Porphyromonas sp. oral taxon 278 str. W7784
GGGTGAAGGAGCTACGGCTACTTCGCCCTCTTCTCGTTTCCGCCCACCAGACTTTCTGACCCAAACAGCTCCTATCCCCTGCCCACAACGCTTTGCCCCTCCCCATGCCACGTCACCTATCTCCCTGCGCCCACCCACAGCCCTCCACCAGCGATCACAAGGACAGCCAAGGCAAGCAACTTCGCCTGCTGTCCATCCCAGCCCTTGCCCTCTTCCGCAGCGATCCTCCTGCTTCAGTCTTTTTAAGCCCTTTATACACCCAGCTGTCAAGTCTGCCTATCCTTTTTCTCTCCCGTCAGCTACGTTGGGAAGGAGGCCTGTTCAAGCTTCTTGTTCTATCGAGCAGAAAGTCATAGGGCAAGGCGTGGTATCCATTCTTCAAAGTGTAAGGGCGGGGAAGAAGGAAGCCTTCCTCCTCCCTTTGTCGTTTTATACCCGTGATTATTCTCCATGTGAGAGCTAACACTCCCTAGGCTTTACCGCGTAGGGACATCTAAGATCTACCGATTCTCATCAGCTCTCCCTCCCAATGCGATAGCTGGGAAGATACGGGTGCAACTTCCCAAGGAGAAGGGGAGGGGCATGGGAATGGCTAGCCCTAGTATTAGAAGTGATACTTCGCTCTTGGGGGAGGGAGTTCGGGCTAGGATAACTTGGGGGTCTGGTACTGCTCAGCTCGAAACTCCCAGGTCGCTGTTGCTGGGATTTCAGGGCTCCTACCCTTCAGATTCTAGATGAGCTAACCAGGCTTTTTAGGGGCTTGATTTTCGCTTCTCTTTGGGGGCTTGGGGAGGGGGCTCTCTGGAGGGCTAAAAAGGGATCCACGGTAGGTCGTCGATGCGACGTGGGTCATTGACGACCTACAGTAGGTTTTTTCGGCGACCTACCGTAGGGTTGTTTTTGGGGGTGCTGAAGGTAGCCTATAAGAGGCCTCGCTAAAAGGATGGAAGCACTCTGGGGAAGGGGGTACTTGTAGAAGAGGGGAGAGGCCAGAGATTTCCTTACTCTTTGTATCCTGGAGAGAAGGTAGAGAGGTGGGTGGTTTCTTTGCTGTTTTACCTCATTTCGGAGTGTGTCAGAGCGAGGGGAGATTAGCGGGGGATTGGGAGTGTGCTTGGGGGGCTGGTTGACTTCCTTTATGAGGGCGTCTGGGGAGGTGGGCTCTGGCTATCTGGGGTGTTGGCTCGGGGTAGCCTTGGATGGAGACAGGGGCTGATGCCTTTAGGATCTGGTGGGAGGCTCGGGGGAATGGAGCGTATCGTCAGGAAGAAGGGAAACGGGGTGCCTTGAGCTTTTGCTCAGGGCACCCCGTTGTAGTTTTTGTCGCTGGCGGTATGGTGGTTGAAGTGGGGCGTTGCTCCTTACTCTAGGGCTGAGAGGGGTTACCTTCCGCAGCTGAGGGCGAAGGGGCAGTAGCGGCAGTTCTCTTCTTTGGGTGTTTGGGCGAAGGGCATGGAGGCGTCGTAGAGTTCGTCGAGGACACCGTGGATGAAGACCTCACGGAAGGGGGCTTCGGCCTCCGCATAAGAGAGGAGGGTAGTCTGGGGCTTCTTAGGCTTCTTGGGGGACTTTGCGCCTGAGGCTTTGGAGGTGTTTCCTTCGGAGAGTAGAGAGGACTGCTCAGGGGAGGGGGAGGCAGGGAGCTCGGCGGAGTCCGAGGAATTGTCGTAGGAGTCGAGGGGGAGCTGGACGAGCGGATCGTAGCCTTTGCCCTTGACCATCAGGCCGTAGTCCCCTCGGAGCATGTAGATCGCAGGATATATCTCGTCCTTGGGGACACCACTTTCGGCGAGGAAGGCGCAGTATATGAGCGTCTGAAGGATCGCCTTGTACTTGGAGTCGAGGAGCAAGTCCCACTTGGGCATCCGTGTCTCTTCTGAGCCCGTCTTGTAGTCCACGACACGGAGACGGGAGCCCACCTTGTCCACCCGGTCGATGATCCCGCCGAAGTAGACTCGCTCGCCACTGCTTAGGGGGAAGGACGTGTAGTGGCGCTTCTCACTCTCTTGGTATTCAAAGGGGGCGAAGGTAAGGTCGAGCTCGAGGATCTGGCGCACGTACTGCTCGATGCTGTGACAATAGATCAAGCCCAGCCCACTGAGCTCCTTCTTACCCCCGAGCTTCAGTTGCTCCCGATATTGCTCCTCCACGATACGGCGGACGAATCCCTTAGTGCGGAGCTTCTCCTGTATCCGCTCCGGCTCGATGAGGGTATGCGTGTTGCCCGAGTCGGAGGAGCATGTTAGTTCCCTGTAGATAGCCTCCATCGAAGCATGGAGGATAGAGCCGAACTCATTAGCCTCGAGCAGTAGGCTCGGCGACTGCTCTTCCCTGTAGCGACAGATCTCTTCGTAGTAGAAGCGCAGGGGACAAGCTATGTACTTGCTGATGCTACTTGGGGAGAGTGGCTTGCACTCGGATGAGCCTACCTCGGGGGAGGTAGTAGTACGTCGGAGGAAGGCTTCCCACAGCTCTCCCTCCTTGGCCTTAGTGATCTCGGGGACGGAGACTAGGTCGCTGGAGAAGCGGAGTGTACGGCGTCGTACCGAGCAGTGATAGATATATTCGAGGAGCCCGATGTAGCGGCTCTCCTCCCCTTGAGTACTCGCTTCTCCTGCTGGGGCGACGATGAAGATGAGCTGGCGTGCCCGAGCGATACTCTGGAAGAAGGTATAGTCCTGCCCGAGGTCATCTGTCCCGCCTACGGGGAGGCCGAAAGCCCTGCGAAGGGTGAAGGGGATGAGGGTGTCGGTGTAGCGCCCCGGCGGTAGCGCTCCCTCTTGGGCAGAGAGGTAGATCATCGTGTCGAAGTGCAGGGAGCGGGTCTCCAGAAGCCCCATCACCTGTAGACCTCGTAGCGGGTCGCCTTCGAAGGGGATCGACACCATACTCACCAGCCCCTCCAGTAGGTGGCTGGCGGACTCGATACTGAGCTCTTCCTGGTAGCTCTCCTTGAGCCCCTGCAGACGCTTCACTAGTCGCAGGTAGTGATGTATGAACTCTATGTCGAAGGTGGAGAGCTGCATCTCCTCGGGCACTTGTCCTGAAGGTGATTCGCCAGCGTCCTCGCTCGTGTCTTCGGCTTGGATAGCCTCCTGGATAAGGAGTTCCAATAGCGCTCTGATCCGACTAAGCAGTTCGTCGGCTCTGGATATTGGGTCAAGCAGGAGGCGAAGGAGCGGGGAAGGCTCCTGCTGCTCCCACAGCTCGTCGATGGAGACGAAGAAGCGCTTCATCGTACGGATGCGCTCCATCACAGCGGGGGCATCACTAGCGTAGGCGGTGACGAGGCGCTGGCTAAGTAGCCCCAGAAGCAGGTCTGCTGGATAGCGGGGACTTCCCTTGGATCGGCGCCCGAGGGTGAGTAGGTCGACCCAGCGACGAAGCAGTAGTGCGATCGGGGTCTTATCGAGGGGATAGCCTAGGGTGATATTGATATCCTTGATCCCTTCAGGGATAGAACTGACGGTGGGGAGCAAGAGCCCCTCGTCTGGGAGGATCAGGGCTGTCTGCAGTTCGGCGCTCTCGGTGGCTAGCCCGAGCTCAGAGAGGAGCTGGGGAAGCCCCTTCGCTTGCGCCATGAGGCTGGGACACTCGATGACTTCGACCTCTTCAGGGAGATACTCCCCCTTCAGCCCTTCGGCCCAAGGCCCGGGCTCTTGCCCGAAGTCAAGACAGAGCTGACGGAAGTACTTGCTGGCAGGATGCTCTTCATCCTGAACGATCGCCACAGAGGCATCCCAGCAGAAGGACGCTCGCTCCGAGCGACGTAGCGTGCCGAGGATCTTCCGCTCGGCAGGCGTGAGACCGAAGAGCCCGACGAAGACCAGATCCTCTCCTGCCTCTAGTTGGTCGAGGATCTCCTCCCGAGCGTCGCTAGCTCGGCGGTAGAGCGCTCCTTCGTAGGTGAGGCCCAGCTTCTCGAGGCGCTCTTGCAAGCGCTCATACAGAGGAGCAAGGCTCTCCCAGAAGCTAAGGAAGCGACGCTTGTGATCCTCCGCCTCTTCGCCCTCGGGAAGGGGGCTAGCGAGGGCGGGTAGATCGCCCCAGAAGCGCTGAAGCATCTGGCGAGCCTCCTCAGAGAGATAACTGAAATCGTCGGAGAGTTCCTTGAGGTCCCTGAGGTTCGTGTAGAGATGCCGTATGGGTACGAGGTAGCGGTCACAGCTGTCGAAGTCCTTGAGGATCAACCCGCCCCAGTAAAGGAAGTTGTCAAAGGACTCCGCTGGAGGAAGCCCACGCTCGGCACGCACTTCCTTGTAGGCCTCATAGAGTTCGAAAAGGAGTGTCGTCTTGTCGAGCAAATGGGTGCCGGGAGAGAGGCTCTGGATGAAGTCGCTCATCGTCTCCATCTTCGGGGCGAAGATGGGTCGCTCGCTGGCCATCTGTCCGAGGTAATAGCGGAAGAAGGTCAGCGCACGCTTCGAGGGGAAGACGAAGCGCAGGGAGCTCAGACGCTCCGAGCCCTGATCAAGGTAGTAGCGGGCTACTTGGGCGAGGAAGGGACTAGGCCTAGACACGGGCTGGGGGCTTTAGGGTTGGCTACGCTCTAGGGCCTCTGCTCGCTGGATGTCCTCGGCCGCTGCTTTGCGGTTGCCGAGACCTTCGTTGAGCTCGGCACGTAGACGGTAGAGGGTGGCGGGCGCCTTCCCGCCTAAGAGTTCGAAGGCTTGGTTGATGTCCCGCTGGGCGAAGCCCTTCATCCCCCGAGCTAGATACATGCGAGCTCGCCCCTCGAGGACCTCGGCGTTCTTCGGGAGTTTGTCGGTGAGGTAGGCGTAGATCCGCTCTGCTTCTGGGTAGTTGCCACGCATGGTCTCCAGCAGGGCGTAGCCTATGCGCGCCTTGAGCGAGGCCTCGTTGTGCTCGATGATGCTCTTGAGGTCGCCTTCGGCCTGGTCATACTCCTTCGTCAGGAGGTAGAGCATGGCTCGCTGGTAGCGGTAGAGCTCGTTCTTAGGATGGTCGGAGATGAGGAGAGCGAAGTCTGTCAGCGCTGCTTTGTACTCCTTGCGACGCACGAAAAGCTTAGCTCGGTTGAAGCGTGTCGTCGCCTCGTGAGGATCTTTGCTTAGGGCGGAGGAGAAGGAGAGCAGGGCTGCATCTTCCTTGCCTTGTAGGAGCTGAAGCCCCCCGAGGTTATTGAGGAGCATGGGCTGGAGAGCGGAGGGCGGATTTAGGCGAAGGGCTTCGGAGAGAAAAGCTTCGGCACGGGCGTAGTCCCCTCGGTTCCCTGCTGTGAAGCACGAGTCGATGAGGCTGATGTAGCGGGTGCTGTCGCTAGCAGAGAGCCCCTGTGCCTTCCCCTGAAGGACAGAGATGAGGATCACGCCGAGGAGAATGGGGAGTCGAATACCCCCCAGATATAGCTTCTTGAGTACGATCATTGTGGTGCTGTGCTGAGGGAAGTGTCGAGTATCCCCCATCTTCTCTCAAAGGTACGAAAACTCCCCAGCATCTACGGCGAATGCCCCCTTCCCCTCCTTCCCCTCCCGCCCCCAAGGGAATGGTGCTCTCCCGGGCTTCCTTCCTGCTCCGAGCGATCATCATCGCCACCTCAGAGGCGCTACTGGTACTTCAAGGGAGGCAACAGTAGCGCCATAGAGGAGGGAGCAGTAGTGCCTCTTGGGGGTAGACAAAGGGTGGGGGAGAGGCGGGGTAAGGGGAAGGTGTCGGAGGCGTCAGAGGGGAGGGAAGAGGGGAGAGAAGGGGAAGGGAAGAGGGGCGACGGGGGAAGAGCTATCCATTTAACCTTCAGGAGAAAAGGTGGTATCAGCTTAGACGACTTGGCATTTTTAGAGGAGATGCTTAGGAGGTACCCAAGAAAAGGAGTACCTTTGATTAACGTATGTATACACAATTTGGAGAAATAGAATGAAGAACTTCGATATAGCGATCATTGGAGGGGGACCTGCAGGATACAATGCTGCTGCTAATGCTTCCTCCAATGGCCTTCAGGTAGTGCTCTTCGAGCATACCGCCCTCGGAGGGGTCTGTCTCAATGAGGGTTGCATCCCCACGAAGACCTTGCTCCACTCTGCCAACCTCCTTGATGAGATCCGAGAGGCAAAAGCCTTCGGCATCGAGGTCGAAGGGGCTATCACTCCCCACTATGCAGCTATCGCAGCTCGCAAGGACAAGGTGGTCCAGACCCTTACCTCTGGCGTCGCCTACAAGCTCAAAGGCGCAGGCGTCACTGTCATCCAAGAGACGGCACGCCTCAGTGGCGAAGAGGGTGATCGCATCCTCGTGACAGCGGGCCAGGAGACCTACAGTGTGAGCTTCACCCTGCTGGCTACAGGTAGCTCGACCATCATCCCACCCATCCCAGGGCTAGACAGGGTCAACTACTGGACGAGCCGAGAAGCTTTGGCTGCGAAGGTCCTGCCCGAGGACGTCACCATCATCGGTGGCGGTGTCATCGGGATCGAATTTGCTGGTATCTACTCTTCGCTGGGAGTACCGGTGCGAGTCATCGAGATGGCTCCGGAGATCCTCGGTGCTATGGATAGAGAGACCTCGGCGATGCTACGTAAGGAGTACGGGCGTCGTGGGGTGAAGTTCTACCTAGAGACCAAGGTCACCGCCGTCTCGGAGGAAGGTGTGACGATCGAGACGAAGGACGGCAAGAGCGAGCTCCTTCCCACAGGGAAGATCCTCTTGAGCGTAGGGCGTCGGCCAGAGACCGAAGCCTTAGGCCTCGAGACCCTCTCCATCGCTACGAACCGCTCGGCAGTCGTCGTGAATGCCTACATGCAGACATCGCACCCCCGAGTCTACGCTGCTGGGGATATCACAGGCTTCTCCCTGCTGGCGCATACGGCGATCCGTGAGGGCGAGGTGGCGATCAACCATATCGTCGGCGGGGAAGATGACCCGATGCGCTATGACGCTATCCCTAGTGTCGTCTATACTCATCCCGAGATCGCTGGGGTCGGGGCAACGGAAGAGCAACTTCGGAGCGAAGGGCGCTACTACCGTACCCTCAAGCTCCCTATGGCCTATGCGGGACGCTATGTCGTCGAGCAGGAGCAGGCCGGAGGGCTCTGTAAGATCCTCGTCGATGAGAACGATACCCTCCTAGGGTGTCATATCCTCGGGGACCCTGCTTCGGAGCTGATCCTTCTCGCAGGTATGGCGATCACGGATGGCTTGAGCGTCGAGGAGTTCCGCCGTCACGTCTTCCCTCACCCCACCGTAGGGGAGATCCTTCATGAGGTGCTCTTCTCCTAATCCCCACACTACTAGTTCAGATACATTATACCCAAGATAATCATGGCGACATTCGATATTAAGATGCCTAAGATGGGCGAGAGCGTCACCGAGTGTACGATCACCGTCCTCATGGTCCAGCAAGGAGACTATATCGAGGAGGATACAGACCTCTTCGAGATCACTTCGGCTAAGACCGCCGCTACGATCCCTTCGCCGGTGGCAGGACGGATCGTGAAGATCAACTACGCCGAGGGCGACACCGTAGCCGTCGGCCTGCCGGTCATCGTCGTAGACACCGAGGGCGAGGCTACAGCCCCTTCTGTAGAAGAGCCTAAGCAGGCGGAGTCTAAGGGGACAGAGCAGGTAGCTAGCCCTTCTCCCTCCGCTCCTGTGGAAGTACACCGAGGATCGGTAGAGCGCTGGTATTCACCTGTAGTCCTCGAGCGAGCAAAGGCAGCGAAGATAAGTCAGGAAGAGCTGGATAGCCTTCAGGGAACGGGCTTTGGTGGTCGTGTAAGTAAAACCGATATCGTACGCTACATCGAGCAGAAGAAGGGTGCTCCTACCCCTGCTCCAAGAGCCGAACGCAGTGCTGTCCCTTCGCCTGCCACCCAGCGTCCACAGATAGTGGCACCAGCCGTGCCCATAGGTCCCGAGGATCGAGTCATCCCCATGGACCCCATCCGTCGTATCATCGCTGACCGTATGGTGCAGTCCGTGCAGGTGGCTCCCCATGTGACGAGCTTCCTCAAGGTAGACATCACCGAGCTTGTCCACTGGAGAGAGGCGGAGAAGGAAGCCTTCAAAAAGAGGGAAGGCTACGCTCTGACCTACATGACACCCGTCGTCGAAGCTGTAGCCCGAGCACTGAAGGAATTTCCTCGGATCAATGCTTCTGTCGATGGCTACAACATCGTCGAGCGCAAGCACGTCCATGTGGGAATGGCTGTAGCCCTGCCCGATGGTAACCTCGTCGTGCCAGTGATCCGTGACGCCGACAAGCTCAGTCGTAGCGGTATCGCCGAGCAGGTAGCTCTCCTGGCCGAGAAGAGCCGGAAGGGGCGCTTGACCCCCGATGAGATGAGTGGGGGGACCTTCACTATCTCCAATTATGGCTCCTCGGGGACACTCTTTGGGACGCCTATCATCAACCAGCCTGAATCTGCTATCCTTGGCATAGGAGCGATAGAGAAGGAACCGACCATCCTCGAGACTGAAGCTGGGGACGTCATAGCCGTACGACACAAGATGTACCTATCCTTCTCCTACGACCATCGCATCATCGATGGCATGCTGGGCGGTGCCTTCCTACAGGCTGTAGCCCACTATCTCTCAGACTGGAAGCAAACGAACTAACCTATGACCTCAGTACAGAAGAAATACGGGATCAAGACCACGGACAAGGAGACCCTTCGTCGCTGGTATTATCTCCTTTACCTAGGGCGCTGCCTAGACGAAAAGGCCCCTAGTTACCTGCTCCAGTCCATCGGCTGGCAGTTCCACGCCTCCAATGCCGGGCATGACGGCATCCAGCTGGCCATCGGGCAGATCTTCCAGAGAGGGAAGGACCATCTCTTCCTCTATTACCGAGATCTGCTAGCTGCACTCTCCGCTGGGATGACCGTGGAGGAGATGATCCTCAATGGGATCTCCAAGGCTACGGACCCTACTAGTGGCGGGCGTCACATGTCTGATCACTATGCCAAGGTAGACTGGGGTATTCATAATATCTCCTCCTGTGTGGCGGCTCATGATGCACAGGCCGTCGGGCTGGCACGTGCGCTGGACTACTATGGCGTCGATGGGGTGGCTATCGCTTCGCACGGCGAATCTTCTGCCTCCGAAGGCTATGTCTTCGAGGCGATCAATGGGGCAGCTCGTGAGCGCCTGCCAGTGATCTTCGTCCTGCAGAGTAATGGCTACGGCATCTCTGTACCTACGCATGAGCAGACGGCTAATCCACGTGTCGGGCAGAACTACTCGGGTATACGCCATCTCAAGACGCTCTTCTGTGATGGGAAGGATGTCTTCGACTCGATGAACACCATGGAGGCAGCACGTGAGTACGCCGTGAAGCACCGGACGCCTGTAGTCGTCACTGCCGAATGTGTCCGTATCGGTGCACACTCTAATTCGGACAAGCACACCCTCTACCGCACGGAGGAGGAGCTGGAGCGTGCTCAGGCTGCTGACCCACTGCCTAAGTTCCGCCGTATGCTCCTTCGCTACCAGCGCTTCACGGAGGAGGAGCTCCAAGCTATCGAAGCGGAGGCACGTGAGGAACTGAAGGTCGCTAACCGCAATGCCCTGAAGGCACCCGATCCCACCGCTGATACGGTGCTGGACTACGTCATCGGGGAGGCTTATCCAGGGGATAAGTACGGGACGGGTATCCCCGATGGTACGGGCGAAGAACTCACGCTGGTACAGGCTCTGAATAAGACGCTGAAGCAGGAGTTCCGCCACAATCCTGACACCTTCCTCTGGGGGCAGGATGTCGCTAATAGGGACAAGGGCGGTGTCTTCAATGTCACCAAGGGCATGCTCCAGGAGTTTGGGAATAAGCGTGTCTTCAACGCCCCTATCGCCGAGGACTACATCGTGGGGACGGCCAACGGGATGAGCCGATTCAACGACAAGATCCGTATCGTCATCGAGGGGGCGGAGTTCGCCGATTACTTCTGGCCTGCGATGGAGCAGTTCGTCAATTCGACCCACGACTTCTGGCGTAGCAACGGGCAGTTCTCCCCCAATATCACCATCCGTCTCTCCTCGGGGGGCTACATACAGGGTGGGCTCTATCACTCACAGAATATCGAGGCGGTACTGACCACCTTCCCCGGGGCTCGTGTCGTGTACCCTTGCTTTGCCGACGACGCTGCGGGGCTCCTTCGCACAGCGATGCGCTCCCGTGGGCTCACCGTCTTCATGGAGCCTAAGGCACAGTACAATAGCGCTGAGTCAGCTTCCGTGATCCCAGAGGACTTCGAAGTACCCTTCGGGAAGGCTCGTATCCGTCGTGAAGGCTCGGACATCACGCTCATCACCTATGGCAATACCCTGCACCTCTCGCTCAACGTCGCTGAGCGTATCCAGCAGGAGCTGGGCAAGAGTATCGAGGTCATCGACCTGCGCTCTCTCGTGCCTTGGGACGAAGAGACGGTCTACGCCTCTATCGCTAAGACCTCCAAGGCGCTCATCGTCCATGAAGACCGAGTCTTCGGTGGCTTCGGGGCGGAACTAGCGGCATCGATCGCTAAGAAGGCCTTCCGTGATCTCGATGCTCCCATCTTCCGTGTCGGTTCGCTCTCCACACCTGTGGGCTTCCACAAGTGCTTTGAGCTAGCGACCCTGCCTAGCGAAGAGAAGATCTACGCTGCCGCTAAGGAGCTCATCGAATACTAACCCTCCAATCATACCGACCATATATGAAGACTATAGGACTGCTCTACAGTAAGAGCACGGCCTTCACCGCCGAAGTGGGCGCTCGTATCGCTGAGGCTTGGGGTGAAGGGATCGAGTATGTCGATATCGACACGGCCCGCCTAGAGGATGTGGAGAAGCATAGCGCCCTCATCCTCGGTACGCCTACCTACTTCAATGGCGA
Organism: Porphyromonas sp. oral taxon 278 str. W7784; assembly: GCF_000467855.2. Taxonomy (GTDB): domain Bacteria; phylum Bacteroidota; class Bacteroidia; order Bacteroidales; family Porphyromonadaceae; genus Porphyromonas. Next base: position 10,823 of record NZ_KI259236.1, read on the forward strand.
ATTGCCCTCAGCGTGGAGCGAATTCCTACCCGAAGTGGAGGATGCGGACTTCACTGGTAAGAAGGTAGCCATCTACGGTCCTGGAGATCAAGTTGGCTCGCCCATGAGCTTCGCTGACGGCGTAGGGATCTTGGCTGAATTCTTCGAAGCGCTGGGCGCAGAGATCGTAGGGCGTACCTCCGAGGAGGGCTATAGCTACGAGCAGTCGCTCGCCGCTCGTGAGGGCTCCTTCCTCGGGCTCATCCTTGATCCGACCAATCAGCCCGAGCTGACCGACCGACGCCTATCGGCTTGGGTCAAGGAGCTGAAGCGTGAGTTGGTTTAGCCCCCTCGTTTTTCACTCCTTTTGCCTCATGTGAAGGAAGGGGCTCTTTTGCCCCCCTTTCTACCCTTAGAACTAGCCCGCTGACGAAGGACTAAGGACAGACCCCAAAAGAAACCTACGGTAGGTCGTCTCGACGACCTACCGTAGGTCGGTCAGGCGACCCACAGTAGGTTTTTTCGACGACCTACCGTAGGTTTCTTTTACCCCCTTTAGAAGCCCTCAGAATCAGGGCTCATTCGATGGGTCGGCGAGCGCCCTCGTAGCCCTCTCCAAAAGAGTAAGGAGGGATGACTCTTTTTACTAAATTTGCTTCACAGATATTACTACCTAATCATATACGAAAGCATATATGAAAAAGCTACTTTTCTCCCTCGCCTTCGGAGCGATGACCCTCCCGCTCGTGGCGCAAACACCACGCTTTGAGCCCTCGTCGGAGAATTCGCTCCTCGACGGCAAGACCATCGTGAAGACCAACCTCTTTGCTGATGTCTTCGGCTACTACAACCTCAAGGTCGAGCGTATCCTCGCCCCTGGTATCAGCGCACAGCTAGGTGCCTACTTCTTCCCTGGCGGTACGTCCCACCTCATCAAGGGATACTTCGACTACTCCTCGGGGCGGATCAATGACCGAAATACTGTAGATCCCCAGTCCTTCCTCCTCACTCCACAGGTGCGCTGGTACCTCAACGGAGGGCAGGGGCATGGCTTCTATGTCATGGGCTTCTACCGCTTCCAGACCCTGAGTTTTGATGGTGCTTCAGACTTCTTCACCGATCGGAATACAGGGAGTCGCCATATCTTCGACTACGATGCACGCCTGACCTTCCACGGCGGTGGTGTCGGTATCGGAGCACAGTGGCTCTTCGGCCGAAAGAAGAATGTCGTCCTCGACTGGTATATCCTCGGTGGTGGTCGTGGTACGCTGACCCCTACCTACAAGGGTACTTATCGCCCTGCAGTAGGGGATACGCCAGCTCCGGAAGACCAAGTTCGCCAGGGACTTATCGATATGCTCCCAGGTGTCTCCTCCGACATACGGCTGGACATCGATCCAGCTACCCGCAGGGTCAAGGCTACGGGGATGAAGTTTCGCACGGAGATCGTAGAGCTGGGCCTTTCGTTAGGCTTCCGTTTCTAGGGCGAAGAAGTATCGCTCTGTAGCAGGGCTCGCCTTCTTGCATATATAAAAGCTTTATACTACCTTTGCAGTGCTTTTGACAGCACAAGGCGGCGAGATAGCTCAGCTGGTTAGAGCGTCGGATTCATAATCCGAAGGTCGGGGGTTCAAGTCCCCCTCTCGCTACGAAAGACAAAGGCTACGTACTAAGAGATACGTAGCCTTTTTTGTTTACCCCCTCGTGGTGGGGTGGATGAAGGGTGGGGAGTGAAGGGGGCGTCGCCTTCGTGCTCCCTTCGGACGATGGAGCTAACCTTCCCGAGAAGCCTCTAGTGAGAAGGAAGCTGAGCGCACCTCACCGGGGAAGGGGGGATTGCGCTTGGAGAGGGTGAGCGACAGCCTAGAGAGACGGGGGAAGTCCTCGAAGAGCCTCTGACTGATGCGACCGACGACATGCTCTAGGAGCTGTGACGGGATCGCCATCTCGGCCTTCACGACTTCGTAGACGTCGGCATAGCTGATCGTCTCGGTGAGGTCATCATGCTCGAGGCTCCCTGCTACCTCAGCCCACAGGGTGAGCTGTAGGACGAAATCATTACCGACACACCGCTCCTGAGGGAAGACACCATGATAGGCATAGAAGTGCATCTCCTCAAGACTTATTTTCATTGCTTCGATCTTCATCGTTGGCTTTATAGGTGAGGGAGCTCAGCAGGCTCCACGTGGATAGCTATGTGGGTCTCTGCTCCATACTGGTGGCGTAGCTCCTGTTCGATGATGAGGGTGATATTGTGCCCCTCGGTGACACTCATCCGTCCATCGACCAGGATATCTATCTCTATGGCGTAGCCTTGGCCTAGGCTACGTGTACGCAGCTGGCGTATACCTTGCACCTCGGGAGTAGCGAGGACGAGGTGCTCGATCTCCTGCTCGATCTCTGGGGAGAGGCGCTCTTCGGTCAGCTCATTGAAGGCAGGTCGGAGGACACTCCATCCCATGCGAAGGATGAAGAAGCTCACTAGGGCGGCGGCCAGAGGCTCTAGGAAGAGCCATCCTTCGCCTAGGTAGATCGCTCCAGCGATCCCCAGGAGGACGGCGATGAGTGCCAGCGTGTCGCCCCGGTGATCCAGCGCCTTGGCTCTGAGGGCAGAGCTCTTGAGGAGGCAGGCCCAGCGCATCGTGTATCGGTAGAGGAAGGTCTTGAGAAGGAGCGAAATGATAGCGATGATCAGTGTGAGACGACTAGGCTGGGGACGGGTGATATGTCCCGAGAGTAGGCCGATGACGGTACACGAACTTCGGTAGAGGAGCACCGCACCGACGCCCATCATCACACTAGCCATGACGACCGACGCCAGCGTCTCATACTTCCCATGACCATAGTGGTGATCCTCGTCTCTGGGCTTACCAGAGATGCGGATGAAGACGAGTGCGATGAGGTCGGTAGCAAAGTCGGAGATCGAGTTGATCGCCTCTGCGATCATAGCGCTACTATGCCCGAAGATACCGACGAAGAGCTTCAGGACGACGAGCAAGGCATTGGTGACGCTGCCTAGGATCGTGATGCGGAAGATCTTCTTCGTCCGCTCTGAGTAGACCCGCTTAGATCCCATCCTATTCCCCTGCGATGAGGCGTGCTAGAGCTTCCCCCTGCTTGATGCGGTCGGGGATGCCGATGCCGTCCCTCAGCCCTCCCGCCAGGTGTAGCCCTGGGTATTGACTCTCGAGGTGGGTGATACGCTCGTAGCGTGCTCCTGTGGAGGCTTCGTACTGAGGGATGGCTAATGGGTGACGGAAGATGTGGAAGAGATCGGGCGGAGTATCGATGCCTAGGAGACGATTCATCCGCTTGGTGACGAGCTGACGGATCTCTTCGTCGGAGCGGTCGATGAGCTGAGGGGAGCGCATACCTCCGAGGAAGATCGAGAGCAAAGTCCCCCCTCGGGGTGCACGGTCGGGGAAGCAGGCCGACGGGTGAAGGATGCCTAGGAGTTCGTCGTCCTCACGTGAAGGGACGAGCCCACCGAAGGCATAGAAATGTGGGAGGCTCACCGAGCGCATCCCCCAAGCTACCTGCACGATGGGTGCATAGCGAAGGGACGTGATGGGAGCAAGGTCTTCGGTGCTGAGGAAGGGAAGCAGGGCGGGAAGGCTCGGAGCAGGTATCGTGGTGATGACGTGGCGAGCCGAGAGTTCCCTCGGCTGACCTCCCTCGGTGAAGCGCACCGTCCATCCTCCGCCCTCCTCTGGGTGGAGCTCTGCGCCCGTAGCGGAGAGGGTGAAGTGCTCCCTTCCGATTGCTTCGGTGAGCGCTTCGGTGAGGCTCGTCAGTCCACCACGACTGGAGAAGATCTCTTTGGTGACGGATCGGGCTTCGGCGTCCTTAGGCGCTCGAGCCTTAGCCAGAGCACCACGGATGAAGCTCCCATGCTCCTGCTCCAGAGCGTAGAGCTTGGGGAGGGCATAGCGAGTGACGAGGTGGTGCGGATCGCCCGCATAGATCCCGCTGATGAAGGGGTCGACGGCGTAGTCGAGGAAGCTCCTGCCGAGTCGGCGCACGACGAGCTCTGCGACAGATTCGTCGGGCTCCGTGCCTTTCCTACGGAAGGGTTCGCCGAGGATGCGAAGCTTGTCCCAGAGGGTGAAGAGCGGAGTCCTTAGTCCGGAGAGGGGCGAGGAGGGGAGGGGGAGGAAGGTCTGACGCTGTCCCTTGCCCCCGAGACTCTTGAGGATGAGGCGTCGCTCAGCTTCCTGCGAAGCGGTGTAGAGGAGCTGGGGGAAGGCCTCGGAGAGTCGGGCCACTGCTGGGTGGCTGAGTATACCCGTCGTCGGGCCCGCCTCGTAGGTGAAGCCCCCTTCGTGGTGGGTGTGGATGACTCCACCCGTTCGGTCGGCTTGGTCGATGAGGTGCAGGCTAAGCCCTGCCTGCCGTAGGTGATAGGCTGTGGTAAGCCCTGTGAGACCCGCCCCGATGATCAGGACGTCGAGCTGTGGTGAGGTAGTAGAATCTGTCTGCATGCATCCGTATGCTCCTTCACGAGAGCATACACAAAGATACGGAATAACGCCCCTAGCCCCAAGGTCTCCGAAGGGGCAAAGTCCCCTGTTTTCAGCCTCCGTTCATCCCCCTCTTTTTTCGGGTAACTGACCCCGCTGTCTCGGGGCGAAAAAGCGCCCCGCCCGACAGCCCCCTTTTCATGGGGAATACCCCTAGACAGAAGCCTCAGTTCCGACCCTTTCGGATAGCCCCCTTCTACTACCCCCAAAAGGACCCTACGGTAGGTCGTCGAAAAAAC
>NZ_KI259236.1:15660-43632 GCF_000467855.2 Porphyromonas sp. oral taxon 278 str. W7784
ACCTACTGTAGGTCGTGATGACGACCCACAGTGGGTCGCAGAGACGACCTACCGTAGGTCGGTTTTGCCCCCTCCTGAAGCCCCCTTCCAAACGCCGTACTTGAAGGCGCCTTCGGCGAGGTATAGATAGCGACGCTCCCGCCCTCTGAATTCGATTCGTGTCAGAGGGCGGGAGCCTAATTATTTGTACGAAGGAGGGCGGACGTGTCGACCCTCGTCCTTTCCTCGGGGTCTTCGAGGCAGGATCGTCCTATTTCGAGGGGAGGGAAGAGCTTGGACTTCGAGTAATGGAGTGGGCTAAATGAGGAGGCGTTAGTCCTTGAGTCCCCCAGCACTTTCGAGAAGGGCTTGGGCGGCAGCACGGGTGACGTCGGTGAGCTTGCTCCCGCTCTGCATCCGAGCGATCTCGTCGACACGCTCCTCACTCGTGAGGTGACGGATGTGGCTACGGGTGCTCTCTTCGCCATGCTCCTTGTAGATATAGAAGTGGTCGGAGCCTGCTGCCGCGATCTGTGGAAGGTGGGTGACAGCCAGCACCTGCATGCTCTGCCCCATACGGCGAAGGATGGTGGCGATGCGCTCGGCCGTCTCGCCCGAGACACCTGTATCGATCTCGTCGAAGATGATGGTAGGTAGACTCCGTCGGTCTGCGATGAGCGCCTTGAGCGCCAGCATCAGACGGGATATTTCACCACCCGAAGCGATGTCGGCGACGGGCTCAGGGTCGATCTCCTTATTGGCGGAGAAGAGGAAGGTGACGTGATCAAGGCCCATGAGGCTGGGGCTCGCTAGGGCATCGATCTGAATGAGGAAGCGGACATGAGGCATCCCTAGCTCCTGCAGGGCAAGGACCAGAGCGGTCTCGATGGCTCGAGCAGCGTCAGAGCGGATCTGGCGTAGCGCTTCTCCGAGACGGAGCACTTCCGCCTCGGCTGCCTCGACTTCCTCAGCAAGACGAGCTAGATCTTCATCCGAAGAATTGATCTTCTCTAGGCGCTCGGCGAGCTCTTCCTTGAGGGCGATCAGCTGGGAGCAACTCTCGAGTCCGTGCTTGTGGAGCAGTCCCCTTAGCTGGTCTAGACGGGCTTCGACACGGGCGAGGCGCTTAGGGCTGAAGGTCACTTCCTCCGCCTCGCTCGAGAGTGTCGAGGCGAGGTCTTGGAGCTCGATACGCACACTGGAGAGCCGTTCGCACCACTCTTCGGCAGAGCTATGATAGCGACGGATGCTCTCCACCGAGCGTAGGGCTAGGTGTACGGACTGTAGCGCTCCCCGCTCGTCATCCTCGAGGGCGGAGACGGCACCACCAAGCTCCTCCTGGATCTCTTGGGCATGGGAGAGCTGACGCTCTTCTTCCTCGAGAGCTTCTAGTTCGCCCTCCTCGATCTCAGCCTCTTCGAGCTGATCGTATTGGAACTGTAGATAGTCCTGTTCCTTGCTAAGAGCTAGTGCCGTAGCCTTCGCCTCCTCGTAGGCTCGCTGTCCTTCTCTTAGACGGCGATAGGCCTCCTGATAGGTGTGGAGCTGGGGGAGGGAACCGCTATAGAGATCAAGGACCGAGAGCTGGAAGCCGGCGTCCCCCAGCAGGAGATTCTTGTGCTGCGAATGGATGTCGATGAGGTATTCGCTCAGTCGCTTCAGGAGCTGGAGAGAGGCGGGGGTATCATTGATGAAAGCACGGCTCTTCCCCTTAGACGTTATCTCTCGGCGTACGATACATTCCTCCTCATCACTGTCGATGTCCTCTTCCTCCAGCATGATCCCGACGGCGGCATCCAGATGGGTGAAGCGTGCCTCGATGATACAGCGGTCCGCACCAGGGCGAAGCGTAGAGCTGTCGGCTCGCTGTCCCATCAGCAGGCCTATAGCGCCGAGGATGATGCTCTTCCCTGCACCCGTCTCCCCAGTGATGACGGAGAAGTGGGGCTGGAAGTCGATGGTCAGTTCGTCGATGAGTACGAAGTTCCGAATACTGAGACTCTGAAGCATGATGCTAGGTGATAGAGGGGTGATGAGTAGGGGAGCTCACAGCCTAACGTAGAGGCTGTAGGCGTGTGCTGGCCGTGGGGAAAAGGCTCTCAAGAAGCTCGAGGACTTGCTGCCTCACCTGCTGTGGGGCTCGGGCAAAGAGCTCCACGATCTCGGGGAGCTTAGCACTCTCCAGCTCGGAGAGGGAGGGCGAGAGGAAGTGACCCTTAGCGAAGGAGCTTAGCTCTCGGAGTACGTCGAGGATGACCTTCCTCGCTTCCTCTGGGGCGTCGGCCATCCGATCGAGACCAAGGCGGTGATAGCGATACCAGCACTTGCGGTAGACCTCCTCTTCACTAGAGAGGAAGCGACTCACGCGTCGGTAGCGACTGAGACCACGCTCCGAGCTCGACCAGCCCTGCCAGTCTGCTCGACTCGCTGCCGTAGAGAGGAGCGTGCTGAGACGGGGCTGGAGGAGGCTTCCCCCTAGAGGAGAGAAGCTGTCTAGATCTGTGGCGATGAGGTAGAGGGCGTAGTAGGCGACCAGAGCAACGAGGCTATGCTCTAGCTCCGTCTCCCTGTAGGTGAGCTGGTCACCGGCAAGGTAGCTGAAGCTGATCCCCCGCTCTCTCACGAGGAGGGTCGTCGTCTGATAGTCGGAGTGGTAGACAGGGCGACGGGCAGAGACGACCACCTCTGCGGTGTAGTCCCTTTCTCCCTTACGCTCGAGGAGGATCAGAGTGAAGGTCGCCTCGATACGCTCCTCATCCTGATAGGCGAGATCTGTCCAGTGGGTTCGGTTGAAGAGATCGGATAGTTGCCTCTGGAGGGTCTCGTAGCGCGTGCGGTCGGACTCCCCAAGGGCTTCAGCACGTACCTCCACAGCGACCCGGAGCTCCTCGGCATGGGAGAGCCCTCGAGAGCAGAGTAAGAGGCAGAGGAAACTGAGGATACCGAGGCGCATCCGATCACAGGACTACGGGGGCGAACTAACCGAGGCGCTTGATGATGAAGCTAGCGATGTCTCGTGCTACAGCATCCTTACTCTTCAGTTCGTACGCTTCGATGGATCCCTCTTGGTCGAATATAGTGACCTTGTTAGTCTCGTGCCCAAAGCCAGCGCCGGAGTCTTGCAGACTGTTCAGGACAATGGCATTGAAGCCCTTGGCTTGCATCTTACGCTTAGCTTCGTCGACACCTGCATTACTCTCCAGAGCAAAGCCTACGAAGAACTGGTCGGGGCGCTTCCTCGCTCCCAGCGTGGCAGCTATGTCGGGATTGCGCACGAGCTCTAGGTCGAGCTCGGTCTCGTGCTCCCGCTTGATCTTCTCGGTATGTTTTATACGAGGGCGGTAGTCGGCTACAGCGGCTGCGAAGATGGCGATATCTGCCGTGTCGATGACAGCTTCGGTAGCTCGGAGCATCTCTTCAGCGGTAGTCACCCGCTCGACGTGCACTGCGTCGGAGGGCTTCAGTGCCGAAGGGCCGAGGATAAGGTCTACGTGCGCTCCCCGACGAACTAGCTCATCGGCCAGAGCAATACCCATCCGTCCTGTCGAATGATTACCTATGAAGCGGACGGGGTCGATCGCCTCGTGGGTCGGCCCTGCGGTGATCACTACACGCTTACCCTCGTAGTCAAGGGTAGAGGAGAAGAACTCCTCAAGGACGGCCACTATTCCCTCTGGCTCCTCCATACGGCCCTTGCCTATGAGGTGGCTCGCCAGCTCACCAGACTGAGGCTCGATGATGAAGTTACCTCTCTGGGCCAGAAGATCCAGATTGTCCGTCGTCGAAGGATGAGCGAACATATCCAGATCCATCGCTGGAGCGACGAAGACAGGAGCCTTCATCGAGAGGTAGGTGGTCAGGAGCATGTTGTCGGCGACCCCATGTGCCATCTTCCCAATAGTAGAGGCGGTAGCGGGGGCGATGACCATAGCATCGGCCCAGAGACCTATATCGACGTGGCTATTCCATGTACCATCCTGCCCGCTGAAGAACTCACTGATCACCGGGCGGGAGGATAGGGCAGAGAGCGTGATCGGAGTGATGAACTCCTTGCCCGCTGGTGTGATGACGATCTGCACCTCTGCACCCTGACGGACGAGCAGACGGGTCAGGACGGCTGCCTTGTAGGCCGCTATGCTCCCCGAGATGCCGAGTACGATGTGCTTATCTCTGAGTACTCCCATTGCCTTGTCGTGCCTGTTGGTAGAGTCGGGAGAACCACCGCTTGGTTTCCAGAGGGAACTGAGCACCCATCACCCAGCTGTAGTAGCCTGAGTCCCGACGGAAGACCTCGGTGACGGGTACTCCCTTGTACTTGCCGAAGTTGATGACGATCTCATCTTGGTCGTTGAAGGCGAGACTACCAGCGAAGTCCACCCGTCGGCCGTAGCTAGAGAACTCGGCCAGCGCTGCGACGTCGTTGGTTAGTTCCTCGGGGTAGTGATCCAGCTGTGCCTCCAGCACCTCGAAGGTCGCCCGTGTGTCGGCCTCGGCCGAATGGGCATTCTCCAGGGTCTTGGAGCAGTAGAACTTGTAGGCAGCCTCCAGCGTACGGCGCTCCATCTTGTGGTAGATGGTCTGCACGTCGATGAAGTGTCTGTCGTCGAAGGCCACAGCGACTCCTGCACGGAGGAACTCCTCGACGAGCATCGGCACGTCGAAGCGATTGGAGTTGAAGCCAGCGATGTCACAGCCTTCGATCCAGCTGTAGAGGCTACGAGCTACCTGGGCGAAGGTCGGGCAGTCTGCTACGTCGGCATCGGTGATACCGTGTACAGCTGTCGCCTCCTCAGGGATGTGCATCTCGGGGTTGATGCGCCGTGTCTTCGTCTCCTGCTCGCCGTCGGGATGCACCTTGAGGATCGAGATCTCGACGATACGGTCACGAGTGATCTGTACGCCCGTCGTCTCTAGGTCGAAGACGACGATCGGGCGCTGTAGATGGAGCTTCATATACTATCCTTGATGGGAAGACCAGGCTATTCGCCGAGGAGCTTCATGGGGATGATCAGCGTGCAGATGTCTACCCCGTCGTCGGTCGTCAGCGGGGTGATGATGCCCGCACGAGTCTGGTCCGCTAGGCTGATCTGGATCTGCTCGCTCGAGAGGCTCTGTAGGATGCGCTGGAGGTAATTGAAGTCAAAGCCAATGCGTACACGGGTCCCTGGTTCCTGCCCAGAGCAAGGGATGGTCTCTTCGGCAGCGATCGAGAGATCGAGGTCTTGGCTCGAGATGCGGATAGCTCCGTCGGCGAAGTCGAAGATGACGAGGTTGCTCGCACGGTTGGAGAAGATGGCAGCACGCTTGGAGGCGAAGAAGAGCTGATCCTTGTCCACCGTGATATTGTGGGGTGAGGAGGGAGGGATCACGGAGTTGTAGTTCGGGAACTTCCCATCTAGCAGACGAGCCGTCAGGGCGCCTCCCTTCATCGTGAAGGTCACGTTCTTCGTGTCGAAGCTGATCTGCACGGGTTCGGTCTCCTTAGCTAGAAGGCCACGAGTCAGCAGGAGTGCGATACGAGCGGGCAGGCAGAAGGCAGCGGCAGCCTCGCTCTTGATGTTGGAGTCGGTATGGCGAGCCAAGATGCGACCATCGGAAGCGACGCAGACGAGCTTGTCCTCGAAGAAGTCGAGATATACCCCAGTCATCACGGGGCGACGGTCGTCGTCACTGGCGGCGAAGACCGTACGCTCCAGCCCCTTGAGCAGAGCCTGTGCGGGTACTTCGAGCGTGCGAGCTTCCTCGAGGATGATCCCTTCGGGGTAGATATCTGCGGCCGTGGTCAGGAAGCTATAGTGCCCGTTGCTGTAGGTGACGGTAGCCTTCCCTTCCTCGACTTCGATCTCGATGGGCTGGTCGGGGAGCTCCTTGAGGGAGTCGAGGACGATACCAGCACGTACGGCGAAAGCCCCATCTTCGCCTTGGTTGTTGACAGCGATGGAGCAAGTCAGACGGTTGCTGAGGTCCGAAGCCGTGAGGGTGAGGATGTGCCCCTGGAGCTCGAAGAGGATGTTCTCGAGTACGGGTACAGCCGCCACACTCTTGCTGGAGATGACCTTCGCTACAGCCTGCAGTTGCTGGAGAAGGTCGTTGCTGGTGACAGTAAATTTCATAGCGCTATGAGATTCGATAGATTCATTGACTTATTAAGTGTACAAATATAGCTTTTTTGGAGGGGAGTCTAAGGCTAGGGATCGATCCCGCACTAGGGGGAGCTAGGCCCTCGCTCCTCAGGGCGCTCCGATGGGGGTGGAGTAGGGGAATTGCTACCCCCTCCAGAGGGGGCAAAAAAGGACCCTACGGTAGGTCGTCGAAAAAACCTACTGTAGGTCGCCTCGACGACCCACAGTGGGTCGGTGAGGCGACCTACAGTAGGTTTTTTTTGCCTCCTTCCAGAGCACCTCTCCAGCCCGCTTGGTGAGCGGGTTTGTGACAAAGCCCTTCGCCCGCCTCTATCAGCATGCTGACGAGGGAGGGCGAAGGGCTGAAAATAGAAGGGAGAAAGTAGGGCTCGGCGCTAGTCGACGTGCGTGTCTCTATTCTCCAGACGCTCCCGACGAGCTTCATAGGGCTCGACGGGGACGTGGCGCTTGAGGATGAGGCGCAGCGAGCGGTCGTAGGTCACGTAGTTCCAGACCCAGTTCAGTAGGACGATGACCTTGTTGCGCACGGAGAGGATGGAGCGAAGGTGTACGACGAGCCAAAGGAGCCAGGCGGTGAAGCCACCCCACTTCGCCTTGCCGATCTCTGCGACGGCACGGTTGCGTCCGATGGTGGCCATCGAACCGAGATCTCGGTAGTGGAAGGTCTTCTCTTCACGCCCGTCCTCACGGGCTTTGAGGTTCTTGGCCAGCAGTACGGCCTGCTGGATCGCTACCTGTGCCATCTGTGGATGCCCCTGAGGATAGGCGGGATCTGCCGTCATGAGGCACTGGTCGCCGAGGGCGAAGATCCCGGGATAGCCTAGGAGTTCATTGCGCCCGTCGACGAGGAGGCGCTTGCCTCGTCCCATGGCTTCTGGCGAAAGTCCTTCGACGGTATTGGCTACGATCCCACTCACCCAGATGACCGTCCGTGTATTCATCTTCGTCCCATCTCCTAGGGTGAGCGTCTTGCCATCATAGTCGGTGACCATCGTCTGATGATGGATCTCTACGCCCATATCCTCTAGACCTTTGGTAGCCGTAGCAGAGCTCTTTTCGCTCATGGCCATCAGGAGGCGGGGCGAGGCATCGATGAGGTGGATCTTGAATTGCTCCGTCTCGAGATAAGGGTAGTCCTTCGGTAGGACGTAGCGCTTCATCTCGGCTAGTGCCCCTGCGATCTCTACGCCCGAAGGACCACCGCCGACGATGGCTACCGTCAGGAGTGCTTCACGGGCTTCGGGGCTATCGGATACGAGTGCCTTCTCGATATTCTGGAGGAGGACATTGCGGAGGTTCATCGACTCGTAGAGCGTCTTCATCGGGAGGCTGTGGCGGGCGATCTGCTCGTTGCCGAAGAAGTTCGTCGTCCCTCCGCAGGCCAGCACGAGGTAGTCGTACTCGACTTCGCCCACGGAGGTGAGGAGTCTCTTACGCTCGGGAGCCACCCCAATGACATTGGCTAGACGGAAGACGAAGTTCTTCTTTCGGCGGAAGGCTGCACGGAAGGGGAAGGCGATCGAACTAGGCTCCAGCCCCGACGATGCTACCTGGTAGATCAGTGGGGGGAACTGATGGTAATTGTGATGGTCAATGAGGACGATCTGGAAGAGGCGAGCGTCGAGGTCTTGAGCGAGCTTGAGTCCTGCAAAGCCCCCACCTGCGATGACGACGCGGGGGAGTGTAGACTGGGGTAAATTGATACTCATATAATGGCTATTGGATAATTCTTTCGTTAAACGTACAAGAGGAAAACAGAAGGTATGTAAAGAAAGTTTACACTATCCAGCTGATTCTCCTACGTTTGTGCCTCGCCCAATAGCACAAGACCACAGGCCTCAGCTTCACCCTCGGTATGGGGGTGTCGCAGTGAGACCTGTGGTCGGGGGATAGCCTCAGTGGACTCTAGAGAGAGGCTAGAGTAATTCGGGGGCAAGTAGAGTAGCCTTCAGCCCCGTCCCCCAGTGGTAGAAGCCGATGGTATGCTCCTTGGGGAGCACTCGGTGGCAGGGGATGAAGGGAGCCAGAGGGTTAGCACCGACAGCCGTGCCGATAGCTTGGGTTGCCTGAGGGAGGCCCAGTGCTTGACCGATCCTTTGGTAGCTGATGCAGCCTCCTTGGGGTATGAGGAGCATCGTCTGCCAGACTGATCGCTGGAAGAGCGTACCTATGAGATGAAGCGGGGGAAGAGGCTCTGTCGTCGGCTCGGCTAAGTGCCTCATCGCTTGCACCAAGATTGGGTGGGGCTCTTCGTGGAAGTGCGCTACGTGCGGATAGCTTCCGATGAGGCGCTCCCGTGCCTCCTCACGGTCCCCCAGGGTGAAGCTACTAGAGCACAGCCCGTGGGGAGTCGTCGCTAGAAGGAGCTCACCGAAGCGGTAGGGGAAGTAGCAGTAGTACAGCTCGCCCGTGTAGCCATGCTCCATAGTTACCTGCCCAGCGAAATCGTCGAGAAGCTCGCTCGGGCACTGCTGGAGACGCTCCTGAGCAAAGAGGTCAAGGACGTCCTCCATAGGATGGTCGTAGACGGCTTGGAAGGCTTCGTCCAGCTCCTCCCTGCTGTAGCCGAGACACAGCTCCAGCTCCATACTGCTCGGGGGATGCACCCCACGAGGATCGAGCTCGCCAAGGGCTCGAAGGACGATCTCTAGAGGTGGGTGGCTAGACATTAGCTAGGTAGAGGAGGATGGGACTCGTGGTGTCGATGCTGAGGCGACTAGCGCTGGCTCGGTTGAGCGAGCCACACCAGAGCTGAGGCAGGGTGTAGTGCTCTAGAGGCCAGCGAGCTCCCCTCAGGGAGATGGGTGTCTGCTGGAAGTTGAAGACGGAGAACTGCTGTCCTAAGAGGATCTCTACCTCCGAAGGCTCCGTCAGGAGTAGGAAGTAGCCTTCGTCGGTGAGCATCACTAGGTCGCTGACCAGGTCGCTGTAGGTAGTCAGGAGACAGAGATTAGCCAGCAGATGATCTTCTCGCCCTCCACTTGCTCCGAGGAGCGTGATGGGGCGCTTCCCCCCCTGGCTGTGGATGAACTTCATCGTCTTGGTCAGGTCGTTCGTATCCTGATCGAGGAAGTGATGGATACGCCCATCAAGGAGATCCTTCAGACCCGACGATACCGAGTCCAGATCACCCACCACGGCATCGGGGAGCTTATCGGTGTACTGACGGAGCTTATTCACCGCTCCATCGCAGCAGGTGAGACTATAGCCCGCCTCACCACTGCGCCATCGGTCGATGAGTGCCAGCGGGGTAGGAGCCTTGGGGAAGGCACCGTTGGCGATGACGAGGGTCTTGGGGAGGTTCTCTTGGGTGAAGAGGGGATAGTAGCGCATGGGTAGAGGGTGGGTGGCTATTCTAGTGCTGGGTGGTCTGGACAGGTGCTTCGTTGTGGGAGTGCATCAGACGCCCCCACTTGCGGTAGCCGAAGAAGGCTGTGATGAAGTTCACCACATAGACGAAGGAGGAGATGTAATCCTCTGCTCCGTAGAGGGCGACGAAGCCCGCAGCGTTCGCTAGGATCCAGCAGAGCCAGTGCTGTCGCCACTTCCGTGCCATCCAGATCATACCTATGACGGAAGCGATGGTCGTCAGTGCATCTGCCCAAGGGACTTGCCACTCGGGGATGAAGGGCTGGAGCTGTAGGAGACCGAGGTAACCCACGATAGCTCCCAGAGCGTAGACTAGTGCTGTGCGTGGGCTGATATCCGTGATTGGCTTCTCCTCCGCCTCATCCCCTCGCTTCTGGAGCCACACTACCCAGCCGATGATACTCGTCACGAGATAGTAGATGTTGATAGCGAGCATGCCATAGAGACGACTCTGCCAGCAGATGGGTATCCAGAGTAGAGGCAGGAGGATACCCACAGGCCATAGCCAGATACTTGCTCGGTACTCTAGGTAGAGCCAGATCAGTGAGACGACGACGGTGACTAGCTCTAGAGGATGCGAGGAGATGAAGTGGAGGAGGTCCATAGAGTAGGGTGTAGAGAGGGAGAAGGGGACTTAGAGGGTGATCGTCGAGCCTACGAAGACATGGATGCCTGCCTGTGGGTAGACGGACTTAGACGACTGGATAGCTCCCGTCTTGTCGAAGGTATAGTAGGCACTCCCGTTGCTCGCATACTTAGCGTCCAGGAGGTTATTGACCTGCAGGCTGAGGCGCCATGCCTTGAGGCTGCGCACAGGGAGGTCATAGCTCAGACGGAGACTTGCTACATGATAGCTAGGTAGGCTACGATCCTTGCTCCCCGTATTGTCCAGATACTGAGCTCCCACATACTGAGAGGTGAGGGCTGCTTCGAAGGCTCGGTGGCTGAAGGTCAGGGTATTGCTCAGGGTGAGCTCTGGTGAATAGGCGATCGGCGCATTCGTGTAGGTCGTCGCTACCTCCTCATAAGTCTTGTCACTCCAAGCGTAGAGGGTGTAGGACTTGATCCTATTGCGACTGGTCCCGAGGGCTAGATCCCAACGAAGAGAAGGCAGGATGAGCCACGAGGCATTCACCTCTACCCCGGCACGGTAGCTCTTAGCTACATTCTCGCTGAGGTCACCGCCGACATCGCTCTTCTTCCCGTTGAGTACGAGCTGATCCTTATAGTCCATATAGTAGAGGTTGAGCCCTGCCGTGAAGGTGCGACTACGGAAGCCGTACCCCAGCTCGTAGTCGGTGAGTCGCTCGGCACGGGGATATTGGGCTTCGCTGACCTCGGTGTAGTGCTTGCGGTTGGGCTCACGGTGCGCTACAGCGACAGACCCATAGACATGATGCTGGGGAGCGAACTGGTAGAAGAGCCCCGCCTTAGGGTTGAAGAAGCTGAAGGTCTTCTTGAGATCCATCTGTTGCTGCTTGCCCCCCGTGAAGTGATCGATCGATCCCTTGATGCGGTAGTCTATGAAGCGATACTGTAGGTCAGCAAAGAGGTTGAGCCCTCTAGCTACCTCAAAGGTTGCCTTCGTGAAGCCCGAGAGATCGGTCTTATGGGCACGGTCCTCGTAGTAGCGCTCATTAGGCTCTACCTGATAGGGATAGGGGGTGATGGGGGTACGCTCGCCGTAGTGATCCCCTACATAGTGGTTAGCGGAGAGCCCTGTGGTAAGCTCTAGGCGATGAGCCTTGTACTCTAGGGTAGCTATACCGCCATAGAAGTCATTGTCCAGGTACTTGGTACGTAGGAGGGTGATCTTTTTGACCTTTTGTTCCTTGCCATCCTTATCTAGGATCGCCTGTCCATCAGCACCCCGCAGGATGAACTCCTTCAGCCCATATTCCTTGAGCTTACGCCCCGTGCGGTACTCATCGGTGAAGCCGTAGCCTTGGGTGTAATGGGCAGTAAGGTTGAGGATGAGCCCTTCGCTGAGTCGCTGGGTGAGCTGAGCCTGCAGATGGTTCTGCTCGTAGTTGTCGGTATTGTACCGATAGCGGGCATCGGCTGGGGTACTCTTAGGGTTCATATGCCCGGCGGAGTTATAGCGACGGCCGTAGGTCGCTTCCTCAGTGGCGCTCAGTCCGTTCCAAGCGATCCCTGTGCGTTGCTTCCCACCGAAGGAGAGGAGCTTGAGGATGGTATTCTCCCCAAAATAGCCTCCCTGGAGGAAGTAAGACGTCCCCTCTGTGCCACTGCGATCGATATAGCCATCGGTCGTCGTCTTCCCTAGTCGGGCTTCGAGCGCCCAGTGCCTAGCGATACGTCCCGTCGAAGCATGTACCTCACGACGGAAGGTATTGTAGGCTCCGCCAAGTAGGGAGAGGGTAGCTGTAGGGGTCATAGAGAAGTGGTCGGTGCGGAGGTTGAGACTTGCCCCGAAGGCTGCTGACCCGTTGGACGAAGTGCCGACACCACGCTGTAGCTGTGCATCCTGGATGCTGGAGGAGAAGTTGGGCATGTTGGCCCAGAAGACTCCTTGGCTCTCGGAGTCGTTGAGGGGGACGCCGTTGGTCATGATATTGATCCCTGCGGCGTCGACCCCACGTACACGCAGATAGGTGTAGCCGATACCTATTCCAGGTTCGCTAGTAGCGACCACGGAGGGTGTCTGCAGGAGGAGGTAGGGGACATCTAGGCCGAGGTTAGCCTTCTGGAGCTGTGCCTTCGAGAGGTTAGAGAAGGACATCGGCGTCCGAGCCGAGGCACGGGTAGCGGTCACTTGCACCTCTTCGAGGCGGTGCGTCTTGAGGCTATCTTGCTCGGCGAAGGTCGAGGCGGAGGCAGTGAAGGGTAGGGTAGCCGTAGCAGATAGAGCTACGACGGAGAGGAGGGTTTTTCGCTTCATCATACAATTACCGATTGGTACGAATTAGTAATGTAGAGCTGAAGGGGAAGGGTAAATATGGTAGATGAACAATTCCTACGCCAGTATGATCTGGATCAGGTCTTGAGGGTATCATCTCAGCTTGCCCGAGTCGGGTGAGCACCCCTTTGTCCTTAGTTCTTTCGCCAGCAAAGGTACATCACCGAGCACCATTTGCCAAATGGATAAAACGAAGCAAGCTGCCTATCCTCGTTGGGAATAGACAGCTTGTCTTGTGCGGCTGAAGGGACTCGAACCCCCACGCCTCGCGGCATCAGATCCTAAGTCTGACGTGGCTACCAATTACACCACAGCCGCATGCTGTGCAGAGCGGAGCTCCGTAATTGCCCTGCAAAGGTAGAAATAAAATCTTACTTCGCCAAGCTCTGGAGCTTTGGGGCAATTTCTTCGGTCGTTTCCCCTTGCCCAAAATCGATGCTTCGGGGGCAGGCTCTGGGGACGTTGGAATGGAGGGCTTGGAGAAGCCCTTTTTGCGACCTACGGTAGGTCGTCGAAAAAACCTACTGTAGGTCGCCGATGCGACCTACGGTGGGTCGCAGAGACGACCTACCGTAGATCCCTTTTTACCCCCTCTGAAGGTCGCTGGGAATTAGGGCTTCTGGAGGGAGCTCGATCGCCTCGTCGAGGGGAAGGAGCGCATTGATCAGCAGGAGGCGCTGAGCACGCTGGATCTTCTCAAGCGTCAGGGCGTCATCCTCTCGGATCAGCCCTAGGTGAAGGAGGTGGCTTCGCTGTGTCCCCCGAAGGAGGGGACGGGCGGGGGTGAAGAGACCTTCTGAGAGCTCCACGACCACATTGGTATAGGAGGTGTCGGTGATCGTCCCGTCAGGGCGGAGGAAGAGGGGCTCTTCATCCCGAGGCATCGACGCCTTGACTTGGTCGAAGAAGCTCCTGTCCGCCCACTTGAGGCTGTAGTCGAAGTTCGGGGGTAGGAGCGTGGGGCGTAGCGCTCGGATCACTCGTCGCTCGTAGGGGATGAGGCGTAGGGAGACGATCCCGCTGAGCCCGTAGCCGAGGGTGAGGCGATAGGTCTTCTTCGGATCAAGGAACTCTTGAGTGAGGAAGCTATCTATCTCGGCAAGCGGGGCGGAGGCGTAGAGCTGAGAGAGGAGAGGCGAGTGTGCTCCCTCCCCCCGACGCGCTAGCTCGGTCTCGAGGGTGTAGCGCATCCGCTCTCGGTGAAGCTCCGTATGGACGAGCTCCCCAGAGCGAAGCATCAGGGTCTCGATGAAAAGGGGGGCCTCACCTAACTCTGCGGGATGTAGATCTTCTGTAAGCATTCGTGATACTCGTCTTGGCATAGGCTGTTGATGGTGACTCCACCCCCAGAGCGGTAGAAGAGTTCGCCCGTGGGCGTCTCTTCGATGAAGCGTATGAGGACGGCGGAGTCCAGCTCTTCGCCGTCGAAGTAGCCACAGATGCCCGTGTAGAAGCCACGTGGCACTCCCTCGGCCTCTTGGATGAGCTCGACGGTACGGCACTTAGGGGCGCCACTGATCGATCCCGCAGGTAGGAGTTCCAGGAGAAGATCCCCTAAGGCAAGGTCCTGCCTTCGGTCGATCTGCCCCACGATCTCCGAGCTCATCTGTAGGAGAGGACCTGAGGTGGTGTGGAGCTCCGTCAAGTACTTGAAGCGACGAACATGCACTTCTGCCGAGACTCGGCTAAGGTCGTTGCGCATCAGATCTACAATGGTATGGTGCTCACAGCCCTCCTTGTAGTCCCCCCGGAGGCGCCCGGCTGCGTCGGGCAGGCGAGCGTCGATCGTCCCCTTCATCGGGTGTGTCGTCAGTTCGGAGCCCCTGAGGGTCACGAAGCGCTCGGGAGAGAAGGAGACGAAGCGATGAGCTAGGAGTACCCGATAGGTGGCGCTAGAGGAGCAGTAGATGTCCTCTAGGCTGGCTTCGGTCTCGATGGGCGTACGAAGGGTAAGGTTCGTCAGGAAGCTATCCCCCCGCATGAGCCCGTCGTGGATGATGCGGAAGCGCTCTTGGTACCGCTCCAGTCGCTCGGGGCGAGGAGTGAGGGAGATGGGGCGCTTCCTCCCCGGAGGTTCGGGTGTCCTAGCGGAGGGGAAATCGAAGAAGATCGACCCGTCGTGCTGGTGGATCGGGTCAGGAAAGAAGAGCGCCTCCTGAAGCTCGAAGTCGAGGACGAAGAAGAAGGGCTTCCCCAGAGCCGATGCTTCGTTCATCGCTCGTAGGGTAGCCCTGACTTGGTCGCTAGGACGGAAGGGATGCTGCATGTGCTAGGCGGGAAGGATAGGGGACGATAGGGACGAAGAAGCGAGCCTCTCCCCCAGCCCCTAGTGGGGAGGAGGGAGAGGCTAGCTTGGTCTGAGTGTGTGCTCCTTGGGTCATCGGGATCAGCGAGCTAGGCGGTGCGTCGTGTAGCTCCCCCCGTCGAGGACACGCACGAGGTAGATGCCCTGGGGAAGGGGCGCTAGGGATAAGCTCGCCCGAGAGACACCGCTGAGAGGCTGATGGATGCACCGGCGACCCATCAGATCGAAGACCTCTAGGCGGAGGAGCTCCTTACCGCTGACCTCGACACGGCTCTCGGTGGGGAAGTAGCGGAGGGCTGGGTGTGCCTCCTCTTCCTTAGGCTGGGGCTCAGGCTCAGGGAGAGGCTTAGGTGTTGGGGGAGGAGTAGGCTGAGGGTCGGGCACGGGCTGAGGCTCAGGAGAGGGCTGAGGCTCGGGTGTTGGCTCTGGCTTAGGCTCGGGATCAGGCTGGGGCTTCGGTGCGGGATCGGGAGAGGGCTCTACCTCTGTCGTGGGGCGAGCAGGATGGATCTCGGGGGTGGGGGAAGCCTCTTCCTTCCGTCCCGTGACGAAGGTCAGGTAGATCGCCTTCTCATCGGGCGCCCAAGCGTCGTAGACCGCTCCAGCGAAGGTCACTTCTGCTACGACTCGGTAGGCCTTCCCCGTAGAGAGCCCGCCGAGGAGCTCTTGGGTAAGTGCTTCACTCTTGACTCTCGTAGTCAGGATATAGAAGGGGGACTCGGTCTTGAGCGCCTCTGTCCCGATGAGGGTACGATGCCCTGTGGTAGGATCTTCGAGGTAGAGGCGAAGGGTACCGAGCTCCTTGCCTATGGGCTTGGAGGGAGGCGTCTTGACACTCACCTCGAGGCGAGGGTTCGCCCCTTGCGTCAGGTCTACTGGGTAGCTCGTCACTTCCTGCCCTCTTCGGTCGAGGATACGGGCGTCGAAGGCCTGTAGACGCTCTGCAAAGGGGGCGGACACGGTGAGGAAGTTCTCCTCACGGAGCTGGTAGAGCTGGGTGGAATAGGTCGTGCTTCCCTCCCCGTCCTTGACCTCGACGGCAAGGCGGTAGCGCCCTGCTCTGAGGGTCTCTGGGAGCGAGAGTGGGAGGTGGACGAGATGCGTCTCCATGGGGGTGAACTCTAGTTTCACCGGGCTAGGCTCTCTGAAGCCTTCGACGAGCTGTCCCGCCTCGTCATAGAGGCGAAGGGCTAGCTGGGTGTCTCGGCTGGTAGCACCCAGATGCTTCAGTAGGATCGGTAGGCGCACCTCGTCGCCGGCACAGAGCTTCGGCTGACGTAGCGACTCCATGATCTGGAAGCCTCTATTGAAGCCATCCTCCTCGATCACCTCGATCTCGCTCTCCGTGAGACGAAGGCCTAGGGTGGGGGCATAGAGGATCTCCTGCCAAGGGCCCCAGCTCCCATCCTCCCCGAGGCGTGAGCTCAGCGGGCGCAGGGCATAGATACCAGCGGGGAGGCCTGAGATGTCTAGACGGTCTTGCTCGGCCATATCATCACTGATGTACTGACCATCGACCATCGGGCCGTAGAGCTTAGCCTTAGTGAATCCCCCCTGGCTGTGGTACTTCGAGGGGTAGATACGGATGAGGCGCTCCTGAGCGTCGTAGAGCCCGTAGCCATAGTCCCCTGTGAAGGGGAGCCCCTTATTGATGAAGCCTCCGAACTCTACATCTATCGGCGGGGTGCGGGTACGCTTGAAGCCTCCCGAGCCGTGTAGGCGTAGCAGGGCGGAGTAGTGACTGGAGAGCCCGCCCGCTCCTAGGCGCTTAGCCTCGTCGGAGAGCGGGGCGGTACCGGGGCGCTTGGGGTGGGCAAGGATGATCTGTATGCCTTGGGAGAAGTTGACCTTACGCCCGCCGAACTCATTGCCTGCCTGTCCTGGTGCGATGTGACGAAGAGAGAAGAAGCTATCACTGCTCCCGTCCCACCCGAAGTTCATGTGAAATAGCCCTCGAGCGTCCATCCCGTCGATGACCCAAGCGTGGCCCGAGAGCTTCCCCCCACTTCTGCTCAGTCCACTGACGTAGACGGGGAAACCGGCTTCGAGCTCCTCTCTGATGAGGCGCTCGATGGTCGTGATCCCTAGCGTCGAGGCTGAGAGGGCACTGGTAGCGTCGTACTTGAAGTAGGTCTGGAAGGCTGCTGCTGCCATCTCCGATGAGGTACTGCTAGCGTACTCGGTGTAGCCCATCGCTACCGATACCCCCAGGTCGGCCATGAGCTGCGCCACGGAGGTAAATATTGGGTCGTCGTCAGGACGAACACGGCGACTATTGCCCGAACCGATATAGCGCTCCCTGTCTCCATACGAGGGGCGCATGTCGCTCCAGCGATAGTGGCTGGCGGAGAAGTCCCGATAGCCGAGCTGGCTATGCGTCCTTGATCCCGTCCCCTCGTTAGGCCACTTGTGGAAGTACATCACCTGTGCCATCGCCACGGCGACACACCCAGCGTACATGTGCTGCTGGTCCCCGTCGCTGTCGGTATAGGTCGGTGTATAGAGGCTGTAGGGATGCCCTTGGCCCCAGTTGGAGCTGAGTAGGGGCTGGATGGCTCGCCCATGCTTCGGAGGGTAGTCGAAGGCTCGTGCCTCCTGCCCCAAGCGTCTCTCTGAGAGGGGATTGTCAAGTGTAGAGAAGAGCTCCCTCAGCGACTGGGGCATGCGCTCCAGATCAAAGGAGCCTCGGTGGCTGTAGCCGATGAGGGCGCCTGCCGTGTCGTCCTTGGCAATGAGGGCAAAGCCCCCGCCTCCGCCTACCTGATAGATATAGTAGGTGGGGCGCTCGGTGAGCTGGAGATGCTCCAGACTTCGTGCTGAGGATGGGCCTGTACCGAGCACTTTACGAGCCAGCTGGGAGGCGGTAGCTCGGTCGACGGGCTTAGCTAGGGCTATCTCGATGAGAGCCGTCAGGGAGAGGAGGAGGGAGAGTAGTCGTAGAGATCTATGCATCGTGTGGGATTAGAGGTGAATCAAAGGGGTGAGCCTCCAGTGGAGGCCGAGGCCGGGCTCCTCCGTTCGGCTCGAGCGAAGGAGCGAGGCGCTTGTGTGCGGGGTGGAGAGGCGCTCGTGCTGAGCGCTGAGAGGCACCAGTAGCGCCTCTCGGGTGGTACTAGTAGTGCCTCGGAGGAGGCGCTACTGGTACTAGGAACGAGGCAAAAAGAGCTCGCCCCTCGGGGCTAGCGCTTCCGCACTTCCGTCGGAGCGAGGGTGACGAGCCCCGCCTTGTAGAGGGCGCCGAGGACCATCTTAAAGGTCTTCTTGCTCATACCTGTGAGGCGCATGACTTCCTCCGCAGGGCTCTTGTCCCCGAGGGAAAGGCGCCCGCCATGCTGGTCGATGAGAGCTAGAAGGCGTGCCTGCTCGCTGTCTACCTTCTGGTAGCCCACGGGGGTGAAGGAGAGGTCTACCTTATTGTCCTCCCTCAGGCGGATCACGTAGGCCTCGACCCGCTCACCACGCTGGAGCATGCGTGGCGCAGTGTCGCTGTAGAGGAGTCCCCAGTGGCGATCCTCGATGACACAGCGGTAGCCTAGTTCGTGCTGCTCAGTGACCAGACAGGAGACGCGTGAGCCTGGTGCGTAGTCGGCGGGCGTATTGCTCAGGTGCTTGGAGAGTCGTGCTGAGCCGACAATCTTCCCGCTGAGGGCATCGACGTAGAGGTAGACGACGTAGCTGTAGCCCTCTAGCATCTTGGAGGCTTGCTCACGGAAGGGGACGAAGAGGTCCTTGTGTATCCCCCATTCGAGGAAGGCGCCTGCCTCGGTCACCGTGCTACAGCGCAGGTAGGCCACTTCCCCTACTTGAGCCAGCGGGGTGAGCGTCGTAGCTATGAGCCTTCCCTCATTGTCCTGATAGACGAAGACTGAGACCTCGTCCCTCACCTGACTACCTGCGGGGAGGTAGCGTAGCGGGAGGAGAATGTCTTGGATCCCCCCGTCTAGGTAGGCACCGATAGAGACGAGGCGAAGGATGGGGAGCGACTGTACTCGCCCTAGTTGATAGGTCGATAGGGGCTGGGTGTCCATGGTAGGATCATTGGGGGATAAGGGTGGATTCGTCTCTGAGGAGAGGCTGGATGCTGAGCGTGTAGCGCTGTCCGTCCCGCTCTACTTCGAAGCTTAGCTCCGTAGTCTTGTCGTCATCGACGTAGGGACGGAAGGCGAAGAGGTAACTGAAGACTGCTGCATACTTCTCCCGCTCCAGAGCCTTCTTGATACTGCCGTAGCTACCCTGAGCCCAAGCATGGCTTCCCGAGCCGTCTCGGAGCTGGATGCGATGCTTGTAGGTGTCGGAGAGGAAGTCTCGGTACTTCTCGGAGAGCGCCTCTAGAGAGGTGGGGGTAAGTGCCTTGCCCCCGATACGGAGGATGCGGTCGCCCGAGCGTAGACCCGCTACGAAGGCGGGGGAAGCGTCCTCGACGTCAGCGATACGGCTGAGGTCGTGCTTGTCGTAGAGGATGCCCGTGTAGAGGTAGCGACGTGTATCCTTGCGGTACGAAGGTCGCTCCACTGTAGGGATGTAGGGGAAGGCATACAGGACGAGGGGGAGGACCTCCCGTGCATAGCTATCCATCGTCGAGGCTGTGGGGGCCAGCTCCATACTCTCCGCTCTCCAGAGGATGTCGTCGGGAGCCCCCGAGCGTGCTACCTGGAGCTGGAAGTGAAGACCAGCGCTCCTGTCGAGGGTGTAGAGGCTCTGGATGACGAGATCAGGACTAGCCGACTGCTGCCTTAGCCCTCGGGTCTCCAGGAGCTGAGCTATTCGTCCGTAGAGTGCTTCGTCGAGGCTCTTCTCCCCTGAGGAAGAGGGGGCAAAGGCAAAGGTCTTCGCCTGTGACCAGTCGAAGGTAGCATTCGAAGAGAAGGTGAAGGGTAGTACCCGCTCGGTCGACTCTTGGTCTTCGGGACTGTAGCCTCCGAAGGCGTAAGCCAGCTCCCGCTCGCTCAGCGCCGTGCTCGGCTTGCTACTGGGATGGAGGAGGTGGATCAAGCGTCCCGCCCCGATACGAAGGAGGGTAAGGAGATGCTGGCGCTCGGGACTCCGAAGGAGTTCGTCTACCTCGTCCGAAGAGAGACCAGAGGTAGCGACTCCGTCGACTTCGAGGAGTACGTCCCCCGCCTGAAGCCCGCCGAGAGCAGCGGGGCTGTTGGGGCGGATCGAGGTGAGTACGGGCAGTCCCTTCCCCCAGCCAGGAGCTTCTCCTACTCGGTAGCGAAGGCCCGTATAGTAGAGGGTCTCTACGGGATCAGTGAGGGGCTCTCCAGCGAAGAGACCGAGGGAGATAAAGAGGGGAAGGAGGAGCGTGAAGCCTAGCCGAGCGGAGCGGCGACGCTTGCTCGGTGTGGGGAGGGGCTGTCGCATGACGAGGTGAGTTTAGAGGGGTTGGTCTTCAGGGGTGAGCTTCGAGGAGCTCGAGGGTGAGCTGTAGGGCTTCGTGGATGGCTTGCTGGATATTCTCCTCACGGCTCCCCTGTAGCTGGAGGGTCTTGGAGCGGGTATGTAGCCCGTCACGGCTACGGTAGACGGAGGCGATGCACACCTGACCCACGGGATGAAGCGGTTCGCCTCCTCCAGGGCCAGCAAGCCCTGTCGTGCCGATGCCTACCTCGGCATCGAGGCGCTCCGTCGCCCCTAGAGCTAGGGCTTCGGCGACCTCGGGGCTGACTACATGGTGGGCCTGGATCAGCTCCGCCGAGACCCCTAGGAGCTCGGTCTTGAGCCCCGTTTGGTAGGCGACGATCCCCCCTTGGAGGTAGGAGGATGCGCCCGGTATCGCTCCGAGGGCGGAGCAGACACCTCCTAGGGTACAGCTCTCAGCGGTCGCTATATGGAGGGAGCGCTGAGTGAGGAGCTGGGCAAGGCGTGAGGAGACGGTAGCGGGCATACTGGGCCTACATCGTGACTCGTGTGAAGGGTACGGCGTCGAGACCCGTACGTAGACCTTCGAGGTAACTGTAGTAGCCGTTCATCGCTACCATAGCGGCGTTGTCGGTCGTATAGGCGAACTTCGGGATGAAGACCTTCCATCCATACCGACGAGCATGGTCGTGGAAGGCATCACGTAGCCCTGTATTGGCCGAGACACCACCAGCGACGGCGACCTGACGGATACCTAGGTCCTTGGCTGCCAGACGTAGCTTCTTCATCAGGATATCGATGACGGTAGCCTGGAGGGAGGCACAGAGGTCTGCCTTCCGCTCTTCTATGAAGTTGGGGTTCTTGGCGAGCTCGTCTCTGAGGGTGTAGAGGAAGGAGGTCTTCAGTCCACTGAAGCTGTAGTCGTAGCCAGGGACATTAGGTTTACTGAAGGCGAAGGCCTTAGGGTCGCCCTCGTTGGCTAGGCGGTTCACCACCGGCCCACCAGGATAGCCGAGACCCATGACTTTAGCGCACTTGTCGAAGGCCTCACCCGCTGCATCGTCGATCGTCTGACCGATGATCTCCATGTCGGAGGCTGAGCGTACGAGGATGATCTGCGAATTGCCTCCGGAGACCAGGAGACAGAGGAAGGGGAACTCTGGGCTCTCGTGCTCCTCGCCCTCCTCTTCGATGAAGTGAGCGAGGACGTGGGCGTGCAGGTGGTTGACCTCCACCATCGGGATCCCGAGGGAGAGAGCGAGCCCCTTGGCAAAGTTCGTCCCCACCAGCAGGGATCCCAGTAGTCCTGGTCCTCGGGTGAAGGCGATGGCGTCGAGGTCCGATGGGCTAATGCCTGCTCGGCGGATAGCTTCGCTGACGACGGGGATGATGTTCTGCTCGTGCGCTCGGGAGGCGAGCTCAGGGACAACCCCGCCATAAGCGGTGTGCACAGCCTGGGAGGCTATGACGTTGCTCCTGAGGGTATGCCCTGAGAGTACCGCAGCGGAGGTATCGTCGCAGGAACTCTCGATACCTAATATAATGGGTTCATGATCCATAATGATCTTCTATTGGCTCTTATTGGTGGTGCAAAAGTACAAAAACTATAGCCCTAGTCGGTAGAGCCTTGCCGAGTGGATCGTACTCGTAGCACTGTCGGAGAAGAGTCGTAACTGGCTGTAAGGCTTACGTGGGAAGACCAAGTTCGTCATGGCGATACGTCCGCCGTCGACGAAGAGCTCCGCTACACTGCGGTCGATGAAGAGGCGAAGCTGGTACCTACCACCACGGCAGATACCGAGGGGTGCCCAGGTGGCTAGAGCAAAGTCATTCTGGTAGTTGATCCCCTCGCCCGTACGCCAGTCGGCACGCTCTCGCTCGTGGGGCGTGGCATGGAGGCCAAAGTCTACGAGCCCGCTCCGAGTACGGTCCATGACGATGCGTCCCTTCTCTAGATCGAGGTAGATCGGTAGTTCATCCCCCAGCTCGTTAGACAGGACGAAGCCTACCCGAGAAGCCTTGGGCGAAGGGGTAAGTTCTACCTCCAGCTCGAAGCTGTCATCGAGGTCACGGAGGGCATCAGATAGCGTTAGGTCGGTATGAAGAGTAGGGGGAAGGGCGAGCTTGCGCTCCTCCTTCCTCAGCGCTTCGACTTCCTTAGCTGGGCGGGCACCGACATAGGTCCTTCCCTCCTGACGGAAGAGGAAGAGCTCTCGGGGAAGGCTGTTTGCCCCTCGGCTCTGCTTGAAGGGCGTAAGATGGGCGTACTGCCAGTTGCTGATCCACGCTAGCCCTAGCGCCCGACTCCCTGTGCCGTGGAAGGTGACGAAGGCGTAGTGATCCTTCCCGAAGTCCAGCCAGCGGGCTACCTCGGGCTCGGTATCAGGGACGAAGGTCTCCCCGTCGAACGTGCCCACGAAGTACTCCGTAGCACTGCCTCCGAAGGGGCACCCTGGGTTGATGTTGACGAGCATCACCCATTTCTTCTCTCCACTTCCCTCGAGAGGAAGCTCGAAGAAGTCGGGGCACTCGAACTGGTTCGGGCGTGCTCCATAGCCTTCACCAAAAGCGCTGACGTACTCCCAGCGCTTAAGGTCTTCGGAGCGGAAGAAGCGCATCTCCTTGTCTGCCGAGACGATCATATACCACCTATCGTTAGGCTCGTACCAGAAGACCTTTGGGTCTCGGAAGTCCGAGATCCCGTCCGAGGGTGTGAGGATGGGATTGCCCTTGTACTTGGTGTAGCTTAGCCCGTCGTCTGTGCTGTACGCCAGACATTGGGCCTGCCACTGCTTCCCCTCACGGATCTTGTGCGCCGTGTAGTAGGCGAGGATCGCATTCTTCCCAAAGCCTGCTCTTCCCTCCCTATCGAAGATGGCACTACCGGAGAAGATGTGCCCCATCGTGTCCCTCGCTAGCGCCGGAGGGAGGTGCTCCCAGTGAATGAGGTCTCGGGAGCGACTGTGCCCCCAGTGCATATTCCCCCATCTCGACCCGTAGGGATTGTACTGATAGTAGAGGTGATAGACGCCATCCTTGTAGATCATCCCATTGGGGTCGTTCATCCAGCCATAGGCGGGGCTGTGGTGGTAGCTCGGGCGGTAGTAGTCCCGATGAGAAGTGTCGAAGCTGTCGGCGAGCTGGAGCCGCTGCCAAGTGATGGCCTTGGGCGAGAGACCTACGACCTTGATGGTGTAGGGATCCTTGCCCCGAGGGATAGGGATGGGCACGAAGTAGTCTACGCTGTCGACGGCAAGACGGAGGTCCATCTCGACCTCTTCGTTTTGCTCCCCGAGAAGCACTACTGTTGCCTCTCTCTGGTTTTCCTCGATAGGTGCGAGGAGGTAGTACTGGTGCCTCTGGAGCTTAATCAGTGTAGTCGAATCATCGGGGTGAAGGATCTCCATAGATTGGGGGGAAGAGCCCTGGCATCCTACGACAATCAGAAGCAGGATGGAGAGCAGGGTGAAACGAAGTTGATTCATCAGGGATCGTAGGGGATGGGATGAGGAGAAAGGGTGAGGGTGGAGCGACTAGACGACTCGGTCAAGATCCGAGCGTCCGGCGAGGAAGCGAGCGACGTTCTCAAGCATCTCTTCATTCATGGCCCTTCGAGCATCTGCCGTCTGTGTCCCGGTGTGGGGAGTCATGCAGACGTTCTCCAGCTGGCAGAGGGGCAGGCGGGGGATGTCCTTGTCTTCGAAGACGTCGAGCCCAGCGTAGGCGATGGTGTGGGACTGTAGCGCCGAGATGAGGGCATCCTCGTCGACGACAGAGCCTCGGGCGGTATTGATGAAGATCGTCGAAGGCTTCATCAGAGCGAATTGCTGAGCTCCGATGAAGTGATGCGTCTCTGGGCTGTACGGGGTATGTATGGAGATGAAGTCGGAGAGGCGAAGGAGCTCCTCCAGAGGAGCATAGCTAATGCCCTGCCTTGTCTCTTCCTCGGGGCTGAGAGGGGTGCGCTTGTGATAGAGAACCTTCATCCCGAAGGCACGAGCACGGGAGGCAACAGCGGAAGCGATCCTCCCGTAGCCTATGAGCCCGAGGGTCTTCCCCGAGAGATGTACCCCGAGGTAACCAGAGCGACCTATGGCGGTGCTCTCTCCGGGATGGCGTCGGACGAGGCGGTCTAGTTCGCTCACCCTACGAGCGCAGTCGAGCATCAGCGCTAGGGTCAGTTCGGCCGTCGGGATGATGACCGCCTGAGGAGTATTGGTGACGGTGATCCCATGGGAACGGGCGTAGTCGATGTCTATATTGTTGAAGCCTACGCCAAAGTTGGCGATGAGCCTGAGGCGAGTGCCGTGCTCGAGGAGCTCGGCTCGGGCGGGGCGGTCAAAGACGGAGCAGAGGACCTCGGCCTCGGGAAGGAGTCCCTGAAGCTCCTCAAGAGTGAAGTCCCTGCCCTTCGGTGGACGAATGATCTCGTGCTCGCTACCGAGCTTCTCAAAGCCTTCGTCTCGGGTATCGAAGGCTACCAGTATCTTAGCCATAGTGTCGGGGGTGTAGAGTGAATAGCGTCACTAAGTTACGTAATTTGTAAGAAGCACCTTCGTGGAAGCCCTGAATACAAGAAGGGCCTCAGACTACCAGCGTAGTCCGAGGCCCCTCGTTAGTGCCTTAGAGGGAGAAGTGCCTTAAGCCTTCTTGCCCTGATTAGCGACCGCTTCCATGAGCTTCTTGATCTCTTCGGGGTCACCGAGGAAGTAGTCCTTGACGAGACGAAGCTCATCGTCGAACTCGAATACGTAAGGTACAGCGGTAGGAAGATTGAGCTCTACGATGTCTTCATCAGAGATCCCCTTGAGGACCTTGATGATACCACGGAGGCTATTACCATGGGCAGCGACGAGGACGTCGTCGTGCTGCATGAGCGATGGGAAGATCTTGTCCTCCCAGTAGGGGAGCGTACGAGCTACCGTGTGGCAGAGTGCTTCCGTCAGAGGAAGGTAAGCGGGGACGACACCTGCGTAGCGAGGGTCAGCCTGAGGAGCACGCTCGTCAGTAGCTTCGAGGGGCGTAGGGGGCACGTCGTAGCTACGGCGCCAGATCTTGACCTGAGCATCGCCGTACTTCTCTGCCGTCTCAGCCTTGTTGAGGCCCTGGAGCATACCGTAGTGCTTCTCGTTGAGTCTCCAGCTCTTCTCTACGGGGATCCAGTCGAGATCCATGACGTCGAGGATTTGGTTGAGGGTCTTGACGGCACGCTTGAGGTAGGAGGTGTAAGCCTGCGTGAAGCGGAAGCCGTTCTCCTTGAGGATGGCTCCTGCCTTCTTTGCTTCTTCGATCCCCTTTTCGGAGAGGTCGACGTTGGTCCAGCCTGTGAAGCGGTTCTCCTTATTCCATACGCTTTCGCCGTGACGGATCAGTACAATTCTCTTCATGATTCGTTGATGATGTATATAAATGATTAGTTGCTCTCGCTTTACGTGGTACAAAGATAGCCAAACTTATCTGTGCTAGTTCAGCTCTCTGAGGAGCTGGCGTACCTTGTCTCTCCAGTCCTCTCCATTCTGAGGCTGGTAGGCGTGTATCCCGAGCTCACGGGCCATCGCTACGTTGGCGGGGCCATCGTCGAGGAAGAGCGTCTCTTCGGGGATCATGTCCCCCTCACGAAGCATCGTCTCGAAGAAGCGACGTTCGGGCTTGACCATCCCCATCTCGCAGGAGGCGAACTTCTTCACGCAGAAGGATGATAGAGTCCTACCGCTAGGCAGGAAGCGATCCGATTCGCAGAAGTCCATGACGTAGGGATTGGTATTGGAGAGGATGAAGATGCGGTAGTCCTTCAGTTCCTCCTCGATGAAGTCGAACTTATAGGCATCGACCTTGCTCAGGAAGCCGAAGTAGGCATGAGCGATCTCGTCGTAGCTAAGTTCCCGCCCCGAGAGTTCGCTTAGGGCTGCTCGGAACTGGGGCTCGGTCATTCGCCCGTCTTCCACCTGTAGGAAGTAGCCACTCTGTAGGTAGGGGTCAAGCATCTTCTCGACGTCAGGTACCCCGAGGGCAGAGAAGCGACGGAGCGCCTCTTCACGGTCGAGCGTGAAGAGGACGCCCCCTAGGTCTAATACGATGTTTCTGATCATTCAGTGAAGGGGTTTTAAGTAGTCTATCTATGCTTGGGCTGCATAGAGATCAGCGGGATGAGCATCTCTTCGAGGGAGATGCCTCCGTGCTGGAAGGTATCCCGATAGTACTGCACGTAGTAGTTGTAGTTATTCGGGTAAGCGAAGAAGTCGTCGCTGTAGCTGAAGACGTAGTGGTCGGAGAGATTGGACTGGGGGAGGCCGATCTTCGCCGGCACGAGCGCCTCGTAGACTTCCTTGGGGTTGTACGAAAGGGTCTTGCCGACCTTATAGCGGAGGTTGGTATTGGTATTCTTGTCGCCGACGATCTTCACGGGGTTCTTCACGCGGATGGTACCGTGGTCGGTGGTGAGGATGACGCGGTAGCCCATCTCGGCGATGTGCTTGAAGAGGTTGTAGGTCGTCGAGTGGCGGAACCAGCTCTTCGTCAGCGAGCGGTAAGCGGCCTCGGTATTGGCCAGCTCACGGATCATCTTGCTCTCGGTGCGGGCATGGGAGAGCATGTCCACGAAGTTGAGGACGATGACGTTGAGCGGGTACTGCTTGAGGCTATTGAGGTTCGATAGAAGGCGTTCGCCGAAGCGTGCTTCGTAGACCTTATTGTAGGAGAAGGAATAGTTCTTGCGGTAGCGCTGCAGGAGGGTCTGGATCATGGGCTCCTCGTTGAGGTTCTTCCCTTCTTCGCTCTCCTCGTCGACCCACAGCTCGGGGAACATCTTAGCGATATCCAAGGGCATCAGCCCGGAGAAGATCGCATTGCGGGCGTACTGCGTCGCCGTCGGTAGGATCGAGAAATAGAGATCTTCGTCGAAGGTGTAGAATTCGCTCAGCATCGCCTTGACGCTCTCCCATTGGTCGTAGCGGAAGTTGTCGATGAGGATGAAGAACACCTTCTCTCCCGAGTCAAGGAGCGGGAAGACCTTCGTCTTGAAGAGGTCGGGGCTCATCAAGGGGCGAGTCTCTGGTTCGCGTATCCAGCCTTCGTAGTTCCGACTGATGAAGCGGGCGAAGAGGCGACCAGCTTCGGCCTTCTGCATCTCGAGAAGTTCCTTCATCTGCTGGTCGCCTTCCTCGAGTTCGAGCTCCCAGTGCACCAGGCGGCGATAGAGCTCCTTCCATTCTTCTACCGAGAGGCGGTCGCTCATCTGAGCGCTCAGCTGGGCGAACTCCTGCCGGTAGTTCATCATCGTGGCTTCGTTGATGATGGAGCTCTGGTGGAGGTTCTTCTTCAGCGCCAAGAGGAGCTGGTTGGGATTGACGGGCTTGATCAGGTAATCGGTGATCTTCCCGCCGATGGCTTGGTTCATCAGCTCTTCCTCTTCGCTCTTAGTGACCATGATGATGGGCACGAAGGGGCGAAGTTCTTTGATTCGCTGTAGGGTGTCGAGGCCCGTCAGGCCGGGCATGTGTTCGTCGAGGAAGATCAGGTCGAAGGTCTGGCTTTGGACGGCCTCGATGGCATCGGCTCCGCTCAAGACGGGCGTCACTTCGTAGCCCTTGTTCTTGAGGAAGAGGATGTGAGGCTTGAGCAGGTCGATCTCGTCGTCGGCCCAAAGGATCTGATAGACTTTATTCGTATTCATGATGTGCGAAGATACATAAAACTCATGGGGCTCGCCCCAAGGCTATAACGGCAAACTAGCCCCTCTCGGTGTCCCGCCAAGGTACAAGCCCTTCGCCTTCCTTCGCCTCCCTCTGCCCCGAGCGGCATCCTTCCTTGCCCAAGGAAATCCGCTCCCTTCCGTGGGCAAGGCGCGAAATTTTCTTCCGCAAGGAAATAAATTTCCGCATATGCGAAAATATTTT
>NZ_KI259236.1:43732-85879 GCF_000467855.2 Porphyromonas sp. oral taxon 278 str. W7784
AAATAAATTTCCGCATATGCGAAAATATTTTTCCGTATATACAGAAATAAATTTTCTTATATGCGGAAATTTTACCCCCTCCCAAACCCGCTGGGAATGCGGGTTCTGTGGAAGGGTGTTTTTGTGCCCGAAGAAGGGGGCCTTGACGGGCGAAGGAATGGAGCCGATTTACGGGGTGACGGGGGCCTTCGCTCCAAGGAAGAAGAAGGGGGAGTGCCTCGGGGAAGAAAAGCTGTGCGCCCCGCTCTATCTCGAGGGATAGGGCGGGGCGCACGGCTTTTTAAGTAGCGGAAGACTTTAGCCTAAAGTGGGGAAGGCCTTGGTCTAAGGGACGGAAGGCTTTTTCCTAAAAGCGGGGAAGTCGGGGCTTAGAGGTCAAGGGGTGTCTTGGGGTAGAGATGATCCCACCACTCGCTCTTGCCTTGCAGATGCTTGGCGAACCACGCCTGGATCGTCTGCATCCAAAGGGCTTGACGATCGGGCTCGAGGATGTGGTGGTCTTCGCCCGTGACTTCGACTAGTTCGACCGTGCGCCCAAGGATCTTCAGGGCATTGTAGAGCGCCGTGCTCTCGCTGGGAGGGACGTTGACGTCGGAGGTGCCGTGCAGGAGCAGGAGCGGGGTGTGGATCTTGTCGGCGTTGAAGAGCGGGCTGTGCTTGGTGTAGAGCTCGGGATTGTTCCAAGGGAAGCTCCCTGCCGAGGCCACCGAGCTGTAGCTCAGGCCCCAATAGCCCCCTGCCCAATAGCTGGAGATCGAACTGATGCCTGCGTGGCTGACGGCCGCTGCGAAGAGATCCGTGCGGGTCTGAAGATACTGCGTCATGAAGCCCCCGTAGCTAGCCCCAGTGCAACCGATCTTCTTGGCATCAACGAAGGGATGAGCGGCGACGAAGGCCTTCACCGCTCCGATGATGTCGTCCGAAGTCTTCGTACCCCAAGCGTTCAGGTGATCGCCGGCGAAGGCTTGCCCGTAGCCGACGGTGCCACGAGGGTTGAGCGAATAGGCGACGTAGCCCTGTGCGGCGAACATCGCCAGGTCGTACGTCGTCTCCAGCTCACGACTCAGCGGGAGCGTCCCGCCATAATAATAGACGATCATCGGGTACTTCTTCGTCGGATCGAAGTTGGGGGGTAGGTAGTACCAGCCGTCGATATCTACGCCGTCGGGCGTGCGATAGATGAAGTCCTTGGCGTGCGTGAACTTCACCCCACGGAGCTTCTCTGCCGAGATGTCCCAGACGAGCTTGCTCTTGCCCGAAGGCTCGAGGCTATAGAGGCGGTCGGCATTATTCAGGCTCTGCCCGAAGTAATAGAAGGTATTGCCCGCCGAGGCGACGCTGAATCCCCTGACGACATCTTCCTTGGCGTCGATGGCGTGGATCTTATTGGTCTTCACGTCGAGGCGGAAGAGGCTCTGGCGACTGCCGTTGTCGGTGAGGAGGTAGAAGGACTTACCCTTAGCGTGGTACTGGACTTGCTCTACGGTGGGGTCGAAGTCCCGGGTCAGAGGCGTGACCTTCCCCGTGGACATATTCACCCGGAAGAGCTCGTGCTGGTAGCCATTGCCCGTGCGCCCGTCGGGCAGGACGTTCCCGACCCCCTTGAAACTATTGGGCGAACCCGTCACGAGGATATCCTCCGTGCCGGGGATGAAGTAAGCCTGGGCGATCTCGATCTCACGAGAGAAGATCGTGTCTACCCGTCCCGTGGCGGGCGTGTAGCGAAGGACGGTCGTCTCGTCGAAGGGCGTGTGCTGCCAGTCCTTGGTATAGAGCCCGAGGAGGAGCTCCTTCCCGTCGGGCGAGATGTCTAGGAGCGCCGTGGAGCGATGCCCGTAGAGGACGGGTTCGTATATGCCCGTAGGTATGTCGTAGCGGTAGAGTGCTTGGCGGTCACGTGCCTTGGGCTGGCGGTCATCGGGGAAGAGGCGACGGATCAGGAGCTTGTCCTTCTCTGGGCCCTTGACTTCCTCATAGATATAGATGGTGCGTCCGTCGGGGCTGATGACGAAGTCTTCGCCAGGGATCTTGTCGATCCAGACGGTGGACTTCCCTGAGACGGGATCGATCTTGACGAGCTGAGTGCTGGCACGGGTCGTAGACTTCATCACGAGGACATCCTCATTCGGAAGCCATTCTGCGCCGTAGAGCGACTGCGTGGTGCGAAGGACCTTGCCCGTAGAGGCTTCACGGATCTCCTCGTAGGTCACGCCCTTCTTCGGAGCACGCTCAGCGTAGGTCACCAGGACGTACTTCCCCGAAGGCGAGACATTGACATAGTAGAGGCGCTTGCCGTGGGTGAGGTAGTTCCAGTTGATATAGCGCACACCTTCCTTGGCTGCCTTCAGGTCAAGCTCGGGAAGACCCTTGTCGGGCTCGAAGGTGAGCTTGAAGTCCGCATGCGCTTCATCGTCGCCTGCGTCGAGCACCTTCACGACGAGATCCTTGTTCGTAGCGATCAGCGTCAGGGGGATGGTGACTGCGGGGACGGTGTCGGAGCTTGCTAGCTTGTCCTCGTTGGAGCCGAGGAGCTCTTCGCCATCGTAGACGGCATAGCGAGCACGGCCGTAGAGGCGAAGCTCACCCTTGGTGTAGCTCGGAGCGATGAGGGAGAAGGAGAAGGTGGTGAAGCTATTGCTCCCTGGCTTGGCCTTGGGGATGTAGAAGAAGCCTTTGGGCGAGGCTGTGGTAGCAGTACTCTTGAGCCCTTCGGTCTTGTAGGCCGTCTTCAGTAGGGAGGAGATGGAGAACTTCTGGTTGTTCACATCGACCGAATCGATCATCACGGGACGGCTCAGCGAATGTGTTCCATAGCGCTTCCCTTCGGTCAGCGTCTGAGCTCCCGCCGTCGTAGCGGTGAGGCAGAGGGCGACCAAGGCAAGGCTCGTAGTCGTTCGTTTCATAGCGTTTGATATGATGTATAAGTATGTGTAGTGGGGAAGCTCAGGGAGCAAGCGCTCAGTGGGAAGCCTCACCTTAGGAGCAAAGATACAAAGTAGTCGTGGTATTTCTAAGCCTTCGGGCTATGAAGTTCGCTGGTCACGGAGGGCGCTCCAGAGCCCCTGTATTCACGGGCCTTCTGAAGGGGGTAAAAACGATCCACGGTAGGTCGCCGAAAAAACTACTGAGTAGGTTTCACTTGCGACCTACCGTGGGTCGTCTCGACGAAGTAGGTTTTGATGACGACCTACCGTAGGTCCCCCCTTTTTGCCCTCTCGAGGCAGGTGCTTTTCCCCCTTCGGCAGACGGCTCCCAAATCCCTTCTTTCTTCCCGAAGAACATCCCCGATCGCCAAAATCTCACCACTAGCACCTCTCTGAAGCCCTTCCTCAGGTAGCTAGCCACCTAATCCCAGCGCCTAGCCTTCTCATCGCTTCTGGAGCGACCTCTCCCGCCTAAGCCGTGAAAGAATCTTGCGAAAAATCATGCGTATATCATAGAAAGAGCTATATTTAGTCGAACTGAACGGTATAACTAACCACTTAATGTAAATATACGTTAATGTTTAACAAGACAAATAAGCAATTATGACACCAAAGAAACTATGGTATGCGCTGGCGACGGTGATCCTACTGTCGTTCGCAGTGCTTGGCTTCTTCGGGCTGGAGATCTTCCGTACGATGCCCCCCTTCCCCGAGAGGGTAGTGACGACGGATGGTACGACGCTCTTCGAAGGCCAAGACATCAAGGATGGCCAGAATGTATGGCAGTCCATCGGTGGGCAGACCGTCGGTAGTGTGTGGGGCCACGGAGCGTACATCGCTCCCGACTGGTCTGCCGACTACCTCCACCGTGAAGCTGAGCTCCTGCTGAAGAAGCTCGCCGAGCGGGACGGGCTCAACTATGCCCAGCTCCCCGCAGCAGAGCAGG
The DNA here is from genome assembly GCF_000467855.2 of Porphyromonas sp. oral taxon 278 str. W7784. GTDB lineage: Bacteria > Bacteroidota > Bacteroidia > Bacteroidales > Porphyromonadaceae > Porphyromonas. The sequence continues at coordinate 47,603 of NZ_KI259236.1, forward strand.
CGAAGTATCAGACCCTCCTCAGAGAAGAGCTGCGTAAGAATACCTTCGACGAAAAGACGGGGATCATCACCTACTCACAGCTCCGTGGCGAGGTAGCCCGTGAGCTGGGCGCCTACTACGCTCAGCTCTTCCTCGGCGATCCTTCGCCAGAGTTCGCTAAGCTCCGATCAGCCTACGCTCTGAGAGAGAAGAGTCTGGAAGACCCGCACAAGATGGCACAGATGAGTGCCTTCTTCGCCTGGGCTTCGTGGGTATGTGTGACGGATCGTCCAGGGTCGGATGTGAGCTATACGAACAACTGGCCCCACGACCCTACGATCGGCAATGTCGCTCCTACTTCGCTCCACCTCTGGTCGGGCTTCAGCGTACTGATGCTCCTCTTCTGCGTCGGGATCCTGGTCTACTACTATGCTCAGTCCAAGGAGGACGAGCCAGGAGTACTGCCCACCTCCGACCCGCTCCGAGGGATGAAGCCCACGCCCTCGATGCGTGCTACGACGAAGTACATCTGGATCGTCTCGATCCTGATCCTCGTGCAGATGGTCCTCGGAGCGATCACGGCGCACTACGGCGTCGAAGGGGATGCGCTCTTCGGTCTACCTATCCAGGACTTCCTCCCTCAGGCGGTCTCTCGTAGCTGGCACGTACAGCTGGCTATCCTCTGGATCGCTACCTCTTGGCTAGCTACGGGTCTCTATATAGCTCCTGCTGTCTCCGGGGTCGAACCGAAGTATCAGCGCCTCGGGGTGAACGTGCTCTTCGGGGCGCTCATCTTCGTCGTCGCTGGTTCGCTCGTGGGGCAGTGGCTCGGTGTCATGCAGAAGCTCGGTCTCATCGAGAACTTCTGGCTCGGACACCAGGGCTACGAGTATGTCGAGCTTGGTCGCCTATGGCAGATCCTCCTGCTGGTGGGCCTTGTCCTGTGGCTCTTCCTCATGATCCGTGCTCTGATCCCTGCCCTCAAGCGCAAGGATGAGAACCGTCACCTCCTGACGCTCTTCATCATCGCTTCGCTCGCTATCGCCTTCTTCTACGCTGCAGGGCTGATGTACGGCCGTCAGACGCACATGGCTATCGCTGAGTACTGGCGCTGGTGGGTCGTCCACCTCTGGGTAGAAGGCTTCTTCGAAGTGTTCGCTACCGTCGTGGCTGCCTTCCTCTTCTGCCGCCTTGGTCTGCTACGTATCCAGTCGGCTACCGTGTCGGTCCTCTTCTCGACCATCATCTTCCTCTCGGGCGGGATCCTCGGTACCTTCCATCACCTTTACTTCAGTGCGACACCTACCGCCGTGCTAGCCCTGGGGGCGACCTTCAGTGCGCTGGAGATCGTACCGCTGGTGCTCATCGGGATGGAAGCCTATCACAACTACCGACTCTCTAAGGCAACGGATTGGATCGAGGCCTACAAGTGGCCGATCTATTGCTTCATCGCTATGTGCTTCTGGAACTTCCTCGGTGCAGGGATCTTCGGCTTCGCTATCAATCCGCCTATTGCGCTCTACTATCTGCAGGGGCTCAATACGACGGCTGTCCACGGGCACGCAGCGCTCTTCGGAGTCTATGGTATCCTGGGGATCGGGCTGATGCTCTTCTGTCTGCGTGGGCTCTACCCTGACTACAAGTGGAATGATAAGCTCATAGGTACGGCCTTCTGGATGATCAATATTGGGCTCTTCCTCATGGTGACGGTGAGTGTCCTGCCCATCGGTATCCTGCAGGCACACGAATCGATCACGAATGCCTATTGGTCCGCACGCTCGGCTGAGTTCATGCAGCAGGAGCACATGCAGCTGATCCGCTGGATGCGTATGCCTGGTGACCTGATCCTCGGTGTGGGTGAACTGCTCCTCGTGGTCTTCATCTTCGGCCTACAGTTCGGCTGGTCACGTAAGGGGACACGCTAGACCTTCCCCTACCTTATATATATGTAGAGGCTATCTCTTCTCCCGAGAGGGAGGAGGGATAGCCTCTGCTACATATAGATGAGTCGTGCGTGAGCCTTAGGTCACCGAGAGTGCTTATCTTTATGGCAGTATAGATACTTCATTCATTAAAGAGATTAACGATAATATGGCTCTATTAGAAGACCTCAAGTGGCGCCACGCCACCAAGGCATACGACCCTACGAAGAAGGTAAGTGAGGAAGATCTGATGAAGATCGTCGAAGCGGCTCGTCTGGCTCCTACCTCATCGGGTCTCCAGCAGTTCCGCCTCATCGTCGTCGGTGACCAGGAGCTCAAGGAGAAGATGGTCGCAGGTGCACTGAACCCCGACTGTATGCGTGAATGCTCGCATGTCATCGTATTCGCCGCTTGGGACGAATACACTCCTGAGCGTATCGATGCGATCTACGACCGGACGACGGATGAGCGTGGGCTCGTACGTGGTCGCTTCAAGCGCTATACGGACATGCTCAAGGAGAAGTTCGGTGAGATGACCAAGGAAGAGCAGTTCCAGCACGCCGCAGATCAGAGCTTCATCGCCCTAGGTATTGCCCTAGCACAAGCGGCAGAGCTGAAGATCGACAGTACGCCCATCGGAGGCTTTGATCCCCAGCTCGTTGATGAGCTCCTTGGCCTGCGTGAGAAGGGTCTTCGCAGTGTCTCGCTCCTCTACCTCGGCTATGCTGACCCCGAGCGTGACTGGCTGGGCCAGATGAAGAAGGTGCGTAACCCAATGGAGGAGTTCGCTACCTTCATCTAAGGAAGTCTAGCACCCTATTTTATGACTATGTATACTCCAAGCGAATCAGCCCTCAAAGCGGATTTGCTTGGAGTTTGCTATTTGATACAGGGGCTATCCTCCATCGATCCCTTACAAAATATTCCAATCCCTTTAGTATAGCTTACTGTCTAGATGCCTAAGCATATCAAAGCTGTGAAGTGCCCGCAGTGCGGTAGCACACGTGCGACGATGCTCCGTGAAGATCACTATCGCTGTGATAGCTGTTCGACGGAGTTCTTCCTCGATTCGGATGATATCACCATTCACCATAAGCACGAGACGGACTCCGATCCCTTTGCCTCGCTCCATGACTATGTGTCCAAGCACCCCAAGCAGGTCTTTGCTGCTGTTGGGGGTGTGATCTTCCTCTTCTTGTTCTTTGTCGTTTTGGGGGGCTTATCCTCTAGTCCCTCTAGAAGTCATACCGGCTACGGAGCGTATGAGTCAGGCTATAGTCTTAGCGATGATGCGAAGGAGCGTATCTCCTATGACTTAGAGTCTCCCTATGTCTTTACCAGTGCAGAAGGGCGCCCCATCGTGCTGGTCTGTGGCTCCTCTCGTCCAGCGACTGTAAGCGCTAAGGAGGGTAAGGCCTTCATACGTCTCTACGATGGAGAGAAGAAGACGCTTGTCAAGACGATAGAGATACCCGAGGTGAAGGGTGGAGTCGACTTGACAGGAGTACGCCTGTTCGGGGACGGAGCGGTCTATTTCATCCTCAATAAGAAGAACCTCTATCGTCTCGATCGTTCGACGCTCGATATAAAGGAGCTTCATGGTGAGGACTACAAGCAGACGGAGTTCAGTGAGGGCTTTGCACAAGTAGAGTTCTTCTACGAAGGTCATGGTGATGCACTGAAGGTCATGACAAACCTCGGGAAGAGCTACGTCTACTATCCTATCCCCAATAAGCTCTACACCGACAAGACGGTGTACAAGGGATATACCGAGAAGCTCCCTGCTCCAAAGGTATGTACGCATTTTGCCTTCTCATCTCAGACTACCGAATACGAGGATCAGCAGATTCAGCTCGTACGCTACCGCACACTTGAGCAGGTCGGTTACCCTCATGATGATGCCTACTTTGGTTGGACGAAGGACTATGGGGGCTCAGGTATCTTCACCGATGCTTCGCCCTATCGTAAGGTCTTCGTCAGACCGTATGTCATAGAGCGTACGCGTATGCAGGGCTACGAAGATCTGACCCCTGGGGCTTACTACTTCTCTCCCGAAGTCCTCTACGAATCCGATGATCGCGTCCTGATCACCTTCAAGCCTACAGCCTCGTCCGATGCTAAGCGTATGCTCCGTTGCCTAGATGCTCAGACGGGGAAGGTGCTGTGGAACTACACCGATGAGGACGATCAGATCAGTAGACGCTCCGTCGTCGCTCGCTTCTCTGGGGGCTATCTACTAGCAGGCTACTCTACGGTCTGGCTGATCTCCAATGAAGGGAAGCTCGTGAGTAGTACGGACTATCACTCGCTCATCGAAGGCGAATAACACTACATATCCTAACCTCAGATACGATCACTCACTATGGGTCTATTCAATGTTTTCAGAGGACAGCTAGCTCAGGTCATCCAGTGGGATGAACCACGTCCCGGTGAACTCTGGTATCGCTTCCCCTCTCCCCTTGATGAGATCAAGGACGGGAGTAAGCTCATCGTCGCTCCAGGGCAGGGAGCTGTCTTAGTCTACGAGGGTAAGGTCTCAGAGGTCTTGATGGAGTCGGGTACTTTCCAGCTCAAGACGGACAATCATCCCTTCTTCACTACCCTGGTACGTCTACGACAGGGCTTCGAGAGCGAACACAAGCTTCAAATCTACTTCTTCCGCAGGACTCAGGTCGTCGATGTCCCTTGGGGAACGGCCACACCTATCCTTGTCGTCGATCCTATCTACAAGGTGCCTGTCGAGCTCGGGGTGCATGGGGTCTATGCCTTCCGCGTCGGTGATCCAGAGTTATTCTTTACACAGTTCCTCGGGGCTGGTAGTGGGGAGTACCGAGTAGAGGATCTACAGAGTCTCTTCATCGAGCGAGCCTATCCGCAGATCGCTGCGATCCTCCATACGCACCAGTATCCCCTCACTGAGATCAACGGGCATCTACCCGAGCTATCCAAGGAGCTCTATACTGCTCTCGTCCCCATCCTCGAGGCTCTGGGTGTCGAACTAACGGACATGCGCGTCAGTGGCGTGAACTACGATCCTGGGACGACCGAACGTATCGGTCGTGTGGCGCAGGTCACCACAGAGACGCTTGCCGCTGCTGAGGCTGGTATCAGCTACGAAGAGATGCAGCGCCTCGAAGCTCTGCGTGATGCTGCCCGCAATGAAAGTGGCCTAGGTGCTGCAGGTCTTCAGATGGGTCTCGGTCTGGAGATCGGTAAGAAGATCACTCAGGCGAATAAGGAAGAGCCCGCTCCTGCTCCACAGGTGAAGACGGCGGATCTCGGCTCTGATGATCCCCTGCTCCGACGGCTCACTCAGCTCAAGCTCCTCCTCAGCGAAGGAGTCATCTCTCAGGAAGACTACGACAAGAAGAAGCAAGAGCTTCTCGACCAACTCTAACCCTCTCACTGATCCGACTTATGAAGTACGTATTTGGCGGGATCCTCTCGCTTCTCCTCTTGGCTACACTAGCCTTCTATATCCTTGGGATGTGGGGTGTCGAGCTCCCCGTCACCTCTGCTGACCTCGGTAAGGCTTGGATCACGGGGCTCATTATCTTGGGGGCTATCTTGGTCTTCCTCGTACTCCTTCCCTTCTTCTTCGGTCGGCGCCATTCCCGTGGCTACGACAAGTCTTCGGACTCGGTAGCCCAGCGTAAGCTCGACTAAGGACTGCCCTCGTCCCCCTAGATGAATACAGGTCACGGCCTCTGTCTCTCCTCGGAGAGATGGAGGCCGTGACCTTTGTCGTTCTGTAGCTTGTAGCGGGGATGAACATATCCCCTTCTCTAGGTATTCTATGGGTAGAAACCCCTAAATACAGTTGTAGGGCTTACCTTTGCTAAGACCGAAACAGGATCAGATGCCTTCCGGCATGAGGGATCCAACCTGAGATATTCATCTATCTCTCCCCCTAGCAGACGTCCTTCCCTTGAGCGCCCCGTGGGTGAACTGCATGGAAGAGCTACGCCTTGTCCTAGTCTTCGGTTCGTTCTTTTAAATCCTAATCATACACAAGTCATGAAGAGTATTTTTTACCGTATGGCACTGCTCTTGGCGCTCCTACTAGGAGTCCTGGATCCAGCGCATGCACAGCACTCTAAGACTACGGGAAGTATCGTGGGCACCGTCGTAGACGCTTCGACACACGAAGCCCTTCCCAATGTCCAGGTCCTCATCAAGGGGACTACCATCGGTACGACTACCGATGTCCATGGAGCCTTCACGATCCAAGGCCTTGCTCCCGGCTCATATACCATCCAGGCTCGTCTCGTGGGCTATGGGGTAGAGGAGAGCCGTGTCGGGATCGAAGCTGGGCATAGTCGCCACCTAGACCTCTACCTCCAGCAGCAGAGTATCGACCTAGATGGCGTAGTCGTCTCGGCTAACCGTCAGGAGACGCTTCGCCGTCATGCCCCAAGTCTGGTCACCGTCCTCTCGCAGGAGATCTTCAAGAAGACCAATTCGGAGAACCTCAGTCAAGGCCTCCGCTTCCAGCCAGGGCTTCGCATCGAGGACAACTGTCAGAACTGTGGCTTCAACCAAGTGCGTATCAACGGGCTCGAAGGGGCCTATTCGCAGATCCTCATCGATAGCCGTCCTATCTTCAGTTCCCTCGCTGGTGTCTATGGTCTAGAGCAGATCCCTGCTTCGATGATCGAGCGTGTCGAGGTGGTACGTGGGGGCGGATCGGCCCTCTTCGGTGCTAATGCCGTCGGTGGGGTGATCAATGTGATCACGAGAGAGCCTCTGCGCAATACTGCTAGTCTTCGCCAGAGCTATACTTCCTTCCAGAAGGATAAGGGAGCCTATACCTCGCTGATGCCTACGACCTCGTTCAATGGGTCTCTGGTCAGCGAAGACCGCCGTGCTGCAGCGATGATCTTCGGTCAGCACTCCTCCCGAGGGATCGTGGATGTCGATGGAGATGACTTCACCGATATCCCCGAACTCAAGAATAGAGCCCTCGGCTTCCGTGCCTATTATAAGACGGGTATCTATGGTAAGCTGACGGCGGAATACCGCTCGATGCACGAGTATCGCCGTGGTGGTGATCGCCTGAGCGAAGCGCCCTTCCAGGCTCGTATCGCCGAATATCTCCAGCACTTCGTCGACGGAGGAAGCCTTCGCTTCGACCAGACGACCGCTGAGGGCAACGACAGCTTTAGCCTCTACGCTTCAGGGCAGAAGGTCCTACGTAAGAGCTACTATGGTGGGGGTGACTATGCCGATGAGCTTCTGAAGCCACTGATCAACCTCCCTCGTGGTAATGCCCAAGGCACCGACGAGGAGAAGAAGCAGGCCGAGGAGTATCAGAAGGCCTATGACGATGCCCTCAAGGCCCTGACGGCCTATGGCGAGACTAAGGGCTTTGACTTCCAGGGGGGCGGTACCTACGTCCACAAGTTCCCCAAGGCGCTGACCCTGACGGTAGGTGCTGAGGGTGCCTATTCTACGCTCAACGACAAGAGTGGCTACCGTGCTCATGGCATCGATCAGGTCACGACGACCTGGTCGCAGTATGACCAGCTGGAGTATTCGACCGACCGGTGGAACTTCCTCCTCGGTGGGCGCTTCGACTATGTCCGTCTGACGCAAGGGGGGAAGAAGAGCATTGATCCGCTCCTGATCTTCAGCCCCAGAGCAAACGTTCGCTTCAACCCCGACAAGAACCTCAGTCTGCGCCTCTCTTACAGCGAGGGCTTCCGTGCTCCTCAGTTCTTCGACGAAGAGATGCACGTCACACTGGCAGGCGGTGAGCCCAAGGAGCGAGTCCTAGCTAAGGACCTCAAGGAAGAGCGCTCTCGTAGCCTCAGTGCTTCCTTCGACTGGTATACCACGCTGGGGAAGGGATGGCAGCTCAACCTCATGGGCGAAGGCTTCGCTACCTGGATTCGGGACAAGTTCACCCCAGATAACGAGGATGGTGTCCTCGACCCTAAGACGGGGCGCAAGGTCATCACGATCATCAATGCTCGTGACGGGATGAGCAAGGTCTATGGCCTTAGCTTCGAGGCTCGTCTGGCGTACCAGCGACTCTTCGATCTGCAGGGTGGTGTGACCCTACAGCGTAGCCTCTACGGGCAGGACAAGGTGCTCTTCGATGCCGATGAAGACAACCCCACGCAGGCTAAGGTCACCACACGTGACTACGAGCGTACCCCTAATCTCTACGGCTATCTGACCGCTACGCTTCGTCCTACCTCTGCTCTGAGCCTCGTGCTCTCGGGCACCTATACGGGCTCGATGAAGGTGCCTCATGCCGCCTACGAAGGGGTGGGGGATCTCAACCTCCAAGCTAATGAGCTGGACGCTCGGGGACACTTCGATGTCGTGCGTGATGGCATGCGCTACCGTGGGCAGAATGCAGGGGCTGCTTACCTCTACAAGGCCAAGCCCTTCGTCGACCTCGACTTCCGAGTGAGCTATGCCTTCACCCTGACGTCGCTGGTGAAGCTCACACTGGATGCTGGCGTGCAGAACTTCCTCAACGCCTATCAGAAGGATACCGATATGGGTCCCGGGCGAGCTTCGGACTACATCTACGGGCCTAACCGTCCTCGTCGCCTCTATCTCTCGGCGACCTTCGACATCTAAGGCTTAGAGACAGAGAACTTCTTTCATTGGAGTTGTTGTGGGCAAGTGCCTCCGTCTACCTCTTGGGGTAGGGGAGGGCTTGCCTACTCATTTTTAGTACCCTTTCTACGGGTGCTCTTGTACCCCCAAAAAGGGACCTACGGTAGGTCGCCGAAAAAACCTACAGTAGGTTTCACTTGCGACCTACCGTAGGTCGCATCGACGACCTACAGTAGGTTTTATTTTGGGCTATCCGAAGGCCGCTTCCCGAGCGCTCGGGATGAGGGTGCTGAATCTTAGGGTTTGGATGGGGAGAAGGTGGGGGAGAGAGGCGTTGCCTTCCCCTTGCCTGAGCCCCAGCTTCAGAAGGGCGAAAATTAGGGGCGATGATCGGGGCGTCGAGACCCGCTAGATCGGTGCTGGGACGAGGAGGCGGAGAGTTTTCCGTACCTTTGTTTATATCTATGGGAAGAATACTTGCTATTGACTACGGACAGAAGCGCTGTGGGGTCGCTGCTACCGATCCCCTGCAGATCACACCTGGTGGGCTCGGGACGATCCCTACCCATCAGTTGCTCTCCTTCGTCATCGACTACGTGAGCCGAGAGCCCGTGGAGCTCATCATCATCGGCTATCCCCGTCAGATGAATAATCAAGAGTCGGCTTCGATGAAGTATATCCGGCCCTTCGTCGAGAAGCTTCGCAAAGCCCTCCCAGAGATCCCCCTAGAATATCAGGACGAGCGCTTCACCTCGGCCCTAGCTCAGCGGACGATCCGAGAGGCGGGTATCGGGAAGAAGCGCCGAGAGCAGGACAAGGGGCTGGTCGATGAGATCAGCGCCGTGATCATCCTGCAGAGCTACCTGGAGCGCCGTGATGGCCTCGGGAGTATCCACCTGCCGTTCAAGTAAAAGAGAATTAACCCCTTCTAAGAAAAAGATGAAGCTACCTATTTATATCTATGGTCACCCCGTCCTACGTGAGGTAGGGCAAGATATTACCCCTGAGTACGAAGGTCTGCAGGACCTCATCACCAATATGTGGGAGACGATGTACTTCTCCGACGGGATCGGTCTGGCTGCTCCTCAGATCGGGCGTGCTATACGTCTCTTCGTCATCGATGCAGATCCGATGGCAGACACCTTCCCCGAATGTAAGGGGCTCAAGCAGACCTTCATCAACGCCCGTATCGTAGAGCGCAGTGAGGATACCCTCAGCGAGAGCGAAGGATGCCTCAGTATCCCAGGGATCAATGAGAAGGTCACCCGCCCCTCCACGATCACCATCGAGTATCTGGATGCCGACTTTCAGCCCCATCGCGAGACCTACTCAGGCTTCGCTGCTCGTGTCATCCAGCACGAGTATGACCACATCGAGGGGATCCTCTTCATCGACCTGATCGCCTCGATCCGCAAGCAACTCATCAAGGGCAAGCTCACCAACCTACAGAAGGGCAAGGTCTCAGCGCACTACCGAGTAGTGACTGCTCCACAGAAGAAGAAATAGCCCGCCCTTCCCTCCTCGACGAGGCCTTCTCACCGATAAGCTCCCCCCCTCTCCCTCCGAACCTTCGATAAGCGATAGACGATACATGAAGAAGCTGCTGATCCTAGCCTTAGGCTCCCTCCTCTCTGTCTCCTCCCTCCGAGCGCAGATAGATGTCGAGCAGGCTCTATCTATAGGGCGCAATGCGATCTACTTCAATGACTACATCGTCTCTATGGGCTACTTCAACCAGATCATAGGGCTACGTCCCTGGATGGCCGAGCCCTACTTCTATCGTGCCGTAGCGAAGATCAACCTCGACGACTACGCAGGAGCTGAGGAGGATGCTACCCTAGCGCTGGATCGCAATCCTATCTACCCCCGAGCCTATCTCCTGCGTGGGATCGCTCGCTTCTCACAGAAGGAATACGCCTCTGCCGTGGCGGACTTCCGTCGGGGTCTAGAGCTCTCTCCGAGAGACACCGGCCTGCAGTACAACCTCTCCATAGCCCTCCTGCAGGACAAGAAGTATGCTGCTGCCGATAGCGCTGCTACCGAGCTCCTGCAGATCGACCCGAAGAACAAAGATGCCTACCGTGTCCTAGCTCAGTCTGCTCTTGAGCGTAAGGATACCATCACGGCCACTAGGCAGGTCGACACGCTCCTTGCCCAGGATTCGACCTATATCCCAGCCTACCTACTGCGTGCTCAGATAGCTGCCGAGCGGAAGGATTACCCTACGAGTATCCGTGCCATCGACCGAGTCCTCGCCCTAGATGCGGGTGATGCTTCGCTCTACGTCAACAGGGCGATCATGCGCTACCACCTCAATGACCTACGTGGGGCAATGAGCGACTATACCGAGGCCCTTCGCCTCGAGCCTAGGGATCGGGCTGCGCTAAACAATAGAGCCCTCCTGCGCTCTCAGGTCGGGGAATACAGCCTAGCGATCAAGGACTGGGATGCACTGCTTCAGGTCGATCCAGACAACTACATCGCTCGATACAATAGAGCCTTGCTACAGATGCGCCTCGGTGCGCTCCGCTCCGCTCTGGAGGATCTGAATGTCGTCCTCACCCGCTACCCGATCTTCTCCGAGGGATTCATAGCTCGCTCCGAGGTGCGCCAACGACTTGGCGATGCCAAGGGTGCCGCTCGTGACCAGCTCCATGTCTTTGACCTACAGAACAGCAAGGGCTATAGGAGCAAGGCCGCCTCTACCTCACGCCCTACAAAGACTGCTAAGGAGACACGTAGCCGGGAGGACGAAGCCATCGAGAAGTACAACATGCTCGTGGAGACCGCTCCCGAGCCAGTCAAGGACAAGCCTAAGTACACCAGTCAGATCCGTGGACGTATCCAGGATCAGGAGACTCAGGTCACGCCTCGCCGAGACCTGATCCTCTCTTATTTCGCAGAGGTCGATAAGGATGGTAATCAAGGACAGGTATATTTCGCCCAGCTCCTAGACCGCTTCAACCTCCGCCGTCAGCAGCAGGACAAGAATGCTCCCCGCCTCCTGATGAGGGAGCAGGGAGGGACGCTCTCTTCTACCGAAGTAGAATATGTGCGCAAGCACCTCTCCCAGCTTCAGGAGCATCCAGAGAAGACGGCACAGCACGCCTTCCTCAAAGGGGTAGATTACCTCCTCCTGCAGGATCTAGAGGCTGCGATCTCTTCGCTCAGCGAAGCCATTGATCGTGATCCTGAGTTCGCCCTTGCTTACTTTGCTCGAGCTCTCGCCTCTCTACGCCGAAGTGTAGCCGAGCAGGGTCGTCTTGCTGAGCCTCAGCCTGTGCCTCCTACGCCCACTATCCGTCCTTCGGCTACGGGCTCTACGGGTACTACCCCTGAGGTGGCATCGGTTACTCCTGTCCAGACCCGCCTCGTGGCCCATTCGCCCCTCACCGACCTTCGTCGTGTGATCGAGCTAGCCCCGACCTTCGCCTACGCCTATTACAATCTAGCGAACCTCTACGTCAAGTCAGGGGATACCTCCAGTGCTATGGCGAATTACTCCAAGGCGATCGAACTCAATCCCAGCTTTGCTGAGAGCTACTTCAATAGGGGGCTTCTCTTCTACTCCGAAGGGAAGGTCCGTGAGGGTACCCGTGATCTGAGCCGAGCCGGCGAACTAGGCCTCTACAAAGCCTACAGCCTCATCAAGCGGATGAATAAGTAGAGTCTGTGCCCCTTTGATGAGGCGCTACCTTGGCTCGAGCACCGCAGTTATCCACAAAGATTATCTCAGATAGAGAATCACATCAAGCATCAAAATATAAAGGAGTATACTTATGAAGATCGTTTACGTAATCCAGAATACATGGTATGCTGGAGGTCAGACTCGAGTCCTTGTGAATAAGGCTAATTATTGGGTGGAAAGAGGTCATGATGTTTATGTCATTACTACGGACCAGGCGGCTCTTCCTCCCTACTATCCTATTGATAAGCGTGTCCATATGATTGATCTGGGGATTAGTTATTTAATCTTTGATCAGCAACCCTTCCTAAAGAAGCTACTGGTTCTTCCTAAGCTTTTCCTTCGCTGTCGTAATCGAATGCAGAAGGTGATCAATGAGATCCAGCCCGATATTGTAGTCTCAATGTTTGGTAAGGATATCTATGTGTTACCATTTGTCCGTACTAAAGCTGTCAAGGTTTTGGAAGCTCATGGAGCTCGCTATACTTGGATCTACTCCCGACCAGGCTTACGAGGGGTTATCCAGAATAGTATTGATCTGTGGTTGGCTCGAAAGTTCGATCAGCTTGTGGTGCTCACCCACGAAGATCTACCGAATTGGGATCTTCCCCATGTCGTTTGTATCCCCAATGGAAATACCTTTAGCCCAAAGGAAAGTGCCAGCTTAGATGCTAAGGTCGTGATTGCCTCTGGGCGTTATGGTGTGCAGAAGAATTTCGAAAGTCTAGTAGAAGCTTGGGCTATCGTTCATGCCTCTCATCCTGATTGGAGACTGAAGATATGTGGACAAGAGCTAGAGAAGCTCGATCCAACGATCAATCGGCTTAACCTCCAGGATAGCATTGATAGGATAGAAGCTAGTGATATGCAGAAGGAGTATATGGAGTCCTCCATATCGGTGGTGAGCTCTGTCCATGAAGGCTTCTCTCTAGCTCTTGCCGAAGCTGCATCTTGTGGAGTGCCTAATGTCTCCTATGCTTGCCCCTGTGGCCCCAGAGATATCATTGTCGATGGGGAGACGGGATTCCTCGTGGAGCGTGTCGGTGATCATCAGCAATTAGCAGAGCGGATAAATCGTCTGATCGAGGATGAGGATCTTCGCAAGAGTATGGGACGAAAGGCTAAGGAGCGCTCTGTCCTCTTCTCTGTCGACTCAGTCATGCAGCGCTGGACTGAGCTCTTCTCAAGCCTTATTGCTAGGAAGAAGAAGCATTAGTTCCCCATCCCACTTATGCCTAAGCTGATACTCGTCCCTACACCGATAGGGAACCTCGAAGATATTACCCTCAGAGCCCTCACGGTGCTGCGAAGGGTGCCCCTGATCTTGGCTGAAGATACCCGCACATCGGGCTTGTTGCTCCAGCACTTCGATATCAAGTGCCCGATGCAGAGCTACCATAAGTTCAATGAGCATCAGGCCCTCGATCGCATCTGCCAGCGTATCGAGGCGGAGGGCGAAGTGGCACTCATCACCGACGCAGGGACTCCGGCTATCTCCGACCCAGGCTATCTCTTGGTGCGTGCCTGTATCGAGCGGGGCATCGACGTGGAGTGTCTCCCCGGAGCGACGGCCTTTGTACCGGCGCTGGTGGTATCAGGGCTTCCCTCCGATCGCTTCATCTTCGAGGGCTTCCTCCCGGTGAAGAAAGGGCGACAGACGAAGCTCAAGGAGATCGCAAACTCCGGCTGTACGACCATTTTGTACGAATCTCCCCATAGACTCGTTAAGACATTAGAGCAACTCTCCCAGTATATGGACTCATCGACCCCTGTGGTGGCGATACGTGAGCTTACGAAGCTCTACGAGGAGACTGTCCGAGGATCACTCTCTGAGGTCATACAGCACTTCACAGAGCGAGAGCCAAGAGGGGAGTTTGTACTAGTTATAGGAAGAAATACTACATTTGACAAGGCTAAGGAGGATATAGATCCCTCCCTAGACCCATCTACCGAAGACGAACGACGGAAGATGAAGCGCTCAAAGAAGTGGAATAAATAATACAACAGCTATGACAAAGAGACTAATCTTTGGTGCAGCACTGCTGCTAACTCTGGCTTCCTGTGGGAAGAACTCTAGTGACTACAAGACACTCAAGGAGCAGTATGATTCGCTAGCACTCATCAATCAAAACTACGAGGCTGAGCTACACGAGACTGACTCGCTCGTGGCAAGTGTGCTTACCAACTTCCAGGAGATCTCTTCGGTCGAGGGGATGATCAATGTCAATCCTCGTAATGGTGATATCCAGCGCTCTGAGCGTGACCGTATCAAGGACAACATGCTCCTGATCAACGATAAGCTCCGTGCAAGTAGCGAAGCCCTCGACCAGCTCACCAAGAAGCTCGAGGCAAGCGGTAAGGACAATAAGCGCCTGCGTAACACCATCGCCGTCCTCCGCAAGGAACTAGAGAACCAGAAGCAGCGTGTCATAGAGCTCACCGAAGAGCTCCAGCGCAAGAACTTCGCTATCGGTGTGCTCGACTCCATGCTCACCCAGCGTAATAGCGACGTCGATCGTCTCAATGTCGCTACAGCACAGCAGGCAGAAGCTCTAGCCGCTCAGGAGAAGGAGCTGAACACCGTACGCTACTGCATCGGTACGAGCTCTGACCTCAAGGATATGAACCTCATCAAGAGTGGGCGCGTCGTCACGGAGAATGCTAACATGAGCTACTTCACCAAGACTGACCTGCGTGAGCTCTCACAGATCCCTCTCTTCAGTCGTAAGGCTCGCCTGCTGACGGTACACCCTGCTTCGTCCTATGAGCTCGTCCCTGGCTCTGACAAGCAACTCGTCCTCTATATCAAGAATGCACAGGCATTCTGGAGTAACTCGAAGATCCTCGTTGTCCAGGTAGACTAAGCGTCTATACCGACACGTGCGATCCTAGCACTCCCTCGACGAAGAGTCTGTAGTCCGCCCCTCTACCACGGAGAGGATGGACTACAGACTCTTCCTTTTGTATCTCGCTTCTTCCCGCTAAGCATGGTGCTTCACCTCTTCTAAGGGGACAGCTAAGCCTCACCCAATAGTCCGTCCGCCTCTTCGACTGCATCCCGTCGGCTCCCCTTTCTATATCCT
Organism: Porphyromonas sp. oral taxon 278 str. W7784; assembly: GCF_000467855.2. Classification (GTDB taxonomy): domain Bacteria; phylum Bacteroidota; class Bacteroidia; order Bacteroidales; family Porphyromonadaceae; genus Porphyromonas. Next base: position 62,845 of record NZ_KI259236.1, read on the forward strand.
ATCTGCTTCTTTTGGAAGCATCCCCCTTCCTCTGCCCTTACTATCCACCCCAGATGAACTATACGACGACTCCTGCTCTAGTCCTTCATCGCACCCGCTACAGCGACCGCTATAGCATCGTGCATCTCTATAGCCGTGCTCTGGGGCATGTGGCTGCCCTAGTGCCCGAGGCGTCGAACCGAAAGAATCTGATCCGTGAGCAACTTCGTCCGCTCTCGGAGGTGGAGGTCACGCTCAGCCAGAGCCCACGCCGGGATCTCGTCCGGATCCAAGAGGTGCGAAGTCTCCAGCCACGCCATGCCGTGCATTTGGATCCAGCGAAGGGAGCGCAGGCGATCTTCCTCAGCGAGTTCCTCTACCGCATACTGACGGCTCCGCTCCCCGACGAACATCTCTATGACCACCTCGCCACCTCGCTGGCCTTCTGGGAAGGGCTGCGCCGAGGGGGAGCGAACTATCATCTCTGTCTCCTCCTCTCCCTCCTCCCCGTCCTCGGGATCAGCCCCGAGATCTCGGAGCGCCCCGAGGGAGTAGGCTGGTGCTTCAGCCTCTCGGAGCAAGGCTACGTCCTCGATAGGCACGCCCACTGCCTCTCCCCAGAGGAGACCCTTCACCTACCGCAGCTCCTGAGGATGACCTATGCCAACATGCATCACTTCGCCTACAGCCGTCAGCAGCGAGGCGTGATCTTGGACTACCTCCTCGACTACTACCGCCTTCATCTGGCCTCCTTCCCTCAGCTCAAGTGCCTTCCCATCCTACGCCAGCTCGGTGAGGCAGAGTTAGAGGGGAAGAACCTCCCATCCCAACCTTAGACCAAGCATCACGAAGGCCTCCAGCATGTAGACAAATACAGCTCGAATCCACTCCCTGTTATCCATCGCTAAAGGGACCCATTCATGGGTCACCGAAGTCCCCCATTCATGGGTCGCTCGTGCGACCCATGAATGGGGTCTTTTTGTTAGGTATGTATGCACCCCTTCTTTGAGGTGTGGATGAAGGGCTAGGGTGGGGGGCCTTACCGCATCAGAGTGGAAGGTCAAGGTGTGTCGCTTTGTACTCTAATTTTGGTTAAGCGGTCAAGATTATAGTCGAATATCCCTGCTATTCATAAGAAGTTTATTAAATTTGTACTAAATAGGTCAGGTAAAAAGAATACTCCCGTACTGTATATGAAGAAACTGAATGACCTGGATCTCAAGATCCTGAGACGACTGACGACGAATGCTCGTGTCCCCCTACGTGATGTAGCGGAAGGTGAGAATAGCTCTCGCTCCTCCGTCAATCAGCGTCTGATGCGCATGATCGAGAATGGTGTGCTCACCTCGCTGAAGTACCACGTCAACCCCAAGAAGATCGGCTATAATACCTGTACGTATGTCGGTGTCAGCCTCGAGCGTGGCTCGCTGTATAAGGAGGTAGCTGAGCGCATGAGTGAGATCCCCGAGATCGTCGAATGTCACTTCACCACAGGTCCCTACACGATGCTCATCAAGCTCTATGCTATCGACAACAACGACTTGATGCGTATCCTCAACGGCATCATCCAGGGGCTCCCTGGGGTCGTCGCTACCGAAACGCTGATCTCGCTCGATGTAGCCTTCGAGCGAAGCATTCATATCCCTGATCATCTCCCTGAGTAGTGGCTCATCCCGCCCCCATACGTTCATTTAGTCTGACCGAGCTCTTGAGTTCGGTCAGACGCTGTTTAGAGCACTCCTTCCCCGACCGCTATTGGGTGCGGGCGGAGGTCAGTGATCTGAGGCGTGCTGGTGGGCAAGGTCATGGCTATCTGGAGCTCCTAGAGAAGGGAGCTGGAGGTGAAGTCGTGGCGAAGGTACGTGCCACGATCTGGTCGTCATCATACACTGCTATTGAGCGAGCCTTTGAGGCGCAAGGGGTGGGTAAGCTCACCTCTGGGATGAGTATCCTAGCGCTGGTGGGGGTCTCCTTCCATCCACAATATGGGCTGAGCCTCAACATCGTTGATATTGACCCGAACTATTCCCTCGGTGAGATCGCCCGCTTGCGTCTAGAGACCATCGCTCGTCTCAAGCGACATGGCCTCTTCGGACTGAATAAGGAGCTTGAGCTCCCCCGTCCCCTCCAGCGTGTCGCTATCATCTCATCTCCCACGGCTGCGGGCTATGGTGACTTCATGCGCCAGCTCCATACGAATGCTTACGGGGTAGTCTTCTATACGGCGCTCTTCCGTGCACAGATGCAGGGGAGTGAGACGACAGCCTCCATCCTCGGGGCGCTGGAGCGTATACTTAATGTGGCAGATGCGTTTGATGCCGTGGTGATCATCCGTGGGGGAGGTGCTGTGAGCGAGCTGAGGGCCTTCGACGACTATACGCTTTGCGAAGCCGTGGCACAGTTCCCCCTACCCGTTATCTCAGGGATAGGTCACGACCGAGATGTCTCGGTGCTCGACCTCATCGCCCATACGTCGCTGAAGACCCCGACGGCGGTAGCGAGCTTCCTCATAGAAGAGCTGGCGGTGGAGCTCGGGGAACTTGTACAGCGCCAGCGTCAGCTCCTCCTTCGTCTGCAGACGCTCTCTATGGAGCGAACGGCTTGGCTTCATTCGGTAGCCTCTCGACTACCTCTCCTCGCCCGAGGTCGGCTTGATCGGGAGCGACGTCGCCTCATCCAGCTTCCCTCCCAGCTCACACTCTCGGCGAGAAGCTATCTCGATCAATCCCGCCATCAGCTTCACTTCACTACTCGTCAGCTTCCGCTACTCACAAGCTATCTCGTCAGGCACTACCGCCAGGAGCTAGCGAAGAGCCTTGCCCCGCTTCCCCTATCGGTAGAGCGTCTCAGGGAGCGCCTAGGGGCGACCCTCGAGCGTCAGGAGCAGGCCATCCGCCTGGCGCACCCCGATGAGGTCCTACGCCGAGGCTTCAGCCTGGTCTCTGTAGGTGGAAGGATCATCACCCGTCGGGAGCAACTAGCGTCGGGTGTCGACCTCTCTATTCGCTTTGCCGACGGAGCGATCGAGGCGGTGACGAAGGACTAGCTATCCGCTTATTCCGGGAGCCTAAGTAGTGGCCAGCCCCGCTTCTCCCAGCTGGATCGCAGGCGATCATAGAGGGGCGAGAAGATCCACTCCCACAGTAGGAGACGCACCTTGTCAATGAGGATGCTCCCAGCGAAGACAAGGAGAATAAACACCGCAACCATACCTAAGAACACACCGACAGGGTGCTCGCTGAGCCCGTGTATATATCCCGTATAATATCCGATAAGGCGCCCATTGCAGTGGATGAGATACACTGCGAAGGTGGAGGAGGCGATCCAGTTGATGGCTCGACTCTGGAGCTTCAGCCGAGAGAAGGCTAGGAAGAGCGCCACCGCCGTGAGGATATTTAGCGGGGAGGCATAGCTAAGGAATTTCCCAGTGAGGGCATTTGCTTCGATTGACAGCCCCGAAATATAACCGTAGGCGAAGAGAGCTAAAGATTGTGCGAAGCTAATCCCGAGATAGATACCGATGAGGGTGGTGGTCTTGTAGCGATTGATCTCTTCGGGGTAGAGACCGAAATAACGTCCTAAGAGGTAGATTCCACAGAAAGAAATGAGTGAATAGCCGTTTTGGACACCGAGTTGATCAGAGAGAAAACCGAAGAGAGTGGAGAGTATATAGAAAAATATGAGATAGTTTCTATGCATCTGCTTGTTCTGCTTCTGGATAAAGCTATTGAGAAGCGGAGCAAAGATCATAAGGCTTAGATAGGTCGGTAGGAACCACTCCTTACTTCGATCCAGTGGGTAGAACGTTCTTAAGAAAGCTTTGGATTGGAAGGGCTCGAGATCAAGAGCGACGAGGGTTAAGTAGATTCCGATAGTGTAGAAGGCCGCTTGGAAGAGCAGGCTTACCATTCCCTTGATGCGCAGTCGTATGCCGAAGTACCCTGAGATGAGGACGAAGACATTTACTCCGACTATGGCAAGAGATTCACTCCAGATCCGCCCGAGTGACCCTAGAGGTTGATCATGTAAAGCTTCAAAGGTAGGGAAGTGGAAGGTGAGGTAGTTGGCATGGAGGATCAGTACTAGGAGCATCGCTAGTAGACGGAGAAGCTCAAAGTTCGATGCTCGAACGGGTCTGCGAAGAGGAGTATTCATAAAAGAAGATAATGGGTGTTGAGATAAAGAGAAAGGCTATCCCTTCACTGTGGGAGAGATAGCCTTGTGTAGGAGCGGTGATGAGTAGCGTCTAGCCCAGCCTATTGGAGGCTAGTAGACGAGCTCGATGAGAAGATCTTCGCCCGACTCGTCGAAGTGAAGCTTACCTTCCTTAGCTAGCCAGCCAAGGGCAGCATATAGTTCTTTGTCTGAGCGGAGCTTAGTGGCCTTCTTCAGAGCCTTGATATCCATTTTGCCAAGTTTGTCTAGGGAGTTCCAGACGAGACCTGCATTTGTTCCGATGAGTTCGATCATGGGCGTAGAATAGAAATTAGTAGTTACTGATTGCTCTGTCGTGATAGTGATGAGCCAAGGCCTAGGATTGACGCGCTTCTTGGCTTCGGTGTAAAGTTACTAAACCTTTTTCAAAAAGGCAAATGAGTACCACCTGCAAAGGCTGATGCCATGAGGGTTTGGAGGGCCTCATGAGGGACCTACGGTAGGTCGCTGAAAAAACCTACTGTAGGTCGTGATGACGACCTACAGTGGGTCGTCGATGCGACCTACAGTAGGTTTTCCCGACGGGGTGCGGGTAGAGGGCGTCGAGAGCCCAGCTGGAGTGGGGCTTTGCGCCATGTTGGATAAGCCTTCTCCTAGCCCCTTGCTAAAGAATTTGTATCTTTGGAGGTGCGAATGGGGATCGGTGATGGAGGCCATGCCTCTCTCTGGTATATCCTTGAGCTTAAACAGAACAGAATAGCATGCCTAAGCAACGGGGATTCCTACCCTTTGTCTTCTACATCTTCATACTGCTCATCTCAGTGGCGGCCCTCTGGGGGACTCTCTATTTGGGAGAAAGTCTTACCCCTTCGACCCTGCGCCCCACTACCGAAGGAGCGATGACGCTCCGTGGCGCCTTCGCCGACTTCCAGACCAGTGTCTCCCACCATGCCGACTCCACGATAGGGGTACTGCTCCTACAGATCCTCATCATCCTCATCGCTGCACGAGCTATGGGCTGGCTCTTCCGTAAGATCCACCAGCCGGCCGTCATAGGTGAGATCGTAGCGGGGATACTCCTCGGGCCTTCGCTCTTCGGGCGTGTTGCTCCCGAGACCTTCGAGGCCCTCTTCCCCGCCTCTAGCCTGTCTAATATCCAGCTCTTGAGTAACTTCGGGCTGATCCTCTTCATGTTCGCCGTGGGGATGGAGCTTCGTCTCGGAGACATACGCAAGCAACTTCGCAGTAGCATCATCATCAGTCATACGGGGATCTTCATCCCCTTCCTCCTCTCCCTCCCGCTGAGCTATACCATCTATGGTGACTATGCTGCAGGGCTGACGGACTTCACCCCTTTTGCCCTCTTCATAGGGATAGCCATGAGCATCACGGCCTTCCCTGTGCTGGCACGTATCATCCAGGAGAATAACCTCCAGCGCACGCACCTCGGGAAGCTCTCCCTCTCTACAGCGGCGGCAGGGGACATCACTGCTTGGCTCATGCTAGCAGCGATCATCGCCATCGCCCAGAGTGGTAGCCTGATGAGCACGGGCTACAACCTCCTCTTCCTCATCGTCTATCTGCTGGTGATCTTCGGGATCATCCGTCCGCTCTTCCGTGCTGCGGGTAAGGTGTACAACAATACCGAGGTCATCAGCCACGGGATGGTCGGTACGATCTTCATCCTCCTCCTGCTCTCGTCGTACATCACCGAGCTACTGAGTATGCACGCCCTCTTCGGTGCCTTCATGCTCGGGCTGGTCATGCCTGAGGATCTCTCCTTCCGCAAGATCGTCACGGACAAGATCGAGGATGTCTCCCTCATGCTCTTCCTCCCGCTCTTCTTCGTCTCTAGTGGACTACAGACGGAGCTCGGCCTCATCGATAGCCCCGAGCGCTGGGCACTCCTCGGCGTCTTCACCCTGATAGCTGTCGTCGGCAAGGTCGGTGGTACCTATATCTCTGCCCGTGCTTCGGGTTAGAGCCCCCGCAATAGTATCTTCCTCGGAGCCTTCATGAATACCCGTGGACTGATGGAGCTCGTCGTCCTGGGGATCGGCTACGAGATGAAGATCCTTCCTCCCGCTATCTATGCCGTCCTCGTGCTGATGACCGTCATCACCACCGTCATGACGATGCCCATGGTACATATGATCAATTGGGTCATCCGCCTTGGGGAGCGTCGTCGGGACCGTATCGAGACGATCGACAAGCAGGCTGGGGCTAAGGTACTCCTCTCCTTCGGACGTCCTAGCTCTGGGGTGACCCTGCTTCGCTTGACGGATCAGCTCCTGCGCCGTGGGGAAGCGCACCCCAATGTCACAGCCCTGCATATCACGACGGATAAGAACATCAACTCGATCGAAGTAGATAAGTTCTTCGAGGATAGCTTCCGTCCCATCATGCAGGAGGCACAGCAACTGAGCCAGCCCCTAGAGACGGAGCACCTCGTAGCAGACGAAGTCGAAGGGACAATCCTCTCTAAGCTCACGGCAGAGAAGTACAACCTACTCATCGTCGGTGCTGGTGTGCGTCTCTCCTCCGACGAAGATGACCGAGAGGCTACTACCATGCGTCAGCAGATGAAGCGTCGTGTAGGGAGCTTCTCCGTGCGTACGACCGAGTCACTCCTGACGATCCACAGCATGCTCCGTGACAAGATGGCCTACTTCGTCCATCGGGCACCTTGCTCCGTAGGGGTACTCCTCAGTCGCTCCTTCCATTCCCCGAAGAATATCCTCCTTTATATAGCTAATCCTGGAGACCTGCGCCTACTGCCCTATGCACGCACCATGGCTGAGAACAACAAGGCGACGCTACGCATCATCGCTAGTCGAGACCTTCCGCCTCAGAGCCTCAGCTTGCATCCAGGCGAAGAGCTTCTCCCGGATAAGCTCCTATCACTTCCCGAAGGGTGCGACCTGGTCGTCGTCAGCTACACCCATTGGCAGGAAGCCTTCGACACGTGCGAAGACCTCCTCTCACAACTGCCCTCGACACTTATCCTCAATCTCAAGTAGCACCCTTCTCACTCTCACCCGCCCAAAGGCACACATACATCACAGACACGACTATGACGAAGTTAGTAGCAAACGACCCTTGGCTCAAGCCCTATGAAGAGCGTATACGCCGTCGCATGGAGTTCACCCACGCTCGTGAGCGATCCATCACTCAGGGAGGGGATATCCCTCTGGAGCAGTTCGCCGATGGCTACCTTCACTATGGCTTGCACCGAGATAAGAAGAAGGGTTGCTGGATCCTCAGGGAGTTCCTCCCCGGTGCACATAGCGTCCAGCTCATAGGCTCCTTCAACGATTGGCAACGCATGTCCGTCTGGAAGCTCAAGCGTGTCGATGACTATGGCAACTGGGAGATCCATATCTCCGATCAGGTACTGCACCATGGAGACCTCTACCGCCTCTTCGTCTGCTGGGGCCATGACTGTGGAGAGCGCATCCCTGCATGGGCAAGCCGTGTAGTTCAGGACAGCCAGACGGGTATCTTCAGCGCTCAGGTCTGGGATCCCGAAGAGCCCTACGTCTTCCGCAATGCTCGCCCAGGGAAGCGAGACGAAGCACTCATGATCTACGAGTGTCATGTAGGTATGTCCTCGGAGGAGGGTAAGGTAAGTACGTATAGAGAGTTCCAAGAGCAGGTACTCCCACGTGTCGTCGACCTTGGCTACAATGCTATACAGATCATGGCCGTGCAGGAGCATCCCTACTATGGATCCTTTGGCTACCATGTCTCGAGCTTCTATGCACCGAGTAGTCGCTTCGGTACACCTGATGACCTGAAGGCACTGATCGATGCTGCCCATGGGCTTGGGCTGAAGGTCATCATGGATCTGGTACATAGCCATGCGGTGCGCAATGAGGTCGAAGGCCTTGCCCGCTACGATGGATCACGTACCCTCTTCTTCCACGAAGGACCTCGTGGCGACCATCCTGCTTGGGATTCACTCTGCTTCGACTATGGGCGAAACAATGTGATGCACTTCCTTCTCTCGAACTGTAAGTACTGGCTAGAAGTCTTCCAGTTCGATGGCTTCCGCTTTGATGGTGTCTCATCGATGCTCTACTATAATCATGGGCTAGGGGAGAGCTTCAATTCCTATTCGGACTACTTCAATGGTCTGCAGGATGCCGATGCTATGGCCTACCTGACCCTAGCCAATAAGCTCATCCATAGCGTCTATCCTGATGCCATCACGATCGCAGAGGAGGTGAGCGGTATGCCAGGGCTGGCTTCTCCTATAGAGGATGGTGGCTTCGGCTTCGACTACCGCCTGTCGATGAATATCCCTGACTTCTGGACGAAGCTCATCACCGAGCGTCCTGACGAAGAGTGGAGTCCAGGTGCTATCTGGTACGAACTGACGAACCGCCGTGAGGAGGAGAAGACGATCAGCTATGCAGAGAGCCACGACCAAGCCCTCGTCGGAGATAAGACGATCATCTTCCGTCTGGCTGATGCTGAGATGTACTGGCACATGAGCCATTCGACCCGCACGCTACAGACGGATAGAGCCGTAGCTCTGGATAAGCTCATTCGCCTAGCTACCGTGGCGACGATGAATGGAGGATACCTGAACTTCATGGGGAACGAGTTTGGTCATCCCGAGTGGATCGACTTCCCTCGTGAAGGCAATGGCTGGTCGTACCACTACGCACGCCGTCAGTGGAGCCTAGCGGACAACAAGGATCTTCTCTATCACGACCTACAGAGCTTCGACAAGGCGATGGTGCATCTCGTGGCCTCTTCCCCAGAGTTCACCGCCTGCTCACTCCAGCAGTATCACATCCAAGAAGAGGAGCAGATCCTAGCCTTTGGTCGTGGCGATCTCATCTTCGTCTTCAACTTCCATCCCACCCGCTCCTACACCGACTATCAGATCCTACTTCCTAAGGGGAGCTACACCGTCGTACTCGACACCGATAGCAAGGACTTCGGGGGGTATGCTCTGGTAGACGACACACTGACCTACCAGTCTCTACCGTACGAGGCCAAGACGCTCGACTGCGAGGCTCTGGCGCCACTCGCCCTCTACATCCCCTCCCGCACTGCTCTAGTGCTCCGACGCAAATAAGTAGAAGAAAAGACTCCCCACAATGGAGAGCCCGATAATATTCATACACCCTAATGGCTATTGATACTAAGAATGTTGCCATCTTCGCAGGCTCAGCTTCGACGGATCTGGCAGCTAAGATCGCCGAGGCTCTAGGACTGCACCTAGGCGACATGCAAGTAGAGCACTTCGCAGACGGAGAGTTCTCTGTCTACTACAAGGACAGCATCCGTGGTAAGGATGTCTTCCTTGTCCAGTCTACCTATCCATCTTCGGATAATATCATGGAGCTCCTCCTGATGATCGATGCTGCTAAGCGTGCTTCGGCGCACTACATCGCAGCAGTGATCCCTTACTTCGGGTGGGCTCGCCAGGATCGTAAGGATAAGCCACGTGTCTCTATCGGAGCTAAGCTCATGGCTGACCTACTGAGCACTGCTGGGGTGACCCGTGTCATCACGATGGACCTGCACGCAGACCAGATCCAGGGCTTCTTCAATGTCCCTGTAGACCACCTCTACGCTTCGATGGTCTTCATCGACTATCTACGCCAGACTTCCGACCTCTCGCGCACGGTGATCGCTACGCCTGACGTCGGTGGGGCTAAGCGTGCTAACTCGTATGCGAAGTTCCTCGGTGTGCCCATGGTCATCTGTCATAAGAGCCGCGCCAAGGCCAACGAAGTCGCCGAGATGACCATCATCGGTGATGTGGAGGGTAAGGACGTCATCCTCGTGGACGACATCGTCGATACGGCGGGTACGATCTGCAAGGCTGCTGACCTGATGATGGCTAATGGGGCTCGTAGCGTACGTGCTGCTGCCAGCCATGCTGTGCTCAGCGATCCTGCTACGGAGCGTATCAATGCCTCTGCGCTCAAGGAGATCATCTTCACCGATTCCATCCCCTTACGCAAGCAGTCGGACAAGATCCACATCGTCTCGGTGGCTAATATCTTCGCTGAGGCGATCAACCGTGTGATTAACCACGAGTCGATCAGCATCCTCTACTCTATCTAGCGGTCGGGGAGTTCGCTGAGCTCCCGGCATGACCCTACGAAGATCGGTCGCTCCGTCCTAGGATGGAGCGACCGATCTTTTTTGGTTCGAATAGCCTGATTTTTGCCTGTCTTAATTGGGGTGAAAAGCGGTGTGGGAAAACTAGGGGTTTCCTTGGGGAAAGCTCCCCATCCTCTAAGGCATTTTCGTTCGCCCTCGGGAAGGGCTCTGGGGAAACCTACTGTAGGTCGTCGATGCGACCCACGGTGGGTCGCAGTAGGTTTTTTCGGCGACCTACCGTAGGTTGTTTTTGGCAGCTCTCCCGAGAGCCCTAATTGAAGGGGGGATTCATTTGGCCGCTCAGCATCGGTCCTTCGAGGGGTACTTTGGTATTTCTACGTCATTATGCTCATCGTATGGCTTAATTACCTATATTTGTGTAGTTATAGTAACCCGGATAGTTAATTATAGAGACTATGCACACAGACAACTATTGTGTCATCATGGGGGGCGGCGTCGGAAGTCGCTTCTGGCCCTACAGCCGTGAGACCAAGCCGAAGCAGTTCCTTGACATCTTCGCTACTGGTCGTTCTCTCCTGCAGATGACGTTTGATCGCTTCTCTAAGGTGATCCCCAAAGAGAACTTTGTCGTCGTAACCAATGCCATCTACCGAGACCTCGTCCTCGAGCAACTCCCCGAGCTGACCCCAGGGCAGATCTTGCTGGAGCCCATGCGTCGCAATACAGCTCCCTGTATCGGCTGGGCAACCTATCATATCTATGCCAAGAATCCCAACGCTAATATTCTTGTCACCCCTGCTGACCATCTGATCCTCCAGGAGGATGTCTTCGACGAAGCTATCCGCCTATCGCTGGAGTATGTGCGTGAGCACCCGAAGCTCGTGACTCTGGGTGTCCGTCCCTCTCGCCCCGAGACCGGCTACGGATATATCCAGTTCACCGATGCCGAGGAGGAGCACTTTGTGAAGGTGAAGACCTTCACCGAGAAGCCTAATCTTGAGATGGCCAAGGTATTCTACGAGAGTGGTGAGTTCCTGTGGAATAGTGGGATGTTCGCTTGGAATGTCCGCACGATCTTAGAAGCCTTCAACCACCACCTGCCTGCCCTGACCTCCGTCCTCGACGAGGTGAATGGCGCCTATGCTACGGCTGAGGAGCAGGACCGTGTAGGGGCGATCTTCTCTCAGTGCCCCAATATCTCTATTGACTACGCTGTGCTGGAGAAGGCCGACAATGTGATGGTCCTCCCTGTGGACTTTGGCTGGGCGGACCTCGGCACTTGGGGCTCACTCTACGAGCTCAAGCGTGAGGAGCCCGAGGCGAATGTCGCACTACACACCGAGGCCCTCTTCTACGAGGCTAAGGGGAACATCGTCTCGCTCGATGGAGATGAGAGCGAACAGCTCGTCGTCGTCCAAGGCATCGATGACTGCATCGTCGCTCAGAGCAAGGGTGTCCTGCTCATCTGCAAGCGTGACCAAGAGCAGCGCATCAAGGAGTTCATGGGCGATGCCTCGGAGCGCTACAAGAAGAAGTTTGACTAGTTAGCCTCAGCGGAGGTCTTATCCTTTCCCTTCCGAAGCTTAGTGCTAACTAAAGGCAAGAGCCCCTGGATCACGATCGTGATCCAGGGGCTCTTTTATTGGGGGAGGACGAAGGGAGGTGATCTACCTCCCTAGTGCTTATTCGAGGGCCGAAGCGTAGGCGATGAGCGCCGTAGCATAGGCGGCCATCCCTTCCCGGTGCCCGACGAAGCCCATACGCTCCGAGGTGGTCGCCTTCAGAGAGATCGCTGAGACGGGGATACCCATCACCTCGGCCATCACTCGGCGCATCTCGGGGATGTGGGGATTGAGCTTGGGGGCTTCGGCTGCGACAGTAGCGTCGATATTGCCGATCTCGTAGCCTGCCTCACGGATGAGCTGGCAGGTACGCTCCAGAAGGATCTTGCTGTCGATCCCCTTGAACGCCATATCTGTCGGGGGGAAGTGCACCCCGATATCTCCTAGGGCAGCTGCCCCTAGGAGGGCATCACAGACAGCGTGCAGGAGGACATCGGCGTCCGAATGGCCTTCGAGACCCTGCTCGTAGGGGATCTTGATACCGCCTAGCCAGAGTTCGTAGCCGTCGCTCAGTCGGTGGACGTCGTAGCCGAAGCCAGTACGGAAGGGTATTTGTCGCATGGAGATGGAGAGATACTTATTTGAAGAGGCTTCGCAGACCCTCGATGTCGAAGGCGAGGTTGAAGCGGAGGGTTTGATCAAGAGGATTGTCGGAGATCGTCGACATCAGATAGGAGGCATCGACACGGAAGGCGCTTATACGGAAGCCTGCCCCTGCGGTGAAGGCCTGTAGGTTGCCCTTGGTGGGGTGCAGATAGCTGTAGCCTGCCCGCATGAAGAACTTATCGTTGTAGTTGTACTCCGCTCCTATGCTCCAGTGCACTTCCTTCAGCTCTTCGGAGAAGCCTCCAGGAGCGTCGGTGAAGCTTCGGAAGATCCCCGAGACTGCTGAGATCTTCTGGTACTCTTCGGCCTTCTTAGCATCGCCAAGTGGGGGCGTGGGTACGAGGAGCTTATTGGCTTCGACGTTGAGGGAGATCATGTTCAGCTCATCGATAGGGTAGAGGAGACCCGTACCGATGCCGAGGTTAGCGGGGACAAAGGAACTGGTGGTCCCACCGTCGAAGGAGATCTTCGACCCGATATTGCGGACATTGAAGCCCAGTGACCAGAGGCTCTCAGCGCTACCGATGCTGATGTACTTGCGTAGGTAGCCTGAGATGTCGGCCGTCAGTGCCGAGCCAGGGTTATTCCCCTGCTCCTTGGTCCCTTGGTCGGAGTGTATATAGCGTAGAGCGACCGCCATGGAGTAGCTCTCGGAGAGCTTGCGGGAGTAGCTGGCGTCGATGGCGAATTCATTCGGGTGCGCTTCACCTAGGCTTCTGCCCGAAGCATCCCAGGAGGGGAGCTTGCCCATGGTGAAGTAGCGCAGAGAGGCCCCCAGTGCTTGGCGGTCATCTTCGCCAAGCTTCATGTAGCCCGAGACCTGCATCAGGGCGATGTCGCTCACCAGACGGGAGAGCCAAGGGGTATAGCCGAGAGTGAAGCCCGCCTTGCTGGTGATGAAGGCAAACTTAGCGGGGTTCCAATACTGCGAATAGGGGTCGGGGGTGGTGGAAGTCCCTTGGTCACCCATCCCTGCGGCGCGAGCGTCGGGTGTGATCTGAAGGGAAGGGACGGCAGCTGTCACGGGGTTGAAGTACTTAGCTTCTTGGGCTTGTGCCTGGAGGCTTCCTCCGAGGGCACATAGTGTCAGTGCGGTAAGGATTGTCTTTTGGTTCATAACGGTTTGGGCTACCTTTTTCCGAAGGGAAAGCTAGGAGAAGTCTCGTCTAGCTAGATAATGTAGGACAAATATACGACTATCCCTTGTATATCTGTCTATTACTTCCGAAGATCTATGTTCTCGATGTCTTCTCCCGCATAGTCCGTAGCTAAGAGCGTGTACGCACCACTCTCTTTCCCCGCTCCTTTTCCTTAGGTTTCACCTCCCAAGATACGCCCTGAAGCTCAGCTCACAGAGCCATGATCCCTCCGCCTCCCACCAAGCATCACCACCCCTCAAACTAGTGCAATTCGTCCCTCCCTAAATTCAGCCTCGATCTACCCCTCTAGAATGGGGCTTTGGGAGGGGGCAAAAAACGACCCACGGTAGGTCGCCGAAAAACCTACTGTAGGTCGCCTGTGACGACCTACCGTGGGTCGTCCTTGCGACCTACCGTAGGTCGTTTTTTACCCCCTTCTGTAGGTCTTGCTCAGAGTGCTCCAGACAGCACCCTTTCACCCTGTGGATCATCCCCACAAATTCGTCGGGGAGGAGTCCTTCCTTCGCCAGCGTGTTTTTGCCTTCCGTCGATCTCTTCCTCTTCGTGGGGCTCATCAGGGGGTCGGCGAAGGGGTGAGGCTTCGACACTACCTATAAATAGCGTACCTTTGCACGATAAAACCAACATATCACCTAGACAAAGAAACAAATGACCTCAAAAGAGATCCGCGAGTCATATAAAGCCTTCTTTAAGAGCAAGGGGCATACGATCGTACCATCCGCTCCGATGGTCATCAAGGGCGACCCTACCCTGATGTTCACCAACGCAGGGATGAACCAGTTTAAGGACATTATCCTCGGTAATGCCGAGATCAAGCACAGCCGTGTAGCGGACTCCCAGAAGTGCCTCCGTGTAAGTGGTAAGCACAACGACCTCGAGGAGGTAGGGCACGACACCTATCACCATACGATGTTTGAGATGCTGGGTAACTGGTCCTTCGGCGACTACTTCAAGCAGGAAGCTATTGACTGGGCGTGGGAATATCTGACCGAGGTCCTGAAGCTTTCGCCCGATCGTCTCTACGTGACGGTCTTCGAGGGTGCTCCTGCCGAAGGGCTAGAGCGTGATGACGAAGCTGCTGCTATCTGGGAGAAGCATCTACCCAAGGAGCGCATCATCAACGGCAATAAGCACGACAACTTCTGGGAGATGGGTGACCAGGGGCCCTGTGGTCCTTGCTCTGAGATCCATATTGATATTCGCTCCGATGAGGAGCGCAAGGCTGTAGATGGTCTTTCGCTCGTCAATCAGAGCCACCCACAGGTCATCGAGATCTGGAACCTCGTCTTCATGCAGTACAATCGCAAGGCCGATGGTTCGCTCGAACCCCTGCCTAATCGTGTCATCGACACGGGGATGGGCTTCGAGCGTCTCTGCATGGCTATGCAGGGCAAGACTTCGAACTACGATACCGATGTCTTCACTCCGATGATCCAGGCGATCGCTACCCTGACGGGGATCGAATACGGGGCCGACGCTAAGTCCGATGTGGCTATGCGTGTCATCGCAGACCATATCCGTACCATCGCCTTCGCTATCACCGATGGGCAGCTCCCCTCCAATGCTAAGGCTGGCTATGTGATCCGCCGTATCCTTCGCCGTGCTGTGCGCTATGGGTATACCTTCCTAGGGCGTCGTGAGGCCTTCATGTACAGCCTCCTACCTGTACTCATCGAGACGATGGGTGATGCCTATCCCGAGCTCATCGCTGGTCGTGACCTCATCTCTAAGGTGATGCGTGAGGAGGAAGAGAGCTTCCTGCGTACGCTGGAGACGGGTATTCGCCTCCTAGATAAGCAGATCGAAGAGGCTAAGAAGGCGGGTAAGACGGTCCTAGACGGACACGATGCCTTCGTCCTCTACGATACCTATGGCTTCCCCCTTGACTTGACGGCACTGATCCTGACGGAGCAGGGGCTGAGCGTCGATGAAGCAGGCTTCGATAAGGCCATGCAGGAGCAGAAGGAGCGTGCACGCAATGCCGCTACTATCGACGCCGGTGACTGGCAGGTCGTCAGCGAAGGCTCTGCTGTACACTTCGTGGGCTACGACACACTGGAGTGCACGACCGAGATCCTTCGCTATCGTGAGGTGAAGCAGAAGAATACGACCTTCTACCAGGTAGTGCTCTCGGAGACTCCCTTCTATGCAGAGATGGGGGGGCAGGTCGGTGATAAGGGCTTCCTCATCGCCTCTGATGGTACCAAGTATGAGATCTTCGACACCAAGCGTGAGAATAACCTAGCCATCCACCTGATGAAGAAGCTCCCCGCCTCGCTCGAGGGAGCCTTCCGTGCTGTCGTCGATGAAGAGCGTCGCCACCGCATCGAGGCTAATCACTCGGCTACCCACCTACTGCACGAGGCTCTTCGTGAGGTCCTCGGGGCACATGTCGAGCAGAAGGGGTCGTTCGTCTCGGATGAAGTGCTCCGCTTTGACTTCGCTCACTTTGCTAAGGTTGAGCCCGAACAGCTCCGTGCTGTCGAGCGCATTGTCTCCCGTCGTATCCGTGCCTGCATCCCACTGCAGGAGTTCCGTGAGGTGCCTATCGACGAGGCTCGTGAGATGGGTGCTATGGCACTCTTCGGTGAGAAGTACGGGGATCATGTCCGTGTCATCCGCTTTGGCTCTTCTACGGAGTTCTGCGGGGGGACACACGTGCCTTCTACAGGAGTCATCGGTACACTCCGCATCACCAGTGAGTCGTCTGTCGCCGCTGGGGTACGACGCATCGAAGCCGTCACCGGCGAAGCAGCAGAGAACTACCTCTACGAGCAGGCCGACCTGATCGATAGCATCCGCCAGCTCTTCAACAATAGTCCTCAGCTGATGACGGCTATCCGCAAGACCCTCGAGGAGAATGTAGAGCTCGGCAAGCAAGTCGGTGAATATATCCGTGAGCAGATCGCCGAGAAGAAGCGCCAGCTCCTAGAGAAGCGTGTCGAGGTAGGCGGTGTACGTCTCTTCCTCGTCGAGAAGGAAGTGCCCGCTGAGGTCGTCAAGGACATCGCCTTCCAGATCGCAGGTGAGCTCCATGAGCCCTTCGTATTCGTAGCGGCTTGTGTCGATCCTAGCTCTCAGAAGCCTAGCCTTACGCTGATGATCAGCAAGGACCTAGTAGAGTCAAGAGGCTGGAATGCCTCCCAGCTCCTCCGCTCTGCTGCTAAGCATATCCAGGGCGGTGGTGGCGGTCAGCCCCACTTCGCTACGGCTGGGGGTAAGAACGTCGATGGGCTCAATGCAGCTGTCGACGAGCTTCTCGGAGCTATGGAGCTGAAGGCTTAGCCTACACCCTGTACGGATGATCATCGGTACACAGATACTCGATCGCAAGCTCCCCTCAGTCGCTGAGGGGCTAGCTTGCGATCGTTTGTTTATCCTCCTTGAGGAGCGAGTGAGTGAGCTTCATCCCGAGCTCATCCCTCGGCTTAGTGCCTCGCTATCCGAGCCACCTACCACCCTCATCCTCCCAGGAGGGGAGGAGAGTAAGACGACGGAGCGCCTCGGAGCGCTGTGGGCTTGGCTCAGCGAAGGTGGGGCAACTCGTCGCAGTGTCCTTGTCGTCATCGGCGGGGGAGCCTTCCTCGACCTCGGGGGCTTTGCTGCCTCGACCTACATGCGGGGCATTCGTACGGTCTATGTGCCGACGACGCTCCTCTCGATGGTGGACGCTTCGGTAGGAGGGAAGACGGCTATTGACTTCCTCGGGGTGAAGAACCTCATTGGCTCCTTCCATCCAGCAAGCGAAGTCCTCGTAGATATTGATTTCCTCCGCACGCTCCCCATCGAAGAGCTCCTTTCGGGCTATGGTGAGGTGATCAAGCATGCTACATTGATGGGAACGGATGCTTGGCGAGAAGTCCTCCGCATAGGTGATCCCATGGGTCTGATGGACGAGGAGTGGCAGGCGCTCATCGAGAAAAGCATTGCCTACAAGACCTCGGTCGTCGAAGCTGACCCCCGTGAGCAAGGACTCCGGCGTATCCTCAACATCGGTCACACGGTGGGGCATGCTCTGGAAGCTTATTCGCATGCGCATCCTTCCCTTCGTACCCTTCCTCATGGCGAGGCGGTCGTCTTTGGTCTGCTCATCGAGAGCTACATCACATCGCTCATCAAGGGGAATGACCGCACGTATATTCGCCAACTGATGGCTCTGGCTCGGGAGCTGTACTCACCCTACTACTATACTTGCAAGGCTTATCCCGAGCTCCTCAGACTCATGCGTCAGGATAAGAAGAATAGACGAGGGGCGATCACGATCATGGGTGTCATAGCACCGGGGGAGATCGTACCCATAGAGCTCGAGGATGAAGGGCTGATTCGTCAAGGTTTGGACTTTCTTAGGGAGACATTTGGTAATTAACCATCTTCTCCTTACCTTTGCACCGCAAAAGGGTAATCCTCATAGTAGGAAGCCTAGAGCACTCGGGATGTAGCTCAGCCCGGTTAGAGTACTCGTCTGGGGGGCGAGTGGTCGCTGGTTCGAATCCAGTCATCCCGACTGAAGAGTGGGTAGAAGCAAGATACAGCTTCTACCCACTTTATTTTTGTATCTAGTCCCTCCATGAGGTAGCTCTCCCACGAGAAGTAGGGTAGCTATCGTAGAAACATGGGGTCTCTATGGTACAAGTCCCCTACAATCTTTGTATTTTTGTGATACAAACATAAATTATCACTCGGCACCTGAGTCCTAGCTTCGGTGTCAGCAAGGCAAAAGAAGAATATGTATCGCACTACTACCTGTGGCGCTCTGCGCCTCAGCAATGTCGGGGAGCAAGTGACGCTCGCTGGCTGGGTTCAGAAGGCTCGCCGTATGGGTGGCATGACCTTCATCGATCTCCGTGATCGCTACGGGATCACACAGCTTGTCTTCAACGAAGCACTCGTCGGGGAGGCTCTTGTGGCCGAGGCAGAGAAGCTCGGACGTGAGTATGTCATCCAGATCACGGGTGAGGTCACCGAGCGAGAGAATAAGAACCCTAAGCTCGCCACAGGGGATATCGAGATCGCAGTGTCGACGCTACGCATCCTCAATCCCGCCGAAGTACCACCCTTCACTATCGAAGATGATACCGACGGGGGGGATGACCTCCGCATGAAGTACCGCTATCTGGATCTACGTCGTGGCTGTGTCCGCTCCAATCTTGAGCTCCGTCACCGTTTCGCCCTAGCGGTACGTCGCTATCTGGATGCTGAGGGCTTCCTCGAAGTCGAGACGCCCGTCCTCATCAAGTCTACCCCCGAAGGGGCACGTGACTTCGTCGTCCCCTCACGCATGAACCCTAATCAGTTCTATGCGCTACCTCAGTCTCCTCAGACCTTCAAGCAGCTCCTGATGGTGAGTGGCTTCGATCGCTACTTCCAGATCGTCAAGTGCTTCCGTGACGAAGACCTTCGTGCAGACCGTCAGCCCGAGTTCACACAGATCGACTGCGAGATGAGCTTCGTCGAGCAGGAGGATGTACTGACGATCTTCGAGGGGATGACACGTCACCTCTTCAAGGAGCTCCTTGATCTAGATATCCCCACTCCCTTCCCACGTATGAGCTGGCACGAAGCTATGAAGCGCTACGGATCGGATAAGCCCGATACCCGCTTCGGTATGGAGTTCGTCGAGCTCAAGGATGTACTCTCGGGCCATGGTTTCTCTGTCTTCGACGATGCCGACTACATCGGAGGGATCTGTGCCGAGGGAGCAGCCAGCTATACCCGTAAGCAACTAGATGCACTGACGGACTTCGTCAAGCGTCCTCAGGTCGGTGCTAAGGGCCTCGTCTACGCCCGTGTAGAGGCGGATGGCTCGGTCAAGAGCAGTGTGGATAAGTTCTACGCTCAGGAGACCCTCCAGCAGCTGGCACAGACGATGCAGGCTAAGCCTGGTGATCTCATCCTCATCCTCTCGGGTGATGATGCGATGAAGGTACGCAAGCAGCTCTGTGAGCTTCGCCTCGAGGTGGGTAGCCAACTTGGGCTAAGAGACAAGAGCAAGTTCTCCTGCCTCTGGGTCGTGGACTTCCCCCTCTTCGAGTGGGACGAAGAGACACAGCGCTTCTACGCTATGCACCATCCCTTCACCTCGCCCAAGCCCGAGGATGTACCCCTACTGGAGACCGATCCAGGGGCGGTACGAGCCAATGCCTACGATATGGTCATCAACGGCGTAGAGGTCGGAGGCGGATCGATCCGTATCCACGACAGCAAGCTACAGGCACGGATGTTTGACCTCCTAGGCTTCACCCCTGAGCGAGCTCAAGAGCAGTTCGGCTTCCTGATGAATGCCTTCAAGTACGGGGCTCCTCCTCACGGGGGCTTGGCTTATGGTCTTGACCGCTTCGTCTCCCTCTTTGCTGGGCTGGATAGCATACGAGACTGCATCGCCTTCCCCAAGAACAATGCTGGACGTGACGTGATGATCGACGCTCCTTCGCTGATTGATCAGGAGCAGCTCGATGAGCTCTATCTCAACCTCGTCCCTGCTACTAAGTAAGAATAATCGCACGACTACAGTACGACCTATGGTATACCGCTTATTGATGCTCTCGGATGAGAATGATTTCTTCAAGAGAGAGATACAGATCGACTCGGAGGCTACCTTCCTAGAGCTAAACGACTTCATCCTTGATTCCCTCGGCTATGCTCATGATGAGCTGACCACCTTCCACCTCTGTGATGAGGACTGGCAGAAGGAGCAGGAGGTGACGATGATGGATATGGGGATGAGTTCGGACGAAGACAGCTATCTGATGTCTGAGACTGCTCTGGAGGATCTTCTCGATCAGAAGGGGCAGCATCTCTTCTTCGTCTTCGATATGCTCTCCGAGCGAGGCTTCTTCATCGAGCTGGCAGAGCTCATCCCAGGGAAGAGCCTTGACAAACCTGTCGTCACCCATGCTGAGGGTAAAGCCCCCAAGCAGCTCGCTTCGATCGAAGAGGCTGCCGCCCGAAGCGCTACTCCAGGAGGAGCGGATGCGTGGGACGAAGAAGTCTTCGACGAAGACTCGATCGACGAAGGTGATATTGACCTCGAAGGCTTCGATATAGCGGATGCTGAGAGCCTCTACTAGGTGCATGCCCGAGACGCTCCTTGTACTCGTCGGTCCGACGGGGGTAGGGAAGACGGCTCTGAGCATTCGCCTAGCACAGCACCTCGGCTGTAGCATCCTCTCGGCAGACTCTCGTCAGATCTTCCGTGAGCTACCCATCGGCACAGCTGCCCCCTCCCTAGAGGAGCGGGCGGCTGTGCCTCATTATTTTGTTGGGGAGCGCTCGGTGGAGGAGCCCTATAGCGCTGCGATGTTTGAGGCGGAGGCGATGGCCCTTCTCCCTCGGCTCTTCTCCGAAGGGGAGCGACCGATCGCTCTGGTGTCGGGTGGCTCGATGATGTATGTCGATGCCCTCTGCCATGGGATCGATGAGATGCCCGACGTGCGTGATGAGGTGCGACAGGCGGTGTGGCGACGCTACGAGGAGGAAGGTCTTGAGGGGATCTTGGGCGAACTGAAGATCCTTGATCCCGACTATTACCATTCAGTAGACCCGAAGAACTATAAGCGGGTCCTCCACGGCTACGAAGTCTCGCTCTCCACGGGACGACCCTTCTCTTCCTTCCACTCAGGAAGGAAGAAGGAGCGCCCCTTCCGCATCATCAAGCTGGGGCTTACCCGAGAGCGGGAGGAGCTCTATGAGCGCATCGATCGGCGTGTGTATATGATGCTGGAGGCGGGGCTCGTGGAGGAGGCTCGTAGGGTCTATCCTCTGCGACAGCTCAATGCGCTGAATACAGTCGGCTACAAGGAGCTCTTCGCCCACTTCTCGGGAGAAATAGACCTAGAGGAAGCAGTGCGCCTCATCCAGCGCAATAGCCGGCACTATGCCCGTAAGCAACTCTCTTGGTGGCGACGGGACGAGGAAATCCGCTGGTTCGATGCCGAGGACTGGGATGGGATCGTCCGCTACCTAGACGCTGCGCTGGTGATGGGGGAGAAGTCCGCCCCATCCCCTCACTAAGGCGCAAGGAAAAATCACCCCATACATACCTCCCTTCGGTGACCCATGCATGGGTCACCGAAGGACCCCATTCATGGGTCGCTCGGGTACCCCATGAATGGGTCGCCTAGATACCCTATTCATGCCTCCCTCCGAAGGGGCATGAATGGGGTACTTCTTTTCTCCAGTTTGCCACGGGGCAGGGGTGTGATTCAGCGGGGCGAGAAAGCACGCCATTCTTCGAGACTCGGGAGGACCACATAGCTACGCCTGCAGGCTAAATCTACTCCGCCCGTAAGCTATAGACTTCCCTCGTCTCATCCCGTCTCTCCTCCTATAATCTACGCCTATAGCTGGCCTACTTGAGCAGAGTCGTACGAGCGGGGTATCGGCTATGCTCTAGCCTGGGGATTTTGATTATTCATGGAAGCTGTCTACCTTTAGAGCAGAAACAAGATCAAGTGCAGTCATAAATCCTCATTCAGGAGCTTGATACACCCTTTGATACCAGCGCATACTCTTTAGCCAAACGCAAGGTAGATCCTCCAGGTGTACAGCCCTAAAATAATATAGCTGTATGAAGTGCCTATCTTACCATCCACCCCATTAGATCACAGAGGAGTCCTGTGCTCACAGAGCCTGACCTCCCAGGATGATCTTCCCCTCTCAGCAATTCCTGCCTCCGTCACCCTAGCTTCGCTCTCGCAGTCCCTTAGGCTATAGGGCGAGCTGTAGGCCTCCCGTCTAGGGCTGGGGTAGTCTCCGAAAATGAGTCCTGAAGCCGTACTTCCCATCCGCACCATCTCAAGTCCAAACGATATGAAACCACTGACGACCCTACTCATCGCCGTGAGCATGCTACTCTCTAGCTTGGCCCTGCATGCACAGCGATCGACGGAGTTCTTTTACCTCGGCACCGTCTACTGCAAGACGAAGGCCGGAGTCGAACAGCGGTTCCCTTATCTCCCCGTCTACTTATCCCGCCAAGACAAGCCCCAGGATATCATCGCCGTCACGATAACGAATGCCAATGGGGAGGCTTCATTCGAGGGAGTGCCTATAGACCCGTACAAGGATCATATCCTCTCGGTACATCTCCCTAGTGGTACCTATCGCTTTCGCCGACCTTCGATCAGAAAGAATCCAGGCTTTACAGGTAATATCAGCACGCATATCCGGCTCGATGCTCTAGAGAAGTACCTCACATCATCGACGATCGTCCCGAAGAAGGCAGATGCTGACAAGCTGGCACTAGACCTTGCGACGAGCGCCATCAAGGGCGCTCAGCGGAAGGGCGTGACGATCTCCGATGCGGAGGGACTTAACTACAAGCTCTTCCTCTCTGGTTATCTGGTGCAGGATAAGAGGCTTGCGGATGCACTCCTCAAGATAACGGGGGCCGAGGTCGACAAGATAGTCATCACGCACCCGCTACAG
>NZ_KI259236.1:85979-100370 GCF_000467855.2 Porphyromonas sp. oral taxon 278 str. W7784
ACGCACCCGCTACAGGCGAATGACTACTTCGCTGGATCAATCGACTTCTTTGTCCGGGATGTACCTCTGGAGAAACTTACCCCCATGGACCATAGCCTAGAGCGTCTATGAGGCATTCCGGCTTGACTATAAGGGTAGCTTGAGGCCTCCCATCTTGGGGTGGGGTAGCCTCGGAGAATGAGAACTGAAGCCCTACTTCCCATCAGCACCATCTAAAGTCCAAACGATATGAAATCACTGACGACCCTACTTATCGCTGCGAGCATGCTACTCTCTAGCTTGGACCTGCATGCACAGCGCTCGACGGAGTTCTTTTACCTCGGCACCGTGTACTGCAAGACGAAGGCTGGAGTCGAGCAGCGCTTCCCCTATCTCCCCGTCTATCTATCCCGCCATGACAAGCCTAATGACATCATCGCCGTCACGGTAACGAATGCCAATGGGGAGGCTTCATTCAAGGGAGTGCCTATAGACGCGTACAAGGATCATGTCCTCACGGTACATCTCCCTAGTGGTACGTACCGCTTTTTCTGCTCTGGTCTCGACAAGGATCCTGGCTTCAGAGGCAATATTAGTACGCATATCCGGCTCGATGCTCTAGAGAAGTACCTCACATCATCGACGATCGTCCCGAAGAAGGCAGATGCTGACAAGCTGGCACTAGACCTTGCGACGAGCGCCATCAAGGGCGCTCAGCGGAAGGGCGTGACGATCTCCGATGCGGAGGGACTTAACTACAAGCTCTTCCTCTCAGGTCATCTGGTGCAGGACAAGAGGCTTGCGGATGCGCTCCTCCAGATAAGGGGGAGCGATCTCGACAAGATAGTCATCACGCACCCGCTACAGGCGAATGACTACTTCGCAGGATCAATCGACTTCTTTGTCCGAGATGTACCCCTGCAGAAACTTACCCCCATGAACTTTACCCTAGAACGTCTATGAATAAGTCTTGCTTGATAGCGCTCCTCCTCATGATCGCCCCCTTGAGTCTCCTCGCTCAGGTCGAGGTGCGGGGGCAGGTGGAGGATGCGAAGACTAAGGAGCCGATCACCCTTGCCTCCGTCACCCTCGTGAGTGAGCGGGACTCGACACTCGTACTCAGAGGGGCTACCGACCTACAGGGTGGCTACCTATTCAGTGGCGTCAAGGTCGGGCGCTATATCCTACGTATCAGTTCCCTCGGCTACAAGCCTCTGGAGCGACGGCTTCGTGTCGTGATGCCCAGCCAAGGGATCTCGATGGAGCTCCTTGATGAGCTACAGCAAGATAGTCAGGTGCTAGATGATGTGGTGGTACAGGCTCAGGCTACGCATCAGCGAGCCGACCGTAGGGTGATCACCTTCGACAGGAAGACTGTCCAGGAGGCTTTGCACAGCTATGATCTGCTCAAGACCCTTCCCTTGGTCAGCTTTGACGTGATGCACGACCGCATCAAGGGAGCTATGGGTGGGGAGGTGCAGCTCCTGATCAATGGGGTACGCTCCACGAAGACGGATGTGCTCATGCTCCCCAAAGAGAAGATCAAGCGGGTAGAGGTATATGATATCCCGCCTGCTCGATACCGAGCTGTGGAGTGTGTGATCAATATCATCGTCTCCGGGCTGGATGATGGCTACATCGTAGGAGGCTCCCTCAATCACGCCTTCACGACAGGCTGCGCTATTGATGAGGCCTATGCCTCTCTGATCCGTGGCCGGCACAAGCTGAGCCTGGAGTACACACTGAACTATCGGGACTATCGGGATCGTGAGTCACTTGCCGAGTATCGCTACAGCCTAGATCATCGGGCGCTACAGCTCACCTACTCGGACCATGATGCCTTCGGGTATACGACACACAGCCCCGCCCTCAAGTACGCCTACGTAGTCGATGACCGCTACCTATGGGAGGCTCGCCTACAGCCGAGAGCTGAGCGACGCTTCTCCGACAACATCGGCTCGGGTCTCTACACTGTAGACGGAGTAGCTGGGGAGAAGCTGACCACCACGGGTAGGGATAGGACCCAACAGTTCAACCCTTCGCTTGACCTCTACCATTGGCGTAAGCTTGGGGAGAAGGACGAACTGAGCATCAACCTCGTGGGAACGCTCTTCTCCACTAAGCGAGAGACGAAGACCCGAGAGCAGGGCGTCACCACAGGGCTCACGAGCTACGAGGACTTCATGAAGCTGGACAATAGTAAGCGCTCGGTCATCCTCGAGCTAGCACACACCCGAGAGACGGGGCTCTTACGGATCAGTTCGGGCTACAGGGGAGAGGTCTCCTTCCTACATTCACAGGTAGACAATCACTTCGGCCTCCTCGACTATACCAGCCGTACGTGGCAGCACTATGGCTACAGTGAGATCTCGGGGCGTCAGGGGAGACTGCTGTATCGTGTGAGCCTAGGCTTGACCCACACGCTCAATCATTCGAGCTACCGCTCCTACAGTAGCCTCGCCTTTACCCCGAAGGTCGTACTCGGCTATAGCCTAGGCGGAGGTAGTGACCTGCGCTTGATGTACGATGACAAGCCCATCCTGCCTAGTCTGGAGCAACTCAGTAGCAATCGCAGACGATCCACCCGTGATATCACTACCGTAGGTAATCCCCACCTAGAGAATGCGCATATGCGTAAGCTGACCGCTATCTATACGTATGCCAAGGGGATCTTTGATATCAGGCTGGTAGGTCTCTATAGCCACACACATCGCCCGCATATCCAGGCTATGAAGCGTGAGGGGGCAGGGATCACGTTCGCTCCGATCAATGGAGCATGGAGTGACGAATTTGCTGCAGCTGCCAAGGTGGTCGTCAAGCCCTTTGGTGACAACACCCTGCTTCTAGATACGTACCTCATACCTACATATAGTAGACTTCGCTCATCGGAGATTAGTTATGATCGTGGTTCACTCTATGGTGAGTTTTCACTGACGGCCCAGCATAAGGGGCTACAGCTCTATTATAAGTACGCCCTCCCGACTTATACCTATGATTCGGGCTATGCCTCTCGTATGGAGCCAGAGCATATGGCCTCGATCTCCTACCGCTTGGGGAATTGGAAGTTCTCTGCCTCGATGGTATTCATCGGGACACCGGCCTATTATCATGACTATACGCTCGGTGAGCGCCTCGTCCAGCGGAGTAGTAAGACGTGGATTCATGAAAATAAGAATATGATCCTCCTGGGGGTGGCCTATCACTTCTCACGAGGCAAGGATAAGACCTACTCGAAGAACCTTCAGAACGAGGACTCCTCTTCCCCTACTCTATAGCTTCCGCTCTCTGCCCTCCGCCTATAGCCCGAGCCACGCTAGGGAAGAAGAGCCCCTATACATCCCTCCCCCAAGGTGACCCATACATGGGTCACCTTGATACCCCATGCATGGGTCGTCTAGATACCCCATTCATGCCTCCCTCCGGAGGGGCATGGATGGGGTACTTCTTTTCTCTAGCCTACTACGGGGCAGGGGAGTGACTAAGGAGGGCGAGAAAGCACCCCATCCCACTAGGATAGAGCCAACTGATGAATCCCTATATAATTCGTATCTTTGCCCCTACTTGTAGCTATATGCTACGGCTAAATGACATTCGATACAACTAAATGATGAGAATCAGCCATTCCGTGCGTCGCTCTTGTATCGGTATCTTCGCATTGCTCCTGCTGAGTCTAGTGGGAGCCTCTGCGCAGGTGCTGCGCAAGCCCACTTACATGGACTATATCCGCACCTATCAGGCCGAGGCCCGACGTCAGATGGATCGTCACGCTATCCCTGCAAGTATCACCCTAGCACAGGGCTTGATCGAGACAGGGGCAGGGACAAGTACCCTCGCTCAAGAGCACAACAATCACTTCGGGATCAAGTGCCACTCGACCTGGTCAGGCCGACGAACCTACCGCCGAGATGACAACCCTAATGACTGCTTCCGTAGCTACCCCTCGGCGAGGGATAGCTATGATGATCACTCCCTCTTCCTCAAGGCTCGTCGCTACCAGCGCCTCTTCGCCCTACGCTACGATGACTATCGAGGTTGGGCTAAGGGTCTCCAGCTCTGTGGCTATGCTACGAACAAGGGCTATGCGAACATGCTGATCAAGGTCATCGAGGACTATGAGCTCTATACCTTCGACCATGGGGAGTACCCCACGTGGTACTCGGGTAGTGGCTATGCTCCTAGCCGTACGACGGCTTCCGCTCGTCGCTCCTACGACAGCCCTCAGCGTCCCTCTTACCTCAGCTATGGTCTACTCTACGTCCTGGCTGACCAGAACGATACCTATGAGCGTATCGCTGCCGACATGGGGATCTCAGCGAAGAAGCTCGCCAAGTACAATGATACCCCCGAGGACTTCCCGCTTAACGAAGGGGATATCGTCTACCTAGAACCCAAGAACAAGGAGGCATCGCCTCGCTACTCGACCTATACCGTGCGTATCGGAGACTCCATGCATGACATCGCTCAGCGCTATGGTATCCGTCTCGATCGCCTCTACAAACTCAACGACAAGGATGGTGACTACGTCCCCGAAGAGGGCGACATCCTCCGTCTGCGCTAACTACTCACGACTATACTTGATCCGACATTTATGAATGAGCGCTATATGCAGCGTGGTGTCTCGGCCTCCAAGGAGGATGTGCACAACGCCATTCGCAATGTAGACAAGGGGCTTTACCCTAAAGCCTTCTGTAAGATCATCCCTGATATCCTCGGGGGCGACGAAGCTTATTGCAACATCATGCACGCCGACGGTGCGGGCACCAAGTCCTCACTGGCCTATATCTACTGGAAGGAGACGGGCGACCTCTCCGTCTGGAAGGGCATCGCGCAGGATGCGCTGATCATGAATATCGACGACCTACTCTGCGTGGGGGCTGTCGACGGGATCTTAGTCTCCTCGACGATCGGGCGCAATAAGCACCTCATCCCAGGGGAAGTCATCGCTGCGATCATCAATGGTACGGAGGAGCTCCTAGCAGAGCTTCGGGATCAAGGTATAGGTGTCTATGCTACAGGTGGTGAGACCGCAGATGTGGGCGACCTCGTGCGTACCATCATCGTCGACAGCACGGTCACCTGCCGTATGAAGCGCTCGGATGTCATCGACAATGCTCGCATACAGGCAGGGGACGTCATCGTCGGGCTAGCCTCCTTCGGTCAGGCTACCTATGAGACGAGCTACAATGGCGGTATGGGGAGTAACGGCCTGACCTCTGCCCGCCATGATGTGCTGGAGCATAGCTTAGCCAGTCGCTTCCCCGAGAGCTACGATGCCACTACACCTGACGACCTCGTCTATAGTGGCTCTAAGGCACTCACCGAGCCCATCGCAGGCACGCCCCTAGATGCAGGGCGCCTCATCCTCTCTCCGACACGTACCTATGCCCCGATCATCAAGGCGATCCTCGACGAGCTTCGTCCCGAGATCCACGGGATGGTGCACTGCTCGGGAGGAGCTCAGACTAAGGTGCTTCACTTCGTCGAGGGGAAGCACGTCATCAAGGACAACATGTTCCCCATCCCTCCGCTCTTTGACTTGATCCAGAAGGAGAGCGGTACACCTTGGGCAGAGATGTACAAGGTCTTCAACATGGGCCACCGTATGGAGCTCTATGTCTCCCCCGAGCATGCCGCTCGTATCATCGAGATCTCGGAGCGCTTCGGCGTACCAGCCCAGATCATCGGCCGAGTAGAATCTGCCGAGCAGAATCACCTCACTATCTACTCTCCCTACGGAGAGCTTCACTACGAATAAAAAGCTACCCAATATACCTACATGGCAACGGACAACGACCTGCTTAGTCGTATAGAGAGCTTGGAGATACGTTTCCAAGAGATCACTTCACTCATCACCGCCCCAGATATCATCGCTGACCAAAAGCGCTTCATGAAGCTCAGCAAGGAGTATCGAGATCTGGAGCGTATCCTCGACAAGGGGAAGGAGTATCGCAACCTCCTAGGGAATATCCAGGAGGGGCGTGAGACCCTAGACTCTGAGTCTGACCCCGAGCTTCGTACTATGGCTCGTGAGATGATGCAGGAGGCTGAGGAGCGTATCCCATCCCTCGAGGAGGAGATCAAGCTCCTCCTGATCCCTGCAGACCCCGAGGATGCTAAGGATGTGGTCATGGAGATCCGTGGCGGTACGGGCGGTGATGAGGCAGCGCTCTTCGCTGGCGACCTCTACCGCATGTACGTACGCTACTGTGAAGGCCGTGGCTGGACTACCGAGGTCACGAGCATGAGCGAAGGGACGGCTGGCGGCTACAAGGAAATCATCTTCACCGTCTCAGGTGACGGGGTCTATGGCGTCCTCAAGTATGAGAGTGGTGTCCACCGTGTCCAGCGTGTCCCCGAGACGGAGACTCAGGGCCGTGTACATACCTCGGCAGCCTCCGTCGCTGTCCTCCCCGAAGCCGAGGAGGTCGACGTCGTGCTCAACCCCGCAGATATCGAGATGCAGACAGCTCGCTCCGGTGGTGCTGGGGGGCAGAACGTCAATAAGGTTGAGACCAAGGTCCAGCTTACCCACAAGCCTACGGGGATCGTCGTCGTCTGTCAGCAGGCACGTACCCAGCTGGCTAACCGTGAGCTCGCTATGCAGATGCTTCGTACCAAGCTCTACGACATCGAGCTGACCAGGCACAACGAAGAGATCGCTGCTCGACGCAAGACGATGGTCTCTACGGGTGACCGCTCAGCCAAGATCCGTACCTACAACTATCCTCAGGGTCGTGTGACCGATCACCGCATCAACCTGACGCTCTACAACCTCTCTGCGATCATGTCGGGTGACATCCAGCCCATCATCGATGAGCTGATCATCGCTGAGAATATCGAGCGTATGAAGGAAGCATCCCTTTAGCCTATAGCCCTCTAATCCTCCACGATAAACCCACTCCAGAGTAGATCAAAGACTATGACAAGAGACGAACTATTTGAGAATATCAAGAGGAAGAAGTCCTTCCTCTGTGTCGGCCTAGATACCGATGTGCGCAAGATCCCCCAGTTCCTGCTGGAGGAGGATGATCCTATCTTCGCCTTCAACAAGAGGATCATTGATGCTACGGCGCATCTGTGTGTGGCCTACAAGCCCAACCTCGCTTTCTATGAGAGCATGGGTTCCTTCGGCCTGCAAGCCTTTGAGAAGACTGTGGAGTACATCCAGACGAACTACCCCGACCAGTTCATCATCGCCGATGCCAAGCGTGGTGATATAGGGAATACCAGCGATATGTATGCCCGTAGCTTCTTCGAGCATCTCAAGGTCGACGCCCTCACTGTAGCTCCCTATATGGGGAGTGATAGCGTCCTGCCCTTCCTGAAGTACCCTGGTCGCTGGGTGATCCTGCTGGCTCTGACCTCCAACGAAGGAGCTTCAGACTTCCAGCTCTCCCAGGTAGATGGCGAGGAAGCTCTCTTCGAGCGAGTCCTACGCAAGAGCAAGGAGTGGGGGAGCAGTGACCAGCTCATGTATGTCGTCGGTGCTACTAAGGCCGACATGCTCGAGCGGGTACGTGCCATCGTCCCCGATGCCTTCCTCCTCGTCCCCGGTGTCGGCTCACAGAACGGCAGCCTGGAGGATGTAGCCCGCTTCGGGCTGAATAGCCAGTGTGGCCTCCTGGTCAATGCTTCGCGTAGCATCATCTATGCTGATAGCACGGAGGCCTTCGCCAATGCAGCTGGCGCCGAAGCAGAGCAGCTACGCCGACAGATGGCTGATATACTCATCAAGAATAAGCTGGTCGAAGCCTAAGCGCTCCGGCAGAACTAACCGATAAGACCGAACATGCAGTTTAGTGCCGCCCAGATAGCACCTCTCATCTCCGGGAAGATAGAGGGCGATAGCTCTGTCCTCGTCTCCAACTTTGGGAAGATCGAGTCGGCTAAGGCTGGTGACCTCGCCTTCCTAGCTAATCCTAAGTACGAGGCCTACGCCTATACGACCGAGGCTTCTATCCTCCTCGTCGCCGACGACTTCGCTCCTAAGCAACCTATCTCCTCCACCCTCATCCGTGTGGCAGATCCCTACGCAGCACTCGCTCAGCTGATGCAGCTCGTAGAGCAACAGACGGCACCCGCACTCCGTGGTATCTCCCCCGATGCACGCTGTGCCGACGGAGTAGAGCTCGGTGAAGATCTCTACATCGGCGCCTTCGCTGTAGTAGAGGAGGGCGCTAAGATCGGACGAGGCTGTAAGATCTATCCCTTTGCTTACATCGGGCGGGGTGTGACCCTAGGAGAGGGGACGACCGTCCATCCCCATGCCACCATATATCATGGGGTCCAGGTCGGCGCTCGCTGTATCATCCATGCTGGCGCTGTGATCGGCGCCGATGGCTTTGGGTTTGCCCCCGAGGCGGATGGCTACCATAAGATCCCACAGCTAGGGAGCGTCTTAATAGAGGATGATGTCGAGATCGGGGCGAATACCTGTATCGACCGAGCTGTCATGGACAATACGGTCATCCGCCGAGGTGTCAAGCTCGACAACCTCGTGCAGATAGCCCACAACTGCCTCGTCGGTGAGCACACCGTCATGGCTGCCCAAGTAGGCCTGGCAGGCTCCTCCACCATTGGCTCCTGGTGTCGCTTCGGTGGGCAGGTCGGTGTCGGAGGTCATATCACCATCGGAGACCGTGTCGAGATGGGTGGGCAGGCCGGCGTGATCAGTAATGTCCCCTCGGGTAGTGCCCTCATGGGATCGCCAGGGATACCCCTCCGGGATGCGCTGAAGAGCTTCGTCCTTCAGCCCAAGCTCCCCGATATGTACCGTCGCCTACAAGCACTGGAAAAGGAACTAGCAGAACTGAAACAACAAGCAAAATAAGAGCACTAGATCATGGATATGCAGAAGACACTTAAGGCTCCCTTCTCCCTCTCGGGTAAGGGGCTACATACAGGCCTAGATATCGAGATCACCTTCCAGCCAGCACCTGCTGGTACGGGACGTGTCATCCGTCGAGTAGACCTCGAGGGTGCCCCAGAGATCCCCGCCCTGTCCGAGTTCGTCAAGGGTACGGAGCGAGGTACAGTACTCGTCAAGGGCGAGGCTACCGTCAGTACGGTAGAGCACGCTATGGCGGCTCTCTATGCCAAGGGAGTAGACAACTGTATCATTGAGGTCAATGCTCCGGAGTTCCCCATCCTCGATGGGAGCTCTCGTCTCTATGTAGAGGCGATCAACGAGGTCGGTCTTGAGGAGCAGGACCTGCCTATCGAGTACTATATCGTCAAGCGCCGTCAGGAGGTCGTCTCCGCTGATGGTCGCTCACGCATCGTCCTCCTGCCTGACAATAAGTTCGGTATCGACGTACACATCTCCTTTGACTCACCCGTGCTGAACAACCAGTTCGCATCACTCGAGGACTTCAAGGACTTTGATACGGAGATCGCTTCGTGCCGTACCTTCGTCTTCGTCCGTGAAGTAGAGGCACTCCTTGCCAATAACCTGATCAAGGGAGGCGACCTCGATAATGCCCTCGTTATCTATGATGAGCCTATGAGTCAGGAGCAGCTCCATAAGATCTGCGATCTGATGCATGTCGAGCGCAAGTCCGACCTGTCGCTGGGCTATATCAACAATGCACCGATCATCTTCTCCAACGAGCCTGCACGCCACAAGCTCCTCGATGTGCTGGGTGACCTGGCGCTCATAGGGCGCCCTATCCGTGGTCGTATCCTAGCCTATTGCCCAGGACACAAGATCAACAACGAGATGGGCTCTAAGATCCGTAAGGATATCAAGCTCAATGAGGCTCAGGCGCCACTCTATGATCCTAACGCAGAGCCTATCCTCGATGTCAACCGCATCCGTGAGCTACTGCCTCACCGCTATCCCTTCCTGATGGTCGACAAGATCATCGAGATCGGACCTGACTATATCGTGGGGGTCAAGAGCGTCTCGGGCAATGAACCCTTCTTCCAGGGACACTTCCCTACGGAGCCTGTGATGCCAGGGGTACTTCAGGTAGAGGCTATGGCTCAGGTCGGGGGACTCCTCGTACTCCATACCATCGAAGACCCAGAGAAGTACTCGACCTACTTCATGAAGATCGACAATGTGAAGTTCCGTCAGAAGGTCGTCCCCGGTGATACGCTTGTCTTCAAGCTCCGTCTACTCTCTGAGATCCGCCGTGGGGTAGCTAACATGCGTGGTCTAGCCTTCGTCGGAGAGAAGCTCGTCTGCGAAGCTGAGTTCATGGCTCAGGTAGCAAAGAATAAGTAACCAATAGAAGCAAGGTGCCCTACTTCCCTTAGCTAGGGTAGGAGGGCTCCTTGTCTGTATGAATATATCCTATATGTCCCAACCCAATATTAGTCCCCTTGCAAGCGTCCATCCCGAGGCTAAGCTAGGAGCCGGTGTCATCGTCCATCCCTTTGCCGTCATCGAGGAGAATACCGAGGTCGGAGAGGGGTGCATCATCGAGAGCCATGCGGTCATCAAGAGCGGAGCTCGTCTAGGTAAGCACTGCCATATCCACTCGGGTGCTGTCATCGCAGGTATCCCCCAAGACTTGAAGTTCGTCGGCGAAGAGAGTGTCGCCATCATCGGTGATCATACCATGGTACGTGAGTGCGTCACGGTGAATCGTGGTACGGCGTCTCGTGGTAAGACCGTCGTCGGGAGCTACTGCCTGCTGATGGCCTATTCGCATGTCGCTCACGACTGCGTCCTTGGTGACCATGTGATCCTGGGGAATGCTACCCAGCTGGCAGGTGAGGTAGAGGTCGATGACTATGCTATCCTCAGCGGTGGCTCACTAGTCCATCAGTTCGTCCGTATCTCCAAGCATGTCATGCTCCAGGGGGGCTCTCGTGTGAACAAGGATATCCCTCCCTACACCCTCATTGGTCGTGACCCGATCGTCTACTGCGGGATCAATATCGTCGGTCTACGTCGTCGTGGCTTTACCAACGAGCAGATCTTCCGTATCAATGATATCTATCGCACCCTCTACCAGCGTGGGCTCAACAATACCGAAGCCTTCCGTGTGATCGAGGAGGAGATACCCGAGAGCTACGAGCGTACCCTCATCCTTGACTTCATCCGATCCTCGGAGCGTGGTATCGTGCGTGGTACGATGGACTAATCCCCTACGAAGCACACGGACCATACACAGCCCTCTCTATGCAGAAGATTTATGCGGGCAAGCAGCTTGAGATCCTCTATGCTCAGGCAGCACAGGTAGACAAGCTCTCGGCCTTTGATCATATCGATCGGGCTGCTTCGGCCTTCGAGCGTGAGCTCCTGAGGCACTATACCCTCGGGGGGCGTACTATCTACGTCTTCGCTGGGGCTGGTCGCTGTGGAGCCTATGCACTTGCTATCGCTCAGCTCTTAGCTCGTAGAGGCCATTCGGTCTTGACCTACCTCTTCTACCGAAGTGGTCAGCTCTCTGAGGCCTGTGAGGAAGTACGGAATCAGCTCCCTCAGGAGGGCTTTCGTCTTGAGGAGATCTTCACGGAGTTCACCCCGCCACGTATCGGTGCTCGTGACCTCATCATCGATGGGCTCTTTGGGGCAGAGCTACAGACGCCTCTTGCCGATGGCTATGTAGCGCTCTCGAGCTTTCTCAATGCTTCGAAGGCACCGATCGTCAGTGTCGAACTCCCCTCAGGACTCTTTGCGGAAGACAACTCGGGTAATAGTCTCGAGCATGTCATCCGTGCTGAGCGAACGATCGCCTTCGATAGCCCTAAGCTCGCCTTCTTCTTCCGTGAGAACGATCCTTATGTAGGGGCATGGTCATGCCTCTCCCTCGGGATCAGCCCTCAGGCGCAGAAGGATCTAGAGACTCCCTACTACCATATACAAGATGCAGCGCTCATCCGTGCACTCGATGAGCGCCCCCGCTTCAGTGTCGAGCTCCCTCGAGGGAAGGTGCTCTTCCTCGTGCACCATCCCGGGCACGCTGGACGTACGCTCCTGAGCACTCGGGCAGCCTTTAGAGCAGGGTGTGCAGAGGTACATGCCCTTGTACCGACAGAGGAGGTCCTTCCCTTAGAACTGGCTCATCCCGAGCTGACGGTCTTCCCCCAGAGTCAGGAGCACTCCCTGCTGTCGGACGAGCTCAATGCCTACCGTACAGTGGCTATTGGCGAAGGCTTCGGTCGAAGCCTCGGAGCACTAGAGCTCCTAGAGTCTCTGCTGGTATCTTCGCCTCGCCCCCTTGTGATCGATAGTGATGGTATCGCTCTGCTCTCTCGGGAGCGAAAGCTCATGGAGAAGCTCCCCTCGAAGAGCATTCTCATCGCCACGCACCAAGAGCTAGATCAGATGATGGGCTACCTGGGCTCAGACCGGGAGCGCCTAGATCAAGCGCTTGAGCTGGCACGACGGCTGGATATCTGCTTCATCCTAAGAGGTACTTATTCTGCTGTGTGTACTCCTCAGGGGACGGTCTTCTTCGATACGACGGGGAATACCGGTATGCAGACCCGAGGTACGTCTAATGTCCTCTCCGGCGTCATCGCAGGGCTTCTCGGGCAAGGCTACCAGTCGATCACGGCTTCCGTCCTAGGGCTTCACCTTGTGGGGCTATCGGCGGAGCTCTATGCGGGGCGCTATTCTGAGCGAAGCCTCACAGCATCGAGTCTGATCGATCTCCTAGGCGAAGCCTACCATCAGCTCGAGGCAGAGTAGTTTGCATCCTATTAGGCAAAAGCAATAGGGGCTGTACCACCGATCGGTGGTACAGCCCCTATTCTTTCTTGAGGTTTCTACTGAGGGCTTAGTCCAGCGGATGAACCATATCCTCTGGGCGTACCCACTTGTCGAATTCTTCAGCAGTCACGTAGCCGAGGCGAAGAGCTTCTTCCTTGAGCGTCGTGCCGTTGCGGTGTGCAGCGTTAGCGATCTCAGCGGCTTTGTAGTAGCCGATGTGCGTATTGAGCGCAGTGACGAGCATCAGGGAGTTATTCAGGAGCTCCTTGATACGTGGGTGGTTAGGCTCGATACCGGAGACGCAGTGGATATCGAAGGAGACAGCTGCGTCGCCTAGGAGCTGAGCGCTGTGGAGGAAGTTAGCAGCCATGACGGGCTTGAAGACGTTCAGCTCGAAGTGTCCCTGCATACCGCCTACGGTGATCGCTACATCGTTGCCCGCTACCTGAGCGCAGACCATGGTGAGGGCTTCGCACTGGGTGGGGTTGACCTTACCTGGCATGATGGAGGAGCCTGGTTCGTTGGCGGGGATGATGATCTCACCGATACCGCTACGAGGACCAGAGGCTAGGAGGCGAATGTCGTTAGCGATCTTGTTGAGCGAGACGGCTACCTGCTTGAGGGCTCCGTGGGTCTCTACGATCGCATCGTGGGCAGCGAGCGCTTCGAACTTATTCTGAGCCGTCACGAAGGGGAGCCCTGTGAATTCGGCGATATGACGGGCCACTACGACGTCGTAGCCCTTAGGGGTATTGAGCCCAGTACCGACAGCTGTGCCTCCGAGGGCTAGTTCGGCCAGATGGGGTAGGGTGTGCTCGATGGCACGGATCCCATGCTCGAGCTGAGCTGCGTAGCCACTGAATTCCTGACCGAGGGTCAGTGGGGTAGCGTCCATCAGGTGGGTACGACCGATCTTGACTACGTCGGCCATTTCCTTTGCCTTGGCGTCAAGCGCCTTGTGGAGCTGGCGAAGGCCTGGCAGGGTCACTTCGACGACCTTCTTGTAGCAAGCGATGTGCATGCCGGTGGGGAAGGTGTCGTTGGAGGACTGGGACTTGTTGACGTCGTCATTAGGGAGGAGCGTCTTTTCGCCTTCGCCGATGACCTTACCTGCGAGCTGGTGGGCACGGTTGGCGATGACTTCGTTGACGTTCATGTTGCTCTGCGTACCCGAGCCCGTCTGCCAGATGACTAGAGGGAACTGATCGTCGAGCTTACCGGCGAGGATCTCGTCGCAGACAGCTGCGATCAGGTCACGCTTCTCCACGGGCAGGACGCCGAGTTCATGGTTGGCGTAGGCTGCGCCCTTCTTCAGGTAGGCAAAGCCTCGGATGATATCCAAAGGCATGGAGGCGGGCTGGCCGATCTTGAAGTTGTTGCGTGAGCGCTCAGTCTGAGCACCCCAGAGCTTGTCGGCAGGTACCTTGACTTCGCCAAGGGTGTCCTTTTCGATTCTGTAGTCCATACTTATATGTGTTTATGTCTCAAGTGAGCAGAGTTGGCTGCTGTGCTAGGCCTCATTGAGTCGCCATAGACTAAGGCAAAAATACAAATAGATTTTGGGAATGCCGGCCTGGGAAGCTAAGTCGGAAGAAACGGAAAAGAAGCCTGGATGGAGGCGGGACTCTGAGGAAGGAGCGAAAGCCTGATCCCTAGGGCGTTTGGAGGCCCTTCTCCCTGGGCTGGAGAAGGGGTGCTCCAGAGGCCTCCAAGAAAACCTACTGTAGGTCGTCGATGCGACCCAC
>NZ_KI259236.1:100470-123774 GCF_000467855.2 Porphyromonas sp. oral taxon 278 str. W7784
CGGCGACCTACCGTGGGTCGTTTTTTGACCCCTCTGAAAGGGGGGTCTCGACTTCGCCCCGGATAAGCCTCCGAAGCATGTAAAGCCAAACAATTGTGGTATCTTTGCAGTTAACTAGGTGTATGGTATCCAAAAGAGACCATATACGCATACCCTGATATGCTGTACTATCCTGCCCTGCGACACGGGACTCGTATGGTCGGTGTGCCCCTCGCCAGTATCAGAGGAGGGAGCACCAATAAAGAGAAGAGGGCAGTCGAGACACTACAAGCACTCGAGGATTCGTAGTTTTTGAAGTAAGGATTAGTAAACCGTCGTGCGTGACGTACCGATAGGGTGAAGTCGTGTGCGACCGCTTGGTCTGTCCCTTCGGCTCTAAGCCTCGGGAGAGAAAGCAGGCCAGGTAAGAAACATTTTAGGAAGCAAGAAGAATGAGACAGCTAAAGATTTCGAAGTCGATCACCAATAGAGAGAGCGCCTCCCTAGACCGCTATCTACAAGAGATCGGCCGCGAAGAACTGATCACGATCGAGGAAGAGGTAGAGCTCGCACAAGCCATTAAGCGTGGCGACCGCAGAGCTCTAGACAAGATGACCCGTGCTAACCTCCGCTTCGTCGTCTCAGTGGCTAAGCAGTACCAGAACCAAGGCCTGAGCTTGCCCGACTTGATCAACGAGGGCAATCTGGGCTTGATCAAGGCTGCTGAGAAGTTCGATGAGACCCGAGGCTTCAAGTTCATCTCCTACGCAGTATGGTGGATCCGTCAGTCGATCCTCCAGGCTCTGGCTGAGCAGGCTCGTATCGTACGCCTTCCCCTCAACCAGGTCGGTACGCTGAACAAGATCACCAAGGCCCTCTCTAAGTTCGAGCAGGAGAATGAGCGTAAGCCCTCCAGCGAAGAGCTGGCTAAGGAACTCAATATCCCCGAAGACAAGATCACCGATACCCTCAAGGTCTCGGGTCGCCATATCTCGGTGGATGCTCCCTTCGTCGAGGGCGAAGACAATAGCCTACTGGACGTGCTCGTCAATGAGGATGCTCCCAACGCTGACCGCACACTCATGAATGAATCCCTCTCCAAGGAGATCGATCATGTCCTGGCGAAGCTCTCTGAGCGTGAAGCAGAGATCGTGAAGCTCTTCTTCGGGATTGGCGGTGGTCAGGAGATGACCCTTGAGGAGATCGGCCTGAAGTTCAACCTCACTCGTGAACGTGTCCGTCAGATCAAGGAGAAAGCCATCCGCCGTCTCCGCCAGAGTGATCACTGCGCTACGCTCAAGCCTTATCTAGGCTGATCCTGCCCCATACTTTACGCTCGCGAAGGGAGTATCCTCCACGAGAGACTCCGCTCGTAGAGCTACCCATGATGAGATGGCTATGCACGGGGGCGTGTATAGCCATCTTCACTTTTATCCCCGCCCCCTCTTCCCGAAGTACCCCCACGGATTATGAAGCGACGTCGCCCCTTAGACCTATTAGGCTGGCTACAGCGCCTACACCTCGTCCCTCACCGCATGAGGCAGAGGACGGAGGCCGAAGACCTATTGAAGCAGCTCTACGACCTAGAGAAGGCCAAAGGTCGGACGCCCCGTCGCTTGACCTCAAAGGATCTAGGCTTGAGCCCCGACACCTTAGAGTGTCTGCAGAGCGAACTCGAGCGGGAGGGCTTCATCGAGCCACGCTCGCTCGAGTTGACGGAGAGTGGTCGGCACCGAGCCCTTGAGCTCACGCGTGCCCACCGCCTTTATGAGATGTATCTGGCTGAGCACTCGGGGTATTCGCCCGAGGACTGGCACCGTCTTGCCCACAGCGAGGAGCACAAGCTCTCGGAGCAGGAGCACGAGCGTATAGCCCTCCTTCTCGGTAATCCTCTTTATGACCCTCATGGCGACCCCATCCCGACGAACCAAGGGGCGGAAGCCAGCCTTCCCCACAGTCTCTCGATCGAAGAGCTCTCCGTAGGGCAGTGGTACCACGTCCTACACATCGAGGATGACGAGCCCGAGAGCTACCTCCCCCTAGTAGGGGTAGGGCTTACGAGGGACTCGGTATTTCGCCTTGATCGACTCGAGAGTGCTCGCTCCCAACTCTTCTACGAAGGAGAGGAGATCGAGCTACCGACCTTCAGCCTCACCGCCCTCTCTCTTCGTCCTGCCCTATCTGAGGAGGTAGAGCTAGGCCATCTGGAGCAGATCCAGCGCCTCGTGCGCCTCGAGGAGGGGGAAGTGGCGGAGGTAGTAGGCCTCTCGCCTTCGTGTAGGGGTCCGATGCGCCGACGCCTGATGGATCTAGGCTTTGTACGGGGGAGCTCCATCAGTATCGATATGCGTAGCCCCCTAGGTAACCCCACTGCCTACATCGTCCGAGGTGCCGTGATCGCCCTTCGTGAAGACCAAGCCCGCTATATCCTCATCCAACGACCTACCCATGACCGATCAGCAGAATAGCCACAACTGTAGCTCCTGTGCTTCGTGCCCAGCAGCGAGCCTACAGCGCCGAGGTGAGCACACAGAGGATGCTCGCTTTACCATCGCTTTAGCCGGGAACCCGAATACAGGGAAGAGTACCGTCTTCAACGCCTTGACAGGGCTCAAGCAGCACACGGGTAACTGGCCCGGCAAGACCGTAGGCAAGGCCGAGGGTTCCTTTGCCTACGTCGGTGATGTCTATACTATAGTAGACCTGCCAGGTACCTACTCTCTCTCCTCGACTTCAGAGGACGAAGAGATAGCCAGGGACTTCATCCTCTTCTCCCGCCCCGACGTCACTGTCGTCGTGGCGGATGCTACACGTCTAGAGCGGAACATGAACTTGCTCCTGCAGGTACTACAGATTACGGACAAGGTCGTGCTTTGCGTCAACCTCCTCGACGAAGCAAGGCGCAACAAGATTGAGATCAACCTGAATGCCCTCTCCCGTCGCCTAGGTATCCCCGTCGTCGGCGCTAGTGCTCGCTCGGGGGAAGGAATGGATAGACTCCTCGCGGCGGTACGCTCGGTAGCACTCGGGGAGATCACCTGCTCCCCCTACCGACAGAGCAGTTTGCCCGAGCACACAGCTAAGCAGGTCGCCGCCCTACAGGCTAAGGTAGAAGCACTCTACCCTGATGTACCTAATAGTGGATGGATCGCCTATCGCCTGATCGAGGATGATCCCTCCATCGTCGAGCGCTTCGACCAACCAGAGCTCCTGGAGCTTGCCCGTCGTGTCCACCTGGAGATCGGCGAGAACTTCCATGACCAGCTTACAGAGGCGATCTATGCCGACGCCTATAGGATCTGCTCCGAAGTCATCGTGCAAGCTAATGCAGAAGGACGCCTACCGCTGGATGTGCGTCTCGACCGCATCCTCACAAGCCGTCTCTGGGGCTTCCCCATCATGCTACTACTGCTCGGGGGCGTCTTTTGGCTTACGATCATAGGATCTAATTACCCGTCTTCCTTCCTCAGTGATCTATTGGTAGGGAAGCTTCATCCCCTCTTCAAGGAAGCGCTCACGGCACTGGGTAGTCCCTGGTGGCTGACGGGCTTCCTCGTCGACGGGGTCTATCTCTCTATGGCGTGGGTCGTATCGGTGATGCTCCCTCCGATGGCGATCTTCTTCCCGCTCTTCACCCTGCTGGAGGACTTCGGCTATCTACCTCGTGTAGCCTTCAACCTCGATGAGCTCTTCCGCCGAAGTGGTGCGCATGGCAAGCAAGCCTTGACGATGAGCATGGGCTTCGGGTGCAACGCTGCCGGCGTCGTCTCTACACGCATCATCGACAGCGAGCGAGAGCGTCTCATCGCTATCATCACCAATAACTTCTCCCTCTGCAATGGACGCTGGCCGACACAGATCCTCTTGGCGTCCCTCTTCATCGGTGCTGCTGTACCGCCGGCCTACCGAGGCTTGGCAAGTATCGGCTCAGTGCTGGGGATCGTCTTGATCGGGGTAGTGGTGATGTTCGCCTCTTCGTGGGTACTCTCCCATACCGTGCTCAGGGGGGAAGTCTCGACCTTCCACCTAGAGCTCCCGCCGTACCGACCCCCACAGTTCTGGCGGACGCTCTATACCTCGGTCATCGACCGAACACTGATCGTCCTATGGCGTGCCCTCGTCTTCTCCGCTCCTGCGGGTGCGCTGATCTGGCTGACGTGCAATGTGCACCTCTTCGGAGCAAGCATCGCAGAGCATCTGATCCACCTACTGGACTACCCAGGATGGCTTATGGGTCTGAATGGGGTGATCCTACTGGCCTACATCCTAGCGATCCCAGCGAATGAGGTCGTGATCCCGACGGTGCTCATGCTGACGACCCTCGTGCTCGGCGGAGCTGGGAGCGAAGCTGGCGTCCTGATGGAAGGCGGGGATGCGGAGACCTTTGCCATCCTGCAGCAGGGAGGCTGGACGCTCATGACCGCCGTCTGTCTGATGCTCTTCTGTCTCCTGCACCACCCCTGTAGCACGACCATCTACACCATTTATAAGGAGACGCACAGCCTACGCTGGACGCTCCTCTCGGTCCTCCTGCCCCTCGGGCTCGGGATCATCACTACGATCCTCGTGGCAGGCGTGTGGAGGCTCTTCAGTTAGCCTCAGCACCTCTGAAGAATAAAGGCTGAGTCCCCGTCGGGGGGCTCAGCCTTTGTTCTTTGGTAGCGGGCGTGGAGCTAAGGTTCCTTCTTCTCCTCTTCCTTGGGGTAATAGCCATAGTCGTAGCTCTCCCGTTTCTTCTCTCGGTAGCGAAGTAGGAGGAAGAGTAGGACGACAAGCAGTAGACTACCACCCATGACGAGGAGCCAGCGAAGGCCCTCACCTTCGCCGAGGCTTGCTCCCCGAGGGTAGAGCACGTAGCCGAGGACGACGACGTAGAGGAGCAGGAGGAGGATGCGTGTGTATATCCGTCTCATAGGGCTAGGGATGAAGGTGGGGATCTGCTATACCATCTCTCAGTCGAAGGAGCGCATCGAGGTAATGGCGGCTATTAGCTAGACGGGGCACCTTGTGCTGGCCTCCCAGCTTGCCCTCAGCCTCGAGCCAGCGATGGAAGAGCCCCGAGGGAGCGACCTCTACCGATAAGGGCAGGAGGGTCATATCCTCATAGCGCTTGGCATCGTAGTCGGAGTTGAGCTGGCGAAGGGCATCATCTAGATCTCGGCTGAAGGTAGCGAGGTCACGGGGCTCGGTCTCGAACTCTATGAGCCAGTCGTGACGCCCCTTGCCTTCGTCAAGGAAGAAGCACGGAGCGGCCGTGTATTCGCTTACTCGTGCCTTCCCATCTCGCCTACAAGCTTCGGCCAGTGCCCCGTCGGCATTGGCTACCATGACCTCTTCGCCGAAGGCATTGATGAAGTGCTTTGTCCGCCCCGTGATCACGATACGATGAGGGTAGAGCGAGGTGAAGCGGACCGTATCGCCTAGGATGTAGCGGTAGAGACCGCCGAGGGTGGAGATGACTAGAGCATAGTCACGCCCCAGCTCCACCTCGTGTATCCCTCGGGCACGCACACCACTGTAGTCACTCGAGGAGGAGGGGAACTCATCCATGGGGATGAACTCGTAGAAGACCCCGTAGTCAAGCATCACAAGCATACCCGACTCCGCTGGGTCGTCCTGGATGGCGAAGAAGCCTTCGCTAGCGTTGTAGGTCTCTTCGTAG
The DNA here is from genome assembly GCF_000467855.2 of Porphyromonas sp. oral taxon 278 str. W7784. Taxonomy (GTDB): domain Bacteria; phylum Bacteroidota; class Bacteroidia; order Bacteroidales; family Porphyromonadaceae; genus Porphyromonas. The sequence goes on from NZ_KI259236.1 coordinate 106,112, forward strand.
CGCATCCGCTCCGAGGGGATCAGTTCGGCGTAGGTACTGCGGTAGGGAGAGAAGCTGATACCGCCGTGGAAGAAGACCTCTAGGTCTGGCCAGACTTCGGAGATATTGTCTCGACCGGTGGCGGAGAGGACCTCCTTCAGCAGCACGAGCATCCATGAGGGGACGCCGGAGAGACTACCGACATGAGCGCCCTTCACCTCCTCGACGATCGCCTTCATCTTCGCTGTCCATTCGCTCATCAAGAGGGTCTCACGAGAGGGGACACGAAGGAGATTGCCCAGCAGGGGCATGTGCTCGACGAGGATCGAACTGAGGTCGCCCGTCTGCGCCTTGCCCCCGCTCAGAGGCATCGGGCTGTGGCTTCCCCCGAGGACGAGGCCCTTGGTGGAGAAGAAGCGGGAGTCGGGATAGTTCCTCAGATAGAGCCAAAGGGCATCGCTCCCGCCTCGGTAGTGACAGTCCTGGAGATGCAGGTAGGGGACGGGGATGTACTTACTGCGGTCGCTCGTCGTCCCGCTGGACTTGGCGAACCAGCGACAGGCGCCGGGGATGAGCACGTCCCGCTCTCCCTGGACCATGCGCTCGATATCGGCCTTAGCGCCTTCGTAGTCGATGATGGGGACGGCCTCTCGGTAGGAGGCGTAGGTGGAGCTACGGCTGAGCCCATGACGGCGACCGAAGTCCGTGCGGGCAGCACGTGTGAGGATGTGACGGAGTTGCTCCTGCTGGAGGTCCTCCAGACGGCTAGAGTACTCCTCGATACGACGCAGGCGGAGCTTGGCGACTTGGTAGACGAGCGAGGTCTTTAGATCCATGGCTTCAGAGAATGGGGGAGTGGGTATAGCCCTCACGTAGGGCTAGGGCACGACGTACGTCCTCGGGCTCGAGGAAGCGGGTGTAGAAGGCTTGCTCCCGCTCCCTGAGACGAGTGCGGAGCGGGGCGAAGGGGCAGAGATGACGCAGGCGACGCCAGCGCAGGTACTGCCCGTAGAGACGAAGGAAGGTAGTGGAGGAGACGCCTTGGTAGCGGACAGCATGGCGTAGGGCGAGCTTCGGCAGACGCTTGAGCCAGAAGCGGTCGCAGACCCGGTTGAGCGCCTTCACCACGGGTTCGGCTTCCCAGCCTCGGGCGACAGCGTAGGCTCGGGCGAGGGCCTCGGTGGCTCGGGGATGAGCGAAGAGGCGATCCATGTTCCCGATGCTTGTAGCCTCGTCGAGGGCACTTGCGGTGAAGTGCATGCGGTTGAGATCTACCAGAGCGAAGGAGTAGCTATCGCTCTCGGGATGGTAGATGTAGGGAAGGTTGCCCGGGGAGAGATCTTCGTGGACGACCCCAGAGGTATGGAGATCAGCCAGGAAGCGGGCTAGGTCTCGGGTGAGGCTCGGCTCGACGCCTCCCTCACGGGCCTGAGCCTGCAGGCTACTGCCCGTCACCTCTAGGTAGCGGGTGATGTAGTAGCTGTCGGTGAGGCCTCCCAAGCGGTCGTACCGCTCGATATAGCCTATGGGCTCGGGGGTGAGGATCTCGAGGCTCTGGAGCTGGAGGGCGTGGAGGTAGGAGCGTCGAGCCTTGCCTGTGTCCGTCCAGCCGTAGTAGAGCTGGCGAGCTCGGGCTAGGTGTCCGAAGTGCTTGACGGTATAGTCTCCCTCGGGGCTCTCCAGATGGTAGAGGACATTGCGCCCTCGGTAGATCTCGGAGCAGCGTACCCCGCTAGGGAGCTCCTTGCTCCCCGCCTCGTAGGTCTGGATATAGCCTAGGAGTCGGCCGAGGAGCTCATCGCCCTCCTCTAGGATGCTTCTGTATCTGTACAATTTCTCTTGACGTAGGCCGAAGGTCTTCGCCGTGGTTGCTTGGGGCAAAGATACAAACTCTTCCCTCGTCTACGAAGGGAGCTCTGCTAGCTGAGAGGCACCAGTAGCGCCTCCTCGGAGGGAGCAGTAGTACCTCAAGAGAGGCGCTAGTAGTGCTACCTTGCCCTTCGTCTAAGCCCCTTGGCATGCGGACTAATGGAGCTTCGCCCGAAGAGGAATGTTTCCGAGCAAAGTCCCTTCCCTCCCAGTCCGAAAGCAAAAGCCCCAGCACCAGGGCTCGAGGAGCAGGTGCTGGGGGCTTGAGGGAACTATAGATGGCCCGAAGGTCGGATGCTAGCGACGGAGGAGGCGCACCCCGCTCTTCGTCGGGGAGTCGACGAGGGTCTTCTGATCCTGTCGGTAGTGAGGGTGGTAGGGCCCTGCGGGTAGGTCTACGAGGATCTCCCGATTGGCTAGTCGAGCGGCGACGACCTTGTCCGTCAGCGCCGTCACCAGCATATCGGTCACGAGCTGAGCAAGCCCGCCCCAGAGGCCTCCGCTCGAGTTGTAGGACGAAGTATCTAGTTCGCCCGAGACCCGACGATCGAAGAGGCTATCCCCTGTCTTCAGCGAACGCAGGTGGTAGGAGATATCGAAGAGGATACGGGCGTTCAGAGCCTGCTTCTCCCAGCGGTGTATCACGGTGAAGAGGGCAGCATCAGCGCCGAAGATACGCTGGAAGGGAGCGAGATTGGCCTCGAGTAGTTCCTCTGCGTTGTTGACACCTTCCTGCTGGAGGAGTTCCTGCGTCAAGAAGGGCGAGAAGACATAGTAGCCTCGTTCGGAGAGTGGGGTAAGCAGGGTAGCGTAGAAGTTCTCCTTCAGCTCCACCTGATTGGTCTCATTGATGGGAGGCATGAGGAGGATGGCGCGAGGGGACTCGGTATATATCTTGGCATAGGCCGACTCACGAGAGAGATCGCCCTTGGTGACCCCGCAGGAGGAGAGCAGAAGTAGTGATAGCGCCGTAGAGGTAGCTACAGAGCTAAGGAGACGTCGGAAGAGAGCCATCAGAATAAGCGCTTGAGGAGGGTCTGGATGAAGATGGAGCTTTCTGGGTAGAGGGCGATCTCACGCTCGAGGAGCTTGCGTCCCTCCTCGGGCTTGCCCTGCTTGATGAGTAGGTAGCCGTACTCGGCACAGATACCTGGAGGGGGGAGCTGGCGTGTGCCCTTGGGGTGGGTGATGAGCTCTTCGTAGACCTGGATGAGGCGCTGGAGGTTTTGCTCACTCGGTGTCTTCGCCACGGCGTAGCTCGTAGCCTCGTAGTTCCCCCAGCCATAGAGGCTCGGGGTCGTGGCACAGCTAGAGAGGAGGAGGGCACCGAGGGCGCAGAGTACGCCACGTACGGGGTAGAGGTGTCTCATAGATAGGGGATGGGGTGGATAAGGCGTGGGGAGCAAGCTAGTCCCTTAGCGTAGGGTGATGGTCTTAGCTGAGCGTGTAGAGATGAAGATCTCCTTAGCGAAGAGGACTTGGCCTGCACGGTCTCGCACGAGGATCTGATGCCTACCTGGAGTGATGGTGATGCGCTTAGCGCTACGGGTGACGTCTTGGGGCTTGACGGGGACGATCGATACGGCTGAGACTTCGTCGATCAGCACTTCGACCTTCTGCCCGAGGTACTTGCCCGAGGAGGCGACGACTAGGTAGGCTTCGTCATTGAGCCCCCCAGCAACGGAGGCGGTGGTGCCACAGGAGGAGAGCCCGAGTAGCAGTAGGGGGATGATGAGGAGAGCGAGGAACTTCTTCATGATCGGGTAGGGTAACTAAAGAGGTGATAGAATGGGACGGAGGGAACTAGGGCTGGAGGTAGTACTCGCCGAGCTTCTTCGTGTCGAAGGCGCCGGAGATGAGGCTAGCGATGGCGTACTCCGAGTCGATACTCTCGCCTGCTACTTGGTCTACCCGTACCTGAGCGACAGCCTTGCCTGCGAGGCGGAAGGTAGTGCCTGTCTGGGGATTGGTCACTTGCTTGCCCTGCTTGTAGACCGTGAAGACATCCCCGGGGCGTATCCCTTGGCTCGCTCCTCCTGCTAGGATGATGCCTTCGTCGTCGGCACTGAGCAGGTAGGTACGCCAGGGCTTGTCACTGCACTTATTGATAATACCCTCGATGAGCTGGTCTATAGCGCCAGAGATAGCCTTGTCGCTTAGTGTCGCATCGTAGCCAGCCTTACCGCCGAAGCCGAGGGTGCTCTTGCTCGTGGTCTCCGCTTGCCCCTTAGCTTCGTCGGAGAAGATGACCTGCCCCGAGGAGACTTCTATTATACGTATGCTGACGCCAGCCTCGACGGTCTGACGCTTCTCCGAGGTGAAGACCCCTTCCGAGCCCGTAGTCTTGCGCCCGAAGGCAGTGATAGAGCCGAGGATGAGGTAGTCGGCGGGGATGCGCTGACTAGAGCCTGCCTTGACTTCGGCAGCGACCTTGTCGGCGTCGCTACGCTCTAGGAGGATGAACTTCCCCGCCGCCCCTAGTTTCGCCATGAGGAGATCAAGGGCTTGCTTGGCCATGGGGTCGTTCTCCCTGTCATAGAAGATGCCTTTGCCGTACTGCGTCTCGTTAGAGAAGCGTCCGACGGCTACCTTCCACTTCAGCCCTCGGGTCGTTTGGGGTGCCGAGAGGCTGACACCAGGGTGCGCTTCGACGCGCTGAGGTTCTTGCGCCTGAGCTTGCCAGCTTAGGGAGGCGAGGGAGGCGACAAGCCCCCCGAGGAGGATGCTACGGATATTCATACTACTGATGGATTAGCGTGACTTGATGGAGCAAATATAGGGATTTGATCCGTAAGTCCTAGGGAAATTCCTCCGAAGGGGAAGGGGCGCTTGGAGTAGGGGAGTGGGGCGCTTCTCCCCCAGCTATACTCGTGCCTCTTGAGGGGCGATACCTGTCTCTCGGGGTAGGGCAAAGGCTTAGCGGGACGGATGATAGCCCCTATCCGTGCCAATAATCGTATCTTTGTCCGATACGTGGTGAGCATATCTTTTCCTTGACCTTGGTGGTTATAAGGATGAGTGAGAACCAAGGCTCACCCTCAAGCTACTAAACCGTATACGACGATCATAATGAAAAGTTACCTAGGGTACATCGCTGCGCTCTGCCTCCTCACGCCACTAAGTGGGGTAGCACAGCACACCAATGTACGTGCTGCTGATCGCCTACTACAGAGCGATAAACCTAACTACACCGAGATCCGTCGACTCATCAAGCTCGCCGAAGAGCACGAGGAGACGAAGAATGACTCCTACACCTACTATGTCAAGGGGCTGGTGGAGCGTAACCTCTACCGTACTGAATACCGTAAGATCACCATGCCGAGAAGCGAGGGAGATACGGCCCAGATGTTCCGCTCCATCGTCAACGAACTTATTGGTTGGCGTGTGGCCGACTCCCTAGAGCGTCAACCGGAGCCCGCTACGGGACGCATCGTACTGAGGTATGAGAAGAAGATCCAGGAATACCTGAAGGAGGATGCCCCGAGGATGTATGAAGCCGGTCTCTTCTGGCTTGAACATAAGGACTACGCCGAAGCGGTGAGGGCCTTCACCGGCGCCTTAGATGCCCGACGGATACTACTACCCATCGGACAGACGAAGCTCCCTGTAGACTCTACCGTCTCCAATCTGGCCTACTACGCCCTAGTCTCAGCCTATACGGGTGAGCTCTATCCCGAAGTCATCCGCCTGGGTAAGGAATATAAGGATGTGGCAGCGAATAAGAATGAAGTCTATCAGTTCGTCGCCCGAGCTTACTTAGCCCAGCAGGATACCGTCGGGGCTATGCCTCTGCTGGAGGAGGGAGCAAGGCTCTATCCTGAGACCTCCTTCTACTTCGGCTCGATGATCTCTATCTATCAGTCCCAAGGGAAGTACAAGGAGGCAGTAGAGCTCATCGACCGTGCCCTCAAGGTCACACCCGATAATCCCAACCTCCTCGTCCTACGAGGTAATGTCTACTTCTTCGCTCAGGACTGGGATCGTGCCATCGAGATCTATCGTCAGGTCCTTCGCCTGAGCCCGGACAACTACGACGCCCTCTTCAACCTCGGACAGGTCTACTACAACCATGCCGTCTCGATACTAGCCGACCCTCTGAGTACCAAGCTTGACGAGAAGAAGGCAAAAGACTACTTCCGTCAGTCGCTCCCTCATCTGGAGGCTGCCTACAAGATGGCTCCCGATCAGGTGCGAGACCTGCTGGGCAATGTCTACTACCGACTGGGCCTGGAGAAGAAGTACGAAGAACTATACACCCCCAATACCCCTAAGGAATGAACTCACCCTCTATAGCCTCCAGCGTGCGGGAGGCCCTGCTAAGTCGCTTCCTGCGCTACGTCGAGATCGATACCGAGAGCGACCCTACCAGCACGACTTACCCCTCGACAGAGAAGCAGCTTGACCTGCTGCGCCTCCTTCGTGACGAACTCATCGAGATGGGCGTCCCAGAGGTGCGCCTGCTGGAGAAGGGCTATGTCATGGCGCAGATCCCCGCTACGCCTGGCTACGAAGACCGACCAGCACTCGGCCTCATCGCTCACGCTGATACCAGCCCTGACTTCACAGGGCGTGGTGTACGCCCGCAGATCATAGAGGACTATGACGGCTCCCCTATTGCTCTGGGGGATACTGCAGAGCTGACGGCTCGGGAGTTCCCCGAGCTCATGGAGCTCCTGGGGCATACGCTCATCACCACTGATGGCTCGACGCTCCTAGGGGCGGACGACAAGGCCGGGGTCGCTGAGATCATGGAGACCGTCCGCTACATACTAGCGCATCCCGAGCTCCCGCACGGGAAGATCTGCATCGGCTTCACCCCGGATGAGGAGATCGGCAAGGGCGTGGACTTCTTCGACGTCAAGGCCTTTGGCGCCGACTTTGCTTTCACTGTAGACGGCAGTCGGGAGGGCGAGCTGGAGTATGAGAACTTCAACGCTGCCTCCGCCCGAGTCATAGCACACGGACGAAGCATCCACCCCGGCTCCGCCAAGGGCAAGATGATCAATGCCCTCGAGGCGATCTACCTGCTCCATGCAGCTCTGCCCCACTATGCCCGCCCAGAGTTCACCGAGGGCTACGAAGGCTTCTACCACCTGATGCACTTCTCGGGGGGCGTAGAGTACGCCGAAGCCGAATATATCATCCGTGACCATGACCGAGCCCTCTTCGAGGAGAAGAAGGAGCTCATGGCTCAGGTGGCGGCAGAGATAAACGTAGCCTACAAGCGCCCTGTCATCGAGCTCTCCATCGAGGATACCTACTACAATATGTATGACCAGGTAGCTCCCCACGAGGAGTACCTCGAGCGTGCCCGAGCAGCGATGCTACGAGCAGGCGTCACCCCACGTACCTCCCCCATACGAGGCGGTACCGACGGCGCCCGACTCTCCTATATGGGCCTGCCCTGTCCCAACCTCTTCACCGGAGGAGCGAACTTCCATGGTAAGTATGAGTATGCTTCGCTCGATACGATGTGTCGCTCCGTGGAGACCCTCGTCTATCTCCTTACTGAAGCTCCCACCGCAGGCTAATTGACACCGATGACACCAAAGAAGAGGATCGCCATCCTTGGCTCTACAGGCTCCATCGGGACACAAGCCCTCGAGGTCATCCGTGACCATCGTGAGAAGCTAGAAGTTTCGGTACTCGTGGCACGTAGGAGCACAGAGCTCCTCATCCGCCAAGCTCTTGAGTTCGAGCCCCAGCTGGTAGTGATCACCGATGAGACGTGCTACGAGGAAGTGCGCCGAGCACTCTCTGCTACCCCCATCGAGGTACAGACGGGCTCCGACTCCATCCTGGAGGCTGTCCAGCGCCCCGAGGTCGATATTGTCCTGACGGCGATGGTGGGCTTCTCGGGTCTTGCTCCTACGCTCTCTGCCATAGAGGCAGGCAAGACCATCGCCCTGTCGAACAAGGAGACCCTCGTCGTCGCCGGCGAGCTGATCATGTCGCTAGCTAAGCGCCATGGAGCCCGCATCCTCCCCGTGGACTCAGAGCACTCGGCTATCTATCAGTGCCTCGTGGGCGAAGAGGCTAACCCTCTGGAGCGGATACTGCTTACGGCCTCGGGAGGCCCCTTCCGCACCTATCGGACGATCGAGGAACTCGAAGGGGTGACGGTAGAGCAAGCGCTAGCCCATCCCAACTGGTCGATGGGGGCTAAGGTCACTATCGACTCGGCCTCGCTGATGAATAAGGGGCTGGAGATGATCGAGGCACGCTGGCTCTTCGATACCCCTGCAGAGGCTATTGAGGTCATCGTACACCCGCAGAGCATCATCCACTCGATGGTGGAGTTCGCCGACGGGTCTGTCAAGGCTCAGCTAGGCCTACCCGATATGCGCCTGCCCATAAGCTACGCCCTTGGACTCACCGAGCGGATAGCCAACGACTATCCCCGTCTGAACTTCATGGACTACAGCTTTACCTTCGAGCGTCCCAACCTCGAGCTCTTCCCCAACCTTGCCTTAGCCTATCGAGCTCTGGAGCTAGGGGGCACCGCTCCCTGTGTGCTCAATGCTGCCAATGAGGTAGCTGTAGAAGCCTTCCTCTCGGGCCAGCTAGGCTTCCGAGCTATGAGCACGCTCATCGAGCGGGCTCTAGAGGCACACCGCCCCGCTCCCAGCTACGACCTTGATCTCCTCGTCGAGCTTGATGCGGAGGTGCGGCAGCAGTGCCGGCAGTGGCTCGGCTCCCGTAGATAATCATAGACTTCCCCTTAGACAATCACATACAAGTGGATATAGCAATTCGTATAGTTCAGCTTCTCTTCTCCCTCTCCATCCTCGTCTTCATCCATGAGCTCGGGCACTACTCGATGGCTCGCTTCTTCGGAGCACGTGTAGAGAAGTTCTACCTCTTCTTCAACCCCTGGTTCTCCCTCTTCAAGTGGACGAGTAAGCGTAGTGGTACGACCTATGGTGTAGGTTGGCTTCCCCTCGGGGGCTACTGCAAGATCGCTGGTATGATCGACGAATCCCTCGACACCGATGCGATCAAGAGTGAACCCAAGCCCGACGAGTTCAGGAGCAAGAAGCCCTTCGCTCGTCTGATGATCATGGCAGGGGGAGTGATCTTCAATATCCTGCTGGCCTTCGTCATCTATACAGGCATCACGCTGGTCTGGGGCACTAAGGTCCTCCACAGCGATCAGGTTACTTCGGGGATGACCTTCTCCAGGACAGCACAGTCTGTGGGCTTTGTGGATGGCGACGTCATCCTCAAGGTCGACGACAAGGTCGCCCCCAACGTACTAGACTCCCGCTTCATGTCTTCCCTGATCAATGCCCGTGAGGTCACCGTCCGCCGAGGACAGGAGGAGAAGACGATCCAGATGCCTCAGGATATGATGCATCAGCTCCTCAAGGCTGAGGAAGGCTTTGGCTCGCTACGTCTGCCCTTCGTCGTGGACTCTGTCTCCTCGACGAGCCCTGCTCATGGTCTACTGGCTTCAGGCGACAGGGTAGTCGCTGTCGATAGCACAGCCTGCTCCGATATCAATGAGGTAGTCACCGCCCTACAGGCTAAGAAGGGGGGAAGCGTCACCCTCTCTATTGATCGGGCAGGAGAGATCCTTGCCCAGACGCTCCCCGTCGATACGGCAGGTCACATCGGTATCGTCCTACGAGGGGTAGAGGAGATCTATCCTATCGAGCACGTGAGCTACGGCCTCCTCTCTGCTATTCCTGCTGGTATCGACCGAGCAGGCCAGACGATCTCGGGCTACGTACGTGGACTCAAGTACATCTTCACTAAGGAAGGTGCCAAGCAGATGGGGGGGCTCGGGACGATGGGCAAGCTCTTCCCTACGAGCTTCGACTGGCAGAGCTTCTGGGCCATCACCGCTTTCCTCTCCATCATCTTAGCCGTGATGAATATCCTGCCTATTCCTGCGCTCGATGGGGGGCACATCCTCTTCATCATCATCGAGATGATACGCCGTAAGCCCCTTAGCGACCGAGCTATGACGACGATCCAGACCGTGGGTCTTGTCCTCCTGCTCCTACTGATGCTCTACGCTAACGGCAACGATATCTATCGCTCCTTCTTCGGGCACTAACTCATCCTCGCTCCAAGGCATGGGAGACTTCCGTGTACATATCTTAGGCTGTGGGTCAGCACTACCGACGGCAGTTCACTACCCGACGTCACAGGTGGTAGAGCTTAGGGATAAGCTCTTCCTCGTAGACTGTGGGGAGGGTGCCCAGCGCCAGTTCCGTCTGCAGCGTCTGGACTTCGGTCGCATCATCGGGGTCTTCATCTCGCATCTGCACGGAGACCACTGCTACGGCCTCTATGGCTTCCTCTCTACGATGGGGATGCTGGGCAGGCGAAGAGCACTCCCCGTCTACGGCCCTCGAGGGATAGACACCTTCCTCGCCCCCTTCATCGAAGAGAGTCGCTCCTACCTGGGCTATGAGATAGAGGTGCATGTCATCGACGATCGCAAGAGTGGACTCGTCTACGAGGATAGGTCGGTCGAGATCACCTCGCTCCCACTGGAGCATCGTGTCCCCTGCGTAGGCTACCTTTTCCGAGAGAAGGTGATTGAGCGACATATTGACCGTGCCTCATGTGATTTCTACCAAGTCCCTCGTTCGTACTATGTAGCGCTACGTGAGGGAGCGGACTTCACGACAGAGGAGGGGCAGGTGATCCCTAATCACCGCCTCACCCGTCAGGGACGCAAGGCACGTAGCTACGCCTACTGCTCAGATACGGCCTACGCACCCTCGCTCGTACCCCTGATCCAAGGGGTAGACCTGCTGTACCACGAGGCTACCTTCTCTCGTGAGCGCTCTGAGCGAGCCAAGGTGACGGCCCATAGCACCGCAGAGCAGGCGGCCCTCATCGCCCAGGCCTCCGGAGTAGGGCGTCTCTTGATCGGCCACTACTCGGCGCGCTACCTCGACGCTACACCTCTCCTTCGTGAGGCACAGGAAGTCTTCCCGGAGACCTTAGCCTCTGACGAAGGGATGATCATAGATCTCTGAACGTATCTCTGAGGTATCCCCTCAGCGATACCCCAATCCCCATAGACTACATGACGACAAAGAAGACGATCAAGCGGCTCATCTTGACCCTCGGTTGCGCCTCGCTTACGCTAGCCAGCCTCTCGGCTCAGACGGCGGAGCTACGCCCCTCGAGAGCCTTCCTCACGCAGCTACAGGAGGACTTCGCTAGCCGTAACTATATCGGCTACCAGCACGACCTGCCGAGACTGAGGGCTCTCCCTCTGCTGGCTGAGCACCTCCCCTATCGTAAGGCCATCGTAGAGCTGATGGCTGGGCAGCAATCCCCCGACGAAGTCCTCACCCGCTACCTCAAGGAATACCCCCGTGCTCTGGAGCGCCCTTCAGCGGAGCTCCTCCTAGCGCTGGTGTATGTAGACCAGGGGCTACTGCCACTGGCCCGCACCCAGCTCGAGAAGGTCGAGACCTCAGCCCTCTCCCCCCGAGAGGCTGCACAGCGAGACCTAGCGCTGGCCTATGTCCTGCTCTCTGATCAGCGGGGGGCTGTCGACCTCGAGGAGGCACAGCGCCTGCTCATCCTCGCTAGCGAAGACTCCTCGATCGTCGGGGAGCAAGCCCTGCTCTACCTCGGATCGGTAGCGTGGGCTCGTGGCGATATCCAGGAGGCACGCACGATCTTCTCCCGTACCGATTACTCCCCAGAGCTAGCTCCAGAGGCAGCCTATCAGCTGACCCTGCTCTCCTTCTCCACGGAGGATGCTACGACGGCACAGCGCCGAGCGAGCGAGCTCCAGCGTACCTACCCGGAGATGGCCTCTCGTGCTTCGCTCAAGTCCGTCATCGGTCAGTCCTACTACGCTGCAGGCGACTACCAGCAGGCCATCCAGACGCTCCAGCCTCTGCAGGAGCTCGATGACTACCGCCCGACCGCTGAGGAGTGCTATGCTCTGGGTACATCGCTCTATACGCTGGGGCGCTATGAGGAAGCCCTCCGTCCTCTGAGCACTGCCTCCGAGAGCAATGAAGCACTAGGGGCACAGGCACTCTTCCTCCTGGGGAATGCCCGTATCAAGCTCCAGCGCACCAGCGAGGCAGCCTTAGCCTTCAGCAGCGCAGGTCAGCACCCTGCTGCCAGCGAGCGTGTACGGGAGTATGCGCTCTACAATGGTATCCTCCTACAGGATGAGACCCAGCGGTCGAACTTCGGACAGACCGTACGCATGGCCGAGCTCTTCATCTCCGAATTCCCTCGCTCCACCTATCGCCCCCATATCCTCCAGCTCATCAAGGGGATCTTCCTCTCTAATAAGGACTATGCCGAGTCCCTCGCTACGCTGGAGCGTCTACAGATACAGAGCCCTGAGCTCAGCGAAGCGAAGCAGTACGTCCTCCTTCGCCTCGGTGAGGGTGCACTAGGGGAGCAGGATCACACCCGTGCTCGAGACTACCTCTCTCGGGCGATCACCCTAGGCACGAAGTCCGACAACACGGCTCAGGCCTACCTCCTCCGAGCTACCAGCTCTCTGGAGCGAGGCGACTATGCCTCGGCAGGTGCTGATGCTTCGAAGAGTATCGCCACAGGCTCTGCTCCAGCCCTGGCGTACTATGTCGAGGGCTATGCCCACTACAATCAGAAGCAGTACCCCTCGGCCTACCGCTCCTTCGAAGCCTTTACCTCACGAGCAGGGCAGGATGAGTCCCTCCGTCGTGCTGATGCACTAGCTCGCATGGGGGACTGCCTCCTCATCCAGAAGAAGTCTGCTGAGGCTCTGGCCCTCTATCGTCGAGCTGATGAAGGGATGCCCTCGGGTAGTGACGAAGCTCTCTACCGTGTGGCTACGATCTACGGTCGCTGGGGGCAGTACCCCAAGCAGATCGAGACACTGGATCGCATCATCAAGACCCATCCCCAGTCGACCCACCTACCCGAGGTACTCTATGACAAGGGACGAGCCCTCGTGCTAAGCAAGGCTCGTGCTGAGCAGGCGACAGCTGTCTTCGACGAACTCGTCAAGCGCTATCCCGACAGCCAGTATGCTCGCCTTGGGGCTATGGAGAAGGCCATGCTTGCCTACAACAATGGGCGCACCGAAGAGGCGATCAAGGCCTATAAGGATCTGATCGCCCGTTACCCAGAGAGTGAAGAGGCTCGCTCGGCACTCTCTGACCTGAAGAATATCTACATCAGCCTCGACCGCATCGACGAGTACACGGCCTACGCCTCTACCCTGGGTAAGCAACTCACACCTACCGAGAGCGAGAAGGCACATCTGGAGTACCTCTCCCTCGAGAGCAAGTACAAGAAGGACAAGGATGCCTCCCTCTCCGAGCTGGAGGCCTTCACACGCTCCTACCCTGCGAGCCGTGAGGCGGGCAAGGCAGAGCTCCTCTTGGCCGAGCGCTACGCCCAGTCGGGACGACAGGCCGAGGCCCTAGCTATCTATACCAAGCTCTCTGCCCCAGCTCGCTCCCTCGACCTACGTCTGCCCGCCCTAGAGGCACAGACCAAGATCTATGAGGAGACCGGGCGACAGCGGGAGGCGGTCAATGCCTGGGCAACCCTCTACGGGATCGAAGGGCTCGAAGCTCCCCAGCATCTCCGCTATGGCCGTGCACTAGCTAAGGCCGCCTATGAGGCTAAGGACTACAAGCGCTCCATCACTACGGCTGAGGAGCTCCTTCGCCGCAGTGACCTCCCTCAGGCTACCCGCTCAGAGCTCATCCTGCTACAAGGTAAGAGCGAAGAGGCTACTGGTGCTACGGGTAAGGCTCTGAAGACCTATGAGCCCCTGCTGAAGAGCTTCGATACGGCCTCGGGTGCCGAAGGCTATATCCGCCACTCGACGCTCCTCTTCCGCTCGGGCAAGGTCCAGGAGACGAAGAAGGCGCTCGATGCCTTCATCGCCAAGGGGACGCCACAGCAGTACTGGCTGGCTCGTGCCTTCCTCCTCCTAGCGGACTGCTACCACAAGCAGGGCGAGACCTATGTGGCTCAGCAGTATGTAGAGAGTCTACGAGACAACTACAAGGGGAATGAAGACGATATCGCACAGATGATCTCTGACCGACTCACCTCCTATCAGAATAAGAAATGAAGAAGTTCACCCTAATCCCTATCCTAGCTTCGGCGCTCCTCACCCTAGGGTCTAGCGCTCTCTCGGCTCAAGAAGCTAAGGTGAAGCGTGCCGACACCCTTCGCCGTGAGCTCACAGTGATGACGGAGGATGAAGTCACGCTGGGTACACGACAGCCACGTGACCTGAGCTATGTCGTCCCCGTGCCTTCGGTGACGGCTGTGCGCCACGCCTACCTCGATACCCCTATACCCTTTGCCCTGCGTCCTGGGGTCTCTCCACTAGGAGCAGTCACGGCGCCTCGTGGTGGCTTCGACAAGAGCGAGCAGCGGGGCTATGTCTATCTCTCTGGTGGCTTCTCCTACGGGATGAAGGCAGGGGCTGGTCTGCGCCTCCTCTCTACCAAGACTGACCGCTGGGATGTCTTCGGTCGCTACCTGTGGACACGATCCGATACGAAGCTCCCTCTAGGCTCGGCGCAGAAGATACGGGAGGATGCTTGGCTCCTTGGCTCCAGCTACGAGCATCACTTCGATGAAGCTACGCTCGGCCTGAAGCTCACAGCAGGCCAGCATGGATACAACTACTACGGCCTCGGACTTACCCGTCCTCTACTGGGTGTGCCTCTAGGCTCGATCGCCTTCGGCCCTGAGCTCCGTCGGAGCTCTACGCTCGTCTCTGTCGGCGCTCGCTATGCTACCGAGGAGGACTTCACTGAGGACTGGCTCTATGACTTCGGCGCTCGGGTAGACTATACTTCATCTCGCTCCATCCAAGGGGCAAGTGCCACCCTGGCCTCTCCCCGTGAATGGCTCCCTGAGCTCTCTGCCGATCTCTCCTACCGACTGGGTAGTACCTCACGTCTCGGGGCGATGGGAGCGTGGTCACTGGGCTCACTCTCCTCTAGCGTGCCCTTCCTCTACGGCTTCCCCGAGAAGCGTACCTCGAGCACCCGCATGATCCTGACGGGTGTGCCCTACTTCCTCACCGAGGATGTCTATGGGGACCTAGGCTGGAGAGCACTGGCGGGGCTACGAGTGCTCACGGGCAATGACCACTACAACTCTCACCTCTTCCTCTTCCCTAAGATCGATGCGAAGCTACGTATTGGCTCCGCCTTCGATATACGTCTTGAGACGGATGCTCAGCTCCTCAGACACAGCCTCCACCGGATCGCAGACGAGGCTCCCTACCTAGATCATGAGTCCTTCGTAGGGCGCTATGAGCGACTCTATGATGTCAAGCTCAGCCTCGGGGGGACCATCGGTGGAGCCTTCAGTATCGAAGCCTTCGGGCGCTACGCCGACCACAAGGGGGCTGCGGAGTTCCGCCCCTCACCTCTCCTCCATCCTGATGGGCTGCCCGCCACGGCCTCCTATCTGATGCCCATCACCTTCCGCCCCTACTATGTGGACTACAGAGAGCAGAATCTCGGGCTGGAGCTGGCATACAATCACCGAGGCCTCTTCACCACCTCACTCCGTGGGGTCTATGCTCGCTACCAGACGACCCAGCAGTTCCTCTCCCGTCCTAGCTTCACGCTAGAGAGCCTCGTCGAGCTACAGCTCCTCCCCGAGCTCCGTCTCCGTGCCGGCTATGACTTCGCCACAGCGATCAAGTCCTACGATACCGAAGGGGAGGTCCACTCGCTCAGTCAGCTTCATCTCCTGCATGCCGATGCCGTCTACTCGCTGTCGAAGAAGCTAAGCCTCACGGCTGAGCTCCGTACTCCGCTCTCCCGAGGAGCGACCCGCTGGTACGGCTACGCACCGCAGGCGATGCTCCTACAGGCAGGGCTACAGGTGACCTTCTAAGTAGATAGAGGGGGAAGCCCCTCGACGCTATACGAAGACGATCGGCCGACCAAGTCTCGCACTTGGTCGGCCGATCGTCTTTTCTCGTAGGGAAGGGTAGTGCCCTCGGGGTGGGCAGGGATGCTAGAAGCCTCGGGTGATCATCCCGCTCCCGAAGCAGATCCGATGCTCGGTATCGTAGAGCACGGCATACTGCCCTGGGGCAATGCCTTGGATGGGCTCCTTGCTCTCGATGAGGTAGCCTTCCTCGGGGTGATAGCTCAGGAGACCTCGGGTGAACTCTGGGGTATGGCGCACCTTGAAGGTGATCTCCAGCGGTGTCTCACGGCTGAGGGGCGTCTCGAGCCCTTGGCGAAGGCTGGTGTAGGCCCATGGGTCGAGGCTGATGAAGTCGCACTGCTCCATGCCGATGTGATCGCCGTACTGGTCGGAGGGGTCATAGCCTTGGCTGACGAGGAGGATATTGCGACGGATGTTCTTCTTCACGACGAACCATGGTCCGCCACTTAGCCCGAGCCCCTTGCGCTGACCGATGGTGTGGAACCAGTAGCCACGATGCTTGCCGAGCACCTTGCCCGTCTCACGCTCGATGATCAGACCCTCACGCTCGCCGAGGGCTCGCTGGATGAACTCGTTGTAGTTCACCTTCCCGAGGAAGCAGATCCCTTGGCTGTCCTTGCGTCGAGCGCTCAGTAGGTGGGCTTCCTCGGCGATCTGGCGCACCTGACTCTTCAGAAGATGCCCCGTGGGGAAGAGGAGCTTGGAGACCTGACGGAAGTTGATCTGGGCGAGGAAGTCCGTCTGATCCTTCACGGGATCGGGGGCAGTCGTTAGGTAGAGATGCCCGTCGACGAAGCTCGTCGTCGCATAGTGCCCTGTGGCGATGAAGTCGAAGTCCTTGCCCCACTTCTCCTCGAAGCATCCGAACTTGATCAACTTGTTGCACATCATGTCGGGGTTGGGCGTCAGCCCTCGGCGCACCGTGTCGATGGTGTACTCGACGACTTGCGCCCAATACTCCTCGTGGAGGGAGACGACCTGGAGCGGGCAGTCATACCGATGCGCCAGATGGCGCACGATCTCTAGATCATCCTCCCACGAGCAGTCGGTGAAGCCTCGCTCCTCCATCCCGATCTGGATGTAGAAGAGGGTAGGGCGGTAGCCCGCTTGGCAGAGGAGATGCACCACGACGGAGCTATCTACGCCCCCCGAGACGAGGGCAGCGATGCGGGGCTCCTGGATGCCACTATGCTGGATACGCTCCCTGAGGGGAGCGATGAGGTCTTGCTGTCGGTTCATCGGGCACAAAGATACGGCATTCGCCCCATGCGAGCCTCCTGCGCTCTGTCACTCCTAGGGGTGAAGCCCGATCGATCTGGGTAAGCCTCAAGAGGAAGGATAGGCTAGGGGCGTTGCCCTTGCCTCCCCTCTCCTGTGCAGTCCGCATAGGGTGGGGGAGAAGAGGGGGATATACTCCACTCTAAGGTCTAAACCTCGTGCTGTGGAAGACGCCATCCGAGGGTCGAGGGAGGAAGGTCTCAGTCCCGTAAAGTAGAGCCTTCTGAAAGGGGGAGGGAAGTGACTCCTAGAGCTCGCCCGGGAAACCTACTGTGGGTCGCATCGCCGATCTACCCTAGGTCGCAAAAGTCACCCATTCATGGGTCTCTCGAGGAACCCATGAATTGAGACCATTACACGGTATTTCAAAGGTATACAGGGTTGTGGTTGCTTCTTGTATTACTGACATTTAGCATCTTCATAACCAAAACAGTCGTATAGCTATACCAACCAAACAAAGCGAATCCGCTCCGGGCTTCCTGCAAGTTTATACGCAGGTGAGTCGCGACCACATGAAGCACTCGTTCCTTCGACAAATTAGCGCATGCTTTGACTGGCGAGGTATTCGCACACTACCCAACAAACAAGAAGTATATAAAGACCCAGAACGCCAT
>NZ_KI259237.1:0-8818 GCF_000467855.2 Porphyromonas sp. oral taxon 278 str. W7784
GGGTCGGTCGACCGACCCATGAATGGCCCCCTCGTGTACCCCATGAATGGGTCCCTTCGGGAGACTATGATAGTTCCCTCCCCTAGCGGTAGATGAGTGTGTGGAAGTTCGCTCGCTGGAAGAGCTCCCGTGCCGTCTCATAGAGCCCCTCGGGAGTCAAGGTAGCGAGGCGCTCGGAGAGCTCTTCGTCGGTGTCGAAGCGCCCGGTATGGAGGAAGCTCTTACCCATGGTAAGGAAGTGCTGCTCCTTATTGTCCGAGGCGACGAGGAGTTGCCCCCGTGTCTGACGTAGCGCCGCCGTGAGTTCGGCCTCCGTCAAAGGTTCCTTTGCTAGACGCTCCAGCTCACGGTAGACGAGCTCCATAGCTTCGGCCTCCGCTCGGTGAGACGAACCGAAATAGATGGAAAAGAGCCCAGAGTCCGTGTACGGGGTATAGCTACACTCGACATGGTAGACGAGTCCTCGCTTCTCCCGAAGCTCCATATTCAGCCGGGCATTCATCCCATTACCTCCAAGGATATTGGCTAGCAGGCTGAGCCCGAGCCTTCGCCTATCGAAGAGGTCAAAGGCAGGGCAACCCATGAGGACGTGGCTCTGTGCCGTACCTCGCCGACGCACTACATGCCGAGCCTCTGTGCGATAGCTGGGGCTGGAGCCTATCCCTTCATTCTCGCCTTCCTCTTCCTTTGCCTCCTCAGGGAAGGCACGGGAAGCATATTCCTCAAGGAGCTCCATGGATACGGCTCCTTGGGCGAAGAGCACCATCCGCTCGGGGCGGTAATGACGCTGGTAGAAGCGTCGCTGATGTGCCGTGGTGATCCTCCCCACCGAAGCCTCCGTTCCTAGGATCGCATGCCCCAGAGGATGGGGGCGAAAGACCTGATCTTCGAACTCATCGAAGATCAGCTCCGACGGGCTATCTTCGTACGAATGGATCTCATCGAGGATCACCTCCTGCTCCTTAGCCCACTCCTCCTCGGGGAAGCGACTATGCCGAGCGATGTCCAGCAGTACAGCGAGCGAACGACGAGCGTAGACCGACGGACAGACGGCGTAGAGCATCGTCTCCTCCTTCGTCGTGAAGGCATTGAGTTCGGCGCCGACAGCCTCCATGCGCTCGATGAGCTGAGGGGCGGAGCGCAGGCGTGTCCCCTTGAAGAGCATGTGCTCGATACTATGCGAGAGGCCGTGGAAGCGTAGCGACTCGTCCCGTGAGCCGACACGCACCCCGAGCCCCAGATAGCTGACCGTAGCCTGGGGCTCCTCTGCCAAGATGATCCTCAGCCCCGAGGCTAAGGTAGAGGTCTGATAGTGGCGCATTTCCTAAAAAATCTATGATGACTAGGCACAAAGGTATATAGACTCTTCCGTCTAGCCTAGTAGAGCTTAGAGAGCTTGCATACAGAGGCTTAGACGAGGGCTATAGGTGAACTATTTCCCCATTCAACGAGAATAGCTACATTTACTGCACAGTAAAGGGCATTTGTACGCACTATATTAGGTATTCCTCGCACCTGCAGCGTCTACAGAAGATACCCTGCTCGGCGAGACATCGCAAGATAAACACGAGTAACAAGAGGTATGAAAAACATCCTTATCATCGGCTCTACAGGGCAGATAGGCACCGAGCTAGCACTGACGCTCCGCCGTATCTACCCCGTGGTCGTGGCAGGGTACATCCCTGCAGCTCCTCCCAAAGGGGAACTCCTGGAGACAGGCCCCTGCGAAGTGGTAGACATCACCAACCCACAGCAGATCACCGAGATCGTCCACCGCTACAAGATCGACACCATCTACAATCTGGCAGCCCTGCTGAGCGCCGTAGCCGAAGCCAAGCCCCAGCTAGCGTGGCATATCGGGGTAGGTGGACTCTTCAATGTCCTTGAGGTAGCACGTGAGACGAGTTGCGCTGTCTTCACCCCCAGCTCCATCGGCTCCTTCGGCCCTGAGACCCCTCATGATCTGACACCACAGGATACCATCCAGCGCCCCAAGACGATGTATGGTGTGACGAAGGTCACGGGCGAGCTCCTGAGCGATTACTACCAGAAGCGCTTCGGCGTCGACACCCGCTCCGTCCGCTTCCCAGGCCTTATATCTAATGTAGCCCCTCCAGGAGGTGGCACTACCGACTACGCTGTAGATATCTACTATGCGGCGGTACGTACGGGGCACTTCGCCTGCCCTCTGCGCCCCGGCACCTATATGGATATGATGTACATGCCCGATGCACTGCGTGCCTGCATCGAACTGATGGAAGCCGACCCCAGTCGCCTCATCCATCGCAACTCCTTCAACGTGACCTCGATGAGCTTCGACCCCGAAGGCATCGCCGCCTCGATCCGAGAGCTTATCCCCGACTTCCAGATGACCTACGAGCTCGACCCGCTTCGCCAGAGCATCGCCGACTCGTGGCCTAATTCGCTCGACGACAGCTGTGCCCGCAGTGAATGGGACTGGAAGCCCGAGTACGACTTGCCCGCCATGACTCGAGACATGATCGAGACCATCCGTCGCAAGGGCTAGGCACCCACGCTCCTCCCCTACCGCAAGCAAGTTCACTAGACCATACACAAGACTATGTTTAAGAACATGAAGAAGTTCCTCACCGAGGAACTCAAGGCCATCGATGAGGCTGGGCTCTACAAACGGGAGCGCATCATCATCACCCCTCAGACCGCTGACATCAAGATCAGCACGGGGCAGGAAGTGATCAACTTCTGCGCCAACAACTACCTCGGTCTCTCCGACCACCCACGCCTCATCAAGGCCGCCAAGGAAGCTATGGATGCACGTGGCTTCGGGATGAGCTCCGTCCGCTTCATCTGCGGTACGCAAGACATCCACAAGGAGCTCGAGCAAGCCATCGCCCGCTACTTCCACACCGAAGACACGATCCTCTATGCCGCCTGCTTCGACGCTAATGGCGGGATCTTCGAGCCCCTATTTGGCCCCGAAGACGCGATCATCAGCGACGCCCTCAACCACGCCTCGATCATCGACGGCGTCCGTCTGTGTAAGGCACAGCGCTACCGCTACGAGAACGCTAACATGGCAGATCTCGAGCGAGTCCTGCAGGAAGCACAATCCGCCCGCTTCCGCATCATCGTCACCGACGGGGTCTTCTCCATGGACGGCAATGTCGCTCCGATGGACAAGATCTGCGACCTAGCGGAGAAGTACGACGCACTCGTCATGGTCGACGAATGCCACTCGGCAGGGGTCGTCGGGCGGACGGGTAGAGGAGTGGCCGAGCGGTTCAACTGCTACGGTCGCATCGACCTACACACCGG
The DNA here is from genome assembly GCF_000467855.2 of Porphyromonas sp. oral taxon 278 str. W7784. GTDB lineage: Bacteria > Bacteroidota > Bacteroidia > Bacteroidales > Porphyromonadaceae > Porphyromonas. Next base: position 3,295 of record NZ_KI259237.1, read on the forward strand.
TACGCTCGGCAAGGCCTTTGGAGGTGCTATCGGTGGCTTCACCACAGGTCCTAAGGAGATCATCGACATGCTCCGCCAGCGCTCTCGCCCATATCTCTTCAGCAACTCCATCCCCCCTGCAGTCGTCGGCGCTGGTCTCGAAGTCTTCAAGATGCTCGAAGAGAGCGACGCCCTGCACACCAAGCTGATGGAGAACGTCGAGTACTTCCGTGACAAGATGCTCGCTGCCGGCTTCGACATCAAGCCCACCCAGTCAGCCATCTGCGCCGTGATGCTCTACGATGCGAAGCTCTCGCAGGAGTACGCTGCTCGCCTGCTGGAAGAAGGGATCTACGTCACGGGCTTCTACTACCCCGTCGTCCCCAAGGGTCAGGCTCGCATCCGTGTCCAGCTCTCCGCCGCTCACGAACGTCACCACCTCGACAAGGCCATCGCCGCCTTCATCAAGGTCGGCCGTGAACTAGGCGCCCTGAAGTAGCTCGCCTTCGGCTTCGGCCTCCTTCTTAAACGGCTCGTCCACGGACTTCCCCACGCTCGGTGGTGGAAGTCCGTGGACGATTCTTTTTGTCCGTGAGCTTTCGACCCTTAGGAATACAAAAAACTTCGCCCCCGAGCCGAGAGAGCTCAGGGGCGAAGTAGCTAGTGGGGAGGGGGCGGAAGGGCGATTACTTCTGGGGAACTTCGAGGTGCTTGGCCTCGCCGCTCTTGGCCACCTGATCGTAGTAGTCCTGGCTGTAACCGGGGAAGTTGGGCATGACGATCTGGCCGTGGCCATTCTCTTCGAACTTGCCGTCCTTCTCCTTCTTGACGTTGCCGTCCATGTACTTGACCAGGAGGTATTCGCCGAGCTGCTTCCAGCGTGCGGTGGTCTCGTTGGCTACCTTGGCGCAGAGCTGGGTGAGGAAGGCCGAAGCCTTCGCTGGATCGGCCTTGTAGAGCTCGAGGGCACGGGCGTCGGCGTTCTTCACCAGGTCGACATAGCTATCTTCCAGCTCCTTCTGCACGGGACGAATGTCGCGGATCATAGGCTCATAGCGGTTGTACGCCATGTTCGCTACCCAGTTGTGGATCCAGAAGGCTGAAGTCCAGCTGAACTCGGTCATACTGCCGTTGCCCCTGCGGTAGCACTCGGGGACCTCCGTGATGGATGTGTACATCGGGGTGAGCACGGCTGTATTGGCATCGTCGACGCCGAACCAGAGGATGCCGCCGACGGCGTCGGGGAGCCAGCTGCGCATCTGGGCGATCAGGACGAAGCCCGTCTGCTGGGTGGCGATGGCACGCTCGTTGAAGTACTCCCGGCCTTCGCTCTTGAAGGTCATGGGGCGCCAGCGATAAGGGACCTTATAGGCGCCAGCCCCGGGGTCGTTGGTCATCGAGAGTTCGGTGCCTTCGTAGTGATTGCGCATGCCCTCACGGACGTCGGCTAGGCTCACCTTGCGGTCGGGGATGATGTACAGAGGCATGGGCTCTTCGGAGGCATCGCCCATGATGTGCTTCTTATACTTGTCCATGCCCTTGTCGAAGGTGCGGAAGAAGCTCCATACACGAGCTTCGCAAGCTCTTAGCCCGCTGAAGTCGTAGGGATTGTACGCCTTCTGGAAGTCGAAGTCCTTGTCCTTGCCTTTGAACCAACCATTTTCGCGAGCGACATTGACGACGTCCTTCTCGTACATGCAGTTCTGCTTGTCGCCGAAGGGTATCTTGTGGATGCGGGCTTGGTTAGCGTGGGCAGCGATAGCGTTGTCAGGGATGCGGATAGCCACCCAGGTAGCGCCTTTCTTCTTAGGACCCTTGCCGATGAGCTCCATGATCCAGACCTCGTTCTTATCGGCGATGGTGAAGGATTCGCCGGAGCTGTAGTAGCCGTAGTCACGGACGAGATCCGTCATGATGCGGATGGCTTCACGGGCGCTCGTGGAGCGCTGAAGAGCTACGTAGATGAGGCTACCATAGTCCATGATACCCTGAGGGTCGTGGAGCTCCTTGCGCCCGCCCCAAGTACTCTCGGTGATGGCGACCTGGTGCTCGTTCATGTTGCCCACGACGTTGTACGTGACGGGAGCCTGAGGGATATACCCAAGGGGCTTGCCCGTATCCCACTCGTGGATCTGGAGCATAAGGCCCTTGCCCCACGCCTTGGCAGGATAATGGACGAGGTCACCGTAGAGGGTGTGCGAGTCGGCCGAATAGCTGATCATGACCGAGCCATCGACCGAAGCCTTCTTGCCCACGATCAAGTCGGAGCAAGCCTCAGCAGACGGCGCTGCCCAGCCCATGAGAGCCAGAGCGAAGCCTGCGAGGAGTGTAGTTTGCTTCATAGTGTATTTGATATGATAGTTGGAGAATAGCTGAGTAATAGCTGAGATAACTACAGCCTAAAGATACAAAAAGTTGCCCTTCGGCTCTCCTTCCCGTGAGGGCGGAGGAGTCGGAGGGCAACTTCCTTTAGATAAGGGGTACGCTTCTAGAGCTCAGGCTTGATCAGAGCTACCCACTTCTCGATACGTTCGTCGGTGAGGTCGGACTGGTTAGCTTCGTCGAGGCAGAGGCCGATGAGCTTACCATCCTGCTCGGTCTGCGTAGCGTCGTAGCTGTAGCCTTCAGGCTCGTAAGCACCGATGAAGGAGCAACCAGAGCTTGCTAGGCCTTCGTAGATCTTGTAGATAGCTTCGCAGAAGCTGTCGGGGTAGCTATCAGCGTCACCGCAACCGAAGAGAGCGACCTTCTTGCCCGAGAGATCCTGCTCTGCGAGCTTGGGGAGGAAGTCTTCCCAGTCGTCCTGGAGATCACCTAGACCCCAAGTGGAGGAGCCGAGGAGGAGGACATCGAAGCCAGCGACGTCAGCAGCGTCAGCGCTTGCTACATCGAATACGTTTGCTTCTGCACCGAGGGCCTTAGCCAGGCGCTGAGCTACCTCAGAGGTGGAGCCTGTAGAGGAGCCGTAGAAAATACCGATCTTGCTCATTGTGCGATAGGATATTTTGTGTTAGTAGTAATTGAGTTTCCGATACAAAGATAAGAGAAGTCTTGGACTAACGTGCAAGTCGAGACTAGCTATTCACTTCGGCGAAGAATTCCTCATTGTCACGGGTACGTAGCATGAGGTTCTTGACGTTCTCCATCGCTTCGATAGGATTCATTTCCGAGAGCACCTTGCGTACCGACCACATACGTGTCTGGGTGGTCTGATCCTGCAGGAGGTCGTCACGGCGCGTGCTACTAGCCACGAGGTCAACAGCAGGATAGATGCGCTTATTCGCTAGACGGCGGTCTAGCTGTAGCTCCATATTACCCGTACCCTTGAATTCCTCGAAGATGACGTCGTCCATCTTCGATCCCGTCTCCTGCAGGGCAGTAGCTAGGATCGTCAGGCTACCACCGCCACGGATATTACGGGCGGCACCGAAGAAGCGCTTGGGCTTCTGTAGCGCATTGGCATCGACCCCACCGGAGAGCACCTTACCGGAGGCAGGCTGTACGGTATTGTAGGCACGAGCCAGGCGGGTGATCGAGTCAAGGAGTATGACTACGTCCTGACCACTCTCGACCATGCGCTTAGCCTTGTTGAGGACGATCTCGGCGATCTTGACGTGGCGGTCGGCGGGCTCATCGAAGGTCGAAGCGATGACTTCGGCATTGACGCTCGTAGCCATATCCGTCACTTCCTCGGGGCGCTCATCGATTAGGAGGATGATCATGTAGACCTCGGGGTGATTGGCAGCGATGGCGTTAGCGATATTCTTCAGGAGCATCGTCTTACCCGTCTTGGGCTGAGCGACGATCAGGCCACGCTGCCCCTTACCTATCGGAGCGAAGAGATCGACGATACGCATAGCGATCTTGTCCTGGACGGCAGGGTTGTTGGGCGAATCCAGATGGAACTTCTCATCGGGGAAGATCGGCGTCAGATGATCGAAGGGTACTCGGTCACGCATCTCCGAAGGCGTGCGACCATTCACCCGGGTGATCTTGTCGAAGGGGAAGTACTTATCGCCATCCTGTGGGGGACGGATGAAGCCCTCGACGAGGTCACCTGGGCGCAGACTCCACTGACGGATCTGCTGGGCTGAGAGGTAGATATCGTCGGGCGAAGGCAGATAGTTGTAGTCCGCTGAGCGCAGGAAGCCGTAGCCGTCGGGTAGGATCTCCAGCACCCCGATGCACTCGAGGAGACCAGAGAAGTTGAACTCCTGTGGCTGTACACGTGTCGTAGCCTTCGGAGCGGGTTGCTTGGTGGGCTGAGGCTCGGCGGGAGCCTGCTGACGCACCTTGGGCTGGGGCTGAGACTGAGGCGTCGTGAAGGTGGGAAGCACCTGATCCAGCACGGACTTGCTGTCCTTGTGGCGGAAGACGATGCGCCCAGGACTCACGGGAGCAGCTGCTGGGGCGGTCTCGGTCTCCGAGGCGGGAGCTTCAGGCTCATTTACAGCGGGCGCTACGGGCTCGACGGGTGTGACTCGGGGCTTAGCCTCGGCGGTCTTGACGGGAGCGGGGCTAGAGCCACGAGCCTCACGGATCGGCTTCTGAGCCTTGGGCTCTTCGGCGGGGATGAGGTCTGAGGAAGCCTCCTGACTCTCCGAAGCCTTGGCTACGGCAGAGATGGCCTGCTGGCGAGCTAGGAGCTCTGCCTTGCTGGGGCGACCACGCTTGCGCTTGGGCGCTTCGCCTTCGGGTGTCGAAGAGGCAGATGCCTCTGTGGGCTCAGAGCCTTCGGCGGGCTGAGCGGGCTCACCTGCAGGCGCTTCAGAAGGAGCACTCTTGCGGGGACGACCAGGCTTGCGCTTGACGGAGGTGGTCTCCGCTACGGTGACGGCCTGCTGGTCGAGGATCTCATAGATCAGTTCACGCTTGTCGGGGAAGGAGTCGGCAGAGAAGCCGATCTCACGGGCGATCTCACGGAGCTCGTCCAGGCTTTTGTTGGAGAGCTCAGTTATGTTATATCGTTGCATAAGATTCTGTAATTTGTGTGATCTCTAGTCTCGAGGGCTGGTCCTCTCTGTGGAGAGTGTACCACCAAGCCCCACCGCTCAGAGCTACGGGAGCTCCAGGAAGCAGCTAGGATCTTTGTGTCAAATGTCAGATAAGAAGAAAGTTCGTCAGAAGAGACAAATGAATGGAATAAGGAGAACCAAGGGGCTACCCGATCAATAGATAGATAAAAGCATCAGGGGGGATGAAGGGGGAGCTTTAGTGTGATTGGGCTGGGATTCGAACCCAGGACCGATAGCTTAGAAGGCTATTGCTCTATCCAGCTGAGCTACCCAACCAATCCTTGGATGTGTCATGTACCTTCAGCACCAGAGCTTGGTGAGCCGGTTCACTCTTCCTTTTTCGTAATCGTGGTGCAAAGGTAATTAAATTTTCGGATCTCTCCTACCCTCCGTCAGCTCGCCGGCCGAGGGGGAAGGAAGAGCCTCAAGCACGACCCTTCGGAGGCGATTCCCTTGAGGGGCGAAAAAGAGACCTACGGTAGGTCGCTGCAGCGACCCACGGTAGGTCGCATCGACGACCCACAGTAGGT
>NZ_KI259237.1:8918-12208 GCF_000467855.2 Porphyromonas sp. oral taxon 278 str. W7784
GTTTTTTCGGCGACCTACCGTGGGTCGTTTTTGGGAGGCTCGCAAACGCCCTAGAAATCAGGCCTAGCGGAGCCCTCCGACGACACAAAAAAGAGGGGAGGTGGAGCACGCATCTTTGCTCCACCTCCCCTATGCGCTTACTACAACGAAGGAAGGCTCATCGATCGCTACGCTTCAGCCCTGAGGCATCGATAGCCTCTGAGGGGGCTTCCTTAGCTTCGCCCTTACCGAAGCGGAAGGTGACACCGAGGCTCACGTTGGAGAGCGATAGACTCGACTGCCGGATCTGCTCGATCCCCCGGAAGGTAGACTCCGTACGCCTATATTCCCCGAGCCCCCAGGGCGCCATAGCCGAGAGGGAGAAGGTGAGCCGTCCGTCGAGCAGGCTCTTCTCGGCGGAGAGATAGGTGAGGGGCTCGGCGATGGTGCGAGAGGTGAAGGTGTAGGTCGGGCTATTGTAGTTCACCGACGCATTGAAGAACCAGTTCCCGTCGAGCAGGAGGCTTACACTGCCCCCGCACCGCAGTCCCCAGCCTCGCTGTGTGGCATTGAGCGCCGAAGCCTGATAGGCACTCTTGAGCTGGTAGTCCGAGTACTTCAGCCCGGCATAGACCTGTAGATTGAGCTTGTAGTCGAAGGTAGAGGTGCGGAAGGTGCTCGTGAGCGAAGAGAGGCGACCTTCGCCAGCGTTCTCGAAGGTCGAGAGGTTGGGCGTCGTCGTCGAGATCCCGGAGATGAGGTCCTGAAGTACCTCATGCGAAGCGGTGAGAGTGAGGTGGCTCTTCCCCAATCTCTTCCCGAGGGAGAGCGACCAGCTGAGGCTCGTCTGAGGCTTGAGGTTGGGATTGCCTCGCTGGCGTTCCAGCTCACTGACGAAGTACTCCGCAGGGGAGAGGAGACTACCCTCGGGGCGGGAGAGATCTCGGTCGAAGCTCAAGCGTGCCGAGTAGCCACTCTTGGAGTAAGCCAGCGCCACATAGGGGATGAAGCTGAAGTAGCTACGCCGGTTCGCCTCCAGCCCGTAGCGTCCCCATTCATTGCGAAGCAGGAAGTAGAGGCTTAGCCCCTTAGCTAGGTAGAAGTTGTCCTTGAGATAGAGCTGTCCCTGCGTCATCTGGTGAGGCTTGGCACTTCCCTCTACGACGCTCCGCTGGTGGAGGAGGCGTGCACCGAAGCGAAGCGCATGCGTCGTCCCGAGGAAGGGAAGCTCATCGTGGTCGTAAGCGACGTCCCCGACGAAGTAGCTCATACGAGCAGAGTAGTCGCCCGAGACACCCTCACGGGTCTGTGCCTCATTGGACAGGAGCCCCTGAGCCCGCACTAAGAGACTTTGCTCGGGAGCGAGCTGATAGGAGAGGATCAGATTGGCCGTTTGCATTAGATTGCACCCGATGAGATACTCCTGCCTCTTCATGCCGAGGGGCTTAGTGATCGACTGCCTGAGACGCTCTTCGTAGCCAAAGAGAAGGTAGGAGAGGGAGGCCTTGAAGCGCTCAGAGAGGACGGCGTTGAGTAGCGCCTCAGCATTGTACTGCGTCAGCCGAGTATTGCTCTGTATATCGAGGACCTCTACCCCATTGCGGAGCGTACGGGTATGCGGATACTGCTTGTTCGTAATCACCGAGCCTGAGGTCACCAGATCAAAGGTCTTACTGAGGTAGGACAACGAGGGGCTGACGATATATTCCTCATTGATCAGCCCCGCACTCATACCGAGCTCTCCCTTGAGCGTACCTAGATGCTTCTTCCTATAGATATAGATAGCTCCGCCACCCGAGCTACTAGCGACGTCGCTGGGACGCACCTCTACCCGATCGATATCTTGAGCGTCGAGTTGGCTGAGGAAGCGCTCGTTGACAGGTACCTCATCGACATAGATAGTCACCTGACCTCGCGAGCCAGGGATCGTGTAGATTCCCCCCTCGTAGATGAGGTCGGGGATACGCTGTAGCACAAGGGGAGCCTTAGCTGAAGAGAGTAGCCCCTCCGTCGTGATCTGGTAGGTCGTCCCCTCGGCATTCATTTGTACAGAAGGGCGGGTAGCGACGATCTTCACCCCTTCGAGGGTGTGACTATCTAGGCGGATGGTGTGCTGGTGGATCGTAGCTACGGAGAGTGTCGTATCGACTACAGCGTAGGCACTACCCCAGACCCAGAGCCTCAGGGAGGAGCAGTCTGCGGGGATCGGACAGCTGTAGCGACCGGACTTGTCGGTGTGTCCCTCGATGCTCTTACGCTCGCAGAAGGAGAGCCGGAGCGAAGCGGAGTCTATCTCCTGTCCCGAGGGTGAGAGGATCTTTAGTTCGAGCCTTCTTCCTTCTTGGGCCGAACTAGTGAACCAGCTCCCGAGGACGAGGGCAAGCCCTAGGAGCAGCGTACGAGAGCGGAGGTGAATCGTGCTAGTCTTCATACCTGGATACTTAGATGAGGTAGATAAGAGGTGAGTTGCTTGGTGCTTTGCTTTTTCTACCTACGAATGTACGACTTTCTGGTAAAAAAAAATCAGGATCTGCAAGACCGCTTCTCCAGCCACCTTGATGCACGAAGGCGGAGGTGCTCCCCGTCAAGATCTGCCCCTCCTCAGTCCAGATAAAAGAAAGGGATGGGGAGGACACGTCACCCGTACCCGAGGGTACAGCTTCCTGTCCTCCCCATCCCCTTGGGGTGAAGAGCGAGCGCTTCCTTAGCTCTTCCTCAGGATCTCATAGAAGTCCTGCGGTGTACCGAGATGCTCCAGGAGCACCTGGACGGCTACCGGCGGGAGGTAGTGGGCACGTGTGCGATAGCCTCGCTCCTGTAGCTGACGAAGGAGCTCGGGATCTCGGCGGATGAGTCGGCGCAGACAGCGTCCGGCGTAGCCTGGTTCGCAGTGGGGGAAGTAGAGGGTAGCTAGCTCCTTCACAGCATAGGCTCTGAACTCAAGCGGGGGTACCTCGCACGAGGCTTGGGTAGGTGTTTTCATTGTGCGCATGTGTTGATAATAAATGAATATACAGGGGCGAAGCCCTTCCCTCCTAGGCACGTCGGCACGATCTCAATAGCGAGGGAGATCATGAGCTCTCATAGAGCTCTCATGGAGCGTCTTCAGGGGGATGAACTTCTCTACAAAGGAACGACAATTCTCCCCTCAGATCAAGGCGTTCGCTTAATAAATATTTTAGCGATCTCGCCCCTCTGCCCCCTTCGGGACGGAGAATTTCGAAGGCAAAGAAGAGGCCTCCACAAGCCCTGTAGCACGGGGACTTCGGAGGGGGTCAAAGAAACCTACTGTAGGTCGTCGATGCGACCCA
>NZ_KI259237.1:12308-23187 GCF_000467855.2 Porphyromonas sp. oral taxon 278 str. W7784
TTTTTTTGACGACCTACCGTAGGGTCCTTTTTGCCCCTTCTGAAGAGCCCTCCCTAAAGGGCTATCAAAGGGGTGCCTTCGGCAGGGCAAATCTGAAGGAGGAAGATCGGGTGTGAAGAATCAAAACTTTCTTAACAAAATTTGGTAATTCAAAATTCTTCTCTACCTTTGTCTCCGTGAACCTCGCCTCAGAGACGAGCAGTCACACCTCAAAGCAAACAACAAAGCAATCCAACAAGCTACAGTATGAATCAAACGTCTATGACAATGATGCGAATGTGGGTCGGCACAATGATGTGCACCGACACCATGTGGCGTATCCATAGGCGAAGCGATCAGGCTGTAGATCTCAGTATAGACATACACGGATAGATATATTTCTATCCCGAGCTTTCTGAAGCGCTTCTCATGGTGAATCCTAGAGAAGCGCTTCTTTTTTTGCATCCACACAACTAACGAAATAAACAAGAAGTCAATGAGAAAGAGTTTACTATCCCTCCTGCTTCTATTCCTCTCCGTAGGAATAGCTTGGGCTCAGAAGAAGCAGGTCTCCGTCACCGGCCTTATCCTGGCCTCGGAGAACAATGAGCCGATCGATGGCGCATCTGTCCTCTGCGTTGAGTTCCCCCGTAGCGGAGTACTCACCGACGCTAAGGGACGCTTCACCCTCACCCTGTCCGAGGGCGCCAAGCACCTCCGCATCTCCTACATCGGCTACGCTACGCAGACCGTCGCCCTCACGGGTCGTGAGCTACGTGTCGTCCTGCAGAGCACCGAGAAGACGCTCGACCCTCTAGTCGTCTCGGCCTACGGTACACAGCGACGCTCCTCACTCACCGGCGCTACGAGCAGTGTCAAGGCTTCGGCGATCGCCAGCGCTAAGGTCGAGTCCGTCGACAAGGCCCTCGCTGGTAAGGTAGCAGGCGTACGTGTCACCTCGCAGACAGGGGAGCCCGGTGCTGCTGGGACCCTTCAGATCCGTGGTGTCGGGAGTATCAACGGGACGACGGAGCCTCTCTACGTCGTAGACGGAGTGCCCATCACTGCAGGGGACTACGGGATCTCGGGACTGTCGTCCAACATCCTAGCCTCCATCAACCCTGAGGACATCGAGTCGATTTCTGTGCTCAAGGATGCTGCCTCCGCTTCGCTCTACGGCTCCCGTGCTGCTAACGGCGTCGTCATCATCACGACCAAGCGTGGTAAGCAGGGCAAGACCAACTTCTCCTTCAAGGCAAGCACGGGCTTCTCCCAGCTGGCTACCAATTCCTTCGAAGTGATGAACGCCACCGAAGCCTTCGACTACCAGCGTGAAGCCTTCATCAACCAGATCCTCTACAAGCAGGATGCTATCCTCCCCACCGGTGCTAACTATGCCAATCGTGCCGCCCTACGTAAGCAGGCCGAAGCTACCGTCACCGACAGCTACATAGCAGCGAACGACTATAGCTTCGTCAGGAGCAGAGAGACCCGCACGGACTGGAGGAAGGAACTTCTCGGCACGGGTAGACTCAGCGACGTCTCCTTCTCGGCAAATGCGGGCACCGAAGAGCTCCGCTACTTCGTCTCCCTCGGCTACAACGACATCAAGAGTATCGCTCCCTACGGAAGCTTCTCCCGCTACTCGGGTCTGCTGAACCTCGACAACAAGGCCACCAAGTGGCTCGACCTCTCCTTCAAGGGTCAGGTGTCCTATACCGCCCAGCAGGGTATCGGTGACAATAGCCGACAGAGCGCAAGTGTCAGCCTCACCCACCCCACGATCCTCGCCCTCGTCTCCCGCCCCGACCAGCCCGTTCGTCTCGCTGATGGGAGCTACAATCCCGCTGCTGCACCGATGAAGCGTGGGGACAATCCGATCGAACTCCTTGATCCCGATCGTGTGCTCAATCAGCTGGGTACCCTCCGTGGTCTAGCTGGTGCCAATGCACAGATCACCTTCACCGACTACCTCTCCTTCAAGACGACTAACTCCATCGAGTACACACTCGTCAAGAGCCTTCAGTACACAAGCCCCTTGACCTCCGACGGTGCTCGTGTAGGTGGACAGGGTATACGTCTCAACAATGAACTTACCGTCAAGACGACCTCCAACGTACTGAACTTCAACAAGGACTTCGACCGCCACCACGTCGACGCACTCGCTGGTATCGAAGCCCAGTCCTTCGAGCAGCTCCGCCACGGCTTCGCTGTCAATAAGTACTCTACCTCCAAGCTCAAGGAGCTTGGCAACGGTCAGGTAGTCGACAGCGAAAGCAACCACTACGGTAGCTTCCTCCTCTCCTACCTCGGACGCCTCAACTACAACTACAATAGCCTCTACTACGCAGGTCTGAGCCTTCGTAACGACATCTCCTCTAAGCTCGGGAAGAACAATCGCTCCGGGGTCTTCTACAGCGTCTCGGGCGCATGGCGCTTCGGTCGTGAAGCCTTCCTCAAGGACAATAAGTTCATCACCGACGCTAAGCTCCGTGCCTCCTATGGTACCAATGGTAATCTCCCCGATGCAGAGTACTCCTGGAGAGGTCTCTACTCCTTCGGCGGTAGCTACGGACCTGAGTCTGCCATCTACCTCAGCCAGCTGGCTAACCTCGATCTAGGCTGGGAGAAGAGCCGAAGCCTCAATGTCGGCCTTGACCTCACACTGGCTAAGCGCTTCACCCTCGGTATCGAGTACTTCGACAAGTACACGACTAACCTCTTGATGCAGGTACCCGTCTCCTACAACCACGCCGTGACTACCTATCAGGACAATAGTGGGGAGATCTCCAACCGTGGTGTAGAGATCGAGCTCCATGCTTCCGACCTACTTCGCTCCAATAAGCTCCGCTGGGATCTCGACTTCTCCCTCACGAAGATCCGCTCTCGTGTCGAGGCTCTGCCCAATGGCGACATCATCAGTGGTCCTAACAGTATCTACCTCTATCGCCAGGGGAGCGACGTCTATACCTTCTACCTCCCTCACTACGTCGGTGTAGACCAGGCTTCAGGGCTGGGTAAGTTCCTCATCGACCCCTCTAAGCCCGAGAGCCCAGACAATATCACCTACAACCATGCAGAGGCAGGTCGTGGCCCCTCTAAGTCTGCTTACCCCAAGATCTACGGTGGTCTCACCAACAGCCTATCGTACGGTGGCTTCACTCTGAGCGCACTGATCAGCTATCAGTTCGGGGGCTACATCTACGACCACTTCGATGCCTTTGCTATCGCCGATGGGCAGCGCTCCACTTCGATCAACGCCAGCAAGGAACTCGTAGGCAACTACTGGACTCCTACCAACACCGGTGCTTCGAATCCCCTGCCTATCCTGCTCAATCCCCTGCGTAGTGGTAGCATATCGACCCGCCAGCTCCACTCTTCGGACTTCATCCGTCTCAAGGAAGTAAGCCTCAGCTACCGTCTTCCTGAGAGCCTGACGAAGAGCCTTCGTATCGGATCAGCTAGCCTCTCCCTGACGGCTAACAACCTCGCCTTCCTCTACGCAGCTACGAAGAATAGAGAGCTCGAAGCAGCCCTCAACGGCTTCCGCTCTGCAGACATCCCTGCCCTGCGCACCATCAGCTTCGGCCTCAACGTTGGTTTCTAACTCTCAATCCCAGTATTCCGTTATGAAAAGATTCGCATTATATACCCTCCTCTCCTCTGCTGCCTTCCTTACCTCTTGCGGTAAGCAGCTCGAACAGGTACCTTCCTCCTCTCGTGCCGAGGATCAGTCCATCGAGACCGTCAGCGATCTGAAGCTAGCAGTCAATGGAGTCTACGCCGCACTAAACAACCAGTTTGGATACAGCGGAGAGACCGCCCTCTATGCCGATGCTAAGGGAGGAGACATCAAGGCTATCTCGACAGGCAACAATCAGACGCTCACCCTCCATACCTTCCGTACCGACAAGAACTCCTCTATCTCAGATGGAGCCTATCAGGTATTCTCGACCGTCTCAGGCCGTGTCAACAATATCCTCAAGTACGCTCCGAGCATCGCCGAGACTGCGCCCCAAGCCGACAAGGCCCGTGCTAAGGACTACATCGGTCAGCTCTATGCACTCCGAGGACTTGCCCACCTAGAGCTTGCCCGCCTCTACTGCTACATTCCTTCTTCAGGGGTCAATGTAGATGCTAAGTACTCTGGTATACCCATCATCAATCAGGTATTCCCCCGTAGCCATCAGTTCCAGCGCTCTACGCTCCGTGAGACCTACGACTTCATCATCTCCGACCTGACGAAGGCTCTGGAGACACTGAGCAAGGAGAAGATCGCTAACTCAGGCAACCTCAACTACTGGGCTACGGCAGGGCTCCTCTCCCGTGCATACCTCTACAATGGCGATTGGCAGAATGCCTACAAGTACGCCAGCGAGGTGATCAGCTCCAGTGGCTACAAGCTCTACACCCCCGAGGAGTACCTCACTGTCTGGTCGAAGACCGGCACATCAGAGTCCCTCTTCGAAGTACTCACCACGGACAAGGACAACGCAGGGCTCAATAGCATCGGGAGCTATACTAACCCCAGTGGCTATGCAGAGTTCGGTACCTCGGAGACCTTCCTCTCTTGGCTCCGAGCTAACCGTGCAGACGACATCCGCACCCAGAGTATCACCGAGCGAGCTAATGCCGATGGTGGCAACAAGGGCTACTATACCATCAAGTACCCAGGGCAGGCAGGTGCCAGCTCGCCCACAGGGGTGAATAACTTCAAGGTCATCCGTCTCTCTGAGCTCTACCTCATAGCCGCTGAAGCCCTTCTCAAGGGTGCTACTGCTTCTGATGGCAAGACGGCTCTTGACTACTACAATGCACTCCGTAGCCAGCGCTTCACTAGCTACACGGCTGCTACCTCCGTGACTCTCGAGGACATCCTCAGCGAGCGACGCATCGAGCTCTTCTGCGAAGGACATCGTCTCTTCGACCTAGTCCGCAACAAGAAGAACATCACCAGCGAGTACATCCCCATCGGTAACGAACTCAATTACCTCGATGCTCAGCTCCTCATCGATCTACCCGAGCGTGAGAAGAACATCTCTAAGGACCTTGTACTACGTGCAGCCAAATAACGCCCACCCTATCCACTGGCACCAATACGCAACTTTGCCCCTCGATCGTCCTCTCGACGATTGAGGGGCTTCCCTTTTCTACCGCCCTCGGAGGCGTATCAATTCTGCTACTCGAGAAGTATCCACAGATAGGCATATCTGAAGAAGCACCCTCCATCCCCCATAAGGATGGCGGACTACACCCTCCAGAAGCACACCACAGATCTATACAGAAAATGGGACTACAGGCAAGGCATCAGCCACGACCTGTAGTCCCATTCTATTTGTTCGTAAGAGAAACGCCCTTCTTAGACGTAGACTTGGATCACACGCACCAGTTCGGCGTGAAGCTGCCTATTGATCTGCTCCCGCAGTTCTCTCAGGCGAAGGTTGAGCTCTTGGCACACAGCCGACGACGAGACTCTCAGGCGAAGCACTCCTTCGTCGAAGCGTATCTCTACTACCCAACGATAGAGATTTCCCAGCACTTCGGGCAGGTAGCCCATCATCCGATGTACCAGCAGTTGCTCGTACATATCAGGGTCCTCATCCCACAGCGAGGCTATTGCTTCGCCGAGCTTAACCGTCTCACTCTGCTTCATGATCTAGGCTCATCTATGGCTCGTATCTCCCCCTCGGAGACTTCGAAGAGGCGGTAGTCTTCGCCCCAGCTCGTGACGATCTCATCGAGGTGCTTCCTATTAGTATCGGTGATGAAGATCTGCCCAAAGTCACTTCCACCGACGAGCCTAATGATCCGCTCAACACGCTCGGCATCGAGCTTGTCAAAGATATCGTCCAGGAGCAGAAGGGGGCGCTCAGGGTTCGTCTTGGAGAGCAGGGCATACTGGGCGAACTTCAGTGCGATGAGGAAGGTCTTATTCTGCCCTTCGCTCCCGACCTTACGGATCAGTTCACCCTCGAGGAGCATCTGCAGATCATCCTTGTGTAGCCCAAGGGTCGTATAGCCCATGAGGCGGTCTCGCTGACGAGCTGTACGTAGCGCTTCGAGGCAATGTCCCCCTTCGTCCGACAGCGAAGAGCTGTAGTCTAGACGTACTTGGTCACGCCCACCACTGATGGCTGTATAGAAGTGCTGGAAGAGGGGAATAAAGTCCCGTATGAAGGCACAGCGTCGCTCGTAGATCAAAGGACTTACCTGCTCCAGCTGAAGGTCCAGCACCTCTAGTACAGGATCCGAAGCCGACAGGCTCTTGAGGAGGACATTCCGCTGCTCGAGGATCCGATGATACTGGGCTAAGGCAGCCATGTAGACACTATCCTGCTGGGAGAGCTGGCGGTCGACGAAGCGCCGGCGCTCATCGCTACCTCCGAGGATGAGCTGATAGTCCTGAGGGGAGACGATGACTAGAGGGAAGGCTCCGATATGCTCGCTGAGCTTGGTGTATTCCTTCTTATTACGGCGAAGGATCTTGCGGTGCCCCGGCCGTATCTGGAGCAGTAGCTGACGCTCGTCTCCGAAGTCACTCTTGTAGACCGCCTCTAGGATCGAAGCTTCCTCTCCCTGCCGTACAGCTAGACTGTCGGTGATCGAGAGATGGCTCTTCGTGAAGGAGAGGTAATGCAGGGCATCGAGCATATTCGTCTTCCCCATACCATTCAGGCCGATGAAGCAGTTCACCTTGGGCGAGAAGATGCAGGAAGCCGAGGCAATGCTCTTGAAGTTGAGGATATGCAGTCGGTCGAGGATCACGAGTGAGGGATATTAGTTGGCCGAGGTATTACGAGCCATCTGCTCCTTGGTCGAGAGCATACCGCAGGCTGCAGAAATATCTTCGCCTCGGGAGGTACGTATCGTCGTGGTATAGCCCCGTGCTTCGAGGAGATTCTTGAAGTGCTCCATCTTATCCCGAGCCAGAGGTCTCAAGGGCACATTAGGGATCTGATGGAAGGGGATAAGGTTGATACGGCAGGGGATACCACGCAGTAGGCGGGCAAGCTCTACGGCATGCTCCTCGCTATCATTGACTCCATCGAAGACGATGTACTCGAAGGACACTCTTCGCTGGCCTGTGAAGTCTGCCTCACGGATCATCTGGAGGGTATCCACCAGAGGAAGGCCACCTTCGGCAGGCATGAGCTCAAGGCGCCCTTCGTGGAAGGGGTTATGAAGACTCACCGCCAGATGGCAGGTCGTCTCCGAGAGGAAGCGCTCTAGGCCTCGTCGTACACCTACAGTAGAGAGCGTGATACGCTTGGGCGACCAAGCCAGTCCCCAGGAAGCAGTCATCACCTCGATGCTCTTCATCACATTGACAGCGTTGTCTAGTGGTTCGCCCATCCCCATATAGACGATGTTCGTCAGGGAGAGGGATTCCTCGACGGAGAGCACCTGATTGATGATCTCACCCGTGGAGAGATTCCCCTTGAAGCCCTGCTTGCCCGTCATACAGAAGAGGCAGTCCATCTTACAGCCCACCTGCGAAGAGATGCAGAGCGTCGCCCGATCCTTGTCTGGGATGAAGACAGCTTCGATGAGTCCGCCCGTAGCGACCTGGAAGAGGTACTTGCGTGTACCATCCTGGGAGAGCTGACTCATGACGGGAGCCGTACGCCCTACGGTGTACTGCTCGGAGAGGAGCGCTCGATTGGCCTTGGAGAGATTGGTCATCTCGTCGATGGAGGTGACACGCTTGTCGTAGAGCCACTGTGCGATCTGCTTCCCCGTGAAGCGGGGCATCCCCAGGGAGGTAACTAGGTCAGTCAGCTCCTCTAAGGTACGGCCTAGGAGTATTTGCTTGCCTGTAGGCATTCTATCTGGATAAATCGTGTAATGCTAAGGCTGCCCGTAGGACATATTCCCTACAGACAGCCTTAGGTATAACTAGATTCGGAGGCAAAGGGTTGTCCCCTCTAGCGTCGTCCTCCGAAGAGAGGGATCAAGGTGCTTACTAGTAGAAGCGACCGCGGTTGTCCTTGATCTTGAGATTCTGGATGAAGTTAGCGAAGACTCGGTAGCTGTACTGACGAGCTAGGCCAAGTTCCTGCTGCTTGATCTGTGCACTGACAGCAGCTGGATCATTAGGCGTAGCAGCTACTGGCTGTAGTACCATGACCTCAGCGTTGTTGGCAGCGAAGGGCTTAGAGAGCTTACCCATGGGGGTAGTCATCGCTACGCCGTTGAAGGTAGCTGGCTCGCTACCACGGACGATATAGCTGACATCCACGAGGGTGTCGACCTTCGTCTGGAGCTCCGTAGCATAAGCATCAAGCGAAGCGAGGTGCTTAGCTTCGAGGTTCTTAGCCAGCGTCTCTGCCTTCTTCTTACCCGAGAGGTAAGCGACGATCTCTTCACGGACAGCGGAGAGAGGAGCTATGCCTGCAGGCGTGTGCTTGACGACTGTGGGGATGACAAGGTAGTCAGTACCACAGGTGTAGAGCTTCTGCCCGACTTCGCCCTCCTTAGCATTGAGAGCCCAGCTGATGACCTGGCGAGAGCTAGGTATCTGACCGAGGGCAGGAGACTGCGTGGAGATGGGGATATTGCGAGCGACGCTGAAGCCTTCCTTCTCAGCCTTCTTAGCCATAGCTTCGAAGCCACCGCCACCGCCGAGGATGCGGTTCATCGCAGCATACTTCTCATTGTACGTCTCAGGAGAGAAGGTCGCAGGGATAGAGACGAAGGCTACCTGATAGGACTCTACAGCGGGCTGAGGATTCTCAGCACGGACGAGCACAGAGATAGGAGCACGTCCCAGACGAACTACCGTGCCGACGGGGACCTTGTACAGGGTATCGAGGTTGAGACCAGAACCCTGAGCGATCTGGATCAGCTTAGATTCGGAGAAGGTGCTATCGACCATACCATAGCGGTTAGGCAGCTGGATGAGACCACCGCTAGCAGCGGTGCTCTGGTCGAGGCTGTGCTTCTTGGCCAGCTCGGCGAAGCTTGCTCCAGAGTTGAGCTGAGCCATGATGCTATCGGCCTGACCCTTGACGCTGTCGCTCAGTACGATCATACGGACAGAGACACCAGAGGTAGCCATCTTCTTGCCGACGAGCTTGACGACATCGTAGCGATCACTCACGAGCTGAGGATCGTTGACTGCACCAGCTTCGGATCCCTTGATGAAGGCGACCTGCTCGGCACCTAGGCCAAGTTCGTCGAGTTCGGCACCGGTGAGGAAGGTCTTAGAGAAGAACTTGCTCGAGGTCGTGTAGCCACGGAGTACCTCTTCGATGTTGGAGGCAGTAGCCGTGCGAAGCTCAGCGACAGCCTTGTTCTTCTCATCAAGCGCGACCTTGTAGTCTGCCTGTGAGGGCACGACCTGCAGGCTGATGTAGCTGACTTCGGTCAGCGGATACTGCATCTTGTAGAAGTCCTGATGTTCGTCGTAGTACTTCTTCACTTCGCTGTCGCTAGGCTTAGCGGCTTCGTCGGTGATCATAGCAGCGGAGGTACGCACCAGAGCGATGCTACGGCTCTCCTTGCCGAGGGCGAGCTCACGGTCTACGTCGTTGATCTTGTAGGTACGTGAGAGGAGGGTCGTGAGCTTCTGCTGCAGACGCTGAGACTTGATCTGCTTCTGGAGTTGCTCGAACTGGCTCTTAGCCTGGAGGAGCTGAGCACGCTGTTCGGCAGGGGCAGCCTGGATCTGCTTATCGGAGAGACGCTTGATCAGATCGTTGATCTGCTGTTCGTCCGTCGTCCCGAAGAACTGCGAAGCCAGTGGCGAGGGAGCGATCCCCTTCCCTACGAGGAGGGCGTAGAGCTCTTCGTCTGAGACGCCAAGACCGACGCGAGAGGTCACCTCGGTGAGCGCATACTCAGAGATGTACTCCTGAGCCAATTGATTGTTCAGCTGCATGCGTTGTTCGTCGGAGAGCTGCTGACCCTGAGCCTGAGCTTGGTCTTCGAGCTCTTTGAGACGTACGCTATACTCTTCGATCGAGACATCTTTGTCATCGATAGAGAGGGCTGTACGCTCGCTCTTGCTCCAGAAGGTTCGGCCACTGGTGAAGAGGTCACCGACGACGAAGCCCGCCAGGGCGATCCCGATGACGACGACCAGCAGGACCGAATGACTTCGGATCTTCTCTAATACTGCCATTGTCTGTTTTTACCTATGGGGTGAATAGTGTTTATATTTCAAGTCTTTGAGCGACAAAGATACAAACACTCGGACGAATACTCAAACGGCTGTGCCTGGAGCGTCTAAGACCTCCTGCTCCTCCTCCGAAGAAGCTACCCCTTCATCGCCCCAAGACGCCCCCGCCGATCAGGATCCGATGCCCTCCCGACAGAGGGGAGGGACGTACTCCTCCCCCTCTCCGCCCAGGACGAAGAGAAGTCCCTTCGCTCCCCTACTCAATATCCCCTCTCCCCCTCATCCCTACCACTAAAAGGAAGCAGGCGGATCATCCCCCTATTATTATGGTATAGCCATCGGGAAGAAGAGCCCTAGAAGGAGACCCGCTCCCGCACCCCCAAAATGGGACCTACGGTAGGTCGCCTTTGCGACCCACAGTGGATCGTCATCACGACCTACAGTAGGTTTTTTCAGCGACCTACCGTAGGTCCTTTTTTGCTCCCTCTGAGGATGCCCTCCCAAGAGACCGAAACAGCCCCCCTTTCCACCATGGAAATACCCCTTGCTGAAGGGCGAAGGCGACCCTTCGTTTCGGTCGGGAAAATCAGGCGAAAAAGCTACGAGGATGAATGTCCTTTTTCGAGGACTCAGAAGGAGGATAAAAGTGGGGGATCGAGGACGGGAGGAAGAGCTGTCCGTAGGGAAACAAAAAGGTGGGCTAGCACCTGATGTGCTAGCCCACCTTCTATTAAGTGAGGGGAACTACTTGACCTCTTCGAAGTCAGCGTCGGTGATGTT
>NZ_KI259238.1:0-6835 GCF_000467855.2 Porphyromonas sp. oral taxon 278 str. W7784
GTGTGCCATTTAATTGCAACTCATGGACTTCTAGTACCTCGTATCCAGAGATAACCTCTTCTCCTTTATCGTTTATTTTACGCTTTTCTTGTAATAAGCATCGGATTGCGCTGCCATTAGAGAATGACACTTTCCTAGTATACACACCATCTAAGAAATCTGCATCGTGGATACTAAATGAGATAGATTCTTGATTATAAATGCCTTTCCACTTTGTCTTTCCCTTCTTTAGCACAGGAGACACAATCTCTATATAGGCATCGTCCACCTCAGTCGGATCTAGATCTGTTGAATTGAGCAGGTAAGAATGGAATTGAGCACGAGGCACTTCTCCTTTCCTCACATACTCAGATGACGTAGGCTCTTCTTTCTGTATGAACTCTACTGCTTTAAGATTGTCTATGGCCTCCGTGTGCTGATAATAATTGGAACGTTTACGCCTAACAGCAGTGTCAATATCCTGCCTGTCAAACTTCCTAGGGCTAGCCTTAATAGAATCAATTTCTGATTGTAGAATGAGACTTTCTCTCTCATTACGCCGGTGCTCTAGTTCCTTTATTTCTGGGGATTTAATCCATTCCTCAATCTCATGTCGTACTAAAGTTGAAATTGCCTCTGTTGGTACTGAACTTAGTATATTGGCTACTATTGTCACGATTACAGGTATTAGGATTTCTTTCTTCCCTTCAGCCTTCAGCCAAGCTTTAATTCCACCTTCATTTAGCGCAATCGTTTTAACCGAGACCTCTACATTGAGTTGCTTAGCCACATAATCAATCAAGCCTACCAGCTCTTGCTGACAAGCATAAAAGGCTTCGGCATCTATCGCATGACTACCTTTATCTAGATAGTAATGAATTTCTAAGGTTTTAGCCTCAAGTAGTTTTGCTCCCATACTCCTTCCTTGATTTGGGTGAGTAATAATTTCTACATCCGCTCTAGACACGAGAGCTGACGTTCGAGATTATCTTGAAAATTATATAGTTTCCGCACTTGCTCCTCGTACCTCTTGCAGAGGAAATAGGGGGGGGCGTAGTTCATCAAAGAGGGATCGGCTTTGCTTGGCTCCACGCGCTTATACTCCGAGGATTCTATAGCGCCACAGAGCCTGTTTGCACTCTTCCACAGCGTCTCTTCTATGGGCTTCGTTATCTTACTCTCTGCGTTTGTCTTTGCCATATAATCGATGTCCTGTAGAGGGAGTACTCGGCACGTCTCCTCTTTGCTCTACAAAGATACGAAGTAAAGAAGATTAGGCACTATACAATGCTCTGTGCTCTACTGAAAAAGAGCCTCTGGAGAGAAAACCCTGTAAGGGATGATCGAGGGGGGATATCTTTGAGGTATTAGCAGGAGAGACTATTTGGCTCTCATAGATACCGCCCGGGCTCAGCGTCTCGATAGAGAGGCTGGGCCCGGGCGGTGTATTGGGGGAGAGGAGGCGGTTACTTGCCGAAGAAGAGGCGGTCGAGGGCGTAGGCGACGCCGTCTTCGTTGTTGGTCTTGGTGACGAAGTTCGCTTGCTGACGGATGTCTTCGGGGGCATTGCCCATGGCGACACCCATACCAGCGAGCTGGATCATCTCTAGGTCATTGTAGTTGTCACCGATGGCGGTGAGGTCGGCAGGAGTCCTACCGAGGACTTCGAGGAGGCGGGCAAGCGAACTGCCCTTATTCACCCCGAGGGGGACGATCTCAAGGAAGTAGTCGCTGGAGCGGAAAGCCCCTACACGATCGCCGAGACGCTCCTTGATCGCTGCTTCCAGGGGAATAAGCTTCTCCAGCGGGCCTACGGCAAGGCACTTGGGAAGACGCTCATCGACAGCACCTACGAAGCTACTTACCTTGCGAAGGGGCATGCCCGTGAGGACGACCTCCTTCTCTGCGTAGGGGTCATTCTCCTGCTCGCTGAGGATACACTCTTCGGTGTAGGTGAGGATGTTCACACCGAATTCTTGAGTCAGCGCATAGACCTTGGGGATGAGATCGTCATCGAGGAGCTGTGAGCTGAGCACGTGGCCCGTCGCAGCGTCGATGATCTTCCCGCCATTGAAGGGCATGAGGTAGCCCTTATTATCGGCTAGCTGGAGAGCCTCGGCGAACTGTCGGAGGGCTGGGGTAGGGCGACCCGAAGCGAGGATCAGGCGGGTGTCATAGTCGTGCTGGACTCGGAGCAAGGCCTCACGTACGGTGTCGGTCAGTACATGCTCCTTGGTGATCAGCGTCCCATCAATGTCTAGTGCAAGTAGTCTCATCTATTCTATATGTCTGTGTCTTAGTGTAAAGAGAACCGCCCGAAGGGTGGATATGTTGCGCTCGCCTTGGCTCAGGTCGGGGAGGCGGGGCTATGCCTCGGGAGGACAAAGATACGCACCCTTTGGGAGGGGGTGATCATGGGGTGGAGAAGGGACCCATTCATGGGGTCCTCGACCGACCCATTCATGGGTCACCCGGGCGACCCATGAATGGGTGACTTTTGCGACCTATGGTAGGTCGCTGAAAAAACCTACTGTGGGTCGGTCGACCGACCTACAGTAGGTCGTCGAGGCGACCCACAGTAGGTTTTATTTGGGGGCTCTCTTGGGGTGGCTTCCTTCCCCCTTGCTCCGTGGAGGGAGAAGGGAAGGGCGAGGGTGCTTCGGCTTTTTGGTATAACTTTGTAAAAGAG
Organism: Porphyromonas sp. oral taxon 278 str. W7784; assembly: GCF_000467855.2. Taxonomy (GTDB): domain Bacteria; phylum Bacteroidota; class Bacteroidia; order Bacteroidales; family Porphyromonadaceae; genus Porphyromonas. The sequence goes on from NZ_KI259238.1 coordinate 2,669, forward strand.
AAACTAATAGAACGGGCGAAGCTCCCTCACGAGTGCCTTCGCCCAATAGCTACCACATGAGAAGAACCGATACCTCTGAGGCTCTCTTCGAGCGAGCCTCCCACTATATCCCTGGTGGTGTCAATAGCCCCGTGCGTGCCTTCCGTGCCGTCGGGCTCACCCCGCTGTATATAGACCATGGACGTGGTGCCCACGTCTTCGATGCCGACGGCAATGAGTACATCGACTACATTAGTTCGTGGGGGCCGCTCCTCTTAGGTCACGCCTTCCCTCCCATCCAGGAAGCCATACGGCAGGAGCTGGAGAAGGGGACGAGCTACGGGGCCTGTAATGCCCGTGAGGTCGAGATGGCCGAACTGATCTGCACGAAGTTCTTCCCCTCGGTCGAGCGGGTGCGTATGGTCAATTCGGGCACGGAGGCGACGATGAGCGCCGTGCGACTAGCCCGAGGCTATACGGGGCGAGATAAGATCATCAAGTTCGAAGGCTGTTACCACGGCCATGCCGATACCTTCCTCATCTCCGCAGGCTCAGGGCTGGCTACCTTCGGCCAGAGCTCCAGTGCCGGAGTCACCGAGCATATCATCGAGGATACGCTCGTGGCTACCTACAACGATATCGAGAGTGTCCGCCGACTCCTCGAGGAATATCGGGGGCAGGTGGCTGCCGTCATCCTCGAGCCGATCATGGGCAATATGGGGCTGATCCCTCCCGCCCCTAGCTTCCTCGAGGAGCTAAGACGACTGACCGAGCTGGAGGATGTCCTGCTGATCTTCGACGAGGTGATCAGTGGCTTCCGTGCTGCACGTGGGGGCGCTCAGGAGCTCTATGGTGTGCGCCCCGACCTCACCTGCCTCGGGAAGATCATCGGGGGTGGTCTCCCCGTGGGAGCCTTTGGTGGTCGAGCTGATATCATGGAGCGCTTAGCACCGCTGGGCGATGTATATCAGGCAGGGACGCTCTCGGGCAATCCCCTAGCGCTGGCAGCAGGGATTACGATGCTCCAGACCCTAGCCGAGCCCGACTTCTACACCCGACTGGAGGAGAAGGGACAAGCCTTCGAAGCGACCATCCGCCCCATACTCGACCGCTACGGCGATCGCCTAAGCTACAATCGGGTCGGTTCGCTCTCTACGATCTTCTTCCGTCCTGGGGGAGTGCGCTCCAACGCTGAGGCTAAGGAGGCCGACACAGCTACCTATGCCCGTTACTTCCGTGGAATGATCGAGCGGGGGATCTACCTACCGCCCTCCCAGTTCGAATGTATCTTCCTCTCCATGGCACATACTCAGGAGGACTTTGACCGCACGGCTTCGGCCATGGACGAAGTGCTCCGTGAAGTCCTTGGTTAATTCCCCTATAGCATTAGATCCTATGCACTACCTACAGCTGACCATCAGCTACCGATATGATAGCACGGGCTCGGGTCTTAGCGAAGAAGACCTAGCCGACTGGCTCATCTCTGAGCTTGGTACGGTGGGCTTCGATAGCTTCGAGCAAGAGCCCAGCCTCATCCGTGCCTTTGTCCCCCGTGACGAGTACGATGCAGAGAGCACGAAGGAGGTGCTAGACACCTTCCCCGTGGCGGGCTTTGCTTACACCCTTGACCTCGAGGAACTCCCCGACATCAACTGGAATGAGGAGTGGGAGAAGAACTACTTCCAGCCCATCCTCCTCGGTGAAGGTGCGTGCCTCATCCGAGCACCCTTCCACGCCTCACAGCCCGAGGTGGGGATGGAGATCATCATCAATCCCAAGATGGCCTTCGGCACAGGCAACCATGAGACGACCTCACTCGTCGGCGAGTGGATCCTCTCGCATTCGGTCGAGGGACTGCGTGTGCTCGACATGGGCTGCGGTACAGGGATCCTCGGGCTCATTGCCCTCAAGCGTGAAGCTCGACATCTCACGGCGATCGACATCGACCCTTGGGCCTATGCCAACGTCCAAGAGAATGCTACCCTCTCCTCCCTCTCCATCGATGAGATCATCTGTGGCGATGCCTCGGCCCTCGAGGGGAAGGCTGGCTATGATCTGATCCTAGCGAATATCACCCGCAACATCCTGCTGGAGGATATGCCCCGCTACCGTGCCGTCATGCTCCCTGGTGCTAGCCTCGTACTGAGTGGCTTCTATGAGGAAGATATCCCTCTGCTACGTGCCCGAGGTGAAGAGCTTGGCCTCACCTTCGTCATGAGCGAGGTGCGCCACCGCTGGAGCCTAGTGGAGCTTCGCCTTCAAGCCTAACGAAAGACAATAGACCCTCTATCAAACAATACACTTATGAAACCAAACAAGTATTTCCGTTCGCTCGCTCTGGCGATGCTCGCCCTAGTGACAGCAGGCAGTGCCGTAGCAGCCCCACGCCACGGACGACCACGCATCGTCGTGACGATGATGGTAGACCAGATGACTTGGGATTACCTCTACCGCTATCAGCATCGCTTCGTTGAGGGGGGCTTCAAGCGTCTGATGACGCAGGGCTTCAACTGCGAGAATACACGCATCAATTACCTCCCAGCCTACACCGCTATCGGTCACAGCTCGGTGCATACAGGGAGTGTACCCTCCATCCACGGCATCGCAGGTAATGACTTCTTCAAGGATGGTAAGCCCATCTACTGCACGCAGGATACGACTGTCTCTTCCGTCGGTGCGCCTAATGGCTTCAGCGGACAGATGTCCCCTCGCAACCTACTCACCACGACCATCGCCGATGAGCTACGTATCGCTACGAACTTCCGCTCCCGCACCATCGGGGTGGCTATCAAGGACCGTGCTTCGATCTTGCCCGCAGGCCATACGACCAACGGTGCCTATTGGCTCGACGACAAGACGGGGAACTTCATCACCAGCACCTACTACCGCTCGGAGCTCCCTGACTGGGTCAAGCGCTTCAATGCCCGTGGTCGTGTCGCTGAGCTCCTCAAGGACGGCTGGAGCACGCTCTATCCGATGAATACCTATCTGGAGAGTACGGCCGATGCTACGGAGTATGAGCAGCCTTGGGACAAGGAAGGGAAGTTCCCCGCTACGCTCCCCCTCAATACTGCTGAGCTCTCTAAGAAGAATGGCCCTGGGGTGATCCGTACCACCCCCTTCGGGAATACCCTCACCTTCGAGATGGCTAAGGCAGCGATCGAAGGCGAGAGCCTAGGTGCTCGCCTCGATGAGACGGACTTCCTAGCTATGAGCCACTCGGCTACGGACTATGTCGGTCACCGCTATGGTACCTTCGCTGTGGAGACCGAGGATACCTACCTGCGTCTGGACAAGGATCTGGCGGACTTCCTGAGCTACCTCGATGGGAAGTTCGGTCGTGATGGTTACCTCTTCGTCTTGACGGCAGACCACGCCGCTGCACACAACCTGACCTTCAACCGTGATCATAAGATCCCAGGGCAGGCCTATCGTAGTGACCAAGCTCGCCAGATCATTGATTCCGCTGCTCGTGCCTTCATCGGGAAGGATGTCAAGGTACTGCAGGCCTATCTGAACTATCAGGCTTTCTTCAACAACGACCGCATCGACTCGCTCGGCATCGACCGTATGGGCCTCCTTCGTGCCGTCAGCAAGGCCCTTCGTGATCGCCTACCAGGGACGGCTTACGCTGTGCCCGCTGAAGAGGTGGCTACAGCTACCATCCCCGAAGCGATCAAGACACGTATCATCAACGGCTACCGCAAGGGTCGTAGCGGGGATATCTTCCTCGTGCCCGATCCAGGATGGTACTCACGCTCCAACGGTGCTCTCCCTCAGGGTACGACCCACGGAGTATGGTCGCCCTACGACACGCACATCCCTCTGATCTTCATGGGGCATGGCATCCGTCCAGGGCATCTCTATCGTGAGACCTACATCACCGACATCGCAGCTACGCTGGCTGCCCTGCTGAAGACGCAGTATCCTTCGGGCTGTATTGGCTTCCCCATCACCGAGGCCTTCGCTCCTGAGAAGGCACCACAGCCTCGCCGTAAGTAGACCCTATCCCTAAAGCGGAAACGAAAAAGCCACCCCGAGAAGAGTTCGCTCTTCTCGGGGTGGCTTCTTTCTTGTGGGGTCATTCCCCTCGGGCTAGGTCATCTAGAGACCGCTCTAGGATAGCCCCAAATAAAACCTACCGTAGGTCGTATGAGCGACCCACGGTAGGTCGGTGAGACGACCCAC
>NZ_KI259238.1:6935-22827 GCF_000467855.2 Porphyromonas sp. oral taxon 278 str. W7784
CAGTAGGTTTTTTCGGCGACCTACCGTAGGTTACTTTTTCCCTCCCTTGTGGAGGGTATTCCTTCGCCTAGGGATGGTAGTTGATGGCACGGAGGTAGAGCTTAGGGATGAGCTTGCTGGAGGAAGGGATGCGTCGTGTCGCTTTCACCACGTAGGTCGCACCAGGGAGCACGTCGAAGAAGTTCTCCGACAGATGCCAGCCTTCCTCCTCGAGATCGAGGTAGACATCCTTGAGGAGAAGCCGGCTCTCCAGCGTGATCTGTAGGGTATCACCTACCCAGCCCATCGAGATGGTGGGCTTATCTCCCGAGGCACGGAGATCGGGAAGCTCCAGCTCCTTGGTCTTGACGGCGTAGTCTACATACTGCGAGATGAGCGCTCCCGTCTTCTTGTCCCGTAGCTCGTAGAGGATATAGCTACTACGAGCTTCCTCAGGGCTCTGGATGAGCTGCTCCATAGGTAGGGGAAGGGCGGTGCTTCCCACGGCACCACGGGCGATCGTCTGCTCGGGGAAGACCTGGACACGTAGGATGGCCCCTGAGAACGTACGTACCTCGGCAGAGAGGCGAACTTGTCGATCCTTGGGTAGCGGGTCGTGAGCAATGCGGATCACCCTCTGAGCGGTGTCGGGGACGAGGATGATGGGCTCGAAGGCACGCTTCGCCTCATACTGAAGACCCTTCCACACGCCGTAGTAGTCGATGCTCGACCAAGAGACGGCAGGCCAAGCATCATTGAGCTGCCAGTAGAGGCTACCCATGCAGTAGGGAGCGGCTGCTCGCTGAGCCCGTATGCCAAGGGCAATACCTCGCCCCTGCATCACCTGAGAGAGATAGACGAAGTCCTCGAAGTCTCGGGGCTCGGGATAGTCCTGACGGATGTAGTGAAGGATCACATCATTGCCGATGCTACTCTTCTGATGTCCCTTCATCACTGCACTCTCCAGATCGTAGTCTTCGGGCAGGGCGAAGCGTTGGATACTCGAGAGCATCGGGAAGGACTGCACCCCAAACTCGCTCATGAAGCGAGGCATGCGTTCCCTTAGGATCTCAAAGGGCTCACGGCCGTACCATACGCCCCAGTAGTGGCTCTCTCCAAGGCCGAGTTCCTTCGGACGCCCCCAGTTCACAGTGTCGGGACTACTCTCTATGTAGGAGCGAAGGGGATCCTCCTCTCGGAGGGTCTCGGGTATCAGTTTGCAGAAGAGGGCTTCGTAGTCTCGCCAGAAGCGCTGGTACACTTCGGCGGGGTAGCGCTTAGCCCATCCCCAGTACTTCAGACCCTCACGGATCTCATTATTCCCACACCAAGTGGCGATGCTGGGATGCTGACGAAGGCGACGGATATTGTAGCGGAGTTCGTGCTCGACATTGCGTAGGAAGGCCTCATCACCTGGGTAGGCGGTGCAGGCGAACATGAAGTCCTGCCAGATGAGGATCCCCCGTGCGTCGGCTTCGTCATAGAAGGCGCCTTCCTCGTAGGTGCCGCCGCCCCAGACACGAAGCATGTTGAAGTGCGAACGGGTGATATCCTCGAAGAGTTGCTTGCGATCTCTGTCGGTGCGGGTAGGGAGAAGGAGCGTCCCAGGGATGTAGTTCGCTCCCTTGGCGAAGAAGGGGAGTCCATTGACCTTAAAGAAGAAGCTCCGCCCGTCCTTATCCTCCTCACGCACTAGTTCGATCGTGCGGAAGCCTACGTGGAAGCAAGTCTCGTCGAGTACACGTCCCCGAGCTCCACGACGGAGCTCAAAGCGAGCTTCGTAGCGGTAGGGCTTACCAAGACCATTCGGCCACCATAGCTGGAGCTTGGGGAGGGCGTGGAGTCCGCCCTTCGCAGTAGGCTTCACGAAGTCTGCTAAGGGGGCTACTCGGCTGAATACCTTCTTCCCTCCTGCATCGTATAGGCTGTAGCTGAGGTGAGTCGCTTCAGTCCCCGTGACTGCGCCCTCGGGGAGACGTACCTCGATGGGCAGTCGTCGCTCGGGGTGATAAGTGATGACGGGGCGTTCGGCGAAGTGGGTCGCTCCTCTTAGGAGCAAGCGCACAGGTCGCCAGATACCGATGGTGATCATGCGTTCGCCCCAGTCCCAGCCGTAGTGGTAAGGTGCCTTGCGGGAGAAGACCGAGAGATGCTTCTCGGCGTGATCGTTGTCCGCTGGGTAATTGATGCCTCCTGTAGCGTCGTACAGGGGGAGGGCAGCTTGGAGCGGAGAGCGGAAGCGTACCTCTAGGGTGTTTGATGCCTTCACCCAACGGCGGACATCCACCTCGTGCCCCACGAACATATTCTCCGCCTCGAGGATCTTCGTCCCATTGAGGTAGACGGAGGCATAGGTATCGAGCCCCTCGAAGAGGAGGTGTATCGACGGGCGCTGGAGCTGCTCCGTGGTGAGTGAGAAGGAGCACTGATAGGTCCAGTCACGCTCTCCCACCCACTGGATGGAGTCTTCAGCGAGGCGGAAGTAGGGATCGGGTAGTTTGCCGAGTCGAATGAGGTCCTGCTGGACGACTCCAGGCACGCTAGCGGGATAGACTTCGGTCTTGCCTGGCTCGTGGAAGGTCCAGCCCTTGCTGAGGGTGAGCGTATCAGAGTGCACAGAGGCTCGGGTATCTATAGACTGCATCGAGAGAAGTGCGAGAGCTCCAGCGAGGAGCCCGTGGAGACGTGATCTAAGCATCTTGAGATGGGTGAGTACGAGTGATGCGAGGGGGCGAAGGTGCTCCCTACAGAGCAAAAATACCCTTTATAAGCGAAAGGCGACAGAGCTACTCCTCGGTGGGAGGCTCTGTCGCCTTCTTGCTCTCGGGTGTGGAGATGCGGGGAGTCGAACCCCGGTCCAAACACGGAACTAATCTGCTTTCTACATGTTTATCCTCACTTTAGGTTTTCGTGCATCGCCTGCGACTGAGGCTACCATAGGCAGTGCCTTATCCCTCTAAATACACTCCCAAGCCAAGGGCAAGCGTTGGGCCAGTCTCCGATTTTCCGGCACCACTATGAATCAAGTCGCCTCGGTGAGAACGGCTACCTGAGTGATGTCTCGTCACAACAGTCTGTCGTCGTGATGAAGCGTCGAACCTACTCTATTCGGTTACGCAGCGAGAGCGTAGTTATTTTCGCCAGTTGAATTGTTGCTCTGTGAGATTAGAGTGCTCACAAGCCTTGCACTACATGCTTACAAACCACTTCTTCGTGCTGTCAAAGCCAGGTCATCCCCATACGGTTTGTACTGCAAAGATAGTGAAAAGCCCCGAACACTGAGGCTGAGCGAACTAGCGCTCTCGCTCCGAGGCTCCTTCCCCTCTTCCCGAAGGCCTGCTACACTGCCTCTCGTGGACGGCCTCCGAAGGGCACAAAAACGACCCATGGTAGGTCGTCTTTGCGACCTGCCGTGGATCGGTCAGGCGACCTACAGTAGGTTTTTTCGACGACCTACCGTAGGTTGTTTTTGGGGGCCTCGGAAGGCCCTTGTCTACAGGCGGGGAAGAAGGCTTAGCGGAGGGTCTTGACGGAGACGCTCGATCCTACGGCTGTGTGCGCTGAGAAGTCGGGGGCGTAGCAGGAGACGACCCGAGTGACCGTACCGGTGAATTGCCCTGCCCGTGCCACGTACTGATCGTAGTCGAGCGTGTAGGTACCTCGGTTGAGGTGATCGAAGTAGAAGTTCGTGGCGGTGTCCATCGGTTCGACGTAGTAGCCCGTGCCACCTCCCCAGCTATAGCCCGGGAGTTGCTGTACTGCTTCGCTGTACCCTGGGCGAGGGTCGGAGAGCTTCACAAAGTCGATCGCTCGGTCGAGGGTAAGTGTGATGCGGGTGCGCAGACGGTCACCTACACGCAGTTCGTGCCCTTCGGAGAGGGGAAGGAGTTGCTCTTGGTCTCCTTGCTTCCTGAGGAGGAAGACCTCACGGGTGAGGCGAAGCTGTTTGCCCCGAGCTTCGATGCGTGCTGTGGGAAGGACATAGGTAGCCGTGGCACTTCCCCAGTAGACACCTGCCTCCTGCTGACTCACACGAAGGAGGGTGTCAGGACGGATGCTGGGGGAGAGCGGAAGGGTGAGGTGGATCCGCTCCCCTTCGAGCTGGAGGCTGGGAGCGCCTAGGAGGGGGAGTTCGGCACGAAGGAGGGTTTTACCGGACGCCTTCTGTGGGGAGTCGCCGAGGATAAGGGCGTGGATGGCTTCGGCGGATAGTAGGTCGGAGCTCCAGGCCGTCGTCCTCTTCTGGGCGATGATCCAGCGCTTCATCCCGTCGATATGCTCGGTGTCGAGCGGGCGGAGACGGGAGAAGAGTTCGATCGTCTCCACGAGGGCGGGCAGGCTTCTATCAAGCCACGAATAAGCCTCCGACTGTAGGCGAGCGAAGAAGAGACCCGTCTCGTCCTCCTTGAGATGCTGGCGGAGAGACTCGGCCAGGTCCTTGGCTAATGCTTTGTCCCCTGCTAGCAGGAGGGCAACGGCTGCACGAGGCTTGCTGTCCAGAGGCAAGCGGTGTGCTTCGCTCCGTAGCTGGGTGAGGAAGTAGCGCTCGGCACGCTCGGCCTCGGCGGAGAGGCCCTGAAGCTTCTGCTCCTTCGCTAGCGCCGAGAGATAGAGGTAGTCTAGGTTCGTGTGGGGGATGAAGACCTTCTTTTCCCACTTCGACTTCTGGATCTCGGCCAGGTCCTTCACCGCTTGGGCGTTGAGTGCTCCTATGCCTCGGCGGATCATCGAACTGAGGCGGAGACGGAGGGCTTGCTCTAGCCCTTCGGTAGCGGAGAGACGCAGGAGGATGCGTAGGACGTACTCGGTGGTGTAGAGGCTACCCTTCATGCCAGGGTACCATGACCATAGGTCGTCGGTGCCCTGGAGATCACTGAGGCGCTTGAGGAGTTGGTCTGTGGTGGTGGCTCGGTCGGAAGCGAGGAGGAAGCGTGCGAGCTTCTGCTCTTCTTCCCGCTCATTAGTGAGGGAAGTAGCCCAAGGACTCTGGGAGAGTAGGCTGTCTCGCCCAAGGAGCTTGCCGTAGCTCGAGCTCGTACTCACGGAGTCAGAACCAGCGAGGACTTCCTTAGCCCAGCTCCGTAGCTGAGGATCTTCCGCCAGGCGACGAGCGACCCCTTCGGCATAGAGGGCGGAGGCAGCGGAGAAGGCTGAAGCTTCCTTGCTATAGCCTAGGGTGGGGAGGGCGGTAAGAGCGAGCATCGACGCCCGTCCCTGCAGGGTGAGGGTGAAGCGTCCCGCCTCGGGTCGGGAGCCGTCGGAGGGGAAGAGTGAAGCCAGTGAGATCGTCTCTTCTCCTGCCCGATGTCCCGTGAAGGCCAGAGTCTCCGTGATACGCTCCCGCTCGGAGAGGACGGGTAGGAGATGTTGCTCCCCATCCGAGGAGTGCTCCCCTCGAGCTATGAGGCGAATGCCCACGGACTCCAGCCCTTCGTAGCCTGAGAGGGGCACGGTGACGGGGGATGCTGAATGAGGGGCAACAGTGAAAGCCTCCTCGTGGGTGTAGCGGATCGCCTTCGTCGTGGGGTCAAAGAGTTCGATAGTGAAGTGCCCCCGTTGCTCCTGCTTCGTCTCATTGCGTATCTCGGTGACGAGAAGAGGGCTATCCCCTTCACGAAGGAAGCGAGGGAGGGTGGGGCGGATGCTGAACTCTCGGTAGGTCTCTATGGAGCGGGTCGTCGAGATATGGTCTAGACTCTTATTGTGCGCCATGAGGATGAACCGCCAGCGGGAGAGGCGCTCAGGGGCACGGAAGGTCCAGCTGACACGACCCTTCCCGTCGGTCGTGAGGCGTGGTAGGTAGAAGGCATTCTCTGAGAAGTCCTGGCGGAGCTTGACCTGGGGAGGAGTCTCGTCCGATGAGTCGGAAGCCTCGGCGAAATCAAAGCTTTCCTTTTTTGCTCTAGCGGAGAGAAGTCTAGGGTTCGGCGCTGAACCAGTCACGACCATCATCGTATTTACTCCCGCCACGCTTCCGTAGAGCGAGGATTCGATGTAGAATAGTCCGTCCTCGAGAGCTAGCTCCTCTTCATCCTGACTTCCCTTGTCCTTCGGGAGATAGGGTGATAGGAAGCGCCCTTGTCCCTTATCCTGCTGCCAGAGCTGGAACCATGATGACTGGGGAAGGAGACCACGGGTGCTGAGCGAGAGGTCGCTGGCATAGTTCCCGAGGAGTCCACGGCTCCGGGTGTCAGAGAGACGTAGGGGAGGCTCCCACAGGGCGAGACTACCGAAGGTCTCCAGCGATGCATCGTACATCCAGAGGGCAACTGCCGTGCTGTCGGCCGGCTTACCATCGGGGCGACGGAGGGTGAAGCTCCAGGTCTCCTCTTCTCCGGCACGTAGGCGATCACGGAAGCTCTCCCAAGAGACCTGTAGCTCCTTATGGGGCTGGACACGGCGAAGTGTAGTGGTCTCCTCGAGGAGACGACCGCTCTGGACCGTGTAGAGGCGTAGGGTGACCTCTTCGGGCTCTACCTCGAGCTTTGAGAGATCAATAGGGAGAGACTGGATCACGCCCGCTGATGGACGGAGCATCCCCGAAGCGATAGGTCCGCTCTGACTATAGGCGTGGTAGAAGACATAGGCGTCCTGTAGGCTCGTCGCCCAGTAGACGATGGGTTGCTTCCCACTGCTGTAGGTACCATCGCCTGCGGAGAGTAGGAGGGGTGTACGGAGATCTGCTATCCTCTTGTCTCGGCTTGAGTCGAAGAGATAGAAGGCCGTCTCCCCTTCGTAGGAGAGGGAATCTCTGTAGCGAGTGGAGTAGGAGAGTTCGTAGCGTCCCGAGGGGAAGGAGCGTAGAGCGGAGGCGAGATTGACGGCGCTGTCTATGGGGGTAGTACCCTCAAGCAAGGTCTTCCCCTTCTGCTTGATCTGGTAACTTACTATTTGTGGTTCTGCTCCTTCCTTAAGGCTGGGGCTGGTGAAGGTGAGGGTGGCCTTCCCGCTTTGCTTATCGATGAACTGGGGCAACTTTACCTCTAGTTCCCCGACGGCATGACCCAAGGGGATGCTTAGGTGGGCTTCGTGGGTCTCGCCCGTGACATCCGTAGCCGTCACTGAGAGCGTATAGCGGTACCAAGGGAAGAAGAGCTTCTCTTCTCGCTCTAGAGGCACTCTGGGATCTTGGGGAAGGGGTATAGCGAGCGTGAAGCGACCTGAGGCATCAGTCATCACGACGGAGTCAAGCTGACTCTTCGAAGGGTCTGAGTCAGCGCTCTTCGACTCTAGGCTCCAGAGATGTCGGACCCTCTGTAGCTGGTAGCGGATACGAGCGCCAGCGACGGGGCTCCCACTGAGGGTGCGGACGGAGCCAGTGATGGGTAGGGTGCTCCCGAAGGTAAAGGGCGGTTTGGGAGCGTCGAGCGTCAGTTCGATCTCGGGACGCTTGTACTCGAAGACCGAGAAGGTGAGGAGCTTCGAGCCACTATCTTCCGTAGAGCCTCTGGGGGTCCGTACCTCTAGTAGGGCTGTATACGTACCTGTCAGTCCGCCTGTGGGGAGCTGTAGGTCGGCGGTAAAGCGTCCGTAGCTGTCGGTCTCTACCTCTAAGGTCTTGATGGTGGTGTGGGTCGCATCCTGGATGGTGATCCTTAGGGGAAGATGCGGGGCTACCTTCGCTTCCTCGGCGTGGGGACGTAGGGTGGAGAGGACTCCGTAGAAGTGCACGGTCTGCCCTGGTCGGTAGGCAGGGCGATCGGTGATGAAGTACCCTTCATTGATGTAGAGCGCCTTGAGGTCAAGGAGGCGACTTCTACCCTCGCCTAGGTAGGCATACTCCCGTGCGATGAGGGGATCTTCTGCCGAGGCAAGGAAGTACGAGCGCTCGCCAGAGAGGAGGGGGTAGCGCCCTGTAGCGTCGCTCTTGACCTGGGTGGGGCTAGAGCCCTTCGTCTCATCTCGGTAGACGAGGAAGGAGGTGTCGGAGAGGGGAGCACCCGTGAGGGCGTGGAGCCACTGATGATGCTCCTTGTCGCCCTCGAAGAGCCATAGGTAGACGTAGTTCGTACGCAGGAGGTCATGCGTGTGGGTAAGGCTCTTCGTCGAGGTCTCGGGCGATAGTTCGTAGTCGATGACCACCCTGTAGTTGCCTACGTCGGGCGTGTGGAGGGTGATGGTTTGGTTGGCCCTCCCCTCACCGAGGCTATCGAGGTCGAAGGTGACGACCTGCGTCTCTATGGGCTTCATTCCTGCGGTGATCTTCCACTCCTTCTCCTCTGGGCGACGGATCTTAGGTGCCCTGTAGAGGCGGATGGTGGCACGGGTGACGAGGTAGGGCTTGGATAGGCGGATTGGGATCTCTGTGCTGGCGATGAGTTGCTGGGGCACATGCTCGTCGATCGAGGCACTGCGCTGTTCTTCGATCCAGCTACGTAGGGCACGTCTAGACCCTTCGCTCAGCTTCGTCCCTTCGCTCAGTATGGTCTCGAGGAAGCGAGCCTGACGGAGCTGACGGTAGGGATAGAAGCTATAGAGCCAGAAGGTATAATTATTGAGTTCGGGGTAGCTCCTGTACTTCTGTACGAAGGCGGAGAGTAGACGTGCCTGCTCCTCGGGTTTGATCTTCTTCCTCTGCTCTAAGAGGAGCTGACAGAGGGCTTCCTGCTCTACGAGGCTTCGGAAGTAGACGCTACTTCCCTGCTCAGCTATGGGGATGAGAGCCTTGAGCACTTGGCGCTTGAACTCCCTTCGCTCTGGGGTGGTGATGTCGTGAAAGATCTGGATCAGTTGGGTGCCGAGGGTCTCTTCTCCCGTCACGTTCCCCGAGGTGGAGAAGAGCGCTTTGTAGGGGTGTAAGGGGGTATTCAGGACCTGCCCTTCGGCGAGGATTTGCTTGACCAGTCGGGTGTAGAAGGCTGTGTACTGAGCCTGCTCCCACTTCTCAGGGTCGATGGGGTCGGTCTGGGTGGCGATGACCTCTCCACGGCGGTAGTCGGGATCGTCGTGCTTCTCATAGTAGTCGATGGTATAGAGGGCAAGGGCCACCCGGTCGGCAGGGTTGAGCCAAGGCTTTTGGCTCAGTTCATTGAGGATCTTATAGGCTATCCGAGGGCTCTCGGGGTCAAGGAAGGTTTCCGCCTTCCAGAGGGAATGATAGCCCTGGAGAAGAAGGGAAAGGCTCCTCTTCTTCTCCCCTAGCTGGATGAGGTCACGGGCAGCCTTGATCGCATCCTGAGGGCGGTCCTTCTTGTCACTTTGCTGGAGCTTCATCTGGGCTTGTCTTGGGGTAGTCGTCGCCCGTCGCTGTGCTCCTAGGGGGAGGCTTAGACCGAGGGCAAGGAGCAGGATATATCGGTACATGATCGGGGTGTCAAGGGGGGTGAATGGATCTGCTTCGTCCCAGCAAAGGGAGGGATGAGGAGGGGCTCGGTATCGCCTCCCGTCCTAGTCGGCTCGGATGAGACGGACGGGACGACGGAGGCTAAGATCTGTGCTGGGTGTCCATCGAGGGAGGAAGAGGCTCATCGTCGGCAGGACGAAGGCCTCCGACGTACCACGACCCCAGTAGTCGCCTACTTCGGGCTGTCGGGAGTAGCGCCCGTCGATACCGTGGATAGCGCCGACGATGGGGAGGTCAAGTGTACGGTCTTCCCAGGGGAACTCCGACAGATAGCTTCCGACCCAGGTGGGGAAGATCTGTTCGTCGTGCTGAGGCCCTAGGTAGCGAGCCTTGATGTGGAGCACGGGTACGGGGCGCTGAGCTCTGAGCTCGTAGACGAAGACGCTCAGCTGACTATTGTCCTCGGCATAGGTGCTCCCTCGCTGCTCGCTCCGTGCGAAGCGGATAGCCGTCATGAAGGGTGAGCCTGGCCAGTACTTGAAGGTCGAGCTGTAGATCTTGGCCTTCCCTCCGATGGTCAGCTCTTCGTCGATGGTGAGCGATGTGACTTCTCGCGAGAGGAGTCTCTGGAGCTTGCTGATGGGGATGAGCCCTTCGATCTCTTGCTGAGTAGGGAGGCGATAGGTGTGGCCCTGATAGGAGATCTTCATCTCTGTGGCCTCGTCGTAGGAGAAGAGTCCCGAGGGGATCTTAGGGCTACCCACGAGGCTAGCGCCGTCGCTGGCTACGTTGTGCGGGGCGAAAAGGTGTACAGGCCAAGGCTCTCCGTCGCCCGAGATAGCGATGCGAAACCACAGGTTGTCCTTCGTCTCTGGATGCCTGAAGTGAAGGAGAGCCATCCCCTGCTGCCGGCCATGGACTTCGAAGCCCTGAGGGGTGGCACGTACCTCAGCTACCTGAGGGTGACTATTCTCCAGGAGCTTGTAGCCCGAGTATTTCTCGGCACGGATCGTCACGGTCTCTGAGATTCGGATGGGTTGCTTCTGGAGGAATTGGACGGTCCCGTAGTCATGGGGCTCGGGGCGGGGTGTTTCTTCGGTCTTGCCACAAGCTCCTAGGAGAAGTAGGAGAGCAAGGAGGAGCGAGAGGGGGCGTAGGGCGTTCATCAGGAGGTGAGGGTGAGGTGGCGATTTCTATTAGGTAGGGACAGGGAGGTGTCTTCTTCGGTGTCCCTATGGAGCAAATGTACGAAAGAATGAGCAAAGCTCAAGGCCTCTAAATAAGCGCCTTTAAGCGCCTCTCTGGAGCGGGCTTTGGAGGGGGTAAAAAGGACCCTACGGTAGGTCGCCAAAAAAACCTACTGTAGGTCGCAAGGACGACCTACTGTGGGTCGCATCGACGACCTACCGTAGGTCGCTAAACGGGGGTATCGGGGCGAGCTTGCTCCTTGCTCGGTGGTGCTTCTCCCTCGGTGGTTGATATTCACCACATTATCGTATTTTTGTCTAGATTATGAGAGAGTTTATCATCACTGAAGCCAAGTCCGAGGAAGCCGTCCTCGTAGGGCTCATCACCAAAACTCAGAACGAAGAGCAGGCCAAGGAGTATCTCGACGAACTGGACTTCCTCTCCCGCACCGCCGGTGTCAACCCCGTCAAGCGCTTCATCCAGCGACTGGAGCAGGCGCATTCGGTGACCTTCGTCGGTAAGGGCAAGCTGGAGGAGATCCGTCAGTATGTCGAGGAGCAAGAGATAGGTCTGGTCATCTTCGACGACGAACTTAGTCCGAAGCAGCTACGCAATATCGAGCAGACCCTCAAGGTCAAGATCCTCGACCGTACGAGCCTCATCCTAGATATCTTCGCCTCACGAGCTACCACGGCCTACGCCAAGACGCAGGTCGAGCTAGCGCAGTACCGCTATATGCTCCCCCGTCTTACCCGCCTGTGGACGCACCTAGAGCGTCAGCGTGGGGGTGTAGGGATGCGTGGCCCTGGTGAGACGCAGCTCGAGACCGACCGACGGATCATCCAGGATCGGATCGCCCATCTCAAGGCGGAGCTCAAGGTCATCGATCGTCAGATGTCGATGCAGCGCAAGAATCGTGGGAAGCTCGTGCGTGTCGCCCTCGTCGGCTACACGAATGTCGGGAAGTCGACACTGATGAACGTCCTTGCTAAGAGTGAGGTCTTCGCCGAGAACAAGCTCTTCGCTACCCTCGACACGACCGTGCGCAAGGTCATCGTACACAACCTCCCCTTCCTCCTCTCCGACACCGTGGGCTTCATCCGCAAGCTCCCCACGGAGCTCATCGAGTCCTTCAAGAGTACGCTTGACGAAGTGCGTGAGGCGGATCTCCTCCTGCATGTGGTAGACATCGCCCATCCCAACTTCGAGGAGCACATCGATGTAGTGACCTCTACCCTCCGAGAGATCTCTGCAGGGCAGGAGCAACCGACGATCCTCGTCTTCAACAAGATCGATGCCTTCACCTTCGAAGAGCGGGATGAGGACGACCTCGGCGAACGTACCCGACGCAACATCAGCCGTGAGGAGCTCGAGCAGACCTGGATGGCGAAGCTTGGCGAAGCAGGCTGTATCTTCATCTCTGCTAAGACCGGTGAGGGGATCGACGAACTGAAGCAACTCCTCTACGACCGAGTCAAGGAGATCCACGTCCAGCGCTTCCCCTACAATGACTTCCTCTTCCAGGACTATCATGATCTGCAGGCAGAGGACTAAGTCTGCCGTCTCCACCAGTCTATCTAAGCTATGACCTCAGCTCGCCCCGCCCTCTACGGAGCGCACCATACCTCCCGACGTGCTGTGCTCGTCCTCAACCTCGGTTCGCCCGATTCGCCCGAAGTCAAGGATGTAGCCACCTATCTGCATGACTTCCTCACAGACCGACGTGTCGTGGGTCTTGGTCGGCGCACCAGGCACTTCCTCGTCGATAGGATCATCATCCCTCGCCGTGCCCCACGGTCGGCAGAGAACTACCGCACCATATGGGACGACGAGGAGAAGACCTTCCCGCTCATCGCCCATACAGCATCGATAGCAGACCAACTCTCCCGCCAGCGCCAGTGCCCCGTCGCTGTGGGTATGCGCTATGGCAATCCCTCGACAGCTGAGGCGCTCTGTGCTCTGGCGGCCTTGCCCTCGGTAGAGGAGCTCGTCATCGCTCCCCTCTACCCCCACTATGCACAGAGTAGCTATGAGACGGCTGTCGCCTTCGTCCTGGAGGAGCTAGATCGACTGAAACTTCGCCCGCTGAAGCTCAGTCTCCTACCGGCCTTCTACGACGCTCCGGAGTACCGCTCGGTACTGGCTGATCACGTGCAGGAGCACCTACCCGAGCACTTCGATCGTCTGGTGGTCTCGATGCATGGCATACCTACCTCGCACCTCCATAAGGCCTGTAGAGCCAGGAACGGACATACGAGCCATTGCCTCGATCGCCGTGAGTGGCACGAGACGAGTGGTGAGGGGGATTGCTACCGCCTCCATAGTGAGGCGACCCGCCATGCCTTAGCGGAAGACCTCAGCCTCCCACAGCGACAGGTAGAGCTGGTGTACCAGTCTCGTCTGGGCTTCCACCCGTGGCTCCAGCCCTATATGAGCCGTCGTGTGGGGCAATTTGCCTCCGAGGGTGTAGAGCATCTGGTAGTAGTCTGTCCGGGCTTTGTCTGCGATTGTCTGGAGACGATCCAGGAGATAGATGACTACTACCGAGGACGCTTCCTCTCGACCGGTGGGAAGCAGTTCTCCTACATCCCTTGTCTGAATAGTTCGCCGGCCTTTGTCAGCGCACTGAGCACCCTCATTGATAAGACCTTCGCTGATCCGAGCTGTCGGCTCAGCACACCTATACCCACTAAGTATCAGTACTAATCGTTTATGAAGATCCTACGTACCCTCCTTGCTGGTGGCGCTCTTGCCCTCCTGGGGACTTTGCCCTCCGAGGCACAGTCCAAGGAGCCAGCACCTGTCCTACCTGTGCCGACCAAAGCACAGCAAGCCTGGCACGAACTAGAGACCTATGCTTTCATCCACTTCGGCCTGAATACCTACAACGACCTAGAGTGGGGCTATGGCAATACCCCTGCGAAGACCTTCAACCCACCCATCCTCGATGTCGAGCAGTGGGTCACCACGCTCAAGCGTGCCGGTATGAAGGGGGTCATCCTCACAGCCAAGCATCATGATGGCTTCTGTCTATGGCCAACGGAGACTACCGACTATTCGATCAAGAATAGCCCTTACAAGGGTGGTCAGGGAGACCTCGTCAAGGAGCTCAGCGACGCTTGCCACCGTCATGGCCTACAGTTCGGTCTCTACCTCTCTCCTTGGGACCGCAATAATAAGGACTATGGCTTCCCCGGCTATCAGAAGACCTTCCACCAGCAGATCCAGGAGCTGACCACCCGCTACGGCAAGCTCTTCGAATACTGGTTCGACGGAGCTAATGGCGGTACAGGCTGGTACGGCGGTGCAGACTCTGCCCGTAATATCGACCCTAACTCATACTACCGCTATGAGGAAGCTGCGAAGATGCTTCGACGGAACAACAAGGACATCATGATCTTTGGGGGCACGGTGCCCACCATACGCTGGATCGGCAATGAGTCCGGTTGGGCTGGGGAGACGAACTGGGCAGCCTACGATCCTTCACGAGAGAAGCACTACACCGAAGCCCAGTGGGGTCATCGGGATGCAGGCCAGTGGCTCCCTGGAGAAGTGGACGTAAGTATCCGCCCAGGATGGTTCTATCACCATCGTGAAGACCACCAAGTGCGCTCGGTAGCGAACCTCGTAAACCTCTACTATCAGAGTGTCGGTCGTGGCGCTAATCTCCTACTGAACTGCCCCATCAATCTCGACGGGAAGATCCCCGCTGTCGACTCTACCCGTCTTATCGCTTGGCACGATCATCTGAAGGCGTCCTTCCAGAAGGATCTGCTGAAGGGCATCGTCCCTACAGTGACGAACCAGCGCTCGGGCAAGACCTTCCTCCCCCAGCATCTCACCGATGGCTCCCTGGAGACCTACTGGGCAGGTGCTGATGGTACGAAGACCGCTCAGCTGACCTTCCGCTTCTCCCGTCCTACGGAGCTCAATACCGTAGCCCTGCAGGAGTACATCGCCCTCGGCCAGAGAGTCGAGCGCTTCCGTATCGAGACGGCTGATGCCTCGGGACGCTTCGCTCCTGTCTCGACGACCGATACGCTGACGACCATCGGCTACAAGCGCCTCATCCGCTTTGCACCCGTCAAGACCTCTGCCCTTCGTATCACCATCGAGGAGGCACGTGGCCCTGTCTGCCTGTCCAATATCTCAGCTTATCTCGCCCCCGAAGTGCTGGAGGCGCCCGTCGTACGCCGTGATGCTGAGGATACGGTATCTATCCGTACGCTGGCAGCGAATGCTAAGCTCGAGTATGCCCTCGTCAAGGAAGGGCAAGACCCCAGCCGTGCTGTGTGGGAGCTCTATACCGAGCCCTTCCACGCCCCTGGCGACCACATCACCATCCTAGCGCGCGTCTCTACGCCGATCAATAGGGACAAGCCGATGACGACCTTCCATTCGGGCTATTCGATGAAGGACGTCCATGTGCCGGGACTCAACGAAGAGCAGCGTAAGAGCCTCTTCGACGGCAACGGCTACACGCATGTCGTCCTCGGCTCGGGTGCCCGTTCGCTTGCCCTAGAGTTCGACGCCCCTCGCCTCATCCATCGCCTCGTCTACACCCCTTCGCAGCACCGAGATGTACAGGGGCATATCCAGCGCTACGAGCTCTACCTCGACGGGGAGAAGGTCGCTGAGGGCGAGTTCGCCAATATCCGTAATAACCCCATCCCCGTAGCGATCACCCTCCCCGAAGCGAAGGAGGGGAAGACGCTCCGTCTCGTCGTGACGAAGACCGTGGAGGATGCTAAGGACGTACTCCTCGGAGACCTAGCCGTCGACTAAGAAGTCCCCTATGCGCCAGACTCCCATCCTCCAGCCCGTCAGTGGGCGACCCGTGCGGGTACTCTTCGTCTGCCTTGGTAATATCTGTCGAAGCCCTTCAGCTGAAGGGGTCTTCCGACACCTAGTCTCCGAGGCGGGGCAGGACGAAGCTTTCGAGATCGACTCTGCAGGTATCATCGGGCACCACGAAGGCGAACTGCCCGACGGGCGTATGCGTGCTCATGCCGCTCGCCGAGGCTACGATCTGACCAGCCGCTCCCGTCCCATCCGCTACGAAGATTTCTTCCACTTCGACTACATCATCGGGATGGATGAGTCGAATCGGGAGCGTCTGCTGGAGAAGGCTCCGACGGCCGAACTGGCAGAGAAGGTCTCCCTCCTGACGGACTGGGCGCCCGATGCGGCGAAGGACCATGTCCCCGATCCCTACTACGGCGGGGCAGAGGGCTTCGAGCACGTCCTCGACCTGCTGGAGCACTGCCTCCCCCAGCTACAGCGCCAGATTCACCCCTAGCGGGAGTGAGCCTCTGGGCTTAGCTCAAAACGAACCGAGCGCCCCGAACTTCGACGAGGAAGTTCGGGGCGCTTTTTGCTTGGCTGAATAGGGACCTGAGAAGAGGGGTGCTGGAGGGGGTAAAAAGCGACCTACGGTAGGTC
>NZ_KI259238.1:22927-45648 GCF_000467855.2 Porphyromonas sp. oral taxon 278 str. W7784
ACCCACGGTAGGTCGCAGAGACGACCTACAGTAGGTTTTTTTAGCGTCGTTTGGAAGACCATCTCCAAAGCCTCTTGGCAAGCGGGCTGGCGAGGGGTCGGCTCGTTGGGTCGAAAACCATCATTTCCTTGCCCTGAACTTCACCCCCGATCTTCGCTCCCGATGCAGGGTATTTAGTATCTTTGTATGATTAAGTGATATATTCACGCTCACCGCTATTTACAAAGCAAAAGAAACAATGTCTGAGACAAAAAAAATACGTGCCGCCGTCGTCGGCTATGGGAACATCGGTCACTATGCCATCCAAGCTCTGGAGGCAGCACCCGACTTTGAGATCGCTGGGGTCGTACGCCGTGATCCATCGAACGTCCCCTATGAGCTTCGCCCCTATCGTGTGGTGGCAAGCATCAAGGAACTAGAGGGCGTCGACGTCGCTCTGCTCTGCACGCCTACTCGTCTGGTCGAGGCGACAGCCCAAGAGATCCTAGCCCTCGGTATCTCTACTGTCGACAGCTTCGACATCCATACGATGATCCTGCCTCTGCGTGAGGCGCTAGGTAAGACGGCTCGTGAGCACGGCGCGGTCTCCGTCATCGCTGCAGGCTGGGATCCAGGGAGCGACTCCGTAGTGCGCACCCTCATGGAGGCTATTGTCCCCAAGGGGATCACCTATACCAACTTCGGTCCTGGTATGAGCATGGGGCACACCGTCGCCGTGAAGGCTATCGCTGGGGTGCACCGAGCGCTCTCGATGACGATCCCCACAGGCACGGGCATCCATCGCCGTATGGTCTATATCGAGCTCGAGCCTGGCTACAAGGCCGAGGAAGTGATCCATGCCATCAAGACCGATGACTACTTCGCCCACGACGAGACCCACGTCACCGTCGTCGATGATGTGGATCAGCTGATCGACATGGGCCACGGCGTCCACATGACTCGCAAGGGAGTCTCGGGGCAGACGCAGAATCAGCTCCTGGAGTTCAACATGAAGATCAACAACCCCGCTCTCACAGCGCAGATCCTCGTCTCCTCGGCTCGTGCTACCCGCCGTCTTACCCCCGGATGCTACACGATGCAGGAGATCCCTGTCATCGATCTCCTCCCTGGAGAGCGTGAGCAGTGGATCGGTAAGCTCTGCTAATCCCCCTTCAGCCCCTCTCAAGCTATCAACCTTCGCTCGCCTATGTTAAGCGCCATCACTTGGGATGTCGATCCCGTTATCTTTGAGGTCTTCGGACGAGGTATTCGCTGGTACGGACTTCTCTTCGCTCTCGGGCTCCTCATCCTAGGCCCTATGGTCGAGGAGCGTATCTGGAAGCGGGAGCATCTCCCCGTCGAATGGATGAACTCCCTCTATATCTACGTCGTCATCGGTACGGTCGTCGGAGCTCGTCTCGGGCATGTCCTCTTCTACAATCCTTCCTATTATCTGGCTAATCCCGCAGAGATCCTCAAGATCTGGGAGGGTGGGCTCGCTAGCCACGGAGGTAGCATAGGGGTGATCCTCGCCGTCTGGCTCTACTCCAAGCGAGTGACTAAGAAGTCCGTCCTCTGGGCACTGGACCGTCTGGCCGTACCTACAGGGCTGGCGGCGGCGCTGATCCGTCTGGGTAACCTGATGAATAGTGAGATCTTCGGCCGTCCGACCGACGCACCCTGGGGCTTCATCTTCCCCCGTGCTTCGGAGTTCACTGGCTACGCTGAGCGAGGCCTTACGATCCCAGCCTGTCATCCGACACAGATCTACGAGGCGCTGGCCTATCTACTAATCTTTGCCTTCTGCTGCTACCTCTATTGGTGCCGAGATGCTGCCCGTCGCTACTCGGGGCTCATCGTAGGGTATTTCCTCATCGGTGTCTTTGGTTCGCGCTTCTTCATAGAGAGCATCAAGAACGTACAGGAGGCTTGGGAGCAACAGCTCGTCGCTAGCTGGGGGATGAACATGGGACAGCTCCTCAGCATCCCCTTCGTCCTCGGAGGCCTTGTCCTCGTCATCCAGGCTTATCGTCATCCCCTAGAGCCGAAGGCGGACTCTTCCCCCGCACCGGCTAAACCCTAGTATACCCGCTCTTACGGACGGGGGCACTGATCCCGCAGGGTCAGCCCCCACCGTAGGAGCTTTCTCATACTTACACTCGCTACTATGTACCAAGTACCACAGATCACCAGCTCCATCTACTATGTCGGAGTCAACGACCGCATGAAGGAGCGCTTTGAGAATGTCTGGTCGATCCCTTCGGGGGTGGCCTACAACGCTTACCTCATCCTCGACGAGCAGACCACCCTCATCGATACGGTGGATGTCTGCTATTCCGACGTATTCTTCCACAAGCTTGATATCCTGCTTGAGGGCCGTCCCCTAGACTACCTTATCATCAACCACATGGAGCCCGACCACGGTGGCTCTATAGGCCTCCTGCGCCAGCGCTACCCTAATATGCAGATCGTAGGCAATAAGAAGACCTTCGAGATGCTCCGTGGCTTCCATGGGATCACGACGGGACTTCATGAGGTGAAGAGCGGTGATGCCCTGCGTATAGGTAAGCATGAGTTCTCCTTCCTCATGGCACCGATGGTACATTGGCCCGAGGTGATGTTCACCTATGAGCAGACGAACCGTGTGCTCTTCTCCGCCGATGCCTTCGGCTCCTTCGGTGCCCTGAGTGGGCACATCCTCGATAGCCACCTTGGCGACCGTCAGGCCTATCTCGAGGAGATGATCCGCTACTACGCTTGTGTCATCGGTAAGTATGGGCCTTTCGTCAAGAAGGCCCTGGTGAACATGGACAAGCAAGGGCTGGATGTCGACTTCGTCTGCCCTGCCCACGGCGTCGTCTGGACCAAGGCAGGCTTCGCCGAAGCACGCCAGCTCTATGACCGTCTCTCCTCTGATGAAGCGGAGGAAGGCGTAGTCGTCCTCTACGGATCGATGTATGGCAATACCGAGCAACTCGCCGACGTCATCGCCCAGAGCCTCGCTGCTTCGGGAGTCAAGAGCATCGTCTGTCACAATGTGACTAAGAGTGACCCTTCGGTGATCCTCCGCGATGTCTTCCGCTACCGAGGGCTTATCATAGGAAGCCCCACCTACTGCGGTGAACTCTTCTCGCCCATCGAGAACCTCATGAACCTCATCCGTATCCGTGATGTCAAGGCCCGCCTCTATGGTGCCTTCGCTTCACACACATGGGCTCCTGCCGCCCTCAAGCGCCTCCTTCCCTTCGCCGACGAGATGAAGTGGGAGGCTGTCGGCGAAGGTGTCGAGATGAAGATGGCAGACCTTCCCTCCATCCTCTCCGCTGCCTGGTCTCTGGGCACTGCTATGGCTGAGCGTCTGAAGGCTTAGCACCTACCTCTAGTATCTTATCAACTAAACCAGCTAATAGTATGCGTCTTATCATCCAGCCCGACTACACGGGTATCTCTCAGTGGGCAGCGGACTACGTCGTCCGCAAGATCCAGTCTGCCCAGCCTACTGCTCAGAAGCCGTTCGTCCTCGGTCTGCCTACGGGTTCTTCTCCTATGGGCATGTATCGAGCTCTGGTGGCAGCCTATCAAGCCGGGCGTGTGTCCTTCGAGCATGTCGTCACGTTCAACATGGACGAGTATGTCGGCATCCCCGAAGATCACCCCGAGAGCTACCATACCTTCATGTGGAAGAACTTCTTCAATCATATCGACATCAAGAGGGAGAACGTCCACATCCTCAACGGTAATGCTCCAGACCTCGAAGCCGAATGTGCTGCCTACGAAGCTGCGATCAAGCAGGCAGGAGGTATAGACCTTTTCCTCGGAGGCATCGGCCCTGATGGGCACATTGCCTTCAATGAGCCTGGCTCCTCTCTAGCATCTCGTACCCGAATGAAGACGCTCACGACGGATACGATCATCGCTAATAGTCGCTTCTTCGATGGAGATGTGAATAAGGTGCCGAAGACTGCTCTTACCGTAGGGGTCGGTACCGTGATGGACGCTCGTGAAGTGCTGATCCTCGTCAACGGACATGGTAAGGCTCGTGCCCTCCAGCAGGCTGTCGAAGGGGCGGTCAACCAGATGTGGACGATTACCGCTCTACAGCTCCATCCTAAGGGGATCATCGTCTGTGATGAAGCTGCTTGTATCGAGCTGAAAGTCGGTACCTACAACTACTTCAAGGACATCGAGCGCCTCTAAGAAGAAGGCATTCCTTCCCAACTAAGAAACGGGTCATCCCCCTGACTCAGCCTCGAGCTGGACAGGGGGATGACCCGTTTTGTATACGCTGGTTAGCGTGCTTAATCGTGGATGATTTCTATGCTTTAGATACGAAGATCATCCTACCCTCGCTACACGGATCCTCGTGGCTTAGAGCGGATGATCGCCTCGCCCATTAGAGGCGGTGACAGAGGACGAGGAGGTGTGCTCCGTCGGAGGCCGTCAGGGCTAGTAAGGTCTTCGTGCCACCGTCCTTCAGACGAAGACGGGAGCGTAGAGCTTCGGGGCGCAGAGGGAAGTTCCGACAGGTGATCTCCGCTTGCTGTATCTCCCGGCCTATAGCCTTCAGCTGGGAGGAGGCAAAGGGGTAAATCCGCTCGACCTCAAAGACCCTCCCAGGGAACTTCCCCTCGGAGAGGTGCTCCGCTGTATAGAGGTGGGTATTGGGATGGAGCGCTTGTACACCATAGGCCCTCCCGATACTTCGGAAGAGTCCCGTCTTCATCAGTGCAGCGTGAGGCTCGAAGAGGTAGCGGAGTGGAGCACTAGCGTAATGCACCTCTTCCTGCTCTTCCTGAGCTAAGGCACGCACGAGGGAAAACTCTGGGACCGACCCGTCTGGACGGAGGTCTTGAGCGATGATCGTGACTGCTTCGGGTTCGGGCTTCGCCTTCGCTTGCTCTAGGTCGATCAGGAGAAGAAGCTCCTTAGCTTCGCCCCGAACAGATACGACGTGAAGCTCCTTGACGCCTGGGATGGAGCGGAGGGTATGCACCACATCGAGCATCGGGGAGAGCTTGACGAGTAGCCTGGGGAAGTGGGGTAGCTGTAGCTCCTCTACGAACGTGTGGAGCTCAGGAAGGAGACGGTGTAGATCAGGCTCGCAGTCCTCGATGGCATAGACCCGACGTGCCGTGTCCTGCCCCTCACGACGAGCGGGGTCGAGGAAGATAAGGCTAGGCTGGTAGGTGGCAAGAAGTCCCTCAAGTTGAGTGAGTGATTCACCCTCGATGATGACTAGATCCTTGGCTGGAAGGAGGCGGGGAAGATTGAAGCGGGCAGCAGCGACGAGCTCTGCTTGGCGCTCGACATAGACGGCACTTCCTGCCTCGGAGGCAAGGGCGGTGAAGTCCACACCGAAGCCTCCCGTTAGGTCGAGAAGCACCTCACCCTTCTGGACGAAGCGACGCTTGTAGCGGGCGGCTTCTTCGCTGGAGCATTGCTCGAGAGTGAGGGGCGTAGGAAGGAAGACCCCAGCTGTATGCCAGCTGGGGAGCTTCCTAGAGAGTGACGGCTCGGATGCGAGCTGTAGAGAGAGGTAGTGGCGCTCTTCTCGGGTGAGAGATCCCTTGCCCAGGAGGATACGCTCGGGGGATGTCCCTCGGTAGGAGGCCTGTAGCTCCAGGATATGAGCTATGAAGCTAGGGGAGAGCGACACGGGGTGGAGGTTACTTGACCTGAATGCGGATGCTTGCCGAGGGGAGACCCTTAGCCGAGACCGTCAGCACTGCTTCTCCGGCACGCTCTGCACTCTGTACGAGGGCTACGAGCTGACCGCTGAAGGCATGGTGACGGGGTAGGTGGAAGGCATCAAGCGAAGCAGGATTGCCCGAAGCAGCAGCACGGAAGGAGCCAGCACCTGTAACCTTGAAGTTCAGGAGGCGACCATCGTCGGGGACGAGGTTACCGTCCTTGTCGACGACACGTACCGTGACGAAGGAGATATCCTTGCCATCGGGTGAGATGGTGGTGCGGTCAGCGCTGAGCTCGAGGTGATGTGCACGGCCTGCGGTGCGCACCGTCTGGGTAGCTACGGCCTTGCCTGCATCGTCGTAGGCGACGACCTTCACCTCTCCGGGTTCGTACTTCGTATCCATCCACATCAGGCGGTAGCGCTTCTGGCGTGTGAAGGCCTTCTGGCTGTCTTCGTTCTCAGTATCCTCGATCTTGATGGATCGATCCTTGCGCTGGCGGCCTTGGCTCTTACCGTTGATGAAGAGCTCGGCCTCGGGGTAGTTGGTGTAGACGAAGATAGGCGTCACCTCTCCTTCACGACCGGGCCAAGTCCAGTGGGGAAGGATGTGGAGTGTCTCGGCATCCTTCTTCCAGTGACTGCGGTAGAGGTAGAAGCGGTCCTTAGGAAGGCCAGCGAGGTCTACGGCACCGAAGAGCGAAGAGTGGCTGGGCCAGTCACTATAGTAGGGCGTTGGTTCGCCTAGGTAGTCGATCCCCGTCCAGATGAATTCGCCCATGCTCCAGTCATGATCTTCCTGACGGATGAAGTCGTCCTCGGGGAGGTTACTCCACCCACAGTGCTCGACGTCGTAGCCAGAGGATTGGTGGTCGGGGTACTTAGCCATGCTCTTGCGCACGACGGGGAACTTATATACCCCACGAGAGCTGACCGTCGAGCAGGTCTCTGAGCCGAGGAGGAAGCCCTGTGGCAGTACCTTGTGCGCCGTGTCGTAGAGGAAGGGGCGGTAGTTGAAGCCCGGGATGTCGAGGGTCGTAGCCATGCCACTCTTGAGGACGCCCAGTGGGTTGTCCATCCCGTTGGTCACGGGGCGGGTGGGGTCTTCACGGTGGCAGATCTCCTGCAGGCGATAGGCGAGCTTAGCTCCGTCGAGCGAAGGTTGCTCGGGGACTTCATTCCCGATGCTCCACATGATGACCGAAGGGCTGTTGCGGAACTGATGCACGAGGTTCACCAGGTCACGCTCATGCCACTCGTTGAAGTCGAGGTTGTAGCCGTTGGGCACCTTAGGCTGGGCCCAGCAGTCGAAGCTCTCTGCCATCACGGGCATACCCATCTCATCACAGAGGCGGACGAACTCTGGGGCCGGCATATTGTGCGAGGTGCGGATGGCATTGACGCCCATGTCCTGCATGGTGCGGATCTGGCGTCGCATGGCGGCTTCGTTCACCGCCGCGCCGAGAGGACCGAGGTCATGGTGGAGGCAGGCGCCTTGGAACTTCAGCTTCCGCCCGTTCAGGTAGAAGCCATCGCCTGCCTTCAGTTCTATGGAGCGGATCCCGAAGGTCGTCGTGTCTCTGTCGAGCAGACGTCCGCCGTCGCTCAGCTCGATGACATACTTATAGAGGTGAGGCTGGTCGATGTCCCAGAGCTGGGGGCGCTCCACGTCGAAGCCCGTATGGTAGAGGCGCTCGGTGCCAGCGCTCTGGATCTCCTCCTCACGCTGTGCTACGACCTTGCCTTCGGGGGAGAGGATCTTCGTCTTCACCTGAAGAGGACGCCCTGAGAGCGTGCTCATCCCAGCGATGCGGGTACGGACGTCTACGTAGGCACGGCTAGCCTCGACCGTAGGGGTCTGGATCTGTGTCCCCCAGAGAGGCACATAGACAGGCGAGGTGAAGGTGAGGTGTACATTGCGGTAGAGCCCAGCGCCGGGATACCAGCGACTGCTCTCGTGCTTATTCTCCAGACGTACGGCGAGGGTATTGGCTTCTCCTGGGCGGACGAAGGAGGTGATGTCGAAGGCGAAGGTGTTGTAGCCATAGGGCCAGTAGCCGACCTCCTTACCGTTGACATAGACACGGGCGTGGCTCATCGCCCCATCGAAGCGGAGGAATACTCGGCGGTCGCCTAGATCGCTGGGGATCTCCAGACTTCGGCGGTACCAACCTGTGCCCACGAAGGGCAGTCCTCCCGTACGGCCAGCATGCTCCATAGCTTCCTTCTGCCCATCCTGAGCGATGGCCAGATGCTGCTTGTCGTTGTCGAAGCTGAAGGGGCCGTAGATCGCCCAGTCATGAGGGACGACGACACGACTCCACTTGCTGTCGTTGAAGGTCGGGGAGGAGAATTGGCTTTGATCTTCTCGGGTGAAGCGCCAGCCTTTCTCAAGGAGACGCTCAGAGCGTTGAGCCTGCAGGGGGAGGCTAAGGGCAGCGCCCAATGTGAGGGCACATGCGAATAGTCGCTTCATTTGGGTTGAGTCTCAATAGTTGTATGTGAAGTGAGCATCGATCACACACGGGTATGATCTTTTCCCAAAGATACGTAAAAAGCCCCTGACCTGCCCCCGCAGCTCTTCTCCCGGCGAAGGCTCAGCTCCATCTGAAGAGGAGAAATCACCCCGCTCGGGAAGCGGTCTGTGGAGGGGTAAAAAACGATCCACTGTAGGTCGTCGAAAAAACCTACTGTAGGTCGTCTGACGATCTACCGTGGGTCGCAAGTGCGACCTACCGTAGATCCCTTTTGGGGGTATCCTAGCCTCCCTCTCCGACGAGGCTCTAGATCCCGCTCCCGAAGCGGGATAGCGAGGGGCGACGACCCAACAAAAAAGCACCGAAGTCTACACGGAGACTTCGGTGCCTTTCTTGAGGTTCCTGGCGGAATCGAACCGCCGTAAACGGTTTTGCAGACCGGTGCCTAACCACTCGGCCAAGGAACCCTATGCTGTGGTTTGCGCTTGCAAAGTAACGAAAAACCTTTTACATACGCAATTACACCCTTTCCTCTGACCGAAAAGCCTTCCCTTCCACCGCCCTTCAGGCCCTAAACGTAGCGAGTCCCCACCAAGCTCACAGCTCGGTGGGGGCTCGCATTTCCTTTGGCTTGAGGAGGGGGAGCTTAGGCGTGCTTCACGCACCAATCATAGGCGTTGCGGAAGGCCTTCATCCACGGTGTCACCTCGTGCTCACTCAGGAGCTCCTCAGGGTAATAAGCGCACTGCCAGGGGAAGATGGCTCGCTCGGGGTGAGGCATCAGTGCCAGATGACGGCCGTCCTCACTGCAGAGCCCTGCGATGGCATCGGGCGAGCCGTTGGGGTTAGCAGGATATGCGTCGTAGGTATAGCGTGCGATGACGTGATAGCGGTCGGGAGCGTAGGGGAGTTCGAACTTCCCCTCTCCGTGTGCTACCCACACCCCGAGGGTCGTACCCGCTAGATCGTGGAGCATCACTGAGTGATTCTCTGGGATCGTGAGGCTGGAGAAGGCGCTCTCGAACTTATGCGAATCGTTGTGCGCCATCTTGTGCTTCAGCTCGTGCTCGGGATAGAGAAGCTCCAGCTCAGCCATCAGCTGACAGCCGTTGCAGATACCGAGACTCAGCGTATCGGGGCGAGCGTAGAAGCGCTCGAGTGTGGCCTTCGCCTGCTCGTTGTAGAGGATACCGGCAGCCCAACCCTTTGCTGAACCCAGTACGTCGGAGTTGGAGAAGCCACCGCAGAAGACGATGAACTGGACATCATCCAGTGTCTCCCTGCCCGATATGAGGTCGGTGAGGTGGACATCCTTGACGTCGAAGCCTGCTAGATGGAGGGTATAGGCCATCTCCCGCTCGCCGTTCGTCCCCTTGTCACGGAGGATCGCTGCTCGCACGGGAGACTTAGTCGTGCGGTTAGGATCGAGACCGAGGTCGACCAGCTTACCCGTGAAGCCTTCGGGATAGCGGAACTGGAGGGGTTGCTTCTTATAGTTGGTGAAGCGCTCCTTCGCCTGCTCTTCGCCACTCTGATATTTGTCCATCAGGTAGGAGGAGCGATACCAGAGATCACGCTTAGCATCGATGTCGAGCGAGAGGAGTGTCTGCTTACCTCTATGGAGGGAGAGCTGTCGACCCGTGGATTCAGGCACAGCGATACGGGCAAAGCCGATGCTGGCGTCTCTGAGGATAGCTTCGAGTGCTTCGGGGTCGGAAGTCTGCACGAGTACCCCAGGATTCTCAGCGAAGAGCAGCTTGACGAGGTCCCCTTCTGGGAAGGCCGAGAGATCTACAGAGAGGCCACCCGACACATTGGGGAAGCACATCTCCAGCAGGGCAGTGACGAGACCACCGGCAGAGATGTCGTGACCTGCGACCAGCACACCTCGCTGGAGGAGCTCTTGGATCGCCGTGAAGGCTTCACGGAAGTATTCGGGCTCTTCGATACGGGGTGTTTCGTCCCCGAGCTTACCCAGCGCTTGTGCCAGAGCTGACCCACCGAGGGCCAGGGGAGCAAAGCTGAAGTCGATATGGTAGACAGGGTATTCGGGACGAGGAAGGAGTACGGGCGACAGGATCTTCTTCACATCGGAGACCTCCCCGATAGCGCTGATGATCACCGTGCCTGGACTCAGTACCTTCGAGCCGTCAGGATACTTCTGTGTCATCGAGAGCGAATCCTTCCCCGTGGGGATATTGATCCCAAGGGAGATGGCAAGATCTGAGGCAGCTTCGACCGCATCATATAGGCGAGCATCTTCGCCTTCGTTACGGCAGGGCCACATCCAGTTAGCGCTGAGGGATACCCCTTCAAGCCCGTAGGTGAGGGGGGCGAAGACTATATTCGTTAGGGCTTCGGCTATGGCAAGTTGGCTACCAGCTACAGGATCGACGAGGGCGGCTGCTGGGGCATGACCGATGGAGGTCGCTATGCCGGATCCACCACGGAAGTCTACGGCCATCGCACCGCAGTCACTCAAGGGAAGCTGGATAGCCCCTTGGCACTGCTGGCGGGCGACACGCCCTGTGACGGAGCGGTCGACCTTGTTGGTGAGCCAGTCCTTACATGCGACACCTTCCTGCTGGAGGACTGCATCGAGGTAGGTCTCGACCTGCTGTGCGTCGTAGGAGAGAGGAGCATGCTTGCGCTCCACATGCTTATCGACCATATAGGTCTTAGGTGCTGAGCCAAACATATCCGACAGGGCTAGATCAATGGGCTTCGATCCATCGGCGTCCTCGAAGGTCAGGTGCATATCGTCCGTCGTATGCCCTACGACATACATCGGAGCACGCTCACGCTCGGCGATACGGGCGATGCGCTCTACGGCGTCCTCTTTCACCAGCAGACCCATGCGCTCCTGACTCTCGTTGCCGATGATCTCCTTGGCTGATAGAGTCTCGTCGCCAATAGGGAAGGTAGAGAGGTCGAAGTGACCGCCCGTTGTCTCGACGAGCTCCGAGAGACAATTGAGGTGGCCACCTGCGCCGTGGTCATGGATAGAGATGATGGGATTGTCGTCGCTCTCCGAGAGGGTGCGGATGACATTCTCCACACGCTTCTGCATCTCGGGATTGGAGCGCTGGACGGCGTTGAGCTCTATGGCGCCAGCGTACTGACCGGTATTGACGGAGCTGACGGCACCGCCACCCATGCCGATACGGTAGTTATCTCCGCCGAGGAGAAGGACCTTCTCGCCGGGCTCTGGTTCACCCTTCTGTGCATCGCTACGGCGGGCATAGCCTATCCCGCCAGCGAGCATGATGACCTTGTCGAAACCATAAGTATTGGTATCTGCTTCGTCGGGTTGGTGCTCGAAGGTAAGTACCGAACCGCAGATCAGGGGCTGCCCGAACTTATTCCCGAAGTCACTAGCACCATTCGATGCCTTCGTCAGGATCTGACGAGGCGACTGATATAGCCAAGGGCGGGCTTCGGTATGCTTCTCCCAGGAGCGACCTACCTCGGTGCGTGGGTAGCTGGTCATGTAGACCGCTGTCCCAGCTAGGGGGACACTGGCACGACCCCCTGCCATACGGTCACGGATCTCCCCGCCAGTACCGGTGGCAGCTCCATTGAAGGGTTCGACGGTCGTCGGGAAGTTATGCGTCTCTGCCTTGAGGCTAAGGACGCTGTCGATGTGCTTACGTACGAAGTAATCAGGCTTATCCCCTGAGGCGGGAGCGAACTGCTCCAGATCGCTTGGACCATCGATGAAGGCGACATTGTCCTTGTAGGCTGAGACGAGGTGATTGGGGTTAGCAGCGCTGGTGTCCTTGATCATGGAGAAGAGGCTACGCTCCTGCTCCTCGCCGTCGAGGACGAAGGTGCCTCCGAAGATCTTGTGTCGGCAGTGCTCGCTATTGACCTGGGAGAAGCCGAAGAGCTCACTGTCGGTCAAGGGGCGTCCGAGTCGCTGGCTAAGAGCCTCAAGGTAAGTGATCTCTTCCTCACTGAGGGCTAGGCCGTGTGTCTCGTTGTAGGAGCGTAGGTCGGTGATCTGCTCTATGGGCTGAGCGGAGAGCGCTGTAGTGAAGACCGAGGCGTCTAGTCCCTCATAGAGGGCCTGAAGCATCGGGTCAAACGCTGCATCTGGGCCTGCTACTTCGCTGAACTCCTCTATGCGTGTGACAGTAGAGATATTCATGTTCTTGACGATCTCTACAGCATTGGTACTCCAGGGGGTGACGAGCTCCCGGCGAGTACCGACGAAGAAGCCAGAGAGCTGTGACTCCGCTAGGGGGGTAGCCCCGCTGAAGAGCCAAGAGAGACGGCTGAGGGTTTCGCTACAGAGGGCAGAGGTGCTCTCTACGACATAGAGCGTGGAGCTACTAGGCTTCCTGAAAAACGTAATCATTCGTAGGCTATGTAGTTGTCTGTAAGGGGTGACGAAGGGTAGGGTCTCGGCGGGGGCTAGCGCTTGGCTCTTCCCAGACCAGATCGCCTGTGCAAAGGTACGTAAAAAGCCCAGGCTTCACCGCCTAGATCTCTCGTGAGTCTGAGCGGTGAAGCCTGGGTATTATATATGGTCATGTCCCTAGGGGTGTCGGGGGGCTAGCTCGGGATGCGGATGGTGCGTCCCGTGGAGAGCTTGGCGCGAGAGGAGAGGCCGTTTGTGTGGCAGAGCTTGCTCACGGAGACGCCGTACTGCGAGGCGATGGAGCGGAGCGTATCACCACGCTTGATGCGGTGCGTCTTAAACTGCTCTTCGTTCGCCTCACCGCTCTTCTTGGGCTTAGCTACAGCGTTGGCCACCGCTACGGAGCGGGGCGTACGATAGGCGCCCTTGACGAAGGCGAAGATGTCGAAGCGAGGGACACCCGCCTGGAAGTCGAAGAGGTCCGATGGGTCGATAGGTATCCCCATGAAGCGAGCCTCGAAGTGGAGATGTGGGCCTGTAGAGCGCCCAGTACTCCCACCGAGACCTACGGGGTCTCCTGCTCGGACGATGGTGCCCTCACGGACGATCGAGCGGCTCATGTGGCCGTAGACCGTCTCCAGGCCGTTGGGGTGGCGGATCACGACATAGTTGCCGTAGCCTCTACCTTCGTAGGACTTGATACGCACCTTGCCTGAGAAGGCTGCCCGGACGGTGTCTCCGGTGCTTAGCTTAAGGTCTACCCCGTAGTGCATACGCCCGAAGCTGTGGCGGAAGCCATAGTTGGACGTCACCTGACGGGTGGAGATAGGCATCACGAACTCTTGGAGATCGATATCCTGACGATCGGGGATATTGACCGACATCCCAGCGAAGGGATTGACGTAGCTTCCCCAGGACGATTCTCCGTAGATCTCAGAGGCAGGGTCTTCTAGATCCTCCTGCTGTTTCTTAGCCTGAAGGTCAGCCTCACGGCGTTTCTTCTCCTTAGAGAGTCGGCTTTTGATCTCGAGTCGGTCGGCCAGAAGCAGATGCTCCCCACTGGAGAGATTCTGCTGACCGGCTGTCGTGCGTGTCTCCTTCTTCGGTGTCTGTGCCTTCCCTTGTGGACCTGCTGCCCAGGCGGGGAGTGTAGTGGCGACCAGACACAGAGATGCGCATAACAGTCGCATTCTTTTACTTGTCATACCAGCTTTTGATACTTGGATTAAATGTTACTCTATTTCGGTATGCAGGAGCGCATCTCCTGCAGTGGTTTGTGCAGACAGGGCTTCCCAAACCAGCGAATGCAAAGGTAGTCAAATACTTAGAAACGCAAGTCCTGCACACTTGTCCCTCTGGTGTGCATCCCCTGGACTCCCCGCTGGGACCACCCTGTGGGAGTAGGGGAGGGACGTCTTCTTAACGCACCGAGAAGCCCCTGGTGTATACCCCCTCTTTTATTATGTAGAATGATTCGTCTGCCTTGAGGGTGGAGAAGGCGCTCCTCGGAGGAGGTAAAATGAAACCTACTGTGGGTCGTCGATGCGACCTACCGTAGGTCGTCTCGACGACCCACAGTAGGTTTTTTCGGCGATCCACGGTAGGTCGTTTTTGGGGTGCTCGAGATCCCGCTTGTTATCAGCCTTTGGAGAGGGGCTAGATCAGGCACAAAAGATCCCGAGGTGACGTAGCCCTTCTCGGCAAGAAAATCGCTACTATGCGCTCCTTTTGTCAAAATGTGTAACTTTGGCCCCTAGCCACGGGCTAATCCCGTGGTGTATACCTAAAGAAAAAACGAATATGAAGAAGCTATTTTTCGCCGCCTTCGCACTTGTAGCAGGCGTGCTCTCAGCTCAGGCTCAGAACGCTATCCATCCTCGTGTAGAAGTCGCAGGGAACTTTGCTCGCTCGGTCATCACCAACGTTGACGGCTCTTCCGTCAATGGGCTCAAGGTGCGCCCAGGCTTCCGTGCTAGCGTCGCTGCCGAGATCGACCTCGCTGCAGGCGTGTATCTTGCTCCTGGGATCACTTTCCGCCAGGAAGGGGCTAAGTTCGCTAACTCCTCTCTCGGCCTCAACTACCTGAGCGTTCCCGTAGATCTCGGTATCCGTGTTGGCCTCGGAGATAACCTCGCTGTCTCTGTAGAAGCAGGTCCTTCCTTCGCCTATGGTATCTCTTCTGTCTCGGACGTCAAGGGTGCAGTAGACGCCTTCAAGGAAGGTGGCTTCAAGCGCTTCGATGCAGGCTTCAACGCCTCTGCTGCTCTGGAGTACAGCAAGGTCTACCTCCGTGTCGGTACCGAACTTGGTCTGGTGAACACCCTCAAGGAAGCTGTCCAGAAGGCAAGCAATAAGAACTCTTCCTTCTTCGTCGGGGTTGGCTACCGCTTCTAAGCCCGCATCCCTACTCACCCTCCTCGAGGTGTGAGTGACCCTTCTCCATCCCCACTGTGGCACATCCTGCTGCAGTGGGGATGGTCTTTTTAGTGTATCTTTGCGACAATCAATACAATAGTTTATCCCTATATGGAGCAAATCATTAGCAAGTTCGTACCCCTTAGTGACATCGGGGAAGTACAAGCCTTCGGTAACGGTCATATCAACGATACCTATGTCATCAGTGACCGCTCGGGCGAGCGTCGCTGGATCCTACAGCGAGTCAATCACCACGTCTTCCCTCGTATCGAGGTGCTACAGCGCAATGTCGGTATCGTCTCCGACACCCTTCGCCAGCGCCTAGAGGCCGACGGTGATCCCGAGTGCGACCGCAAGTACCTGCACTTCTTCCCTCTACTGGACGATCCTGAGAAGAACTACTACCACGACGGCGAGAACTACTGGCGCCTCTGTCGCTTCATCCCCGAGAGCATGAGTCTGTCGACACTGAGCCCCAAGGCAGCCTACCACGCTGGTGAAGCCTTTGGCCAGTTCGAAGAGATCCTCTCTGTCATCCCTGAGGGGGTACTCGGTGAGACGATTGAGAACTTCCACAGCATGCCCTTCCGCCTGAAGCAACTCCGTGATGCCATCGCCGAGGATCCCTGCGGTCGTGTCGCCTCCGTCCGTGATATCATCGAGGAGATCGAGCGCCGTGAGGACTCAATGCTGATCCAGGAGAAGCTCTACGCTGAGGGTAAGCTCCCCAAGCGCACCATCCACTGCGACACCAAGGTGGACAATGTCCTCTTCGACAAGTCCGGAGCAGTGCTCTGCGTCGTCGACTGGGACACGGTGATGCCTGGCTTCATCCTGAGCGATGTCGGGGACTTCATCCGTACGGGCGTCAACTTCGCTCCCGAAGACGAAGCCGACCTCTCTAAGATCGGTGTCAACATGGAGATCTATAAGGCCTTCGTCGAAGGCTATCTCTCTACGGCTGGGAAGTTCCTTACTCCCACGGAGCGTAGCCTCATCGCTTACGGCGGTCGCCTGATGACTTACATGCAGACGGTGCGCTTCCTCGTAGACTATATCAACGGGGATACCTACTTCAAGATCCACTTCCCTGAGCACAACCTCCAGCGTACCCGTGCTCAGCTCCGCTACCTCCAGTGCCTCGAGGAGAAGGCCGAGGAGATGGAGGCGCTCCTAGCCTAGTCTAGCGCTCCCTACATTATATATAGTGGCTACAGATCCCCCCAGCGAGGGGCGGGTCTGTAGCCACTTCTTTTTCCCGTCGGGTGGGGTGGGGGAAGGGTGCTTCTCCAGCCCCAGTCTAGCCGACCCTCCGAAGGGGGGCAAAAGAAACCTACGGTAGGTCGTCGATGCGACCTACCATCGTCTCGACGACCTACAGTAGGTTTTTTCGGCGATCTTACCGTAGATCCCTTTTTAGCCCCTCCAGATCCCGCTCCACAAGCGGTCTCTGCGAGGAGTGAAAAACTCAGGGTGATGACGCTCGCTTTAGGGTGATGAATCGGGGGCTTTTCGTCCCCTCGCTTCCCTTCGATTCGCCTTGCGCAAGTGGGGGCTAATGAGCGGGAGCAAATAGCCCTGATCTTCGGCCGAAGGTCTTCGCTCCGTAGCGTGTCGCCTTATATCGCTATCTTTGCAACTAATATAACCCACTACGCTCTGTCGTAGAGTCGTAGCTCAGGGAGCTTAAACGTAGCAGTACATGAATTGGAAGCAATTTAATCGAGCCAATAACCTCCTCGGTTGGGCGGTCTTCGTGATCCCTACCTTGACTTATCTCCTGACCATGGGTCCCTCAGCAAGCCTCTGGGACTGTTCGGAGTTCATCGCATGTGACTACAAGCTAGAGATCGGTCACCCTCCCGGTGCCCCCTTCTACATGCTGGTCTACAATGTCATCTCTCACCTCGGGGGAAGCCCAGAGCGTGCTGCCGTCTTGACCAATGCCACGAGTGCAGTGCTCAGTGGTCTGACGATCCTCTTCCTCTTCTGGACGATCACACACATGGTGCGTCGTGTCCTCAGTCCTAAGGCGCACCTCGGTGAGCAGGGTCTGGATCCCGTCGGCGAGGTGATGACACGGGGACAGGCCGTGGCTATCCTCGGGTCGGGACTTGTGGGTAGCTTGGTCTACACCTTCTCGGATTCCTTCTGGTTCAGCGCAGTGGAGGCGGAGGTCTATGCCTTCAGTTCGCTCTTCACGGCGGTGGTCTTCTGGCTGATCTTCAAGTGGGAAGAGCGTAGTAAGTACGAGCGCTCCGACCGCTGGCTCATACTCATCGCTTACCTGATGGGGCTGAGTATCGGCGTACACCTACTGAATCTCCTTTGCCTGCCTGCCATGGCGCTCGTCTACTACTTCCGCCGAGCTAAGACGCCGACGCTCAAGGGGAGTGTGCTCTCGCTCGTCGCTTCGTTTGCTCTGGTGGGACTGATGATGTACGGCGTCGTGCAGGGGGTGCCCAAGTTCGCTGGTAAGTGGGATATGTTCTTCGTTAACAGCCTAGGCCTGAGCTACAATCAGGGGATGTATATCTATCTGGCTGTGCTCGTCGCCGTCCTCATCTGGGGCGTGTATGAGACAGAGCTGGCCCTAAAGGATGAGAAGCACCTCAGATCCCATCGCTTCCGCCTCTCCATCGTACTCTCCCTCGTCCTCATGGGGCTACCGCTCATCGGAGATGGTATCGTAGCCTTCCTGATCGCCGCTGCGATCGGCTCCTTCTTCTATTGGTACAAGGGCTTCACAGCCCGTGTGGTGCATACCGTACAGATGTGCCTCGTGGCTATCGCCATGGGCTTCTCCTCCTATGGAGTGATCCTAGTGCGTGCCGTGGCAGATCCGCCGATGAACGAGAATGCCCCCGCTGATGCCTTCTCCCTCCGATACTATCTGGCTCGTGAACAGTACGGCTCTGCACCCCTCTTCTATGGGCCAACTTTTGCCTCCGAATATAAGATGGGTCCCGACGGTCGCCCTGTCTTCAAGGACAAGGAGCCTACCTACGGACGTATCCACAAGGACAGCCCTTCTGACCCCGATAAGTACGTAGTCCGTGCCAAGGAGGATGAGCCCGAATATGAGAGCTCCGGCATGATGCTCTTCCCCCGTGTCTATGATCGTCGACACGCCGAGATGTATAATACCTGGATGGGGCGTGCGGCGGATGATATGACCGTGCCTACCTTCGGCGACAACATCACCTACTTCCTCAACTACCAGCTCACCTACATGTACTGGCGCTACTTCATGTGGAACTTCGCCGGCCGACAGAATGACCTGCAGGGAGATGGTAGTCTGCTACGTGGAG
This sequence comes from Porphyromonas sp. oral taxon 278 str. W7784, assembly GCF_000467855.2. Taxonomy (GTDB): domain Bacteria; phylum Bacteroidota; class Bacteroidia; order Bacteroidales; family Porphyromonadaceae; genus Porphyromonas. Next base: position 41,162 of record NZ_KI259238.1, read on the forward strand.
GGGCGATCACAGGGATCCCCTTCATCGACTCCTTCTTCTATGGTGATAGCTCTGCTTACCCAGAGGATATGACCGCCAATAAGGGACACAATGTCTACTACGCACTGCCCCTTCTCTTGGGACTCCTCGGTCTCTTCTTCCAGATAGGACAGGGGAAGCGTGGGGTAGAGAGCTTCTGGGTCACCTTCATGCTCTTCTTCATGACGGGGATCGCCATCGTGCTCTACCTCAACCAGTACCCTGGGCAGCCCCGTGAGCGTGACTACGCTTATGTCGGCTCCTTCTACGCCTTTGCTATCTGGATCGGCTTTGGGGTGGCTGCCATCGCTACCCTTGCTACTCGTCTCCTCTCCAAGCCCGCTGATCGCAAGAAGGCTTCAGAGGACGAAGCTCCCGCACTCATCTCTACCACGGCAGCGGGAGTCGTGACGCTGGTAGCTCTACTTGTGCCCCTGCAGATGGCCGGACAGAACTGGGACGACCACGACCGATCTGGGCGTACGGTCGCCAGCGACATGGGGCGCAACTACCTCGAGAGCTGCGAACCGAATGGGATCCTCTTCTGCTATGGCGACAATGATACCTTCCCGCTCTGGTACGCTCAGGAGGTCGAAGGGATCCGTACCGACGTACGTACGGTCAACCTCTCCTATCTCTCTGGTGACTGGTACATCGATCAGATGAAGAAGCAGGCTTATGAAGGGAAGCCCGTCCCCCTTGGGCTCCTACCTAAGTCCTATTACTACTATACGAACTATGCCCTGATCGACCCGAATAATCCCAACGAGGCGACAGTGCAGCAGGCCTTCTCCAAGCTGGAGAGTAGAGGACCTAGTTCCCCTGGGATCCTCCCGACGGCTAATATCGTCCTCCCCGTAGATTCGGCTACCGTAGCCAAGCGCTTGGCTAAGAGCTTCCCCGACCTGGTGCAGTACATCACGCCCAAGCTCTCCCTCTCTCAGGCAGGCCGTCAGTATGTTGATATCGGTGGGCTCTCGGTGCTGGATCTCCTGGCATCGAACAACTGGGAGCGCCCCATCTACTGGGCGATCACCTCACCTCGTAACGCCTTCAACGGGATGACCGCTAGCATGGTGCAGACTGGGATGGCCTCGCAGCTCCTTCCCCTAGAGCCTCGTACCGACAGTACGGGACGCACCCTAGACTACGGCATCGGCAACCTAGACCGTATGTACGAGACTGTGATGACTAAGTTCCGTTGGTGCGGTGCCGACAAGCCCGGAACTTACTTCGATGAGAATGCACGTGGTATAGTCTCTACCCTTCGTAATCAGATATTCACCCCTCTGGCCCTCGGCTATCTGGAGCGTGGAGACAAGGCGAAGGCTCAGACCGTCCTGCGCAAGTGTATGAGCGTCATCCTCGAGGAGAATGTCCCCTACGAGACGAGTGCGCTCTACTTCGCTGATGCGCTCTATCGTGCCGACATGAAGAAGGAGGCGGACCACGTCCTACAGGCCATCGCTCGCCGAAGCCTCAGCACGCTGGCCTGGGCTGTACAGCTCTCCCCAGAGAAGTTCGACGAAGTCTCTCGTCACGGCGACCTGCAGGATGCCTATACAGCCATCTCGTATGCGCTGGACTTCTCCAAGAACTATCGGTCTGATGCCCTCAAGGCGTACGAGGCTCAGATCTCCGCTCTTCTGCGTCGTCTAGGCGTAGCTCCTCAGCAGTAAGGCCTAGGATGGTCGAGCGTCTTCTCTGTCGTGTACCCATGTGGTACCGCATGCTCGTCCCCGGAGCACGCTGGCGTATACCAGCGATCACGGGGAAGAGTATCTACCTTACGTTTGATGATGGTCCGATACCCGAGGTCACACCTTGGGTATTGGACCAACTCGATGAGCTCGGTGTGCGGGCTACCTTCTTCTGTGTGGCTGACAATGTACGTCGCTATCCGGAGCTCTTCGAGGAGATCAAGCGAAGAGGTCATGCCGTGGGCAATCATACCTACCATCATATCCAAGGGATCTTCCACTCTACGAGCGACTATATGCGAGATGTATATGCTGCTCATGAGTTGATCCATTCGCGCTACTTCCGTCCGCCCCACGGGCATCTACGCTTTGCGCAGAACCGGGAGCTCAGCCACAGCTTTGAGATCGTGATGTGGGATGTCGTCACGCGTGACTATAACCCTAAGCTCAGCCCCGAGACGATCGTCGGCTACGTGCAGCGCTACGCTCGCAACGGGTCGATCATCGTCTTCCACGACTCGCTCAAGGCTGAGAAGAATATGCGCATAGCCATGCCACAGGCCGTGCGCTGGCTACAGCATGAGGGTTACCACTTCCTGCGCATCGGTGATGCGCCTTAGCATTCGCATGTATTATCGTGAGGGATGGATCAAGTAAGGCCTTTGGTTAGGACATAAAAAAAGCGGAGCTGACTTCCCAGCCAGCTCCAACCTATTAACCAAAACCTTAACTATGAAAAATCTTACATTTTCATTGCAAATATAAGGATAAATTATTTCCTACAATACGCTCTGCTAAGATTTCTCTCCACCCTCCTCTCACTCCAAACCTCCCCTATACGTTCATGAGCAAGCCCGAGCACTCCTCCTCTAGCTCTCTTCACTCTTCACCCGCCACCTCCCCCCGTCGTGTCTACATCGAGACCTACGGCTGTCAGATGAATGTCGCCGATAGCGAAGTCGTCGCTTCGATCATGCAGATGGACGGCTTCCACCTGACGGAAGACCCCGAGCTGGCCGATGCCATCTTCCTCAACACGTGCTCTGTCCGGGACAACGCCGAGCAGAAGGTCCTCAACCGTATCGCCTACTATCACTCGATCCGCCGCAAGAAGCGTCGGCGCATCATCATCGGTGTCCTGGGCTGTATGGCCGAGCGGGCCAAGGGCGAACTGATCGAGAAGCACCATGTCGATCTCGTCGTGGGTCCCGACAGTTACCTGGATCTACCGAATCTCGTCGGCGCCGTAGAGCGTGGGGAGAAGGCTATCAATGTCCAGCTCTCCACCACCGAGACCTACAAGGACGTCCTCCCGCTGAAGATCGGCGGGCTCAACCTCTCCGGCTTCGTCTCGATCATGCGTGGGTGCAACAACTTCTGCTCCTACTGCATCGTCCCCTACACCCGAGGTCGTGAGCGAAGCCGTGAGCTGGAGAGCATCATCCGTGAGGTGAAGGACCTCGAGGAGAAGGGCTATCGGGAGATTACCCTCCTTGGGCAGAACGTCAACTCCTACCGCTTCGAAGGCAATGGCCAAGTCTATGACTTCGGTGACCTACTGGAACAGGTGGCTCTGGCTGTACCCAAGATCCGTATCCGCTTCACTTCGCCCCACCCCAAGGACATGGATGACAAGGCGATCGCAGTGATGGCCAAGTATCCGAATATCTGTAAGCACATTCACCTGCCCTCTCAGTCGGGCAATGACCGCATCCTCAAGCTCATGAAGCGCAACTATACCCGTGAGTGGTATCTGGAGCGGGTCGCCGCTATTCGTCGGGTGATGCCCGACTGCGCCATCACCTCGGATATCTTCTGTGGCTTCCATGACGAGAGCGAGGAGGACTTCCAGGATACCCTCAGTCTGATGCGGGAAGTCGGCTACGACAACGCCTTCCTCTTCAAGTACTCCGAGCGCCCCGGCACCTATGCCGCCAAGTACCTCGAGGATAATATCCCCGAGGATGTGAAGATCCGTCGCCTCGAGGAGATGATCGCCCTGCAGACCCAGCTCTCCCTCGAGAGTAACCTACGAGACGTCGGCAAGACCTTCGAAGTCCTCATCGAAGGCTTCAGCAAGCGCTCCCGCGAACAGCTCTTCGGTCGAAGCCAGCAGAATAAGGTCGTCGTCTTCGATAAGCAAGGCTACCGAGTCGGGCAGTATGTCGAGGTGCGCATCGAGTCCGCTACCGCTGCTACCCTCATCGGGAAGCCCGTCCGCCCTGCCGAAGGGTACGACCCCGAGGCCCACTAGCTGAGCACTCCTATCATATATAGTAGAGGTCACATGATCCCGTCGGGGCGTGTGACCTTTTTCTTTGCCTCAAGCCTCGAACTCTAGGACACCCCAAAAAGGGATCTACTGTAGGTCGGTCGACCGACCTACCGTGGGTCGCGAGGCGACCTACAGTAGGTTTTTTCGGCGACCTACCGTGGATTTCTTTTGGGGGTGCCGTAGGGGGTGGTTTCACTGAGTAGAATCCCCCCCTGTCTGAAGAAGGGTGTTTTTGCCTCTCGGAAGACAAAGGCAAGACGGGGGAAAGAGGGTAGGATCGCATCCGATTTTGACGGATCGGAGCGAAAAAGTTTTGTAGAGGTGGTTTGGGAGAACTGACGCCCTCTTTTTCAGGGATATACCCCTGTTTCTTTTGCCTCAGATTAGCCCATTTTCGCCCCTTTGATCCGTGCTTTAGAGAAAAAACTTTGCGAAAGATTTGGTGGAATAAAAGGAACGTGCTACCTTTGCAGTCGCAAAAGAAACGGGTGACC
>NZ_KI259239.1 GCF_000467855.2 Porphyromonas sp. oral taxon 278 str. W7784
TCTCTCTTAATGAGTGCATGGAACGATTCGATGCATGCGTTATCCCAAGGATATCCCTTTGGGGAATAACTATTAATAAAGCTTGCAGTTGCATCTTTGAAAGCATCCGAAACATACTGTGATCCGCGATCATTGTGAAATACAAGCGGTTTGTCAACATGACGCTTTTGCTTTGCCAGATTGACACAGTCGACAACATGCTGCGCTTCCAGGGTCGTGCTGAGGACCCAGGCGATGATTTTCCGTGAAAACAGATCCATAATACTAGTCAGGTACACAAAACCAATCACAGTAACAATATAAGTGATATCGGAAACCCATACAGCATTTGGCTCTGCCGGATTAAATTGCTGCTGCAGTATATTTTTTAATTTTGTACTGAAGTCAGAATCTATGGTTGTCCGGGTATATGGTTTTATCCATTGAGCCTTGATACCCATCTGATGCATGTAGGTGCCCACAGTCCGCTCGGAAATGGATTCACCATCTTTATGAAGCTGCACCGTGATTTTGGGTGCCCCGTAGTTTTGATGGGATTTATCATATATTCTCTGGATTTTTTGTTTCATCGCTTCTCGACGCTTCTCTGTGTCGGAAGGGACACGCTTCTTCCAGGAAGCATAACCGGATCGTGAAACACCCAGATATTTCAGTATCCCGCTGACAGAGACCCGGTGTTTCACCGGAAATTGATGAACTTCCTCCACGTATTCAGCAGTTGCTGTATATATGGCCAGTGTCAGTTTCCCAGGATACCGATGGCTTTTTTTAATACTTCAAGTGCGTCCTTTGTATCTCGTAATTCTCGCTGAAGCCTGGCGATTTCCTTTGCCTCGTCGCTGGAATAATTGCCGGCTCCGCGGGTTGGGACCTCACCATCGTTCTCCTTTGCCTTCTTGATCCAGGACTTTAACGCAGAAATACTGACATTGAGATTACTGGCTGCTGCCTGGTAAGATAGTTCCGGATGCTCCTTTTTGTAGCGAACTGCATCCTCCTTGAATTGTTGGGTATATACCGTTCCTTTTGCCATGACTCTTTTCCCTCCTGTTCTTTCATGGTACATGATTTATCAGGAAAAGGTCATTCTTATTTTGTACTATTTATATGCTAGCTCCAGCCTAATGTAGCATGTACCTTGGCCTCTTTAGGAC
>NZ_KI259240.1 GCF_000467855.2 Porphyromonas sp. oral taxon 278 str. W7784
ATTACCCTAAGCTTCTCAGGATATCGTGATGGTGATAAGGTAGAGCACCTAACCGAAGCGCTTGCTTTCTGGAGCAATGAGATTGATGCTCGAGTAGAATACGAAGTGAACTCTCAAGCCCTAGTCTGCATGCCTTCCTTGCCTGCAGATGGGAATGGTCCTCGCTACTTTGGTCTCTCCATACGACCCGTACGCACCAAGTAGCACCAGTAGCATCCCTCACTTCCATCCGCCCCACCACGACGAGCGTGATGGGGCGGTGTCGTTTACTCACAAGGAGACGACACGACTGGTCATAGACCCGACCCATTCATGAGGGACAGATGCGACCCATTCATGGGTCACCTGACCGACCCATTCATGGGTCCCTCAAGGGACCCATGAATGGGTGACTTTTGCGACCTATCGTAGGTCGTCGGGGCGATCTACCGTAGGTCGTATCGGCGACCCACAGTAGGTTTCCCGAGCGAGCTCCTAGGAGTCACTTCCCGAACCCTTTCAGAAGGCTCTACTTCACGGGACTGAGGCCTTCCGCCCTCAACCCTCGGATGGTGTCTTCCCACAGCACGAGGTTTAGACCTTAGAGTGGAGCATATCCCCCTCTTCTCCCCCACCCTGTGCGGACTGCACAGGAGAGGGGAGGCAAGGCCAAAGCCCCTAGCCCATCCTTCCTCTTGAGGCTTACCCAGATCGATCGGGCTTCACCCCTAGGAGTGACAGAGCGCAGGAGGCTCGCATGGGGCGAATGCCGTATCTTTGTGCCCGATGAACCGACAGCAAGACCTCATCGCTCCCCTCAGGGAGCGTATCCAGCATAGTGGCATCCAGGAGCCCCTTGGTCAATACGGCTAATCCCGTGTTTCTTGAACTGCTTATTCAGCTCCTTAA
>NZ_KI259241.1:0-47484 GCF_000467855.2 Porphyromonas sp. oral taxon 278 str. W7784
ACCAACCAAATCACACCGCGAAATATTTCATTTACCCCCGCTCTGAGTTACCTTCACTTGCCCTTAAATTAGACACTTACAAAGGGTGAAAAATTTTTCACCCCTCCCGTACAAACCTCCCCTACTCCCCAAGGTGAATCGACCGCCTCACACCCTGCCGTCCCCCGTTTTCCTTCCCCAGCACCCATTTCCGCCTCCTCAAAGCTTCTGGTTTCACCTCCCCAAGCATTTGCTTCCTCCTCCCCAAGCACCTGCTTTCTCCACCTCCTTGCTTCTGCATCTTCCTTCCTCTCGCATTCGCTTGCTTTTTACCCGTCTCCGGACACCCACCTTCCTACCCAAAGAAACCTACCCCTTCCGCACACCCCAAAAACGATCTACCGTAGGTCGCCGAAAAAACCTACTGTAGGTCGTCTGAGACGACCTACCGTAGGTCGCAGTAGGTTTTGATGACGACCTACCGTAGGTCCCAGAACAGAAAAAACTCGAGGCTACACCCCAAAGGAATGCAGCCTCGTAATTCTACTATATATAAGGTGGTCTACCAGTCTGTGCTGGAGGAGTAGCCGTGCTTGTCCCACTTGACGTCGTGAAGGAGCGAACTCTTCACGCCGATGGTGATGCTATAGCTACGATAAGGACCGAAGGGGATGGCGTTGGCCGAAAGACTCCAGCAGTGCATGTCACGGCTGATCCCGATGGTCATGTTCGCCACCTTCTTGGCGATGAAGTCATAGCTGGCGTTGAAGTTCAGCGACCAGTACTTGGTGGGCTGGATGCTCCCCGAGAACATCAGGCTGTGCATGAGCCCGTAGTTATATTCGTCACGCTTGGGATCGAAGGTCGTACGCTGTAGGTTGACCCCGTAGCTAAGCGACAGGCTCCAGGGGATGGACACCTTGAGGTAGCCGTCGGCGTCGTACTCTGCGTCATCGCCGCCGGTATCGAAGAGGCTCTTCTTCGGCCCTTGGGTCTTAGCCGCCATATCCGCCAGTGAGGTATCTCGCCCGTCGGTCGGTGCTGTCGGCTCATTGGGATTGGAGCTAGACTCCTTATTCTCCTGCCCCTTCTCCTTCTTCTTACCGCCGAAGAACTCTCGGATCTTCTTGAAGGTCTCGTTGCTCAGCGTATAGTTGAAGGACGTCCCCGTCCCACGGAGGCTACCGAAGCCCTTACCATTGAAGACACGGAGCTTATTGACACGATGCTCGATGACTCGCCCGTCGGACGTCGTGGTATGCCCGTAGAGGTAGGGGTCGAAGGAACCGCTGAGCGAAAGCTGAAGCGACTGCGAGAGACGCAGGGTAATACCGGCGTTGATGTCTGCGAGCTGGAAGGAGTCGGCAGCCAGATTGTAGCTGGAGCTGAGGGAGAAGTTGTCGATGAGACTGATCTTCTTGAATGTCTCCGTGCTGTCGGTCTTCGTGCGCACCTTCATCTCCAGATTATTATCGATACCGAAGTTGATCGAGGCAGACTTCCCTCGGCCAGGAGCGCCGAAGATGTGCCCATCCGAATAGAGGGAATACTCCTCGACACGGGGCGTACCATTCTTGTCGGTATAGCTCAGGCGATCGTAGTAGCCCCACATAGGCGCCCCGAAGTCTGGGGTGAAGCTCACCCCGACACGAGGGGTCATGCGGTGACGGATCATCTGCACCTTGTCACCGAAGATACGCCAGGGCTTGAAGAAGCCATAGAGCGTCGTATTGAGGCTCGCCGAGGTGGAGAAGTCAAAGACACGATTGAAGCCATAGACCCGCTTCGTCTCGGTACGATCGGTCGTAGCATCATACTCTCGGCGGGACTTATAGGTATACCAGCGCTCATTATAGTTGGCGCTCAGAGTCAGATCCACGTAGCCAAAGAGCTTGTACGACGCTGAGATCGGAATATTATGCGAGAAGCCGTTGCGCCAATCTCGTATAAGGTTGGACTTGAAGAGGAGGTTCTCCTTCGTCGAGATGCTATTACGGAACTGCCCCGAGTAGCTGATGCTGATCTTCTCATACCAGCGCTCCGCCCCGACACGCTTCTTGCGCTTAAAGGGATAGAGGCGGTTCATGCTGATGGAGACATTCGGCAGGCTCATCGTGACCATCGAGTCTGCAGAGTTCTGGGTAGCATCGATCGAAGCAGAGATGCGGAAAGGTGTACCGGCGAAGCTTCGGCTATAGTTGATGGAGGAGTTCTTCGTGTTCTGCCCTGCTACACGGGGATTGTAGAGGGTATTGAGCGAATTGTGATTGTAGGAGCTGGTCGAGAAGTTGACACTGGCTGAGAAGGTCTCATTGGGGCTCGCCTTGCTGTCCTGCGAATGTGACCAGTTGATACGGAAGTCACGGCTCTCGGAGAAGTCCCCTGCGACGTCTCGCTCCCCGGTCTTGGTAGAGAGGTAGCTCAGGTTGATGTTCCCAGCATAGCGGTAGCGCTTCTTATAGTTGGATCGAGCGTTGACTCCCCACGAGCCGAGACTGTACCAGTCGGCCGTGACCGCTAGGTCGACGTAGTCGCTGAAGGCAAAGTAATACCCCCCTTCACGTAGGTAGAACCCCCGCTGGGTCTCCTCGCCGTACTTCGGCATGATGATCCCTGAGGAATAGCTCTTATTGAAGGGGAAGAAGCCAAAGGGTAGACCGATGGGCATCGGCACGTCTGCTATCACTAGGTACGAAGGACCTGCGACGACATTCTTCTGCGGACGAGCCTTCCCCTTGGTCAGCATGAAGTAGAAGTGCGGATGGTCATGATTGTCACAGGTGCTGTAGCGACCATTCTCCATGAAGAGGCAGTTGTTGCTCACCATCTTGGTGCGCTCTGCCGTGATATAGCCTTCGCCCTGCTGGGTGACCGCTCCGGTGATGAAGCCTTTACTTGTCTTGAAGTTGTAGTTAAGGCTCTTCGATTCGTAGCTCTCACCTCCGTCTCTGAACTTCGGATAGGCCGTCCCCTTCCCTATGCTATCGAGCACATAGTGGGCATAGACCTGATTACTATCGAGGTTGAGACGCATGAAGTTTGCGTCCAGTCCCTTGTCCTTGTAGTCCACCTTGCTGGGGCCGAAGAGATAGGCCATACTCTGGCCGATGAGGACGAGGGAGTCCTGCGCCTGATAAGCGATGATATCGTCGAAGCCCTCCGCTGCTCTACGACGACGCTCCTGCCGTGCAAGCTCCTCAGCGCTGAGGCTATCGGCAGGGAGGCTGTCCGTAGGAGTATCCAGCCGGAGGAAGAGGCTATCCTTCCCCGCCGTGCTGTCGAGCGAGCGAAGACCTCTTCGCCCAGTCGAATCAAGGGCCAGCGAATCTAATAATGAAGAATCAGGGAGGAAGGAGCTCAGCTGAGCCAGTGTGCTCATCGTATCACGCTCTAGGGACGAAGAGTCCTTCGCCAAGGCGCCCTGAGGAGCTCTGACCTGTCGCGAGGGAGTCTTATGCTTGGTGCCACAGGCAGCGAGGATCAGGAGGGTGATCACCACTAGAGCTGCTACTTGGCTGTGCTTCGTCTGTCTACGCATCGATGAGATAACGCCTAAAAGGTCTCGTACAGGTATCCTAGTACCCACAAGATCAGCCTCTAGGCGCCTGCAAAGATAGCTAAGAATTAGATAAGGGGACGCTAGGCTACGTCGCCTCGGAGGCGGATGATTCGGAGGGCTCACCCCGCTCGGCGAAGACGCCCGTCGAAGAGACCTAAAAATGGGGGCAGAATCGGGATAATTTTGGAGGAGTCGGCACAGGCCTTCGACAGGGACCTTCCCTAGCATAAAAACCTGGGAATACTTGCCCCTTCGGAAGAGGGTCTACAGAGGGGGCAAAAAACGACCTACGGTAGGTCGCCGAAAAAAACCTACAGTAGGTCGTGAGACGATGCACGGTAGGTCGCCAAGACGACCTACCGTGCATCCCTTTTTGGGGGTGCTAAGACTTAGCGTCCGAGGGCAAGGGCGATCTGCTGGGCAGCGTTCTCTCCGTCGATGGCTGCCGAGACGATCCCACCGGCAAAACCAGCACCTTCGCCTGCGGGGTAGAGCCCCGAGACGACGGGATGGCAATAGGTCTCACGATCCCGAGGGATACGTACGGGCGAAGAGGTGCGGGACTCCACACCGATAAGCTGGGCTTCCTCGGTCAAGAAGCCTCGGGTCGATCGGTCGAACGCACGGAAGCCTTCAGCAAGACGCTGGGCGACGAAGTGAGGCATCCATTCATGGAGGGCACTTGGGGTCAGCCCCATCGAATAGGAGGAAGAGGGGAGCGACTGAGAGAAGCGCCCCTTCACGAAGTCCGTCATCCTCTGAGCGGGCGCCCTCAGGCTACACTCTGCGGCGATATAGCTCCTTCGCTCAAACTCCTGACACCAGTGCATCAGGGCAAGTGGGGAAGTAGGATCTTCGACCGCAATACCCGTCTCGGGGATATCCTCAGGGTGAAGCTCGACGACCATCCCGGAGTTCGCCCAGCGGGAGCCACGGTTGGCAGGCGACATACCATTCACTACCGTCTCCTCTGGACCCGTCGAAGCGGGCACGACGAAGCCCCCTGGGCACATACAGAAGCTATAGACACCTCTTCCCCCGACCTGCGCCTTGTAGACATATTCGGCGGCAGGTAGGTAAGCGCCCCGACCCTCAGGGCTGTGGTAGCGGATCTGGTCGATGAGCTGCTGGGGATGCTCTAGGCGCACCCCGACGGCGATGGGCTTAGCTTCAATGAGGACACCTGCCCCATGTAGATAGCGGTAGACATCACGGGCCGAATGCCCCGTCGCCAGTAGGACGGGGCCCGTGAAGCTACGGCCGTCAGCAGAGACGATCCCTCGTACTTCGCCCCGCTCCAGCAGTAGCTCCTCCATACGACAGCCGAAGTGTACCTCCCCTCCTGAGGCGAGGATCTGCTCACGCATGCGCCGTATGATGATGGGGAGCTTGTCCGTACCGATATGGGGGTGGGCATCAACGAGGATCTTCGGGTCTGCCCCGAAGCGACAGAAGACCCGAAGGACCTTCTCCACACTCCCCCGCTTACGGCTACGAGTGTAGAGCTTGCCGTCGGAGAAGGCTCCTGCACCGCCCTCTCCGAAGCTATAGTTCGACTCGGGATCGACCAGACCTGTCTTCTCTAGCTGGACGAGATCCTTGCGGCGCTGCATCACATCCTGCCCTCGCTCCACGACGATGGGACGCACTCCGAGCTCGATGAGCCTTAGGGCAGCAAAGAGCCCACACGGCCCTGCTCCGACGACGATAGCTTGGGGCGAAGAGGAGACATCGGGATACACCAAGTCCGAGAAGTCATCTACGGCGGGCGCTTCCCCCTCGAGGTAGACATCCAGCGTGAGGTTCACGAGGATACGACGCTGACGTGCGTCGATATTGCGCCGACGTACCTGGATCGAATGGATCGTCTCGGGCTCGAGGCTGAGCTCACGGCCGACGAGGCGACGGAGCTCCGCATCTGAGGCGGCCTGCTGGGGACTTAGTGCAAGGGTGAGGGTAGTCACAAAGGGAGGATTTGGTGGGGTGAATACAGAAAAGACCTCTAGGGAAGACGGGGCTTAACCGAGCCTTCCCTAGAGGTCTACAGAGGGCAAGCCACTAGGCGTGCTTGGTGCGACGCTTGTAGAGCCAGTAGAGGAGGCCACCCACGACGAGGACGCCGAGGATAGCGAGTCCGATGGCCGAGCTATAGCGCTGGATCGTCTCGGCGAAGAGTTCGGGTGGGACGGTCTTACCGATGAACCACCCGAGGAGTGCCAGCACGACATTCCACGCTCCAGCACCGAGGGTCGTATAGAGGAGGAACTTACCCAACGGCATGCCCGACAGGCCTGCGGGGATCGAGATGAGCTGGCGGATACCAGGCACTAAGCGCCCGACGAGCGTCGAGGTCACCCCGTTCTTCACGAAGTAAGCTTCAGCCTTCTCGACCTTCTCCCGACTGAGGAGACAGAGGTGCCCAAGACGGGAGTCTGCGAAGCGATAGACCAGCGGACGACCTAGGTACTTAGCTAGGTAATAGTTCACCAGCGCCCCGATGTCCGAGCCCAGCGTAGCGAAGAAGATGACGAGGAAGAGGTTCATCTCTCCCGTGGCAGCCTTATAGGCAGCTGGGGGGACGACTACCTCCGAAGGGAAGGGGATGAACGACGATTCGATCGCCATAAGTAGCGTCACCCAGAAGTAGCTCAGGTGATGCAGGATATCTTGGACGAAGCCTAGTGATTCGATCATAGAGTAAGGGGGGAGTGGTGACTATTTATTGACCTTCTTCCACGTATCCTTGAGGGAGACGGTGCGGTTGAAGACCAGATGATCAGGACGGCTGTCTGGGTCTAAGCAGAAGTAGCCCACACGCTGGAACTGATAGTATTCGCCCTGCTTCGCCTCCGCTAGGAAGGGCTCTACACGAGCGTGGGTGACGATACGTAGCGAGTCGGGGTTGAGGAGCTCCGAGAGGGACTTCTCCTTGCCTGCCTCGGCAGGGTTCTCATCGACGAAGAGGCGGTCGTATAGGCGCACTTCGGCCTCGACACTATCGGTGGCGGAGACCCAGTGGATCGTGCCCTTGACCTTGCGATTACTTTCGGGTCGACCGCTGAGCGTCTCTGGATCGTACTCCGCATATACCTCTACTACCCTGCCGTCTGCATCCTTCTTGCATCCGGTGCAGCGGACGATGTAGGCACTCTTCAGACGTACTTCCTGCCCAGGAGTCATACGGAAGTACTTCTTAGGCGCATCTTCCATGAAGTCCTCGGCTTCGATGAAGAGTTCACGGGAGAAGCGAATGATATGGCTGTCCGACTCTGGGTCTTCGGGGTTGTTGAGGAAACTCATCTCCTCGGTCTGGCCCTCGGGGTAATTGGTGATCACCAGGCGTATCGGGTCGAGGACGGCAGAGCCACGTAGAGCACGGCGGTTGAGGTCCTCACGCACGGCATGCTCTAGCAGAGCCATGTCGATGATACCATCGTACTTGGTGTAGCCGATCTTGTCTATGAAGCCACGGATAGACTCGGGAGTGTAGCCACGGCGACGAAGGCCACAGACTGTCGGCATACGTGGGTCATCCCAGCCGGCGACATGTCCTTCCTGCACGAGCTGCAGTAGCTTACGCTTGCTCATCATCGTGTAGGTGAGGTTGAGGCGATTGAACTCAATCTGTCGAGGTCTATAGTTCGCCTCATGATCGGGCTCGACCTTCTTCAGCAGGTCGACGAAGTAGTCGTAGAGCGGACGATGCACTTCGAACTCCAACGTACAGATAGAGTGTGTCACTCCCTCGAAGAAGTCACTCTGCCCATGGGCGAAGTCGTACATAGGATAGACGCCCCACTTCGTCCCCGTCCGATGGTGCGGCACCTTGATAATGCGGTAGATGATGGGGTCACGGAAGTGCATGTTGGGCGAAGCCATATCGATCTTCGCTCGTAGGATCATCGCACCTTCCTCGAATTCGCCTGCATTCATCCGGTGGAAGAGGTCTAGACTCTCCTCAGCAGGACGATCACGGAAGGGGCTTGCCACTCCAGGGGTAGTGGGCGTACCCTTCTGTGCCGCTATCTCTTCGGCCGTCTGCTCATCGACGTAAGCGTGACCGGAGAGGATAAGCTCCTCGGCAAAGCGATACAGGCGATCGAAGTAGTCCGAAGCATAGAAGATCTCTCCCCAGTGGAAGCCTAACCATTCAATATCTTCACGGATGGCGTCGACGTATTCCGTGTCTTCCTTGGTAGGATTGGTATCGTCAAAGCGGAGGTTACAAACACCGCCGTACTTCTGGGCGATACCGAAGTCCATACAAATAGCCTTTGCGTGTCCTATATGGAGGTATCCATTGGGCTCGGGAGGGAAGCGGGTCTGGATACGTCCATTATTCTTCCCTTGGCGAAGGTCCCCTTCGACGATCTGCTCGACGAAGTTGAGACTCTTCTTCTCTTCCCCTCCTTCCACGAGGGGCTCTACGCTATGAGGCATATCTGACATAGTGAATGTACTTTGAGATCGATGTATACGGATTTATGCTATTACGGACAAAGATACGGAAAAGCCGTTTTAGTCCGCCTTAGTGGGCTGGGAGGGCGGGGGCGAAGCTAGCACCATAGAGGTAGCAGTAGTGCCTCTTCGGAGGCGACAGTAGCGCTTCGAGAGAGGGAGCAGTAGCGCCTCCCTAGGCTTAAAAAGAGAAGTCCTCGGGCGCATCCCGTGGGGAGGCCCGAGGACGGAGACGGGGGTGGGAGAAGGGGCTAGCGTCCTCGGCGGAAGCTGAGGACACTGTTGGCGACGACGCTGAGACTACTGAGCATCATCAGCGCTCCTGCTATCATGGGATTGAGGAGATAGCCGGTGAAGGGATACAAGAGGCCTGCTGCCACGGGGATGGCGATGAGGTTGTAGATGAAGGCCCAGAAGAGGTTCTGATGGATCGTACGTAGGGTGCGGTGCGCCAGATCAAAGAGCTTCACTACCGAGCCGAGCTCCGAGGTACGGATGGTCACCATCGCTGTCTCCATCGCTAGATCACTTCCGCTACCCATGGCGATGGAGAGGTCAGCACGGGCTAGCGCTGCTGCGTCATTGATGCCGTCACCGACCATAGCCACACGACGCCCCTGATGCTGGAGCTCCTCGACAAAGGACGCTTTCCCCTCGGGAAGGACGCTATCGACGACCCGATCGACGCCCACAGCTTCGCCTACGGCACGTGCTGCGCCTGGTCCATCGCCGGTAAGCATGATGACTTCGAGGCCTCGAGCCTGCAATTCGGCGATCGCATCACGGGACGAAGGACGGAGGGTATCGGCGATCCAGATGACGGCGAGCACTTCCCGCTCATCGGCGAAGAGACTGCAGGTAGCTCCGGCTCGCTGTCCTTCCTCTAGGGAGGTAAGAGCCTCCTCACTGAGCACCGCCCCGCCTTCCTCAACGAAGGCACGCTGACCGACACGATAGGTCTTCTCCGAGATCGTACCTTGGAGTCCTCGGCCTGCCTCTTCGGAGAAAGCCGTGACGGGAGCTTCGCCTTCGTGTGCTCCCTCGAGGTAGCGAACGATCGCCCCTGCCAAGGGGTGCGTAGAGAGTTCCTCCAGCTCGGCAAGGTGCGTGGCGGAGCTATCGGTAGCGGAGGCCGTCCAGCGGATAGCCTTCACTTCGGGTCGACCTTCGGTGATCGTCCCGGTCTTGTCCAGAAGGATGGAGTCGATATGCTGCGCTGCTTCGAGGCTCTCGGCATTGCGCACGAGGATCCCCTCTTCTGCGCCTCGTCCGATGCCGACCATGATAGCCGTCGGAGTGGCAAGGCCTAGGGCACAGGGGCAAGCGATGACCAGCACCGTCACGGCAGCGACGAGCCCCATCTGCCAGCCTCCCTCAGGGACGAGGAAGCCCCACGCCACGAGCGTCAGGAGGGCGATCACGACGATGACGGGAACGAAGACACGTGCTACCCGATCGACGACCTTCTGGATAGGAGCACGGGAGGACTGAGCCTCCTGCACCAGACGGATGATGCGGGAGAGGATGGTGGCACGACCAACTTCACGAGCCTCGTAGAGGAGCGAGCCCGAGCCATTGAGCGTACCAGCATAGACCCGGGCGCCTGCCACCTTCGCCACGGGAATAGGCTCTCCGCTGATGAGCTGCTCGTCGGCATAGGATTCCCCCGAGAGGACTACCCCATCCACGGCGAAGAGCTCATGGGGAAGGACACGCAAGGTCATCCCCGGCTCTACCTCTGCTATGGGCAGGGTGGCGGTATCACCCGAAGGCAAGACTTGCTGTACTGTCTTCGGCTGGCTACCCATGAGCTGACGGAGGGCCGTCGACGTGCGTCGCTGGGCACGAGCTTCGATGACCTTCCCCACGAGGACGAAGGCTACGGTCATCGAGGCAGCTTCGAAGTAAAGATGATGAAGGGCGTGCTCCGATGTTCCCCCGAGGAGGTATTCCCCGAGGAGAACGAGACTGTAGACGAAGGCGACGGAGGTACTGAGCATCACCAGTAGATCCATACCTGCAGCGCCCGAGCGTAGCTGGCGCCACCCTCGGACGAAAAAGCCCGAGCCCGCCCAGCCTAAGGTGATGGCCGAGAGGAGTGCCGAAAGTAACGCCTTGGGAAGAGTCATAGGTGGCCACATCATCAGCCCCATGACAAGGAGGGAGAGCACTACGGAGACGATCGTCTTCGTCTGCTGGCTCTTCTCCTCCCTCAGACGGAGAGCCTCGATCTCATCGACATCGGGCTCGTCGATCCGAAGGTCGTAGCCCATGGAGGCAACTGCCGAGCGGAGATCCTCTCGGGAGCACTTCGTCTCGTCATAGACGACAAAGGCTGAAGCCGAGGCAAGATTGACGCTAGCAGAGGAGACTCCAGACGTCTCCTCCAGTGCCCGAGTAGCGTGGGCAGCACAGGCCGCACAGTGTAGCCCCAGGAGGGGGAAAGATTGCTTAGTCATAGTGATATAAAGAGGGAGGGGAGCGTCTCCTGAG
Organism: Porphyromonas sp. oral taxon 278 str. W7784; assembly: GCF_000467855.2. Taxonomy (GTDB): domain Bacteria; phylum Bacteroidota; class Bacteroidia; order Bacteroidales; family Porphyromonadaceae; genus Porphyromonas. The sequence continues at coordinate 10,490 of NZ_KI259241.1, forward strand.
GCGCTCCCCTCCTGATAATTAAGAGACTTCGTACTATGAACAGCAGAAGGAAGCCTTTCGTTTAGCCCGTGGGGAAAGCCTCCACCCTACTAGGGGAAGGCGATCGGCTGAGACCTAGAGCAAGGGGGCAAGGCGATCTAGTAGCTCCTGCCCCAGAGCACTCTTGTCCTCGATATGCTTGAGTATGGAGCTGACATAGGGATTACTGTCGAAGGCGCCCCGCACCTCCTCGAAGTCCCGTGCCTGCTGTACTTCATCTCCGTCGGCACCGAAGCCAGTCATCGCCGAGAGGGAGAACTCCTTCTTGGCATCGGCGTACACCTCTCTGTCGAGCTCGACGACGGAGCTTCGCCAGCGCTCTACTAGTTGGGCGATCTCGGAGGCAGTAGCACCCTCGAGATCCAGCCCATAGTAGGTCTTGATCTTGTCGTACGCCCAAGTCCACTCGTATTCATAGTAGCGACGGTGCAGGTCGGTGAGTGTCTCGTGGATCTCACCCACCTCATGGATCGCTCCCGACTCTATTGCCTCGACCAGACGAAGGACCTCAGCCTTCGGAGCGAGCAAGCCCGAGAGATCTACCCAATCCCCTAGGCCTATCGTGGTCGTAGGTCTGAGGGCAGAGCGGACGGCTTCGATGCTGGTACAGGCGAGACCCTCTAGGCGCTTGATCAGGGAGTTGCCGAGGAACTTATGGATCGCTAGATCGTAGTAGTGGATGCCCTTCCTCAGAGATGAAGCCTTGATCTTAGCACTCTGATAGGAATAGATCTCTGAGGTCATCCCTGCTACCCGCTGTAGCTCTTCGAGGATCTGACGCCCATTGATCATCTTCTGGATGGTATAGGGGCTCAGGAGGTTGTAGTTTATCTGATCAAGGTGGTGAGGATCGGTGCGAGCATCTCGTCGAGGCCACTTCTGCGCATCTCGGATGGTACCTACACTCTTGAGGTTCACCCCAGGGATGAGGAAGGTCTTGTCACAGGACTCGATGAGGTAGGAGAAGGGTAGGTTCGCCAGGTCGGGATGGGTGGTATGGCGTCCCATCACTAGGGAGAAGGCGCCGATACGAGCAGGCCAGAGGATGTAGGAGTCCGAAGAGGTCTTCGCCCCTCGCTCCATGATCCCCTGATGGATAGGACCGAGCTTGTACATATGGTTGCTCTGATTCGACCCCGACCCTGCATTCATGAAGGAGAACTGGCTAGCGATAAGGAGGGTCGACTTGTGGTGCGTGACGGTGAAGGGACCAGCGAAGATGGCACACGCCTCGCCATTCTCTCCATGGCAGTTGCTGAAGAAGAGCGAGTCCGACGCCGAATAGCCATGGGCAAGGGTACAGGCCTGCCCGACGAAGCAACGAGAGAGCGCCGTGCCACTCTCCACCCGAGAGCCAGAGGAGATGATGAAGTCGGTACAGATGACGCTATAGCCCAGCGTGACGGGCGCCTCTCGGACGCTATTGACACTACCGTTGTAGAGGCGGCGTGTCCCGACGATCTCTGCATAGTCGCCGATCTTGACGTTGGTGATATTCCCCACGTCCGTGATATGGGCATGGGCGCCGATCGTCCCGTGCGAGGATCGAAGACCGTCGATATAGCTGATGATGAGCTGACGAAGGCGCTGGATGAACTCGGGTCTGTGGCGGTACATCGCCATGAAGTAGGCTTCGTGCGCCGAGAGCTGGTCATAGCTCAGCACCTCACGCCCACCGGTCTCATTGAGGACAGAGACCTCTACCCCGTTGCCGAAGGTAGTCTCCCCTTGGACGAGGATGGTATCTACGTTGCTGATGAAGGTCTCCTCGCCGATGGTGTAATTGGCGATATAGTTATTGACATGCTCGATACAGCAGTTGTCCCCCACCTCTACATTGTGCAGGTAGGTATAGTAGAGGCCCGAATGCTTGGAGATGCCCCCAGGGAGGTCGAAGGTCTTCTCGAAGAGCCCCAGACGCACCCAGCCTGAGAAGTGGGTATTGAGTATGTACTTGGGCACGAAGTCTTCCTTGACCCAGACCTGAGCCCAGTCATCAGCCGAATTGGCATGATCCTTCAGTGCTGCGATCTCCGCTTCTGTGAGCGGACGATAGCCTTGATTTACTACGTTTGGCATAGACATTTATCTAAGAAACTGACTTCACAAATGTATACACTTTCGGAGAAAACCTACCCCCTCCTATTTGATACTCTCTGTAGCGCCCAAAATACGACCTACGGTAGGTCGCCTCGACGACCTACGGTAGGTCGCCTCGACGACCCACGGTAGGTCGCAAGTGCGACCTACTGTAGGTTTTTTCGACGACCTACCGTAGATCCCTTTTTGCCCCCTCCCAAGACCACTGTTTATGCGCTCTGTCGGCCTCTTCGAAAATAGACAGCGCTCCCTCCATCCGCTCTAGGGGAGCGATGGAGGGAGCGCTATGGGAGGGAGGCGGGCTAAAGTAAGCCGCGCTCTCGGGCGTCAGCTATGGTCGCCTCGAGGCCTTGCTCCAGCGTCATCGAGGGGCGGAAGCCCAGGGCAAAGAGCGGGGAAGGATCGCACCGCCAGTTGCGCTGCGCCAGGATGGGGTACTTGTCTCTATTGAGGGGTGAGACCCGACCCGTCAGGCGTGCCGAGAGCGAACCCATGGAGCAGGTCAGTCGCACCAGCGGGAGCGGGATGCGGATATGCAGGACATGCTTGCGTCCGAGGAGACGCTGGACCATCCGCCCGAACTCCAGATCCGTGTAGGTCGCTCCATCAGCTACGACATAGCGCTCGCCACGTGCCTCCTCTCGAGTGAGGACGAAGAGTGCCGCCCGAGCGACATCGCCCCCGTAGACGAAGGTCAGATACTGCGTCTGACAGCCCGACATGGCATTGATGCCCCGGGCGACCCCTTGGAGTGCCATCAGGTAGTCCTTGTCCCCAGGGCCGTAGACGCCCGTGGGCAGAAGGATCGTGAACGGCAGTCCTGAGCGCTCCGTATAGTGCTCCGCCAGACACTTACTACGGCCGTAGAGCGTGTGGGGCTCCTGTGGGTGGGTGGCACGAAGAGGCTCGGTAGCCCCTGCCACAGCGCCGTAGCTACTGAGGCTACTCATCAGCACAAAGCGAAGGGGAGACTGAGGGAGGCGGGAGAGGGCTCCTAGGAGGCGACGGGTATGCTCGGCATTGACCTCGGCGAACTCCTCCGGGTGGGCAGTCTTCGTGATCCCAGCGTTGTGGATGACGTAGTGCCACTGAGGAGCACCCTCCTCCAGTGGGGCGACCGACGAGAGTGCCCCAAAGAGCTGATCTTCGTCGAAGTAGTCTACCTCGAGGAGGTGGACACCCTGAGCAGTGAGGCGCCTCCTATCACTGTCCTTGCGTACAGCCGCCCAGACTTCGTAGTCTAGAGCGAGGGCCTCAGAGATGAGGTGCGAACCGATGAAGCCCGAGGCTCCCGTGATGAGTATGCGCTCCATAGATAGGGAGGAGTGGATGGAGCGGGACTAGAAGATCGAGAGGCGCACGTAGCGCTTGGGATTCTCCTTCAGATCACGCATCAGATGATCGGCGCTACGTACGAGGCTGTCCAGACGGATGTAGAGCGCTGGGTCGTTGAGCAGAAGTCCAGCGGTATTGTCCTTGCTACGGAGCTGCTGGGATACCTGCTGGAGCTGGGCTGTCGTCGACTGTAGGCTCAGCATGAGCGAGTCTAGGTGCATCGAAGAGAGTTGGCCTGAGAAGGTGGCGAGGTTAGACGTCATCTGCCCGACATTACTGATCACGGGGTCGAGTCGGTGTGTCGTCTGGTTGAGCCCCGCGACCATGCCGTGGAGCTGCTGACTAGCAAGATTGAGCCCGAGGAGGGTGCTATCAATGTTCCTGTCGTTCAAGAGGGCATTGAGGCGCTCCAGCGTAGCGTTGATGGTAGGCATCATGTTCGCTACCTCTGGGAGGATCTTGTCCGTAGCCACAGAGAGCAGATCCCCCTGGGGGCTGATGCTGGGGATCGTATCCCCCTCGGCCAGATACTGGGTACCCTTGGGGTCGATCTGAAGGATCAGCTCCGAGCCACTCAAGGGATTCATCTTGATGCGCACCTGACTCTGGGGCGTGATGCGCACATGTGGGTCGAGGGAGAGCTCTACCGTCGCCCCATAGCCACGAGCATAGTCGAAGCTCACGGAGCGTACCGTACCGACCTTGAAGCCACTCACCAGGACGGGCGTAGCGACGGTGACACTATTGAGGTTGTCGAAGTGCGCATAGTAGGTCGTGCTCTTCTTGAATATCTCGATACCCTTGAGGAAGTTGATCCCGACGTAGGCGAGTGCTATCGCTAGGATGGCCAGTAGGCCTATCTGTACCTCTTTCTTTCGTTTCATAAATATCTATAGCTCTGTATGGATGTCTCTATTGATCGGGGTGGGGAGCGCTAGAGGCGCTTAGTGCCTCGGTAGCGGGCGATGTAGGCATCTCGGTAGATGCGGGGCAGGGAGGAGAGTTGCTGCTGTGCCTTGGCCTTGGAGGGCGTGGGGCTGAGGAGGTAGATGTAGGCCTTCCCGACCTTCACCCGCTCCACGGGCGTGGGGAGCTTGCGGAAGCGTGCATCCTTGACATCGATCTTCTCCGGTGAGGAGAGGAACTGCACTCGGTAGGTGATCCCCTCGTCCGAAGCACTGTCGCTGGAGTTCTCCACACTTGCCTTTGTCTTCCCTTCGGCAGTAGAAGTCTTGCCCTGCTTAGAGGAGGACTTCCCTCCGCCCTTATTTAGTGCCCGCTCGACCTGCTCCCTGGGAGAAGTCTGCTGGGTCTCTTCTTGACTCGAAGTATCTGGTGTGGAGTCCTGATCCGTAGTATCAGCCTCGGACTCGGACTTCGTCTTGGCATCTGCCGAGTCGCTCTGCTTCTGGTCCCCCGAGCTCTTACCTCGGTAGGCTCGGTAGTACGAGGTGAAGCCTAGAGCGATGGCCGAGGCGATGGTCTGCTGACCATCTTCGCTGAGCATGAAGGCTGCCTCCTGTTGGTTGGAGAGGAAGCCAATCTCGGTGAGGATGCTGGGCATAGCTGACTGGCTAAGCACCCAGAGGATATCCTGACGGACACCACGGCTGTAGCGCCCGGCAACTCGGTACTGACGCTGGATCTTGTTGGCTAGCTCGATGCTCTTATTGAAGTACGCATCCTGCATCAAGTCAAACATGATGTAGCTCTCCGTCGACGTCGGGTCGAAGCCTCGGTAGATCGTCTTGTAGTTGCTCTCCAGGAGCATCGCCTTATTCTCCCGCATGGCTACACTGAGGTTGTTAGCGAACTTCGCTATCCCCAGCACGTAGGTCTCCGTGCCGTGCACCTCCTTCGAAGGGGCGCTATTGACATGGATGCTCAGCATGAGCGAGGCCTTGTGCTTATTGGCGTAGTCAGCACGAGCCTGTAGACCGACAAAGACATCCGTACTACGCGTATAGAGGACGTTCACCTCGGGGTGAGCCCGACGGATCTTCGCACCGACAAGCTTCGCTACCGCTAGGGTGATATCCTTTTCCTTCCCTCCGTTGCCCACAGTCCCTGAGTCCTTCCCACCATGCCCCGCATCGATGACGACGGTGAAGAGGCGCTGTGCCTCAGCAGTGAAGGGGAGGGAGAGGACGAGACAGAGGAGCCCCCGGATGATCATGCGGACCATGAGACGACTGGGGGCGAACTCGAGTGAGGTCATAGGGCTTAGCGTAGCAGGATTACTCGGATGTTGAATTACTTGACGTTTAATGGGACAAAGATACAACGCTTTTCGTTAAAAGACTGTTTACAAATCACCCGCTACCGCCCGTCGAAGCACCCTTCCTCTACCCCACTCCGAGTAGGGCTACCCTCCAGCACGCTGGGGGATAGATAGCAGGGGGCTACCCTCCGCCTATCAGGTCGGATGGGTAGCCCCTCAAAGAACTAGAGTGAGGTCTTGTGACCCAGACTTACCACTCAGTATCGTCCTCGGCAATGTCCTCAATACTTCCCTCTAGGGAAAAGGATATGAGTATACTCTGCCCTTGGTCTAGAGACTCACAGGTGATACGAGGGGCCACATAGAGCTCCTTTGTCTTTTCCTTATTCATGATTCAGTGCTGGTAAGAGGTTAGTTCCCTGGGATCGTAGCAGACGGAGAAGCAATGTCAGAGAAGAGACAGAGTGGGAAGGAGAAGTAGCGCGTCCCATCCTGGGGGAGATCCTTGATGTACGCTGTGGTCGTAGAGCCTGTCTTGTAGACGTAGCTGAAGACCTTCTCACTAACTCCATAGTTCTCCTTAGTGCGGACGATCCAGTGACCCACCAGGGAATTGTCCGTACTCGACTTACGGCAGAGAAGACCCGAAGGACCAGTAATGGCTCGCGCATTCTGGTCATACTCTGCAGGAAGAGAGGCAGAGGGATAAGCACCCTTAAGAGGCTTACCATACCTCAGCTCACTTGAGCGCGTGACGACTGGGAACTGTGGCTTGCCCCCCTCCACATTGGGGTCCGTATAAGTAGGACCATAGAGGAGGAAGAAGCGCCCAACCACCTTATGACCATTGAACTTGAGAAGATCATCTCCTGATGCATTACGGAAGACCTGCTTCGTTTCGAGGTCCTGCGCTGTATTGATCTCACTATTCTCACCTATATAGCAAGAGTGGATACGGAGTCGCCCTAACTCAAAGACATACATATAGGCCACTCGGCTCTTATTATCCTTGACCAATAGAGACTCATCTCCTCCTGCAGCCTTATAGGCCTGCACTTCAGCGGTCGTAGGCTTCCCGAAGCGAAGAGCATAGATCGGGTGACGATGAGATAGGTTACCTTGCCCTACGAGGATATTCAAAAGGTCTTCAGGGAGGGTTCCATTGATAGAGCCTCTCCAGAAGGAACTCTTGCCAGCAAAGCGCTGACCTGCGACCTCGACGGTCTCAGTCCTCTCACTTGAATAGGGAGCCGTACTCTGATAGTAGACCGGATGATTATTGGTAGCTATGAGGTCTGGAGGGAAGATACCTGCCACCTCTTCGATCGTCGGGATATGGAGGTTTAGCTTCTTTCCATTGAGTTCAAGATTCTTAATCTGATCGTGGGAGACATCATTAGCTCGGAAGAACAGCCCTACTGAATCGCGGACAAATGCCGTCGGTACATTACGCCAGAAAGGTCTATAGGGCTCCCCTTCGATGAAGGGGAACAAGATCCCTGGACGGACTGTGCCAGTGATGACCGAAGCAGAGCCTCCCTGGGGCTTGTAGTACATACTGTAGTTCCAGTACTGCAGAGGGATGGCATTGGGGCGAATCGGGCTCGTGCTCTTTCGGATCAAGATCGTAGTCAGAGCGAGCTTGCCTGCTTTATCCTGGGGGAACACCTTGGAGGTCTCCTCAGCTAGATACTTCGCCTGAAGAGTAGGGTCACTGAAGACAGGACGGATATACCCTTCATAGTCCTGGTCTCTACCATCCTCCTTGGAGACCAATGGAGCATAGACGATATAGGACCCGGCACTAGCTTTGCTCTGCAGAGTCAGTGCTGACGGAAGCATATAGGTACGAATAGAGAACTCTGGGCTGGTATCATCACTCGTAGCGAAGAACTCCCTGCTATCCTTAGGGTGAGCGAGCTTAAGACCCGTCGCACCGAGACCATGGAGTTCGAGTCCGGTGATCGTCAGAGACTGCTCTGTATCATTGGTAATCTTACAGCGGATGAGGCTCCCGATAATGCGGAACTTCATAGCCTTTTCCTTGCAAAACTTCTTGTTATCGCTTGTCTCGACAGATGCCTCTGCCTTTGCCTGGAGGGCGATCGGGAAGTCTTTGATTGCCGTACGAGGCCCTGTCTCAGCATAGTGAGGTGCCGTAGTAGGATAAGCCTCTAGAGTCTTTGGCCAACCATCCGTACTGAAGCCGATGAAGACAGAGAGGCGAACCTGAGGGTTAGCAACAACCGAGGCTCGGACTAAGACATCCCCCTTGAAAGAGAGCTTCTTACCTCCTCCGCTCACCTTCAGCTTAATCGGGGTGAGGTCTGAGCCTCTAGTCCCATCCTGCGAGGAGACAGCAAAGAGGGCATTGACCTCTTCACCATCGGTGAACTTGGGTGCAAGCGTAGAGCGCCCCCCAGAAGTACCAGGCTCGAGCTCTAGGGCCCGAGCAAACTCATCGAGGGGATCACTGACATCCCCCTCTAGGTCGAGCGCAACTTGGCGTGTCTCACCCGAAGCGTCGTCAGGCTCCGGAATGGATGGTTGAGCATCCCTCTGACACGCCGTGAATGCCAACATCGTGGCAAGAAGTAGTAAAATTTTCTTCATAGGCTTGTATTATGGAACAAACAATAATATGAGACACTCCGTCCATATTAGGAGTATACGGTCGCTCCTACATTAGGAAGATCTATATTTATCAGTATAGACCTAACTTTTAGAACAAAGAAATCTCACGTTCATCCCACAAATGTAAGTAATATAAAATTACATAGAGGATATTTATTTTACATACAATACAAAACATAAGTTTGTAGAGTAACATTTATATACAATCCACCTCTACACTTTATCAAGTCACATAGAATATCCGAATTAACAAGTAATATAGAGCATCTTTGAAATCTAACCGAGAGGAGAAGAGAAAAATATAAATCAGCTACCCCATCCCCTCCTATTTCAATTCTTCATCACCAAACACCTGGGGAGAAGACAAGCCTACCATTGGTCACAAAAGCGACCCATGCATGGGTCACCTCAGTCACCCATTCATGGGTCGTCTCGGTGACCCATAAATGGGTCGCCAAAGGGGGCCATGATAGGACTTCTTCGCTCCCCTGCTTCTGCCCCCGCCTTCTCCCGCCCTAAAGCCTTCTCTTCACTCGCCTTCATTCGCTATCCGTCCCCTCTTCATTCCGTCTTCCTTCCCCACCCAACTAAAAGGAGGGAAACATCAAAGCCTCCTCTACTCTCTCACGGGCGAGCGCTTCCCACAACCACTACCTAGCCGAAGCAGAAACGACAGAGGGGCTACCCTCCTCCCCGCAGGTCGGATAGGCAGTCCCTCTCGAGGAGAAGAAGATACACCAAGCTTAGCACTCGGTAGTCCGCACAGATCTTCCTCAGGTAAGCGCCTTCAGCTAGCGCCGGTGTCGATAGATGCGGATATCCCGTAGAAACTTATTATTGCGCAGGATCGAATCCACGGACTCCCGGCTAAGATGATTAGGGATGCGTACGCCCCGTAGGAACTTATTGTTGCGCAGGATCGAATCCACAGACTCCCAGTTGATATGGGGAAGCCGCCCGAGACGCACCATCGTATGGCGATCCAGCTGGTAGATACGCTCGACCTGCTGGGGGCTCAGGAAGCGACGGTACTCCTTGTAGTACTTCTTGCGGATGGCTAGGATCTGTTCGCTACGCTCGAAGCCTTCCCTGATCGTCCGGTCGACCTCAGCATCCGTGCGATCAGAGGGCTTCACACTCTCCTCGGGAGAGAGCGCCCAGATCTCTCGCTGCTGCATGAGGTAGAGGGATTCGAACTTGCGTGCCGTCTCTTCGTCGAAGCCGAGCATCCTAGAGATGTACATGGCTTGTGCCTCGCTGAGCTCTTGGCGTGATATACGGATCTTCTCACCCTGTGATTGGCCGTATAGGGCAGGACTCACGAGGAGCGTCAGGGTCACTAGGACCAGCTTCATTAGGTTTCTCATCATGATCTTATTGGATTAGTTTGTTGTGTAGGCTTCGTCTTCGTAGACGCTCAGGATGAAGGCCTGATCTGAGGGGCTGAGCTTCTCGAAGGCGAGGGAGATATCTTCGGGAGAAGGGGGAGCAGGCGAAGGAGACTCTCGGAGCGGGGCGAAGCTGATGATCGCCCAGAGCACTACGGCGACCATCGCCACCGCTCCGCCTACCCACGGGAGGATATGCCGAGCTCGCATGCGACGAACTGGTACCGCATCGGGGGGCGCAGCGCTCGCCTCTCGCTCCCGAGCGATCGAGGCAAGCACCGCCTTCTCGATGGCGTCAAACGTCCCTTCGGGTACGGAGTAAGGCATTCGACGGGGGAGCTTATCTAGATCTAGTTCTTCCATAGGGCTAATCATTCTCTTTGAGGTACTTCATTATTCTCTCTTTCGCCAAGTGATAGTTGGCTTTGGCACTGCTAGGAGTGCCGTCGATGACTCGAGCGATGTCCTCGTAGCTCATCTCTTCGTAGTAGCGGAGGTTGAAGGCTAGCTGTTGCTTCTGTGGGAGTCTAAGGATCGCTTGCTGTAGGCGAAGGAGGATCTCCTCTTCGCTGACGGCTTGTCCGCCATCACTGGGAGCATGGGGGAGCTGGCTGGGGAGTAAGTCCTCCAGAGCGGTTATGGGCTCACGTCGGCGCTCCAGAGAGCGAAGGGCTTCCCCCGTGGCGATCGTATAGATCCAGCTCCTGAGACTCCCTGCCCTATCCCGCTTCGGGAGGGCACGATAGACACGGATCCAAGTCTCCTGAGCTGCATCCTCGGCATCTTCGTGTACGACGACTAGGCGACGTATATGCCAATAGATACGCTCATTGTAAGCGCCCATCAGCAAGAGGAAGCCCTGCTCCAGCGACTCCTCTAGGGAGCGAGTCAGCTCTTCGTCGGTTAGTGGCAGTCTAGTCATTCGTTCTCGTTTTATCGGTCTCTATACCCCTAAGACCTGCCTAATGTCCCAAAGTCAAATCGAGGAGAATAATTCTTGGGGGGTAGAGCTACCGACGCTCCTACGATACGAATATAGTAAAGCCCCTCCTGAAGACATCATCGGACGCCTTGAGGAGGAGCTTTAGGATAGAGGCTTTGTGAGGGTACTTAGCCCTTCAGCGCCCTGAGATCTCGGTCAAGTTCACGGATACTCTCTAGATGCTACGCCTCACGCTCGTGCTCACGGTAAAGAGCATACTGCCCTTCAGCCCGATGGAGGGCGAGCTCATGAGTGATCTTACCCACATGGTCTAGGATCGTATATTCATTCATCGTCATGATGAGGCCTAGGCACTCGATCCAGTCCTTCATATACATCGGTCGCTACGCTTGAGCTTCGGCGAAGGCCAGATATTGCTCGACGATCAGCTTCAGCGCTTGGAGCTCCTCCTCGGTGAGGTAGTTCTTCCCAGCCGTCACATCTGCCTGGCGCACCTTGCCTGGTACCTTCGCCGTGGTCAGCCCCATCATCGGGAGCGAAGCATTCGCCCGGTAGTAGATGAGTTCGGCTACCGTCTGTCCACTGACGAAACCTCGTGCCCTGCTGGGACTTCACCCGATAGCCGACGGAGATGATGACATCAAGATTGTAGAAGTTCGTGGGCTTAGTAGAAAAATCGGAAATCCCGATTTTTCTCTTCGTCTCCTCCTCACGAAGCTCCCCCTCCTCATAGATATGGAGGACGTGCTCATTGACCGTCGTGCGTGACTTCCCGAAGAGAGTAGCCATCTGGTCAAGCGAGAGCCATACGGTCTCGTCGTCCATACGGATATCAAGCCGGATCGTCCCATCTTGGGACTCGTAGAGTAGGATAGATTCGGTAGAATTGAGCCGTGTAGCCATAAGATCAACTCGTATGATCTATAGTGCGAAGGTAGAGTAGATACACAAAAAGCCCCGCCCTAAGGCGTCAGACGACACCTTAGGGCGGGGTGGATAATTAGTGGAGGAGGGGATTAGCCAGCGACCTCGAACTGATCAGCGACTTCGTCCTCGAAGTCTGCCGAGGCAGCGAGTGCCTTCTCATGTTCGCTCACAGGCATGACCACAAGACGCTTGTACTCACGCAGACCCGTACCGGCAGGGATCAGGTGACCGCAGATGACGTTCTCCTTAAGACCTTCAAGGGTATCGACCTTACCGTTGATGGCTGCATCATTGAGGACCTTGGTCGTCTCCTGGAAGGAAGCAGCGGACATGAAGCTCTTGGTCTGCAGTGCTGCACGAGTGATCCCCTGGAGGATCTGGCGTGCTGTAGCAGGCTTAGCCTCACGCACCTCTACAGGACGGAGGTCACGGCGCTTGAGTTGACTGTTTTCATCACGAAGCTTACGGAGGGTAACGATCTGCCCTGGGCTGAGGGTCTCAGAGTCGCCGGCATCGACGACTACGACCTTGCCCCAGAGACGATCATTCTCATCCATGACTTCGAGCTTGTCTGCGATCTGCTGCTCGAGGAAGAGCGTATCCCCTGGATCGAGGATCTCTACCTTGCGCATCATCTGACGGACGATGACTTCGAAGTGCTTGTCGTTGATCTTCACACCCTGTAGGCGGTAGACGTCCTGTACTTCGTTGACGATGTACTCCTGTACAGCCGTGGGGCCCTTGATCTCAAGGATGTCGGTAGGCGTGATAGCCCCATCGGAGAGAGGCATACCAGCATAGACGGAGTCACCCTCCTGTACCAGGATCTGCTTGGAGGTAGGCACAAGGTACTTGCGCTCTGCACCGAGCTTGGTGGTGACGATGACTTCACGGTTACCACGCTTGAGGCTCTTACCGAAGGATACGACCCCATCGACCTCTGCCACGACAGCAGGATTAGATGGATTACGTGCTTCGAAGAGCTCAGTGACACGGGGAAGACCCCCAGTGATGTCACCCGCCTTACTCATCGAGCGAGGGATCTTAGCCAGTGTCTCCCCGATGTGGATCTCAGAGTGATTCTCCTGGACTACGTGAGCCCCCACAGGGAGGTTGTAGCTCTTGATGATGTTGCCGTTCTCATCCTCGATGTGGATACCAGGTACTACGTTACGGTCCTTGGATTCGATGATGATCATTTCCTTCAGACCCGAAGCTTCATCGGACTCGACACGGTAGGTAGAGCCTTCGATCAGATTATCGAAGCAGACCTTACCCGAGACTTCTGAGATGATGAGGGCATTGAAGGGGTCGAACTCAAAGAGCGTCTGACCCTTCTTGACCTCTTCTCCTTCGGTGAAGAAGAGCTTAGCACCGTAGGGCACCTTGACCGAGCGAAGGACGATCTTCGTGTTCTTGTCGGAGATCTTCAGTTCGGTCATACGGCTGACTACGATATTGACGGGCTTACCGCCATCTTCGCTCGCAACCTCTGCGACACGAAGGTCGTCGAAGGTGACGATACCATCGTACTTAGCAGCGACGCTATTGCGTGTAGCGACATTCGAAGCTACCCCCCCGACGTGGAAGGTACGGAGCGTAAGCTGTGTACCAGGCTCACCGATAGACTGAGCAGCGATGACCCCGACGACTTCACCCTTCTGGACGAGGATATTGGTAGCGAGGTTACGGCCATAGCACTTAGCGCAGACACCCTTCTTAGACTCACAGGTGAGCACAGAGCGGATCTCTACCTGCTCGATAGGTGAAGCCTGGATGATCTCAGCGGCAGCCTCACGGATCTCTTCGCCAGCACGGACGATCACTTCACCCGTAGAGGGGTGGATGATGTCATGGACGGAGACACGACCGAGGATACGCTCGTAGAGCGTGGCTACTACTTCGTCATCATTGTCTTCCTTAGTGAGCTCAGTAGCTACGAGACCACGTAGCGTACCACAGTCTTCTTCGGTGACGATGACATCCTGCGAGACGTCGACGAGACGACGAGTCAGATACCCTGCGTCAGCCGTCTTCAGAGCGGTGTCGGCAAGACCCTTACGAGCACCGTGGGTAGAGATGAAGTACTCTAGCACGGAAAGCCCTTCCTTGAAGTTCGAGAGAATTGGGTTTTCGATGATCTGTCCGCCTTCGCTACCACTCTTCTGAGGCTTAGCCATCAGACCACGGATACCGGAGAGCTGACGGATCTGTTCCTTCGAACCACGAGCACCCGAGTCCATCATCATGAAGACCGAGTTGAAGCCCTGATTGTCTTCGCTCAGGTGCTTCATCAGGATGCCGGTGAGCTGGCTATTGACATGGGTCCAGGTATCGATGATCTGATTGTAGCGTTCGTTGTTCGTGATGAACCCGCCGCTATAGTTCATCATGATCTCATCGACAGCTTCGTACCCTTCGGCGATGAGCTTAGCCTTCTCTTCGGGGATGATGACGTCACCGAGGTTGAAGGAGAGACCGCCCTTGAAGGCCATGTAGTACCCGAGGTTCTTGATGTCGTCGAGGAACTGTGCCGTGACTGCCACACCACAGACCTTGATCACACGACCGATGATATCACGGAGGCTCTTCTTGCCAAGGACTTCGTTGACGTAGCCTACTTCCTTAGGTACATACTCATTGACGAGCAGACGCCCCATAGAGGTATCGACCATGTGACGGATGGGTTCGCCATCCTTGACATCATCGACATAGACCTTGATCGGAGCATGAAGGTCGATCTTACCTTCGTTGTAAGCAATCGTTGCTTCCTCTACACCATAGAAGGTATAGCCATCACCCTTAGCACCGGGACGGAGCTTGGTGATGTAATACAGCCCAAGGACCATATCCTGTGAAGGGACAGTGATAGGCGCACCATTAGCAGGATTGAGGATATTGTGCGAAGCCAGCATGAGCATCTGAGCTTCGAGGATAGCTTCATTGCCTAGGGGGAGGTGCACAGCCATCTGGTCACCGTCGAAGTCCGCATTGAAGGCGGTACAGGACAGTGGGTGTAGCTGGATAGCCTTCCCTTCGATCATCTTGGGCTGGAAAGCCTGGATACCGAGACGGTGAAGCGTAGGAGCACGGTTCAGCAGGACAGGATGGCCCTTCATCACATGCTCAAGGATGTCCCAGACTACAGGATCCTTGCGGTCGACGATCTTCTTAGCGCTCTTGACGGTCTTGACGATACCACGCTCGATGAGCTTACGGATGACGAAGGGCTTGTAGAGCTCTGCGGCCATGTACTTAGGCAGACCACACTCATGCATCTTCAGTTCAGGACCGACGACGATGACCGAACGAGCAGAATAGTCCACACGCTTACCGAGGAGGTTCTGACGGAAGCGCCCCTGCTTACCCTTGAGGCTATCGGAGAGCGACTTCAGAGGACGATTATTATCGGAGCGGACAGCGCTTGACTTACGAGAGTTGTCGAAGAGTGAATCGACAGCCTCCTGGAGCATACGCTTCTCGTTACGAAGGATGACCTCAGGAGCCTTGATCTCGATCATACGCTTGAGGCGGTTGTTACGAATGATCACACGACGATAGAGGTCATTGAGGTCAGACGTAGCGAAGCGACCACCATCCAGTGGCACGAGCGGACGCAGATCGGGTGGGATGACAGGAAGGACCTTCATGATCATCCACTCGGGGCGATTGACATTCTTCGAGGCACGGAAGCTTTCGACGACCTGCAGGCGCTTCAGAGCTTCGTTCTTACGCTGTTGTGAGCCGTCGGTGCTAGCACGGTGACGTAGCTCGTAGGACAGAGCATCGAGGTCAAGACGAGCCAGCATGTCGTAGATCGCTTCAGCACCCGTCTTACAGATGAACTTCTCAGGATCGGAGTCGTCCAGCTGTGCATTGCTTGGATATTCCTGATCCAGATAGTCGAGGTAGTCGAGGTACTGCTCTTCGGTGAAGACAGGATTGGGGTCCTTGTCTAGAGACTTAGCAGCAGACTCCTTGGTGAGATCCTCGTTGATGCGAGCTCTCAGCACCCCGGGCTGGATGAGGACATAGCGTTCGTAGTAGATGATGGACTCTAGCTTCTTGGTCGAGAGGCCGAGGAGATACCCCATCTTGTTGGGCAGAGAGCGGAAGTACCAGACGTGTGCGATGGGTACTTCGAGCTTGATGTGCCCCATACGCTCACGGCGTACCTTCTTCTCCGTGACCTCGACACCGCATCGGTCACAGACGATACCACGATAGCGGATACGCTTGTACTTACCGCAGTGGCATTCGAAGTCCTTCACAGGACCGAAGATGCGCTCACAGAAGAGCCCATCACGCTCAGGCTTGTAGGTGCGGTAATTGACGGTCTCGGGCTTGAGTACTTCACCACTCGAATTCTCTAAGATCTCCTCTGGGGAAGCCAGAGAAATCCGAATCTGGGAGAAGTTACTCTTTATCTTATTGTCTTTCTTGAAAGCCATAATCGATATGGGAAATAATTCGGGATCTTATTCGAGAGAGAAGCTCAGACCTAAGCCCTTGAGCTCATTAAGAAGGACGTTGAGTGACTCTGGGATACCTGGAGTAGGCATAGGATCACCCTTGACAATCGCTTCGTAAGCCTTGGAGCGACCATGGACATCATCTGACTTGATCGTCAGGATCTCCTGTAGGATGTGCGAAGCACCGAAGGCTTCGAGCGCCCAGACTTCCATCTCCCCGAAGCGCTGGCCCCCATGCTGCGCCTTACCACCGAGTGGCTGCTGCGTGATGAGTGAGTAAGGACCGATCGAACGAGCGTGCATCTTGTCGTCGACCATGTGACCGAGCTTGAGGAAGTAAGTGACACCGACCGTCGCAGGCTGGTCAAAGCGCTCACCCGTCCCCCCATCGTAGAGGTAGGTCTTACCATTGCGAGGCAGGCCAGCCTTATCTGTCCAAGCGTGCATATCGTCTAGCGATGCGCCGTCGAAGATAGGCGTAGCGAACTTGCAGTCGAGACGACGACCTGCCCATGCTAGGACTGCTTCGAAGATCTGCCCGAGGTTCATTCGCGAAGGCACACCAAGAGGGTTCAAGCAGAGGTCAACGGGCGTACCATCTTCGAGGAAGGGCATATCTTCCTGACGTACGACCTTGGAGACAATACCCTTATTCCCGTGTCGACCTGCCATCTTATCCCCGACCTGGATCTTACGCTTCTTAGCGATGTAGACCTTAGCCATCTGGATGATACCAGAGGGAAGTTCATCCCCCATCGTTTCGTCGAGCTTCTTACGACGAAGATCGGACTCGTATTCCTTAGACTTCTTCAGGTAGTTGGAGATGACTTCGGTGATGAGCTTATCGGTATGTTCGTTGCCCGTCCAGCCAGAGAAGATGATCTCGTTATAGTTCAGTGCTTCGAGCTCCGTACGAGAGAACTTTGCTCCCTTGCGGATCTTCTCGACACCGAGGAAGTCCTTCACGCTGTTCTTACAGGTCTTTCCGGTGGTGAGCTTATGAAGCTTGTCGAGGAAGAGCTCACGAAGTTCAGCCTGCTTGCGCTCAGCCTTCTCTTCGAGAGAAGCAATCGCATCCTTCAGTTCGGTACGATTCTTCTTCGTTGCCTTAGAATAGAGCTTGGTATCAACGATAACCCCACGGAGCGAAGGCGTAGCCTTGAGTGAAGCATCCTTCACGTCACCCGCCTTATCACCGAAGATCGCACGTAGAAGCTTTTCTTCTGGCGTAGGATCAGACTCACCCTTAGGAGTGATCTTACCGATGAGGATGTCACCGGGCTCTACACGAGCACCGACACGGATGATACCGTGCTCGTCGAGGTTCTTGGTAGCGTCGTCGCTGACATTAGGAATGTCGTTGGTCAGTTCTTCCAGACCACGCTTCGTCTCACGTACCTCGAGCGTATACTCGTCGACATGGACGGAGGTGAAGAAGTCTTCGCGGACGAGACGTTCGTTCAGCACGATCGCATCTTCGTAGTTGTAGCCCTTCCATGGCATGTAAGCGACCTGGACATTACGGCCAAGAGCAAGCTCACCTGCCTGTGTCGAATATCCTTCTGTCAGTACATCACCTGCCTCGACACGCTGCCCCTTGAAGCAGATAGGACGCAGGTCGATGGTCGTGCTCTGGTTCGTCTTGCGGAACTTAGGTAGGCTGTAGGTCGTGATTGGGTCTTCGAAGCTGACGAAGAGCTCATCATCCGTACGATCGTAGCGGATCTTGATGCAGGTAGCATCGACGAAGACGACTTCACCAGCACGCTCTGCGACGATCTGCGTACGAGAGTCACGCACCAGCTGCCCTTCGATACCAGTCCCGACAATAGGAGCTT
This sequence comes from Porphyromonas sp. oral taxon 278 str. W7784, assembly GCF_000467855.2. Lineage (GTDB taxonomy): Bacteria > Bacteroidota > Bacteroidia > Bacteroidales > Porphyromonadaceae > Porphyromonas. The sequence goes on from NZ_KI259241.1 coordinate 28,387, forward strand.
CGGGGCGGAGAAGAGGTACAGCCTGACGCATCATGTTCGATCCCATGAGTGCACGGTTAGCATCATCGTGCTCAAGGAAGGGGATGAGCGAAGCGGCAATCGAAGCGATCTGCGTAGGAGCGACGTCCATGAGCTGGACTTCTGCCGGTGTGACGACAGGGAAGTCTGCTTCCTTACGAGCCTTAACAGCGTCACGGATGAAGCGACCTTCTTCGTCCAGAGGAGCATTCCCCTGAGCTACGATGAGGTCTTCTTCTTCCTCTGCGGTGTAGTACTTCAGAGCTTCTTCAGAGAAGTCTACCTTACCGTTCTCTACACTTCTATATGGAGTGGTGATGAAGCCAAGGTCATTGATCTTCGCATAGACACAGAGCGAGGAGATCAGACCGATGTTTGGGCCTTCAGGCGTCTCGATAGGGCAGAGACGACCGTAGTGGGTATAGTGTACGTCACGTACTTCGAAGCCGGCACGTTCACGAGAGAGACCGCCAGGACCAAGGGCCGAGAGACGGCGCTTGTGCGTGATCTCTGCCAGAGGATTCGTCTGGTCCATGAACTGCGACAGCGCATTCGTGCCGAAGAAGGAGTTGACGACCGAAGAGAGTGCCTTAGCATTGATCAGATCCGTGGGGACGAAGACTTCGTTGTCACGGACATTCATGCGCTCACGGACGGTACGAGCCATACGGGCCAGACCGACACCGAACTGATTGTATAGCTGCTCCCCGACGGTACGTACACGACGATTAGAGAGGTGGTCGATATCATCGACGATCTCCTTCGAATTGACAAGAGCGATCAGATACTTGATGATCGCTACGATATCTTCGTTGGTGAGGACACGTACTTCAGGATAGATGTCGAGACCTAGCTTCTTATTGATACGGTAGCGACCTACCTCGCCGAGGTCATAGCGCTTATCCGAGAAGAAGAGGTTCGAGAGGACTTCACGTGCGTTGGCCTCGTCAGCGGGATCGGCATTACGCAGCTGACGATAGATGTAGTAGAGAGCATCATGCTCCGAATTACAAGGGTCCTTCTGAAGGGTATTGAAGATCAGGGTGAAGTCCAGAGAGTCCTCGGTCTTCTCCTTATGCAGAAGGATGGTCTTGTTGCTTGATTCGAGGATGAGATCAATATTGTCTTCAGTGATCTCTGCCTCACGCTCGACGAGGACGGTGATACGCTCCATGGAGACGACTTCGCCCGTATCCTCATCACTGAGGTCGTCGATATAGGTCTTGGTAACACGTCCGGCGAGACGTCGTCCTAGGTGCTTCTCGAGGTTGGCACGAGTCACCTTCACCTCTTCAGATAGATCGAAGAGGTCGAGGATCTGCTTATCCGACTCGAAACCAATAGCACGCAGCAGGGTCGTGACAGGGAGCTTCTTCTTACGATCGATATAAGCATACATCACATTGTTGATGTCCGTAGCGAACTCGATCCAAGAACCCTTGAAGGGGATAATACGTGCCGAATAAAGCTGCGAGCCGTTGGTGTGCGTGCTCGTCCCGAAGAATACCCCCGGAGAGCGGTGCAGCTGCGAGACTACGACACGCTCAGCTCCGTTGATGACAAACGTCCCCGACTCCGTCATATAAGGGATATAGCCCAGGAAGACATCCTGCACGACGGTGCTGAAGTCCTCATGGTCAGGGTCTGTACAAGACAGCTTCAGCTTAGCCTTCAGAGGGACGCTGTAGGTCAAGCCACGGCTCAGGCACTCCTCGATAGTGTACTTGGGGGGATCGACATAGTAATCGAGGAATTCGAGAACAAAGTTATTACGCGTATCTGCGATAGGGAAGTTCTCATTGAAGACTCGATAGAGGCCCTCTGACTTACGGCTCTCCGTGGCGGTGTCCAGCTGGAAGAAGTCACGGAAGGACTTCAGCTGCACCTCTAGGAAGTCTGGGAAGACTAGAGGATTCTTTATCGAAGCAAAGTTGATTCTCCCTGATTGTGGAATGGAAGCCATCTATTGATTCTTTGAATAAAAGGAGGGTTCGGGAATTATTAGACACGAAATGGTTAAGACCCCCCTCGTCGGGGGATCTTAACCATAATCACCTGATTAGAGGTGCTATAGGTGGGCTTACTTAAGTTCTACTTCAGCACCAGCTTCTTCAAGAGCCTTCTTGAGAGCTTCTGCAGTAGCCTTGTCTACGCCTTCCTTTACAGGAGCAGGAGCAGCATCTACGATGTCCTTAGCTTCCTTGAGCCCGAGACCGCAATGTTCCTTGACAGCCTTTACTACCTGGAGCTTAGCAGCGCCAGCGCTCTTGAGGATGACGTCGAAGGAAGTCTTTTCTTCTTCCTGAGCACCTTCAGCTGGGCCAGCTACGACAACAGCTGCGGCTGCTGGTTCGATTCCATACTCGTCCTTAAGGATAGCTGCAAGTTCGCTTACTTCCTTTACCGTCAGGTTTACAAGCTGCTCGGCAATTGCTTTGATATCTGCCATGTCGATTAGTTATTTCTTTAGTTTTTATTCTTGTTTTCGGGATAGTGGGGACGCTCTTATTCAGCAGCGACTTCTGCCTCCTTGCTGTCCTTGTTTTCAAGGGCGGAGACAACGTTGCGGATAGGAGACTGGAGGAGAGCCACGACGTCTGCGATGAGCTCTTCCTTGCTCTTGATAGAGACAAGCTCAGCAAGCTGATCGGGACCGTAGAAGCCAGTCTCAGCATAAGCTGCCTTGAGACGAAGCTTCGACTCTTCCTTCTTGTCCTTAGCGAAGTCCTTGATGATCTTAGCAGGAGCGTTGGCTACCGTGGTAAACATGATAGCGGTATTCCCCTTGAGCGCTGCGTACAGCGTAGCGAAGTCCGTTTCAGACTCGGAGAGAGCTCTACGCAGAAGGGTGTTCTTCGCTACAACGAGACGGATACCCCCCTTGTTACAAGCACGACGGAGCTGAGCAGTCTTAGCTGCGTCCAGACCTTCGATGTTCGTCAGGTAGAAGTGTGGGTACTCGTTGAGGTAGCCCTTGAGCTGCTCTACGACGGTGCCTTTATTTTCCTTTCTCATGATTTCTTCCTGGGTTATTATTCTTCTACTGACTTAGGATCGATCTTGATACTTGGGCTCATCGTGCTAGAGAGGTAGATGCTCTTGACATACGTACCCTTAGCAGCGGATGGCTTGAGGCGGAGGAGCGTCGTGATGATCTCGTTGGCATTATCATAGATCTGATCTACCGAGAAGGAGACCTTACCGATGGAGGTGTGTACGATACCCGTCTTGTCTACCTTGAAGTCGATCTTACCAGACTTCACTTCCTTGACAGCAGCAGCGATGTCATTGGTCACCGTACCGCTCTTAGGGTTAGGCATGAGGCCACGAGGACCGAGGACACGACCGAGGGCACCGATCTTACCCATGATAGCGGGCATGGTGATGATGACATCGATTTCGGTCCAGCCACCACGGATCTTCTCGATATACTCATCGAGACCTACGTAGTCTGCGCCAGCAGCCTGAGCTTCGGCTTCCTTGTCAGGAGTACAGAGTGCAAGCACACGCACCTGCTTACCCGTACCATGAGGGAGGGTGACGACGCCACGAACCATCTGATTTGCCTTGCGAGGATCGACGCCGAGACGAACGTCTACATCCACAGATGCGTCGAACTTGGTGTCGGTGATTTCCTTGACCAGAGCCGAAGCTTCGCGGAGTGAGTAGATCTTCCCGGGCTCGATCTTGCTAAAAGCGATCTTTTGCTTTTTCGTAAGTTTACTCATCTTTCTATTGATTAGTTACCGGGAAATTCGCCCTTTACAGTGATACCCATGCTACGAGCCGTACCAGCTACGATCTTCATCGCAGCTTCTACAGTGAAGCAGTTGAGGTCGACAATCTTATCCTGTGCAATCGCGCGGACCTGATCCCACGTCAGTTCAGCGACCTTGTTACGGTTAGGCTGAGCAGAGCCCGACTTGAGCTTTGCTACTTCCTTGAGCTGTACTGCCACGGGAGGAGTCTTGACGATGAAATCAAAAGACTTATCGGCATAGTAGGTGATCACTACAGGGAGGACCTTACCAGCCTGGTCTTGAGTTCTGGCATTGAATTGCTTGCAAAACTCCATTATATTGATCCCCTTAGCACCCAGAGCAGGCCCTACGGGAGGTGAGGGGTTTGCAGCCCCACCCTTAATTTGCAATTTTAGTTGTCCAGCAACTTCCTTAGCCATTGTCTTGAATCTTAAGTGTTATACACTGGAAAATAGGTGACTGGGAGCGACCTTGCGTAACCAAGTTACTCCTTGACCACCTGCGAATAATTGAGCTCCAGCGGAGTCTTGCGCCCAAACATCTTCACCATCACGCGAAGCTTCTGCTTCTCTGGGGTCACCTCCTCGACGCTAGCTTCGTAGTTAGCGAAAGCTCCATCGATGATACGTACCACGTCGCCCACGAAGAGCTCCATGTCGTAGACACCATCGGAGTCAGCCATCTGGTCAGCACGACCGAGGATGCGCTCCACTTCGCTTCTCTTGAGCGGCTCGGGTTCACCTCCCTTGTTCGCTCCGAGGAAGCCGATGACGTTAGGCATATTGCGTAGCGTATGGGCTACATCACCGAGTAATGCAGCCTCTACGAGCACATAGCCTGGCAGATAAGGACGCTCCTTGATGACCTTCTTACCACCTCGCTGAGTAACGATCTTCTCTGTAGGGATGACTACCTGGGAGACGTACTGACCAAGATTAGTATTCTTCATCTCTGCCTCCAGGAGCTCACGCACCTTAGCCTCCTTGCCACTGACGGCACGGAGTACATAGAATCTCTTTTCTGCTACTTCAGTCATGATAGAGGGTAATCAAAGCAGAGCTTATCTCTAAGCTCCGATATAGCTATACACAAAGTTCAGGATCGACTCGAACGTCTTGTCCATCCCTAAAACGACTAGAGCGATGATGAGGGAAGCAACCATCACCACCACAGCGCTATTGGTGAGCTCTGAGCTCGTAGGCCAGGACACCTTCTGTGTAAGCTCGACATACGAGGCGTTGAAAGCGCCCCCTATTCTCTTTATGAAACTCATTATCGTCTTTTATTTTGCACGGGTTGAGAGACTCGAACTCCCGACACCTGGTTTTGGAGACCAGTGCTCTACCAACTGAGCTAAACCCGTAGGAAGAGGGGATAGACAGGGACGAGGCGTCTCGTCTATCCCCTACTTAAAGAGTGGACTATCTGATGATTAGTCGAGGATCTCGGTGATCTGACCAGAACCTACCGTACGACCACCTTCACGGATAGCGAAGCGCAGACCTACGTTGCAAGCTACTGGGTAGATGAGGTCGACGAGGATCTCAACGTTGTCACCAGGCATCACCATTTCTACACCTTCGGGGAGAGTGATCTCACCAGTTACGTCGAGCGTACGGATGTAGAACTGTGGACGATACTTGTTGTGGAAAGGAGTGTGGCGACCACCTTCTTCCTTCTTCAGGACGTAGACAGAAGCCTTGAAGCGAGAGTGGGGCTTTACCTGACCAGGCTTAGCGATGACCATACCACGCTTGATTTCGTTCTTGTCGATACCACGGAGGAGGAGACCGACATTGTCACCAGCCTGACCTTCGTCGAGGATCTTACGGAACATTTCGACACCCGTTACGACAGACTTAAGACCATCTGCACCGAGACCGATGATCTGGACTTCGTCACCCGTGTGGATGACACCCGTTTCGATACGACCGGTAGCGACGGTACCACGACCCGTGATAGAGAAGACGTCTTCGACAGGCATGAGGAAGGGCTTATCGATATCACGTGGAGGCAGTGGGATCCAGGTGTCGACAGCGTCCATCAGTTCCATGACCTTATCTTCCCACTGAGGTTCCCCGTTGAGGGCACCGAGGGCAGAACCACGGATGACAGGCGTGTTGTCGCCGTCGAAGTCGTAGCTGGAGAGGAGCTCGCGCATGTCCATTTCTACGAGTTCGAGCATCTCTTCGTCGTCAACCATGTCACACTTGTTCATGAAGATGACGAGACGAGGTACGTTCACCTGACGAGCCAGCAGTACGTGCTCACGAGTCTGGGGCATAGGACCATCGGTAGCAGCTACTACGATGATAGCACCGTCCATCTGAGCAGCACCCGTGACCATGTTCTTCACATAGTCGGCGTGGCCTGGGCAGTCGACGTGAGCATAGTGACGGTTAGCCGTCTCGTACTCAACGTGCGAGGTGTTGATCGTGATACCACGTTCCTTTTCTTCAGGAGCATTGTCGATGGAGTCGAACGAGCGGAGTTCAGAGAGACCCTTCTTAGCAAGCACCGTCGTGATTGCTGCGGTAAGGGTCGTCTTACCGTGGTCGACGTGACCGATCGTACCAATATTTACGTGTGGTTTCGATCTGTTAAATGTTTCTTTAGCCATAACTAAAATTATCTATTCTTAAGAAATACTTCTATTGTTGTGCTGAGTTGCGTATCTCTACGTCGACCACCAGTGAGCCGATGCCGGGACTTGAACCCGGGACCTCTTCCTTACCAAGGAAGTGCTCTACCGCTGAGCTACATTGGCTTGTTTATCTACGTATGCGGGGGAAGACGCCTCTTCCATCCTTTAAGCGAGAGCTTTAAGTAGGGGGCTCTCCTCTAATTCGGTTGCAAATATACTACATTTTTCGAATGTGCCAAAACTTCCCAGCTCTAGCTCCACTCCCGTAGCATCTATCGCTCGACGAAAGCAACACCGAAGCATTCCCTTGAGAAAGCGATGAAGGAGGATTACTTGCTTATGCTTAGTAACCCTCCTTCGTCTTTGTGGTGCCACCAGGAATCGAACCGGGGACACAAGGATTTTCAGTCCTTTGCTCTACCAACTGAGCTATGGCACCATCGCAATGTTTGCAATCCGTGGCGGAAGCGACGAGATTCGAACTCGTGGTACGGTTGCCCGTACGGCAGTTTAGCAAACTGCTGGTTTCAGCCACTCACCCACACTTCCTTTCGCTTCGCAGCTCTCGAATTGCGATGCAAAGATAGTACACATATTTCATTCCACCAAATCTTAGCGTAAGAAGTGAAGAAATTTCTTCACTCTTAGGGAACGACACGTACCGAAGGAGGCACCCTATACCATATATAAGGGCGAGGGTAAAAAGCGACGAGCCTTGATCCGAAGATCAAGGCTCGTCTTACTGGTGACCCCGGTGAGGCTCGAACTCACGACCCAGTGATTAAGAGTCACTTGCTCTACCAACTGAGCTACAGAGTCATCGTGTAAAACTATGAAAGTGTGTGACCCCGGTGAGGCTCGAACTCACGACCCAGTGATTAAGAGTCACTTGCTCTACCAACTGAGCTACAGAGTCATTTTAATCAACACGCTCGCCTTGGTGAACGAGCTCTTTCATAATTTTCGGGTGCAAAGATAATACAGTAATTCCATTCCTGCAAATCGGTGCATAAATTCCTCGGTCAATAGATCAAAATTTCGCCCCTCCACCAGCCCGCTTCTGGAGCGCCTTCCCGAGGGGTAAAAAACGACCTACGGTAGGTCGTCGAAAAAACATACAGTAGGTCGTGATGACGACCCACGGTAGGTCGCAGAGACGACCTACCGTGGGTCGTTTTTGCGGGGTGCCGAAGGGAGGCGCTTTCTCCTAGGGTCTGCACCCTACAAACCCTAGGGAAATCAGCGAGAGGAGAAACCGAGGCTTTGTCGTATCTTTACCCGTCCTTCTTGACAAGCTGGGCGCATCGATATTTTCCCTCCCCCACCCCGTGGCGGGAGCTTCATCATCCCTCAAGCAAGCCAATGGCACAAAAACGAAAGTGGTACGTCGTCTGGGCTGGTCACGAGCCAGGAGTCTATGAGACTTGGGTCGAATGCCAGCGCCAAACCCAAGGATACCCTTCCCCCGTCTTCAAGTCCTTCGAGAGCCACAGCGATGCGCTCCGAGCCTATGAGGAAGGAGCGCAGGGCTTCACCCGACGCCACCGAGCTCCCTCGGGGATGGAGTGCACCACCGAGGTGCCTATCGAGGAAGCCATCGTAGTCGATGCCGCCTGCTCGGGCAATCCGGGCGTGATGGAGTACCGAGGCGTCTACCTCCCCTCCCGCAGTACGATCTTCGAGATGGGCCCCTTCCCTAAGGGGACGAACAACATCGGCGAATTCCTGGCCATTGTGCATGCTCTGGCACTCATCCAGCAGAGGGGACTCAGCCAACTCGTCGTCTATTCCGATAGCCAGATCGCCCTGACGTGGGTGCGCAAGAAGCGGTGTAAGACCCTACTGGAGCGCACGAGCGAGACGGCCCCCCTCTTCGACCTCATTGACCGAGCCGAGCGGTGGCTTCAGACCCATGCCTACACGACCCCCATATATAAATGGGATACGGTGCACTGGGGGGAGATCCCCGCAGACTACGGACGCAAAGGCTAAACCATAATACACAATACCCCTTACTCTAACTCACAAAACTCACGCACTCTATGGATGTACTAGGACTAGTCAAAGCATTCAACGAGATCCTCTGGAACAGCTTCCTGATGTACGCCCTCCTCGGCGTCGGCATCTTCTACACCATCTACCTCGGCTTCCCCCAGATCCGCCACTTCAACCTAGCGATGAAGTACGCCTTTGGCCCTGCCTTCCAGCGCAAGAAGGACGGGGAGGAGAAGTCGAAAGTCAACTCCTTCCAAGCACTGGCCACTGCCGTAGCTGCCCAAGTAGGTACGGGCAACGTGGCAGGCGTCGCCACCGCTATCTCCATGGGTGGCGTCGGGTCGGTCTTCTGGATGTGGGTCTCAGCGATCCTCGGCATGGGGACGATCTTCTCCGAAGCCGTCCTAGCTCAGAAGTACCGAGAGGTACGCCCTGGTGGCGCTATCGGTGGACCTGCCTTCTATATCCGTGAGGGCCTTGGGTCTCGATGGCTTGCCCTCTTCTTCTCCATCGCCTTCATCACCTACATCGGCTTCACGGGAAGTATGGTCCAGGCCAACTCGATCACGGTAGCGCTGACGACGGCCTTCCCCATCGAGCCGTGGGTCATCGGCGTGGGTATCGCCCTCGTCGTCGGGATCGTCATCATCGGAGGTCAGAGACGTATCACCTCCGTCGCTGAGCTCGTCGTGCCCTTCATGGCTATAGCCTATATCCTGGGATCGCTGATCATCATGGTGCTCTACTACGATGCGATCCCCCACGTCTTCGGGGAGATCTTCAGCGAAGCCTTCTCTACGAAGGCAGCCGCTGGTGGCGCAGCTGGGATGGCGATCAAGTATGCCATCCGCTACGGGGTAGCCCGTGGGCTCTTCTCCAACGAAGCAGGGATGGGGACGTCTCCCCACGCTCACGCCATGGCCGAAGTCAAGGATCCAGCGATGCAGGGCTTCGTAGCGATGTCGGGCGTCTTCATCACCCTCCTCATCTGTACCTCTACGGCGCTGGTGATCCTGCTGACGGGCGTACACACCCGGAGCGGGCTAGAGTCTACAGCGATCACGCAGGAGGCCTTCGATATGGTCTTCGGGAAGGTGGGGATCATCTTCCTACAGGTAAGTATCTTCTTCTTCGCCTTCACCACCATCATCGGGAACTATATCTTCGGTGAGATGAACGTACGCTCCCTCTTCGGCAAGGTCGGCGTATATATCTTCCGGGCGATCGTCGTGGGTTCGGTCTTCGTAGGAGCGATCTTTGCCGTGACCTTCGTCTGGGAGATCACCGACACCGTCACGGGGCTGATGACCATCCCCAACATCATCGCCCTGATCATCCTCGCCCCACAGACCAAGGCAGCCTACAAGAAGTTCCTCAAGCGTCGCTCCGATGGCGAACTTGACTAAGGAGCTATTCATCCGACAAAAGCCCAGCGGGCATTCCACCTCGGAGTGGGATGCCCGCTGGGCTTTTGGTACACCGTAGTAGACGGGCAGGATGCAGGCTAGATGACGAGTTGCCTCAGGCATGCAGCGCAAAGGCGAACATCCCGAAGTCCCTTCTGACGGAAGCGAATGGAGACCTCGGGCTGATGCAGGTAGAGGTAACCAAAGAGTTCGCTGAGCTTCGGGTAAAGCGCTTCGCCCGTGTCACGGCGCTTGAAGCCTAGGACTCGCCCCCGCTCCATCGTGCAGAGCGTGGGAAGGGACTCAAGCGACGCCGTAGGAAGGCCTACTGCCGAGAGCTCCGAGCGAACGAGTGTGCGGTGGAAGCGGACATTGTGCGCTACGAGGATCTTCACCCTGCTGACCGCTTGGAGGAAACGGTGGAGGGCGAGGCGAAGCTCCTCCCCTTCCTGCTCCATCTCTTCGGTCGTGATCCCATGCAGGCTCGTAGCCTCTTCGGTGATCGGTGCCGCGCGACGGATGAGATGCGTCTCCTCCGAGAGACAGGCTCCCATAGCGTCAAGCACCTGCCACGAGAGGAGGATCAGGGGCGAAGGCTCTACATCGTCCCCCACTTCCTCCTCGTGGAGTACGTCCAGGGTCTCCGTATCGAAGACGAGGTAATGAGGGGGAGCTTCTGGAGAAGCCTTACAGTCGAAGAGCGGGGAACTATCGACATCGACCTCCACGAGGACAGGGGTACCCCGTCCTCGTGGAGGTCGATAGCTATGAGCCGAGCGGACTAAGTCCGTACGGCGCTGAAGTCCCCACCTCAGCAAGAGCTGCACCAGCACCAGAGCTAGGGGAAGGAGCAGTAGGAGAAGTGGGGCAAGGCGCATAGTTCAGCCTACTTCTTAGGGAAGAGGAAGGATCGGCTACGCTCAGCCCCTTCCTTAGCCCACTCCTCTGGGAGGATGCACCAGTTCTTAGGATCTACGGGACGCACTGACCCGTGGCGACGGAAGAATTCCGCTAGGTAGTACGTCTGGTCATGCGAGGTAGCTCCGACGATGCGCTTAGGGAGATCTTCCTTGGGGATGCCCGCTCCCTGCGTCAGCATACCACCAGCACCGCCTGCTCGGTAGGAATTGACAGCGACCCGGTACTTACGCTCTAGGTCGAAGGGCTCACTATGCCCTGTGAGACGCAGGATGGTCACACGCTGTCCCTCGGGCTTCGTCAGGTCTACGACATAGTCGATCCCCTGGGCTGCACTATAGTTGTAGGGTGGGACGAAGGTCTTGTACTTGTCGGTGGACTTAGCTCCTGGACGGAGGCGAATGAGGGAATCCCCTGCAGAGGTCATCCCATTCATCCACCCTGCATAGGAGTGCTCCAGATAGCCACGTAGCTCATGCCCGGTTAGCTCCATCGCATAGAGGAAGTTCGAGAAGGGGCAGAACTTAAACAGGTCACGTATGTAGACCTTCCCAGCAGGGAGTACGGCCGAGGGCTTCAGTGGTGCGGCCAGCGACACCTCGGCATCGATCGCCTCCAGCTGCATGCGGTGGATGACGTCCATGTAGGGGCTCGTACCGAAGAGTGCATCTTGACCTCTGACTTCGCCCTCCAGTACTCCGACCTCACTGGATACGTACTCCTTCACCGCAGCTTCCTCTCGGGCGAAGTGCCTTAGGAAGGCTGGATCGGGCTCTACCTCATCTAGTGAGATGAACGAAGGAGATAGGGTCTTCTCGATGACCTTGTCCCCTTGCTTGCGGACGGTGATCTTAATATCGGCGACTCGCTCCAGATGGTTGGCAGGGTTGATGAGGAGTACTGAGTCGGTACGGCCCTCTGGGCGTATCCATTCGAGCTCCTGACGGTGGTCGTGCCCGATCAAGAACAGGTCGATACCTAAGGGACGATTAGCTAGTGCCCGCCCTGCATTCTCTAGGTAATCGGGATTATCGTTCTCTAGTCCGGAGTGCATCAGCACGACCAGGAGGTCAGGCTTCTCCTTCTGCTGAATGAAGGGCACCCAGTAGTCAGCAGACTTCAGAATATCATCGAAGCTAAGGCCTTCCCACAGATGTGCAGGCACCCACTGCGGGATGGCTGGCGTGGTGAAGCCAAGGACGGCGACACGGAGACCTGCACGGGTGAAGACATGGTAGGGCTTGAAGTACGGCTTCCCAGTCTTCTCTGAAATGATATTGGCAGCGATGAGGGGGAACTTACATTCCTTTGCCCACTTGTCAAAGACGCTGTGCCCAGGCTCGATGTCGTGATTCCCCATGGCGACGGCATCGTAGCCGAGGTAGTTCATCGCCGAAGAGACGATGTGGGGCGAGAGCGTATCTACATAGTTGTAGAAGTAGGTCGGTGGCTCTCCCTGCAGGAGGTCACCGGCATCCAGTAGGAGTGTCTCTGGGTCGGTACGGCGAATCTCACGCAGTACCGTCGAGAGGCGAGACATGCTCCCCGTCCCTGCTCGGTCATTGAGGAAGTCATAGGGGAAGATATTCCCGTGGACATCCGTCGTATGTAGGATACGCAGATGATGCTGGGTAGTGGGGGGTACCTTCTTCTGGGCGTAGAGCGTGGCACCCGTAAGGGCAAAAAGAAGCATCCCCACCCACAGGACGGGGCGGAGGATGCTGGTGATACGAGTTGGATTCATAGATGAGCGGTTACTTGACTTCACTCCCAGGGGTGATGGGACCTGAGGGAGAGATGACACGTAGCTGACCTGTAGCGAGGTCTTCAGCAGAGAGGATCATCCCCTGCGATTCGATCCCTCGAAGCTTGCGAGGAGGTAGGTTAGCGATGAAGCAGACCTGCTTGCCGACGAGCCCCTCAGGGGTATAGTGCTGAGCGATCCCCGAGAGGATGGTTCGCCCACCAAGACCATCGTCCAGACGGAACTGAAGGAGCTTATCAGCCTTGGGCACCTTCGTACACTCAAGGACAGTCCCGACACGGATATCGAGCTTGGTGAAGTCCTCGAAGGTAATATCGGGAGCTACGGCAGCAGCCTTCGCTTCGGTAGCCTCGGCAGCTTCGTTAGCTACCTTGGTAGCCTCAAGCTTGGCTATCTGAGCTTCGATGACTTCGTCCTCGATCTTCTCGAAGAGGAGGCTCGACTTACCCAGCTGGTGTCCTACAGGGAGGAGGTCGGAGCGCCCTAGATCCGTCCAAGCGGGAAGAGCGATCTGAAGCATCCCGAGGAGCTTGTCGCTACTCTGAGGGAGGAAGGGCGCGAAGGCGATAGCTAGATTAGCCGTGATCTGCAGGGAAAGGTTGAGGATCGTAGCCACACGGGGCATATCCGTCTTAGCGAGCTTCCAAGGCTCGGTATCGGCGAGGTACTTATTCCCCAGACGAGCCAGGTTCATCGCTTCCTTCAGAGCCTCACGGAAGTGGAAGCTATCGAGCTCCTTCTCAATCGAAGCACGTACTGTACTAAGTTCAGCCAGCGTCTCACGATCGAAGTCGGTCAGTTCACCTAGGGCAGGTACCTTACCGTCGAAGTACTTCTCGGTGAGGACCAGCGCACGATTGACGAAATTACCGAAGACAGCGACGAGCTCATTGTTATTGCGTGCTTGGAAGTCCTTCCACGTAAAGTCATTGTCCTTGGTCTCGGGAGCGTTGGCCGTGAGCACATAGCGAAGGACATCCTGCTTACCGGGGAGATCCTCTAGATACTCATTGAGCCAGACGGCCCAGTTGCGGGAGGTAGAGATCTTGTCCCCTTCGAGGTTGAGGAACTCATTAGCAGGGACATTCTCGGGCAGGATGTACGAACCTTCGGCACGAAGCATCGCAGGGAAGACGATGCAGTGGAAGACGATGTTGTCCTTACCGATGAAGTGCAGGAGGCGGGTATCTTCGCTCTTCCACCACTTCTCCCAGCTATCGGGGAGTAGCTCCTTAGTGTTGGAGATGTAGCCAATAGGCGCATCGAACCATACGTAGAGCACCTTACCCTCTGCGCCCTCTACAGGCACGGGGATACCCCAGTCGAGGTCACGGCTCACGGCACGAGGCTGGAGCCCTCCGTCGAGCCAACTCTTACACTGCCCGTAGACATTGGTCTTCCATTCCTTGTGCCCCTCGAGTATCCATTCACGCAGGAAGGCCTCATGCTTATCAAGCGGGAGGTACCAGTGCTTCGTCTTGCGAAGCTCCGGTGTTGCCCCTGAGATAGCACTCTTGGGATGGATGAGGTCGGTAGGGTTGAGCGTCGATCCGCAGTGCTCACACTGGTCTCCGTAGGCACGCTCATACTGACAGCGAGGGCACGTACCCGTGATGTAGCGGTCTGCGAGGAACTGCTTCGCCTCGGGATCGTAGTACTGCTCGCTCTCCTCCTCAATGAAGCCCCCCTTGTCATAGATCGTACGGAAGATCGCAGAGGCATGCTCCCGGTGCGTAGCACTCGTCGTACGTCCGTAGATATCAAAGGTGATCCCGAAGTCTGCGAAGGACTTGCGGATGATAGCATCGTAGCGGTCTACGACGTCCTGGGGGCTGATGCCCTCCTTCTTTGCCTTGATGGTGACGGGGACGCCATGCTCATCACTCCCACAGACGAAGAGTACCTCTTCGCCCTTGAGACGCAGGTAGCGAGCATAGATATCGGAGGGTATGTAGACGCCGGCGAGGTGCCCGATGTGCACGGGGCCGTTGGCATAGGGCAGGGCGGCGGTGATGAGGGTACGCTTGAAGTTCTTCTTCATCCAGTCTATCTGTATCTATAAAATGAAAGGGAAGGGTAAGGCTGATGCCCTACCCCTCTCCTTACTTGGTAGTATTACTTATCCTTCTCGATGAGGTGCTGCTGCCAGGCCCATGCCGAGCGCAGGGTATCTGCTAGGGATTCCTTAGCCTCCCAGCCGAGGACGGTGTTGGCCTTCGTTGGGTCAGCCCAGACCTTCTCTATATCACCTTCACGACGGCCGACGATCTTGTGAGGCACCTTGACCCCAGTGACAGCTTCGAAGGTACGGATCAGTTCCAGCACACTGACACCACGACCGGTACCGATGTTGAAGGTCTCTAGAGGTTCGGCTCCGGAGTGCTCATCGAGCATACGTTCGATCGCCACGACGTGTGCCTTCGCTAGGTCTACCACATTGATGTAGTCACGTATGCAAGAGCCGTCGGGTGTGTTGTAGTCATCACCGAAGACGCTCAGTTGCTGGCGTAGGCCTGCGGCGGTCTGCGTCAGGTAGGGGATGAGGTTCTGAGGTACGCCATTGGGTAGCTCACCGATGAGCGCCGATGGGTGGGCACCGATGGGGTTGAAGTAGCGCAGACGGATGACCTTGTAGGGGACGCCGGCATAGACCACGTCGCTGAGGATCTCTTCGTTGATCTGCTTGGTATTGCCGTAGGGTGAGAGGGCGACCTGGATAGGAGCCTCTTCGGTCACGGGCAAGATCTCTGGCTGACCGTAGACGGTACAGGAGGAGGAGAAGACGATCCCCTTCGTACCATGACGTTGCATAGCCTCCAGTAGGACGATGAGCGAGAGGAGGTTGTTCTTATAGTAATGGAGTGGCTTGTGCACGGACTCACCTACAGCCTTGCTCGCTGCGAAGTGAATAACCCCCTGGATCCCGGGGTGTGTCTTGAAGATGTGCTCGATGACCGCCTCGTCGTTGCAATCTGCTTCGTAGAAGATCGGGCGAATACCCGTAATTGCCTCGATCCCATCGAGGACTTCGATGTTGGAGTTGGAGAGGTTATCGATGCTGATGACTTGGTAGCCTGCTTGGATAAGCTCTACCGTGGTATGGGAGCCGATGTAGCCGGTACCACCTGTTACGAGAATGATTCCTTTCATGATCTTCTTTGAGTGATCTATTATAGGGTAGTGTTAATGCCTTCGATGTAGCTAAGCAGTTCGTCCCGCCCGAGCTGTTGCTCCGAAGAGGTGACGAAGATCGGGGGGAGCTCCTCCCATTCCTCTAGGAGGCGAGCTTTGTAGGCTTCGAGGTTCGCTGCGAGACGCCCCTTAGTGAGCTTATCGGCCTTCGTGAAAACGAGGGCAAAGGGTACACCCTCCTCTCCCAGCCATTGGATGAACTCTAAGTCGATCTTCTGTGGCTCATGACGGGAGTCAACGAGTACGAAGAGACAGACGAGCTCCTTCCGCTCCAGCGTATAGTCCTCGATCATCGTCTTGAGCTTCTCTCTGCCGTCCTTGCTTAGGCGGGCGTAGCCGTAGCCGGGCAGGTCCACCAGGTACCAAGCCCCGTTGATAATGAAGTGATTGATGAGCTGGGTCTTCCCTGGCTTCTGCGAGGTCATCGCCAGACCTTTCTTCCCCGTGAGCATATTGATCAGGGAGGACTTCCCCACATTGGAGCGCCCGATGAAGGCATATTCAGGTAGACCCGTCGTGGGGCACTTGCTGACCTGACTATTGCTGATGACGAACTCTGCCGACTTGATGACCATAAGCTACTGACTATACGATAGGATGCACAAAGATAAGGCTTCGGAGGCAAATAGCCTCCGAAGCCTTTTTTGACGTCATGCTGATAGGTGAAAATTGCGACCTATAGTGGATCGCTAAAACGACCTACTGTAGGTTTTTTCGGCGACCTACCGTAGATCTCTTTTTGAGGCCTTCTTGACGACCTCCAGACGGTCGCCTGCCTTCAGCTGGGGAAGGTACAGACGCCCCGCACGGAGAAGCGCCTTCACAAACAGCGCACGACCATTGAGGCGAAGCTCATAGCCCTGCCCCGCCTCGGGTAGGAGAAGGACGTGGCGGTAGGGACTTCCCGCTACGAGCTCCAGACGCTCAAGCTCCCCTTCTCTCCAAGCAAGGGAGCAGACAGCATTCCCCACGACACGTAGGCCCTCGATCTGACCCGTCTGCCATGCCTTCGGTAGGGCAGGTAGTGGATGAAGGACGCCCGCCTCACTGCTGAGGAGCATCTCCATGATCCCTGAAGCGCCACCGAAGTTACCATCGATCTGGAAGGGAGGGTGCGAACTGAAGAGGTTGGGATGTGTACCGCTTCCATAGGGATGGTTCGTCTTGGGATCAATGGCCCCCACAGGGCGAAGGAGCATATTCAGTACGTCATACGCCCCCGAAGCGTCCCCGAGGCGAGCCTGGAAATTCACCTTCCAGCCCATCGACCAGCTAGTACTGCTCGAGCCACGAGCCTCCAGGGTCTTCCGTGCCCCTTCAGCGAGCTCAGGCGTCCCACTCGGTGTGATCTCACTGGCGGGGAAGAGCCCATAGAGATGGGAGACGTGACGGTGGTGCGGGTCGACTTCCTTGAAGTCTTCCATCCACTCCATGATGCGCCCGTCGGGGCCAAGCGTCGTAGGCTTCAGCGAGCGAAGAGCCGTAGCAAGGCTGTCGACGAAGGTGCGGTCTCGCTTGAGCAGGAGCGCTGCCTCACGGGTATTAGTGAAGAGCTCTCGGAGGATCTGATTATCCATGGTCGAGCCCGCAGCGACTGCTACCTCCTGCCCCTCAGGGGTGTAGTAGCTATTCTCAGGTGAAGTGGTCGGTACATTGACCAGGTACTGAGTCTTCGGATCTCGGACGAGGGTCGTGAGGAAGAAGCGAGCAGCGCCCTGCATCACGGGATAGATTCGCTCGAGATAAGTCCGATCTTGGCTGTAGCGGTAGTGGTTGAAGAGGTGCTCACAGAGCCAAGCTGCGGAGGTATTCGTAGCGCCCCAACTGGGGTGCTCCCCAGGGGCGGTGAACTGCCACACATTGCCCAGCACGTGCGTCACCCAGCCCTTAGCGCCGTAGAAGGTGCGGGCGGTCTTCTCTCCCGAGGGGACGATACTCTCGATCCAGTCGGTCAGCGGACTGACGGTCTCGGGGAGGGCTCCCTTCTCTGCAGGCCAATAGTTCATCTGCAGGTTGATATTCAGATGATAGTCGCCGTTCCATGGAGCTTGGATCATCTCTGTCCAGAGGCCTTGCAGGTTGGGTGGTAGAGCTCCAGGACGGGTGCTGGAGAGGAGGAGGTAGCGCCCCAGCTGGAGGTAGAGACTCGCTAAGGCAGGGTCTGCCTCAGGGTGCTCGTGGTAAGCCGTGAGGCGCTGATCAATGGGAAGACCCAGGCGAGAAGCATCCCCGCCATCGAGGTGGATCTTCACCCGATCCATATGAGCGGAGAACTGGCGCTTATGCTCTTCGAAGAGCTTCGACTCACCACCGAGAGCTTCAGCTTCGAGGAGTTGCTCCACGCCGAGGGCTACGAGTCCAGCACGCTTATTATAGTAGTTGGTATTGTGTGCGATGTAGAGGTCGACCTGAGGCGCATCGACGATGAGCAGTTCGCTCTCACGAGCGATAAGCTTCCCTCCTTGGGGTAGGATGGGGCGCACGACGATGGCGTAGCGAAGACCCTTGCCCCCACGCCCGTCGGGGAGCTGACCGGTAAGCATGAGATAGCCCGCCCCCACACGAGAGCGCCCGTGCTCGGGTCGGTCAAGGGTGAGGCGAAGGGTATCACGTCTGGACTCATCGCTGTGGTTGGTGAGACTCACCACCTGCACGTCCCGCCCGAAGGCGCTGTAGAGGCGCTTGGTGCGATAGGGCTGAGCACCGACGTCGAAGGTCTCCTCACTCACCCCTTCGGTGAGACTGAGGCTTCGGCGGTAGCGACTAGGCGAAGGCGCCTTCCCCCACCCTAGTCGAAGGAAGCCCCCGACTTGGTAGCTTCCATAGGGGACATTCGCCCCATTACCTCGGCCACTCCCCTCTCCTCCACAGACGAAGGTGCGGTAGATAAGATCTTCGGCCTCCTTGGGCTTGCCTGAGAGGAGAAGCTGACGGATGGCGGGGAGGTGCTTGACAGCTTCGGGATTCCATGCGGTCGAATCCACCGAACCGCTCCACATCGAACTCTCGTTGAGCGTGATCGTTTGGGTCTGAATCCCGCCGTCGGAGAGCATCCCGAGGCGTCCATTGCCCAAGGGAAGCGCCTCCATCATATCCCGAGCAGGACGATCGAAGAAGTATGTGAATGCCCGTCGGTAGGCGCTATCGGGACGAAGGGTGAGCTTCGTCCGAAGGGCAGAAGTCGAGCTAGCGAAGAGTTCGCCACTAAGCAGGAGCGCCACGGGCAGAGCCCAGCGCAAGGAAGTCATGAATCGCATCTCAATAGCTTAATATGTATGGGGGCAAAGATACGGCAATTCATGTGCCCCGCCGAAGGAGGTTCACCCGCCCTCAACCTATGCGGTAGCGACAGGTCTATCGGAAGGGGAAAAAACGACCTACCGTAGGTCGTCGAAAAAA
>NZ_KI259241.1:47584-62604 GCF_000467855.2 Porphyromonas sp. oral taxon 278 str. W7784
ACCTACTGTGGGTCGCATCGACGACCTACCGTGGGTCGGTAAGGCGACCTACCGTAGGTCGTTTTTTCGCTCCGTGGAGAAGGGGCGGGAAAGGGCGCTGGGAAGCGGGCTTTCGACGGGTCGAAAGGTGGAGCAAAAAAGTAACAGAAGCCCCGACATCC
Organism: Porphyromonas sp. oral taxon 278 str. W7784; assembly: GCF_000467855.2. GTDB lineage: Bacteria > Bacteroidota > Bacteroidia > Bacteroidales > Porphyromonadaceae > Porphyromonas. The sequence continues at coordinate 47,746 of NZ_KI259241.1, forward strand.
GAGAGCGGATATTGGGGCTTCCAAAGAGGGGTGAAAGAGGAAGGGAAAAGCTACTTCATCAGGAGGTCGTAGAGACGACGCATTCCTTCGGTCGCTCCCGTCTCGAAGTGGATGAGATCGGGGCGGTAACTACTCCGCACGGGCTTGGGGTCGATGCAGTAGACCGGCGCACGATGAGGCACGTAGCCTAGGAGGCCAGCTGCTGGATAGACCTCGAGCGAAGTGCCGATAACTAGGAAGAGATCCGCCCGCTCCGTAGCTTCAATCGCAGGGATCATCTCGGGAACTTCTTCGCCAAACCACACGATGAAGGGACGGAGCTGATAGCCGTCGGGAGCTAAGTCCCCCACATGAAGCTCCAGCGTCGCTCCCTCGGCGGGATAGGTCACACGAGCATTGCGCACGGAGCGGTTCTTCATCAGCTCGCCGTGGAGGTGGATGACGTGGGTACTTCCCGCCCGCTCATGTAGGTCGTCGACATTCTGCGTCACGATGGTCACCCGATAGCGACGCTCCAGCTCGGCAAGAAGGCGATGTCCTTCGTTGGGCTGAGCCCCGACGAACTCCCGACGGCGCATGTTGTAGAAGTCCAGCACCCGCTGGGGATCTTGCTCCCAGCCCTCGATGCTGGCTACCTCCTGGACATTGTGCCCGGCCCAGAGGCCGTCGCTATCTCGGAAGGTCGAGAGACCACTCTCGGCACTCATCCCCGCCCCCGAGAGGACGACGAGATGAGGGCACTGGTCGTGAGAGGCATTCATCGCCGTGAGACGAGCGAGAGCTCGTCGATGAGACGAGGACACTCACCGAGCTGGTCGATGAGCAGGAGCACGTAGCGAATGTCGCAGATGATACTGCGCTGATAGGAGGGCAGGTACTGGATGTCGCCACCGACACCCTCCCAGTTGCGGTCGAAGTTGATCCCGATGAGGTCTCCGTACTTATTGAAGACGGGGCTACCGGAGTTCCCACCCGTGGTGTGGGTAGTAGCGGCGAAGTTCACGGGCATCTCATAGCCACCGGAGGCATTCTTGAAGGCCCAGCGCTGACCAGCGCCATAGAGCTGCTTAGCGTAAATCTCCTTGAGGCGGGCTGGGACGGCAAACTCCCAAGAAGTAGGATCTTCCTTCTCCATCACCCCACGGAGCGTCGTGGGTACTTGGTATTCCACCCCGTCGACGGGCGAATAGCCACGGACGTTTCCGAAGGTGAAGCGCAGGGTGCTATTGGCATCGGGCCAGAGGTTCTCTTCCCCACGCTGTGCTAGGATACCACCGACATAGGTGCGACGAGCCAGATCAATAGGATTGTCGAAGGCACGGAGCGCCCGGGTGAGTTGCTCCCGCTTGGTGCGCACCGAAGCAGCGAAGCGGGACATCAGGTCAGTGGTGAGGACGACCTGCTGTTCCTTAGGACTTAGCTTCTTGAACGCCTCGAAGCCTTCGGGGGTGGTGAAGGTCGACTGAGCGAACATCACATCGACATAGGACTCTACCGAGCCGAACTGATCTATCCCGTCGGCGATCGCTTCAGGCCAGTCCTTACGATCGATCTGGCGGGTATATTCGGCGAGCTCTGCCTTAGCGATCTTAGCATCGAGGGCCGGGAGGTAGTCCTTGTTATTATAGGCGACGAAGGCCCGATCTGTAGCGGTCAGAGGATCGTCTGCCCCTGGAGCTCGAGTTGCTTCGATGGCCTGCCAGAGACCTTCATCCAGATACCAGAACTGACGGCGCATATCCCTGCGTCCAGCGATCGCCTTGTCGATGGTAGCGATGGCTTCTGCATAGGATCGGTAGGACTTAGGAGCGTTCGCCTTCGACCATTCGAGTAGCGACTCCATCTCCTGCTGCTTGGTGGCCTTGAAGTTGTTCTTCTCGATACCGAAGTTCGCTCCGATCGCACGCTTGTAGGCATTCTGCGAGCGGGCATACTTAGCCGCATACATGATGTTCACCTTGGGATCGGCCAGCATATCCTTGAGCATGACCTCCTGACGGATCTGACGCATGTGAATGCGGATATCGTTGTCGATCGTCTTCCATTCCTCGACTTCCGATGGGAGGAAGAAGTGGTTCGTGCGCCCAGGGAAGCCCATGATCATCGCTAGGTCTTCCTTCTGGACTCCGTCGGTAGAGATGTTGAACCAGCGCTTGGGCTTCAGGGGCACATTACTCTTGGAGTAGGGCGCAGGATTGCCGTTAGCATCGGCATAGATACGGAAGATGGAGATATCGCCTGCATGGCGGGGATACTTCCAGTTGTCCGTGTCGGCACCGAACTTACCCACAGCACTGGGAGGCGCTCCTACGAAGCGGATATCCGAGTAGACCTTGTTGGTAAACATCAGATACTTATTCCCATTGTAGAAGGGGCGGATCTCTACGCTCGTCCCTGGGTGTGCCTTGAGATAAGCCTCCCCGACACGCTTGCGAGCAAGGCCGTCGAGGTAGTGGCGGGAGAGGTATTCCATGCCCGTACCCTTACGGATCTTCTTTAGCTCGGCCTGGACATAAGCCGTGACATCCTCGATCTTGTCTACGAAGGAGACGACGACACCTTCGGCAGGAAGCTCTTCGGCGAAGCTCTTCGCCCAGTAGCCATCCTCTAGGTAGTTGTGCTCGACACTACTGAGCTTCTGGATAGCATCGTAGCCACAGTGATGATTGGTCAGGACCAGGCCTTGGGAGGAGATCACCTCACCCGTACAGCCTCCGTCGAAGTGTACGACGGCGTCCTTGAGCGAGGTGCCGTTGGGGTTGTAGAGATCGTACTCCTGCATGGCGAGGCCACGCTTGACGAGCTCAGGGTACTTCTTGGAGAGTTGCTCCAGGAGCCACATCCCTTCGTCAGCTCGTGCTAGGGTGCTTACCCCAAGAGCCACGAGAAGGGCAAAGAGAGACTTACGCATAGTCATTGGTATATTAGAGTGATTAGTTAGGATCGTGAAGGGGGGTATATCGGAGGCGGTCTAAGCAGAGGAATCCCTTAGGAATGCACCCCGTAGGTGAAGAGATAGTCGGGGCGAAGCTGGTAGCCGAGCCTTAGCTGAGTACCGCCCTGTGGATAGGCTAGGATCAGCTCGGCGGGACGGAGCTCCATAGCGGTGAAGCTGAGGAGCGAAGCCCCCGGAGGATTGAAGACCTTATAGGCCGTCTCCTTGGCCGACCAGAGGAGGGAGCGTAGCTGTAGCTCAGTAAGAGGAGAGGTAGCCAGCACCCGCTCCCACTCATCAGGATGGAGGTAGCGTGAGGCTACTTCGTAGAGCTGAGGGCGGTAGGTCTCGATATCTACCCCAGGTGTGCCGTCAGGCGAAGGAGTAAGGAGCACGGCTGCATGCCCCTCGGTATGACTGATGCTGAGGGATCGGTCAGGATAGTCCAGGAGAATAGGTCTTCCGAGGGGATCGTAGCCACGGCGTGGTGTGGATTCGCCTAAGAGCTCCGAGAGGATCAGCTCGACAGCCCTCTGCTCTACACTCCTACGCTCCGATCGGGGTACTGGCGGGAAGTGAGAAAGACAAAGGGCTACCCCAAGGGGCAACCCTTCGATATGCTCAAGTATCATACTTCGCCCTCAGTAGAGGTGGCAGGTGGCGTGACCTTCACCTCGGTGATACGGAACTTCTCCAGCCCTGTGACTCGGAAGCTCCAGCCACCAGCCGTGACGACATCTCCCTTACGAGGTAGGTCTTGCTTGAGCTCAAGCACAAGACCTCCAAGGGTATCCACTTGGTCCTCGACCTTGCCGAAGATCCCAGGTTCTAGATCCAGAGCACGGAGGACGTCATTCAGAGGTGTCCCTCCCTCGAAGAGATAACTCCCGTCGGGCAGGCGCTTGTAGGGCAGTTCTTCTTCATCATATTCATCCGAGATCTCACCGACGATCTCCTCAAGGAGATCTTCCATGGTGACGATCCCGCTGGTACCTCCATATTCGTCGACGACGACAGCGATGTGCTTCTTCGTGCTGCGGAACTCCTCCAGAAGATCATCCAAAGGCTTATTCTCGGGGATAAAAAGCGCTTCGCGGATCAGCTTCTTCCAGTCAAAGTCTGCCCCCTCGTCCTTATAGGGGATGAGGTCCTTGAGATATAGGATACCTCGGATATTGTCCTCCGAATCCTCGTAAACGGGGATACGGGAGTAGCCCGAGTCCAAAGCAAAGTGGAGCATCCTGTGGAAGTCCCACGAGATGTCTATATCCACCATATCTACTCGGGGCACCATGATCTCGGAGGCCGTCTTGCTGTGGAAGTTGATGATATCTTCGAAGAGCTCCTTCTCTTCGGGTTCGTGCCCTTCGAGGAGGTCGACGGCTTGCGACAGCTCATCGACAGAGAGGTCATAGCGCTTCGGTTGCATACGCCGTGTCAGGAGACTTGTCGAGCGCATGAGGAAGGAGGAGAAGGGATTTAGGAGACTCGAAACCAAGCGCATCTTACCCGCAGAGAAGCGACTGAAGGCAAGAGGGCGTGCTTGGGCATATACCTTCGGGATGATCTCACCGAAGAGGAGCAACAGGAGCGTCAGGATGACCGTCTGCGTGAGGAAGCCTAGTACGGGTGACGAAGAGAAGTCGAAGATCAGGGTGAAGGCATATCCCGTAAGGATGACGATAGCGACATTGACCAGGTTGTTGCCTATGAGGATCGTCGCCAGCAGTCGCTCTGAGTCCTTGAGGAGCTCTAGGAGGGCATTGTCCGCAGGGTGCTCTTCCTCCTTGATCGCATCTATATCGGATGGGGATAGGGAGAAGAAGGCAACTTCCGACGAGGACATGAATGCCGAGAGGATGAGCAGGACGGCAGAGACAGCCAGTGCTATCCATGCTGCCCAAGGGATCACTTCCCTGATGACCTGACTAAATGATTCCAAGTAGAGAGAGGATTAAGTGGGAGGGGGTTAGTGCACACCTTCGTGACGGCGTACAGCATTGAGCTGGCTCTGGAGCTGGGCTTCCTTCTGTGTGAGGGCGGCCTCTAGTAGCTGGATCTCAGAGCGGAGTATAGGGCGAGCTTCTGGACGAGCCTGCCTCCACGAAGAGCGGAGACGCTCCAGACGAGCACGCTGCTCGAGGAGGTCACGGCGGAGGGTCTCGGCTGACTCAAAGGCTTGACGACCTGCCTCGGTCTTGAAGTCCGACCAGTAGCGGTAGATGGTGCTTCCCTGCAGGTGGAAGAAGAGTTCTTCCTTGGCTCTCGAGCCCTTTGTAGGACGAGGGAGCACCTCGCCATCGGTATAGAGTACGCCCGAGAGGGTAGCACGGCGGTAAGCTTCGTCGGGGCTTAGTTCGGAGGTCTCTCCACCCTTACTTCCCGAGAGGAAGGCAGGGCGCCCCGTGAAGCGATAGACATGGACCTGTCCCTCGGGAGCAAAGCGGTCACTGACGAGGATGCCCCACCCTTCTGCCTCGTGATAGGCCAGGAGATAGTCATTGAAGGGAGAGTTGTACGGCATCCCGAGGAGCGTAGGTTCGAAGAAGCTATTCCCCTGCTCCGTGAGGCGAGTCATATAGAGATCGTAGCCTCCGAGCCCCGAGGAAGTCTTCGTAGAGAAGAATAGTGTCATCCCATCCTCTAGGAGGAAGGGGCTGAGGTAGCGGGATGCACCCTCGAGGGACTTCATCTCGATCTCCTGGCGCTCCCAGGCGCTACCTGCCTTAGCTAGCCACGTGAGGGAGCCCCCAGAAGGGACGATGCTATTGCGAGCAAGAGCATCGACGAAGACGAAGAGGGGGAGTTCAGTAGATGAAGCACTATCCACACTCTGGTGCAGGTAGCGAGTAGCCACGCTAGAGAGCCCATCGGGTAGCTGGTGCTCCGAATAGAAGCGCCCTCCTCCCTGAGGAAGGAGCTCCGAGAGTTGGCTGATACGCACTAGAGCGCTATCCACGACATGCAGGGCATCTGCCGAGCTATACATCCGTTCGGCTCGGGCGATCTGTGCCTCAAGGACCTTCGCACTGTCAGGGACCGCTAGGCGCTTGCGCTGCAGGGCGGTGAAGTACTTCTCCAGCGCTGTCGAGGCCTGCTCGAACTGGTAGGCATGATAGGCTGAGAGCGCCTCCTTGAGGAGCTCTTCTGGGGTGACGACGGGAGCTTTAGGCTTGACATCCTTAGCCTCAGAGCAGAGTGGAACGAGGAGGAGCAGAGCGAGGAGGATCGATCGGATACGCATAGATCGGAGGGCTTCGAAGCGGGGTAGATCGGGGATTAGAAGACGAACTGAGCTCGTAGCTGCAGTGTGCTGTAGCTTAGGCCCTCACCACTCTTGGAGCGAAGGCGGCCTAAGGCCGTAGCGTCATCGGATAGTCCGGTGAAGGTATAGCTCAGGCCAAGCATCATCGCCGTATTGGGGTACCAGTTGAGCGCCCCGACGAGCTCGTAGCCTTGGCCGAGGAGGGGCTCTGCATCGAGGACGCTTCCTCCGGCGAGGAGCTCAAGATTGCCACCGGGCTCTACCTCGTCATGGACATTGGAGAAGGCAGCGCTCCCGTTGGAGTAGCTACGTTGCTTCCCACGGAGCATGTACGTGGCGAAGCCATAAGCGCCCCAGAAGGATGTAGCCCTGTCGCCGCCGATGATGAGCGTGCGATTCCCGTTGGAGAGACCTGCACCAGCGATCTTGGACACAAAGGTCGAGCGAAGGGCTTCTACCTGGACGAAGAAGTGATCATTGCGGTAGGCTGCCTCCAGACCACCTATAGTATAGTGCTCGATCCCAGTGAATCGCCCAGCTACGAAGGCACGATTCTCCACGGCGGAGCCAGAGTGGCCACCGAGGGAGACGATCCCCTCGTCCGAGGTCACACGCTCGGGTGTGCGGGCTACGGCAGAGAGGCCGAGATGCAGGGTATGCTCCGCTGTGTTAATGGGGCGATAGACAGCACGCATGGAGACACCATAGCCCTCGCCCAGATGATTCTCACGGGCTTGGACACGCTCACTGCTACCGCCGAAGATGCCTGCACCGAGCCAGTACTTATCGCCCCAATGTGTGCCAGCTAGCCCCCAGTGTCGTGTATAGGGGATGAGGAAGTCTAGGGGGAGTGGCGTGGTGACTGAGCCGTGGCGGGTAGAGGTATTCATCCCGATGCTCATCGGCTCGAGCTGGTGCCCTAGGACCAGGTGTGTACGGGGATTGAAGGCATAGGCAGCGTAGATATCGCAGAAGGTGACCCGCTGACCGACGTAGTTGACATCCACACGTCCCGACCACTTACCATAGCTGGAGAAGACTCCAAGGCGGGCCTGCGTGATCGAGGTACCCCCTGCCATACGGAAGGGCTCTACGCTCCCGCCACTTGCTGAGGCGCTGTTGGCGTAGGAGAAGTTGGACTTATTGACTGGGGAGAAGGCTGCCACATCGAGGGTGATACGCCCATCGACACCAAGGGTAACCTCCTCGGGCTGACCGAGGCGAAGACCTATAGCCGTCTGGGCGGAGACTTCTGGGGAAGAGAGGAGGCTACCCCCTAGGATAGCCAAAGCGATAAGCGAGTAGTTCTTGCTTCTATTCGACGATCTCATTAGAGTGAACGTAATATGTACCTAGTTACTAGCACAGGCAAAGATAGCCTTTTCGTGCTACAAAGGCGGTACGAGCGCCCCTATATATATAGTATCCCCACGGACAAGGGAGGGAGCTCAGGCTACCTCGACTCATCCGTGGGGATGCTGTATATAGACTAGGGGGAGATGCCCTAGAGCTCGATCGTGAAGGTCATCACTTCACCCGTCTGGGGATAGAAGCCACGCAGGAGAAGCGAAGCACGGCGAGAGCGACCATAGCTACCTGACTTGTCGAGGGCAGCGACTGCCTGATTGAGGTCACGCAGGGAGCGTAGAGGCGTGTCGTTAGCCGTCAGGAGGATGAAGCCCTCACGTATGCCAGCCTTCTTCAGCGCCCCAGAGCGGAGCGACTCGACGACGAGGCCGTAGGAGAGGCCGTAGTTACGCAGTTCGCCGGCACTTAGTTCCTTGAGGCTCGCTCCGAGACGGCTATCAGCGTCGGAGGAAGCACTCTTCTGAAGGAGCTTGGAGCCACCCTCCTTATTGCGGAGAGTTACCTTGAAGGTCTTCTCCGAGCCCTTGCGGTTCACCGTCACAGACACGGTATCTCCGGGGCGGAAGCGAGAGATCTGCTCCTGGAGCTGAGCAAAGGAGATGATGCGATGCCCATCGATGGCGGTGATCACGTCGCCCTTCTCTAGACCGGCAGCCAGTGCGGCACTGATCTCGGCGAAGTCAGCAACGTAGAAGCCTTCGTTGACCTTGAGTCCTTCCTTCTGGACCAGTTCGCTGGTGACATCTGCCCCCACGACGCCGAGCATACCACGCTGTACAGCGCCGTACTTCTTGATATCGGAGACGACCTTAGCGGCGATATTGATAGGCACGGCGAAGGAGTAGCCGGCATAGTTACCCGTCTGCGAATAGATCATCGTATTGATCCCGACGAGTTCGCCCGAAGCGTTCACTAGAGCGCCCCCACTATTACCGGGGTTGACGGCTGCGTCGGTCTGGATGAAGGAGGCCACACCGAGCTGATCCCCCGAGGCCGCAGGACGGGACTTAGCGCTGACGATCCCAGCGGTGACGGTGCTGGTGAGGTTGAAGGGGTTCCCCACGGCGAGCACCCATTCGCCCAGGCGAAGGTTGTCGGAGTTGCCGAAGGGGATCGTCGGCAGATCCTTAGCCTCTACCTTGATCAGAGCGATGTCACTCGAGGGGTCAGAGCCGACGAGCTTCGCCTTGAAGGTACGGTTGTCATGCAGGGTCACGGAGAGTTCGTCCCCACCGTCGACGACGTGGTTATTGGTCATGATGTAGCCATCATTGCTGATGATGACACCGGAGCCGTAGCCCACGACGGGTTCGCTACGACGGCTCCCACGAGGATCACCTCCGAAGAAGAATTCAAAGGGATCGATCATCTGCTGCTCCTGTACCTGTTGGGTCTTCTTCACCTTGATGTGAACGACCGCCTTGACCGAACTCTCGGCAGCGGGCGTCAGGTCGGGGGCGTTGCCCAGCTGACGGGAGCCGAGAGCGTAGGCGGTGTTTTGGAATCCATACTCGCTGGCCGAGGTGACGCCCTCGGGAGCGAAGCTTGAGTCATAGGCTACAGGGGCCTTGCCACTGCGAGCCATCATATGTACGGTCGTAGCTGAGGCGACGACACTTACTGCTACCAAACCTAGGATAGCCATGGATTTCTTCAATACCTTGCTCATAAGTCGTTATGTATAGCGTTAATTCTACTGGTTCGAGCGTCACCTACCCCACTTCGGGGCGCAAGGGCTTCGCTCAGCATGCCTCGTAATGAACGAGGAGGGAGCGCCGACACATATATACGAGTCTCCTCCCTCTGCTAAATAAGAGGCAAAAGCGATGCCATAGTTTAAGACCGGGCCAATTCCCTCCCTTTTTTGTGACAAAATGTACCATTTCTGTCATACTCTCCCGTGACTTCTGGAGTAAGGGAAGCGAAGGTCTCCAGCCCCTCACCTAATCCCTCCAAAATAAAACCTACGGTAGGTCGTCGATGCGACCCACTGTAGGTCGTCCTCACGACCTACAGTAGGTTTTTTCGGCGACCTTACCGTAGGGGCCTTTTTGACCCCTCCAGATCCCGCTCCACAAGCGACTTCTAGGAGAGGGTATTTTCGCACCGTTCAGCGAAGGGACAGAGCGGGCATCGATCCCGAAGACAATAGCCCTCGTGAAGCTCTAGCAGTGCCTGTGACTCCAGCGCCGTCCTCGGGGTAAGTCCCGCCTCGGCGAAAAGGCGGGTGACGTGGTTCTCCTCGGCAGGGAGACTCTCGATGAGCTGGAGGGGCGAAGGCTCATCCCTCAGCTCCTTGTAAGCCACCCGCCACGCCCGTCGGTAGGGCAGGAGGACGTTGATCGCCAGGCTAGCGCACGCTCCGAGGCTGAGGCCTCCATCCCCACGCCACTTCCCGCCACACCAGGTCTCATCGAGGGGATGGTGTAGGAGGCGGTGAAGCGCTTGGAGGGTGGAGACACGCTGGAGGTCCTCGCCCAAGAGATCGACCTTCGTCAGAAGTGAAGCCAGCTGAAGGAGGCGGTATTCGGGGAGGTTCGTTGGGCGGGTACGAGCCCGACGGAAGGTATCTGCTGGGAGGGGCTCTAGGCTGTACTTATGCTGGAGGAAGGCGAACTCCTCCCGACAGCGCTCCCGTCGCTCGCCCTCGGGGAGATAGCCGAGGAGGCCTGCCGTCCCTAGGAGGAGCGCCTCGAGCTGGAGGAGCTGATCTCGGTGCTTCTGTAGTAGGTGAAGGGGCAGACGGAAGGCAAGGCGCTCCATCGCATCATTGTTAAGTCCGAAGCCCAGATACCGCACGAAGAGGGCATAGAGCGCCTGCCCCCAGTCGCCCGACGAGCGGTGACGAAGGGCTTCGACCAGCCCCGCCTTTCGCCCCAGACGTGCACGGTAGAGGCAAGCGAGCCACGTGTGGCAGAGGTCTTCCGACACCTGCCTCAGCCCCTCCGCACAGGGGAGCATCGTCTCCCCTACGTACCCGAGGCTCGACTCCTGAGGGAGCGTTTCGGGTACCATCAGGAGGCAGGTAGGCATCTCCTCTCCGGCAGGGTGCTGGACGGCACGATTGTCCAGCTCCACGACGTGCAGGATCACCGAGCGGTAGGCGGGATCTTCGTCGTGCCCGTGCTGGTACCACTGGCTCGAGGCGTGGTGGATCTCCACACAGCCGACCCACAGGAGGTCATCGATCTGGATCTTCGCCCCGAAGAAGTCGGGACCGGCGTGATGATTGAGTACCCCAGGGTCGATGACCTCGATGCGCGCATCTCGGAGACCACCCATAGGGATGAGGCGAGCCCACAGACGACGGGCCCATATATAATGGAGGAAGGCTTCCATGGTAGACGAGGGTGAGGGCTTGGGGCGTAGAGCACCTCAAGCCGAGATCTTAGGGCTGAGGGATCAGCCCGTGACTAGCTCAGAGTAAGCGGGGAACTGGGGGAGGAAGGTGTAGGTCATCTCGTCGTAGTCGATCTGGCAGACGAGATGTTCGATACCATTACTTAGGACGAGGTAGGGGACACGGAGCACATAGTTGTAGCGGACGATCTGCTGAAGCACCGTCTCGGAGAGTGGGATGTGTGGCGCCTTGTACTCCAGGATCATCTGCGGGCGAAGTGAGCGATCATAGAGCAGGGTATCACAGCGCTTGGTCGTCGCCCCGAGCTGAAGGCCAACTTCATTCTGCATCAGCTCTTTCGGGTAGCCTCCTTCGTCCAGGAGGAAGTGGACGAAGTGCTGACGTACCCACTCCTCTGGGGTGAGACGGACGAACTTACGACGTAGCTCATCATAGATGTAGGGCTTCCCATCACGACGGGTCAGACGTGCGGGATACTTCGGGAGATTTAGCTCGATCATGACTATCTTTGTACCTAGGTCTTCGTGGGTACCAACCCCTACGAAGGTACATATTTATCGTAGAGATGCCCACGTACGACGACATTATACGAGCCCTCAAGCAGCGACGCCCTCAGCGGGTCTACCTCCTAGCGGGCGACGAACCCCTCTTCATCGATCAGATCGCTTCCTTCGCCACCTCGCACCTCATACCCGAGGAGGAGCAGGACTTCAACCAGACGATCCTCTACGGAGGAGACGTCTCTGCTCGAGATATTCTCCTCGAGGCACTGCGCTTCCCGATGATGGGGAGCCAAATGCTCGTGCTCGTACGTGAAGCCCAGCAGGTACGTGATCTAGATCAGCTCGCTCCACACCTCTCGGAGCTCCCCGAATCCACCTGCCTCATCCTCTGCTACAAGAAGAAGGCAGACAAGCGCAAGGCCCTATACAAATCCGCTAGCGCTCTGGATGCTGTCTACGAGTCCCCACGGATGTACGACTCGAAGATCCCTGACTTCATCATCAAGAGCTTCGCCGCTCGTCAGCTGAGTATCGACCCTCGTACAGCCCACCTCATGGCTGATGCTACGGGCAACGATCTAGAGAAGATCCTCCAAGAGATCGACAAGATCGCCATCGCCACCTCCGGCAAGACACGCACCATCACCCCAGAGCTCATCGAGTACTACGTCGGCATAAGTAAGGAGTACAACAACTTCGAGCTCCTCTCCGCTCTGCTGCGCCGAGACTCGGGGCGAGCCTACCGTATCGCCTTCTACTTCGCCGCCAATGAGCGCAATCATCCCATCCAGATGACCCTCTCGACGCTCTTCGGCTTCTTCTCGAACCTGATGGCTGTCTATTACCTCCCCAACCCGCAGGAGCAGAGCATCGCTGCCCTGCTGGGGATGCAGGCCTTCGTCGCCCGAGATTATGATCTGGCTCGACGGAACTACTCCGCCGCTCAGACCTTCGCTATCATCCATCACCTACGGCTCGTCGACGCCTATTCTAAGGGGGTAGACGCCTCCATCCCCAGCTCGGAACTCTACTCCGAACTCATATCCCGTATCCTATCGGCCTAGCCATGCAGCGCAAGCAATACGTCCAGGACTTCATCGCCCACACACGACGCAATATCTTCCTCACCGGCAAGGCAGGCACGGGGAAGACCACCCTCCTCCACTACATCCGAGAGCATACCTACAAGAGCTGTATCATCGCTGCGCCTACAGGCATCGCAGCGCTGAATGCCGGGGGGACGACCCTGCACTCCCTCTTCCAGCTCCCCATAGGCTCCTTCATCCCCGACTCGATGGCTCAGCTCCCATCGACCCCATCCCAGCTCTTCGTCACCCCGAGGGACTTTCGTCGGCATGTACATCTGCAGGAGCGGAAGATCCGCCTACTTCAGGCGCTGGAGCTCCTGGTGATCGATGAGGTGAGTATGCTTCGTGCCGACACGCTGGACCTCGTGGATCTGGTCCTGAGAAGTGTGCGCCGTAGCCCCCTACCCTTCGGTGGAGTGCAGGTGCTCTTCATCGGGGATCTCCTCCAGCTCCCACCCGTGGTGAAGCCTCAGGAGTGGAGCGTGCTCAGCCAGTATTACCCCAGCCTCTTCTTCTTCCACGCACAGGTACTACAGCGGTATCCGCCCCTCTACATCGAGCTGACGCATGTCTATCGTCAGGAGGATGAGCGCTTCATCGGTCTGCTGAATCACCTGCGCTACAGCCAGCTCACCAGCGACGATCTCTCTTGGCTGAAGAGTCGGGTGCGTCCCTCCTTCGACCCAATAAAGAACGAGGGCTATGTGACCCTGACGACGCACAACGCCCGTGCCGATGAGATCAACCGCAAGGCACTCGAAGCCCTGCCCGGTGCCTACCAAGACTATCATGCTCGTATCGCTGGGGACTTCCCCGAGCACCTCTATCCCCTAGAGCCGATGCTCCGCCTAAAAATCGGGGCTCGAGTGATGATGATCAAGAACGATACCCAGCAACCCCGACGCTTCTACAACGGTATGCTTGGCACTGTCGAAGAGATGACGGATAAGAAGCTCTTCGTACGGCTGGAGGACGGCGAACTACTAGACGTACCGCTCTACTCCTGGGAGAATGCCCGATACCAACTCAACGAACAGACGGGCGACACCGAGCCAGACATCCAGGGCGTCTTCAAGCACTTCCCCGTTCGCCTAGCATGGGCCATCACCATCCACAAGAGCCAAGGTCTTACCTTCGACCGAGCGGCCATCGACCTCGAGGCGGCCTTTGCTTCGGGACAGGCTTACGTAGCACTCTCCCGTCTGCGCTCTCCTGAGGGTCTGGTCCTACTCTCCCCGCTTAGCTCAGAGACACTCTCTGTACCGAGCCTCATCACCGACTACGAGAAGACCCAGTCCAGCGACACAGAGCTCGAGCAAATTCTCTCGAGCGACAAGCTCAGCTACTGGGAGGCGGAGACGATCTCTGCCTTCAATTGGGCTGCTATCTCCGACCTCTACCGCCAGCATGCCTACAGCTATCGTATCGAGAGCGACCGCAGTAAGAAGAGTGCCTTCGGGGACTGGGCGCTGGAGCAGTCCGCTCGTATGGATGAGCTCCGAGGGGTAGCGGATCGGTTTATCCACCAGCTCCACAGCCTCTATGCAGGGGGCGAGGCAGCTCTCCCCCAGATCGCACGGCGTGTCGAGGAGGCTACCCGCTACTTCCTCCCTCGCTGGCGTCAGCTCTTCTCCAGCCTGATGGAGACACAGCATCAGGTGCGAGGCATGAAGAAGGTGAAGGAATTCATCGCTGAGCTCGACCTCCTCTACGGCCAGACCGTCCGACAGGTACGAGCCCTGCTGCGCATCGAGGGGAGCATGCAGTCCCTCTCCACGGGCCTCTATCCCGACCGACAGACGATCCAGGTCGAGGAGCGTCTAGAGGCATGGCTCAAGGAGGCGAAGGCCGAGGTGAAGATCCCCTACGTCGTCCCCGGCGAAGAAGGCCCGACGAGCAAGAAGACCGCCAAGGAGAAGAAGGCGAAAGAGCCCCGCATCTCGACGCAGGAGAAGACCCTAGAGCTCCTCCGCTCGGGGATAACACCTCTAGAGGTAGCCAGCGAGCGAAGCCTGAGCATCGGCACGATCTACGCCCACATCGCCCAGCTCCTCGAGCAGGGACTCCTCAGTGACGAGGAGGCACTCATCTCCCCAGAGAAGCTCGAGGAACTCTCGCCCTACTTCGCCGAGATGGACGAAGCAGCGGGCCTCAAGCCCATTTACGAAGCAACCTCAGGACGCTACGACTACCACGAGCTCCGGCTCTACCTCTCGGCCTATCGTCACCGACGACGCAAGTAGGCTGAGCGATACGGCACGGGCTGGCGCCTCGAGAGGCGTCAGCCCGTGCTGTGTAAATAGGGGCCTTGGGAGGGGGCAAAAAGGGACCTACGGTAG
>NZ_KI259241.1:62704-78268 GCF_000467855.2 Porphyromonas sp. oral taxon 278 str. W7784
GTAGGTCGCCGAAAAAACCTACAGTAGGTCGTAAGGACGACCCACAGTAGGTCGTCGAGGCGACCTACCGTGGGTCGTTTTTCACCCCCTTCGAAGTGCCTCGGAGAAAGGGCTTGCGGAGGCCTCCGAAGCCGAGGTAAGAGAATTGACGTTTCCTTGGTAGGAAATTAGCCTTTTTCATTATCTTTGGTAGGCGCTATATCCCTCACATCCCAAGGCGCTATGACTATTATGAAGCCGTTCAGCCAACTAGCCATCCGCATCTTCAAGGAGGCCATCCACGAGTACGAACTCCGGGGCAGTGTCGACACCCCCTGTTCGGGCAATCCTTACCCAGCACACACCATCGAGCACGACCTCTTCCGCAAGAACTGGATCGACAACGCCCAGTGGTGTCTCGAGGACATCATCCGAGACCCTGAGATCGATCCCGTCGAAGCGCTCAAGATCAAGCGTCGTATCGACCGAAGCAATCAGGAGCGTACCGATCTGGTCGAGCTCATCGATAGCTTCTTCTTCACCCAGTTTGCCGACGTCAAGCCTCTGCCCGATGCCAAGATCAACACCGAGAGCCCAGCGTGGGCCATCGACCGACTCTCCATCCTCGAGCTGAAGATCTACAACATGAACAAGGCCATCAAGAGTGCAGGCTCCGACGAAGCACTTCGAGAGAAGTGTAGCTCCAAGCTACAGGTCCTCCTCGAGCAAGAGCGAGATCTCTCCACAGCCATCGATGAGCTCCTGGAGGATATCCCCGCTGGGCGTAAGTACATGAAGGTCTACAAGCAGATGAAGATGTACAACGACCCCGAGCTCAACCCCATGCTCAAGGGTCAGACACTCTAGCCTCACCCTCATCCCCGTCCCTAGCGAATCTCTCCACGTGGCTCGATATCTCATCATCCGCCTCTCGGCCATGGGCGATGTAGCGATGCTCATACAGGTGCTCTATGCCGTGGCACGAGCCAACGAGCAGCACGAGTTCATCCTACTCACCCAGCCCTTCCTGACGGAGCTCCTCCTGGACGCCCCTGACAATGTCGAGGCGATGGCTATAGACATACGCCGGGAGGAGCATAGCTTCCTCGGACTGGTGCGCTATGCCCAGCGTCTGAGACGTGAGCACTTCGACGCCGTGCTGGATCTACATGATGTGCTGAGGACGAAGTGTCTCCGTGGCCTCCTTCGCCTGACGGGTGTCCCCTGCCAGCATCTAGTGAAGCCCCGACGGGAGCGTAGACGACTCGTCGCCGACGACCCAAAGAAAGACCTCACCCCCCTACCGCCGATGTGGAGCCTCTACCAGCAGGTCTTCAGATCGGCCGGACTTACTGTCCCCGAGGGCATCCCGCCCGTAGCTATCCACCCGTCGATACGCTCCACCTTCGAGCGCCTTCACCCTGAGCTCCTCTCACGAGGGAGCGAGCGGATCCGCCTCGGTATAGCGCCCTTCGCCTCCACTCCCGCTAAGACCTACGACCTCGGGCTCATGCTTCAGGCTGTCCGTCAGCTAGAGGAGACCGAGCGCTTCGAGATCTTCCTCTTCGGAGGGCGAGGCAGGGAGCAAGCCACCCTTGAGGAATGGGCACAAGGGCGCCAGCATCTACGCTCGGTAGCCGGACAGCTGGACCTCTCCAACGAACTCATCCTCATGGCCTCCCTCCGGGCGATGATCTCGATGGATAGCGCCAACATGCATCTAGCCTCACTCGTCGGCACCCGGGTCTTCTCCGTCTGGTGCTGTACACACCCCGCAGCGGGCTTCCTAGGTATCGGTCAGCGCTGGGAAGACTGTCTTCAACCCGAGGATGCACCACGTAGACCGTGCAGTATCTTCGGCAACAACAAGCGCTGCCACACGGGGGAGCACTTCGCCTGCTCTCGAGCCTTAGCACCCGAGCGCATCGTCCAGGCAGTCATCTCACTCCTAGAGGACTAGGGGGATCCTCTGCAGAAGCTCCCGCCCCTACCCTACCCGCATTTTATCAACAAATGAAACTAAGAATCAACAAGCTCATCAGCGATGCAGGCTTAGGCTCGCGTCGTGATGTCGAGGAGTACATCCGCCAGGGTCGTGTCAAGATCAACGGGCGGCGTGCCCAGCTCTCCGACCTTGTCTCGGAGACGGATACCGTCTTCTTCGACGAAGTAGACCTCCCCGTGAAGGAGCTCCTCCAGGAGCATGCTGCCGAGGAGAAGCTCCAGAGCAAGCTCAAGAAGGACAGTGAGCGCCCCCGCTCTAAGGACCGCCGTAGTGAGCGTGCCGAGAGTCAGCGCCTCCAGGCAGCACCCAAGAGTGCGGCCCTACGCAAGACCAGCAAGAACAACCCCGAGAACAAGCGGCAGCACCAGGCTCGTCTCTCTGGCTGGGGCGAGGAGGAAGATACCTTCGACGAGCGCCTCCTACGGCATCACAATAGCGGTCGTCGTGGCAGTGCTCGCTCCGAGCGCCCTAAGCAACGCCCTCAGGGTCGCTTCCGCTCCTACGATGATGAAGACTAACGAGCTACCCCCTGCCGATGAAAGCCTATATCGTACGCCACACCTCCGTCCTCTGGGACGGCAATGAGACCTGCTATGGGGAGACCGACATCGATGTGCGCCCCACCTTCGCTGAGGAAGCCGAGGTGACGCTCCGTGCACTCCGTGGGCTCAGCTTCGATGCTGTCTTCTCCTCCCCTCTACAGCGAGCTCGTAAGCTCGCCTCCTACTGCGGTCACCCCGAAGCCCTCCTAGATGATCGGCTCAAGGAGATGAACTTCGGCCTCTGGGAGGGACGTCCCTGGGCGGAGATCATCCATGATGAGCCCGTCGACGAGTTCTTCGCTCGCTACATCGAGCACCCTACCCCCGAGGGCGAATCTCTGGTGATGCAGTACAGCCGTGTAGAGGACTTCCTTCGGGAGAAGCGCCGTGAGGGACTGGGGCAGATCCTCGTCTTCTGCCACGGCGGTGTGATCAACTGCGCTCGGGCTCTGGCTGGTACTACACGTCTGGTCGACGCCTTCGCTACCCTCCCCGACTTCGGCTCGGTCACCGAGCTGGACTTCTCCAAACTTTGACTCCGAGGTATTTGTTCACGCCGTGATGAACAAATGCACGCTTTTCCTCCTTTTCTATGTGTAGCCCCTGGGGGATCCTCCCCAAGAGAAGCCTCTGGGACTACTCTATCACGGTTCACTATTTTATCACGATTATCAAGATTAAAGAGCTCTTATGAAGTTCACTGAAAGAATGCAGTCTGCCATCAATGAGCAGATCAATTTTGAGATGTTCTCCGCGAACACGTACCTCTCCATGTCCGCTTACTTCGCTCAGCAGGGCCTCGATGGCTTTGCTCACTGGTTCTTCCAGCAGTACCGCGAGGAGCTGGAGCACGCTGAGGACATGATGCGCTATGTCATCTCCCGTGGCGGGCGTGTAGAGATCAAGGCTGTTGATGCCGTAGAGACCAACTTCTCCTCCGCACTAGAGATCGCCGAGAAGACCTATGCGCATGAGTGCCTCGTCTCTGAGAAGATCGAAGCCCTCGTACGCCTCGCAGCCGAAGAGAAGGATATGCCTTCTCAGGACTTCTTCTGGAAGTACATCCGTGAGCAGGTCGAAGAAGAAGCTAACGCTACGACCCTCATCGATCGCATCCGTCTCAGCGAAGGACATTCGCTCCTCTTCCTGGATAAGGAACTGGGAGAGCGCAAGTAGTCCCTCGGGCCTAGCCCCAAGAGACATCGAGCTACCAAGCTACCCCTTTGCTGGGGAGCTTGGTAGCTCTTTCCATTTCACCTCGGTACTTCACCCCTATTTCTCACCTTTCCACGGGTGAAGACCCACCCCTTGGTATCATATTTGCACACGCCCTAGTAGCGCCTCCCCTCCCTCGTGAGTCAGCGGGGCGCTCCAGCCTACCTATGCACCCCCTCGGGGCGTGGGTAAGCTCTCTGTACTAAGTAAATAACAATACATGATATGAGTGAAGAAATCAAAGATCCCCAGCTAGTAGATGAGACGAAGCTCCCCGAAGAGGAGACAAATTGTCAGTCAAACACCTCTCCCAACGCTGAGGGTGAAGAATTGGCGGACACTACGCCCGATGCACGATCCTCAGAAGAGCAGCTCCAGAGCGAACTCGACAAGCTCAAGGATGCGCATCTACGCCTCGTAGCCGAATACGACAACTACCGCAAGCGTACCCTCAAGGAGAAGAGCGAACTGATCCGTAGCGGGGGAGAGAAGGTGCTGACCGAACTGCTCCCCGTCGTCGATGACCTCGACATCGCCCTACAGAACCTCGACAAGGCCACTGACCTCGATGCTCTGAAGGAAGGCATGCATCTGATCTATGCTAAGTTCGCAGACTACTTGAGCCGTCAGGGCGTCACCCCCATCACTACTGAGGAAGCTCCCTTCGACGAAGAGCTTCACGAAGCGATAGCCACCTTCCCCGCTCCCAGCAAAGAGCTCAAGGGCAAGATCATCGACTGCGTGAAGAAGGGCTACAAGCTCCATGACAAGGTCCTTCGCCATGCCTCCGTCGTCGTCGGACAGTAATAGCTAAGCGAGATCGATCTATGGCACAGAAAAGAGATTACTATGAAGTCCTAGGCGTATCGAAGGGCGCTTCAGCCGATGAGCTGAAGAAGGCCTATCGTAAGCTCGCCATACAGTATCACCCAGACAAGAACCCTGGGGACAAGGAAGCCGAAGAGAAGTTCAAGGAGCTTGCCGAGGCATACGATGTACTCAGCGATCCCGAGAAGCGCCAGCGCTATGACCAGTTCGGTCATGCAGGTGTCGGCAGTAGCGCCTCTAGCGGAGGTGGCTTCGGCGGTGGAGGTATGTCCATGGAGGACATCTTCAGTCGCTTCGGAGACCTCTTCGGCGGAGGAGGCTTCGGCGGCTTTGGTGGGTTCGGTGGATTCGGCGGTGGTGGCGGAGGCCGTCAGGTACTCCGTGGCACTGACCTGAGGGCACGAGTACGCCTCACCCTCGAGGAAATAGACAAGGGGCTCGAGAAGAAGCTCAAGCTCAAGAAGCAAGTACCCTGCTCCCACTGCCACGGCGATGGTACGATGGAGTCCGACGGCAAGCAGCAGTGCTCTACCTGTCACGGCTCTGGGGTGGTCATCTCCGCCCAGCGTAGCATCTTCGGCATGATGCAGACCCAGTCTGTCTGCCCTACCTGTGAGGGTACGGGTGAGGTGATTACCAAGCCCTGCTCCTTCTGTAAGGGTAAGGGGACACAGATCGGTGAGGAAGTCGTCTCCTTCCACATCCCTGCCGGGGTGGCCGAAGGGATGCAGTTCAGCATCCAAGGTAAGGGGAACGCTGCTCCCCGAGGTGGTGTCCCAGGTGACCTACAGGTCGTCATCCACGAGGAGGAAGATCCTAACCTCATCCGCAATGGCAATGATCTGATCTACAACCTCCTCATCTCGGTCGCTACGGCGGCTCAGGGTGGTACGGTCGAAGTACCTACCATCGGGGGGAAGGCTCGTGTGAATATCGCCGCCGGCACCCAGCCCGGTAAGGTCCTTCGCCTACGTGGTAAGGGTCTGCCTTCGGTCAATGGCTATGGCAAGGGCGACCTGCTGGTCAATGTCAATGTCTTCATCCCTAAGCTCAGCGAGAAGGAGGATGAAGAGGTCCTGAAGGGCATGTCCTCGGAAGCCTTCCAGCCCACCGAAGAGGCCCGTCGGGAGATCGACAAGCACTACCGTCAGATGCTTCGATAGCCCCAAGGCGAATACAAAAAGAGTCCGCCCGAGCGCCCCATGTAGGTGCTCGGGCGGACTCTTTAGTATCCTAGGAGAAGGGAGGGATACACGAGCTTGGAGAGAGGGATAGCCCTTCTCCCCACATTTATACACCCCGATCAGAGACCACCCCAAGGTGGTCTCCAAAAGGGACCCATTCATGGGTCGCAAGAGGAACCCATTCATGGGTCACCCGAGCGACCCATGAATGGGTGACTACAGGGAGCTATGATGGAGCGCTCTTTTTCCCAGCCAGAGAGGGTACTTCTCCTGCATCTAGGAGGAAGAAAGAAGTCCGCCCGACTTCCCACGAGGGAGGTCGGGCGGACTCTATTTAAGTGGCGTGAGTCTGAGGGCTTACTTAGACTGCTCGAGAGCGAGCGTGCGTGAAGGCTGGTCGCAGAGCTCGGGATCACCGTAGAACTGGATAGGACCAGGGTAGATGAAGCAGGTGTCCTTAGCCCACTCTGCACGGTGTGCAGCGAAGAAGGCGAAGGGCTTGCCCTGAAGGTCGACAAGAGCCTTCTGGATGACAGGCTTCATCTCACCATGACGGCGCTCCATGTTCATCATCATCGTCGTGGGGATACCACCAGCGATCCATTCGGCGGCAGGAGCTGTGAGGTTCTGCACGGAGCTCATGTAGCCGGTGACGCCCGCAGCGATGAGCTGAGCAGCCGTACGGCCTAGTGCGTAGCAGTAGTCAGCATCGAAGTTCGAAGGCATAGCACAGCGACCTTCGTAGCCGAAAAAGTGCGTCAGAGGAGAGAACTTACCAGCGTAGCGCCCTTCTTCCTTCCAAGCTGCGAGCTTGGTAGCGACCATCTCTGCCAGGAGCTTCTCCGTCTCGATGAGTGACACCTGGACGTTGCCGTGGGGGTCACGGTCGAGTGTCAGCTGGCGAGCTACCGTAGCAGGGAGGCTAGCGTAGAGGGAGGAATTAGCAGCGCTGAGGTGCTCAGCGATATAGGCACGCTGCTCATCAGCAGGGACTGCACGGAACTCTGCCTCATGGTGAGCGAGGTAATCATTGAGTTCAGCGATCAGCGCCTTGAAGGCAGGGATGAACTCGATGAGCCCTTCGGGGATGAGGACCGTACCGAAATTCTCACCCTTGGCAGCACGAGCGGCTACGACCTCAGCGATATAGGTGATGACGTCGTCGAGGGTCTGGTTCTTAGCCTCGACCTCTTCGCTGATGATAGCGACGTTGGGCTGTACCTGCAGGGCGCACTCGAGGGCGATGTGCGAAGCCGAGCGACCCATGAGCTTGATGAAGTGCCAGTACTTGCGGGCAGAGTTACAGTCACGCTGGATGTTGCCGATGACTTCAGCATAGACCTTGGTAGCGGTATCGAAGCCGAAGGAGGTCTCGATCTGTTCGTTCTTCAGGTCACCGTCGATGGTCTTGGGGCAACCGATGACCTGAACGGGAGCACCGATGCTCTTGTAGTATTCAGCCAGGACTGCAGCGTTGGTGTTGGAGTCGTCACCACCGATGATGACGAGCGCACGGATATCGAGCTTCTTGAGGACTTCGAGGCCCTTGTCGAACTGCTCCTTCTCCTCGAGCTTGGTACGACCCGAGCCGATGATGTCGAAGCCACCCGTGTTGCGATACTCGTCGATGATGTCGGCCGTCAGCTCGATATAGTTGTGCTGGACGAGACCATCAGGACCCATGAGGAAGCCATAGAGGCGACCATCAGCGTTGATCTTCTTCACACCATCGAAGATACCTGCGATGACGTTGTGCCCGCCAGGAGCCTGACCACCCGAGAGGATGACACCGACGTTGATGGGCTGGCTAGCTACTGCTTCGGCAGTTGCTTCGAAGGTCAGCTTAGGCAGACCGTAGGTATTGGGGAAGAGGGCAGCGATAGCTTCCTGGTCGCTAACGCTCTTAGTAGCCTCGCCAAGGACAGCCTTGACATTCCCCTCGAGAGCCTTGGGGAGCTTAGGAGCGTACTTGCTACGCGCCTGCTGGAGTGCACTTTTATTCATATTGTCTATCTGATATTATAATAACGTGGATGGATTTGCCTTACAAAGATCTTAAAATTTATTCGAAACGTTCCCTCTCACCCCATAAGAAGGTCGAGAATACCTCGAGCCACTCCCCCAGAAGACGGACTATCAACTGGGATCGCTTGCCTTCGCCCTACCCCACGAGCCTTCACAGCCGAAAGAGAGGGGAAGGAATCAGCCCTGTAGTATAGACTCTTCGGAGGCCCTCAAAACCGACCTACGGTAGGTCGTCGAAAAAACCTACTGTAGGTCGCCTGACGATCTACCGTGGGTCGCAAGGACGACCTACCGTAGGTCGTCAGAAGGGGTCACGTGAGAGGCGTCGGAAACTCGCTCACGGAGCGCCCTCTCAAGGGGTCAGCGAGCAGGATGATTTGGAAGGGAAAAGTGGAAGGAGAAACGCCCGAAGGAAGGGGGACTAATTCCCCGTGCTTCCCGCCTCAGCCTTCTCGGCCTCCAGCAGGGCAGCTACCTCTTCGAGCTGGGTGTAGAACTCCTCACCGAAGGCCCTGACGATCGGGTCACGGAGGAAGCGGTAGACGGGTACCTGTAGCTTGCGCCCTAGCTTGAGGGCACACTTGCAGATCGACCACTTGTGATAGTTCACAGCGGTGAAGCTCGGGTACTTCGTCAGGCGGATGGGATAGAGCTGACAGCTCAGGGGTTTGATGAAGTCGGTCTTACCCTCACGGTAGACCTTCTCCAGAGCACAGGCACAGCGTCCCTGCTCATCATAGGTGGTGAAGACACAGTCCTTGCCGTGGACGATCGAGGTGACTTCATCCCCATCTTCATCGAAGTAGCTGACGCCTTGCTCCTCGATGATCTGGAGCGCTGTAGGGGACAGTAGGTGGCGCACCTCAGGGAGACAGCGCCTCAGAGCATCGGCCTCCCCTGGATCTAAGGGAGCACCACTCTCCCCCTCGACACAGCAAGCTCCCTTGCAGGTATCATAGTCGCAGACAAAGAGCACATCGAAGAGATCTTGGCTGACGATCTTGTCATCTATCTGGATCACGTCGGGCAGGGGCTATCTGATCTTGAGCGTGACGATGGTCATCACCGCTAGGATGATACCGATGAGCCAGAAGCGCATGGTCAGCTTGGCTTCAGGGATCTTCGCCACAGGACGCTTCAGGAGGCTATCAGTGGCTACTCCGCCAGGAAGCTGGAAGTGGTGATGCAGGGGCGCCATCTTGAAGACACGTACGCCCTTACCCGTACGCATACGGGTGAACTTGAAGTAGAAGCGCTGGATGAATGAGGAGGTGAACTCAGCGATGAAGATCCCGCAGAGGATGGGCAGCAGAAGCTCCTTGCGGATGAGGATAGCAAAGACCCCGATGATCCCCCCCAGAGCGAGACTACCCGTATCACCCATGAAGACCTGTGCAGGATAGGAATTGTACCAGAGGAAGCCCGCCGTCGCCCCGACGAGGGTAGCAGCGAAGATCACCAGCTCTTCGGCACCGGGGATGAACATCGTATTGAGGTAGCCCGCCATGTCGTGGTGCGAGGAGACATAGGCGAGTATCCCCAGGACTACGCCGACGATCGCCGACGATCCCGAGGCAAGTCCGTCGACGCCGTCGGTGAGGTTCACCCCATTGGACAGGAGCATCACGACGACCACCGTCATCATGATGAAGATCGTCACCCCAAGGATCTTCTTCATCGCAGGGTCCTTCAGAGGGATAATCTCCGAATAGTCGAGGTTATTGTTCTTGATAAAGGGGATCGAGGTAGCTAGGCTCTTGGTGTCGGTCGTCTCGAAGCGGATCTCTCGAGCACCGCCCTCACGTACCACTTCGCTATTGCGCTTGATGACGACCGAGGGGCTTAGATAGAGCGTCACGCCGACGATGAGCCCCAGGAAGACTTGCCCGAGGATCTTGTAGTGCTCCTTGAGTCCATTCTTGTCCTTCTTGAAGACCTTGATATAGTCGTCGGCGAAGCCCAAGAGCCCCATCAGGACCGTCGTGACGATCATCAAGAGGATGTAGATATTGTCGAGTCGAGCGAAAAGGAGCGTAGGGATCAGGATCGCCATGATGATGATGATCCCACCCATCGTAGGGGTGCCCTTCTTCGTCTGCTCCCCTTCGAGACCGAGGTCACGGACGAGTTCGCCAATCTGCTTGCGCTGGAGGAAATGGATGATGCGCCCCCCCCAGATCGTGCTGATCAGCAGGGCAAGGATGACCGCCATCCCTACACGGAAGGAGACGTAAGTGAATAGTCGAGAGAATGGTAAAGCGATACCCTGACGCATCAGGTAGTCAAAGAGGTGATAAATCATTACGTATGGAGAAAAACTATACTTCGTGGGCGAACTGCTCCAGCAGGATCTCTCGGTCATCGAAGTGATGACGCACCCCTGCTATCTCTTGGTAGGTCTCGTGACCCTTGCCTGCGATGAGGATGATGTCCCCCGCCTTCGCTAGCATCGTAGCCGTGCGGATGGCTTCAGCCCGATCGGTGATGGAGAGCGTACGGCTTAGGTCCTCTGGGCTAAGTCCAGCCTTCATCTCTGCGATGATCGTCTGAGGATCTTCCGAGCGTGGATTGTCAGAGGTGAGGATCACTCGGTCCGATCGGCGAGCAGCCTCCTGCGCCATGATGGGGCGCTTACCTCGGTCTCTGTCGCCACCACAGCCGACGACACAGATGACCTCTGCCTTCCGACCCTTCAGCTCCTGGATCGTCTCGAGGACATTAGCTAGCGCATCGGGGGTATGAGCGTAGTCGACGATGGCGATATAGCCCCGCTTCTCCGAGATGAAGCTCTGGAAGCGCCCGTCGACTGCCGTGAGCTGACTGAGCTGGATGAGTACATCCTCCTTGGCTAGACCCAGCAGGAGTGCCGCACCATAGACAGCAAGGAGATTGTAGATATTGAATTCACCGACCAGACGGACGAGCACCTCTCTTCCGTCGATACGTATCTGTGTACCGTAGGGGTACTGCTCGAGGATCTCCGCCCGATAGTCGGCAGAGGAGCGTAGGGCATAGCTGTACTTCCCTGCTCGGGTGTTCTGGAGCATCACGAGCCCGTTCTTGTCATCGACATTGGTCAGTGCGAAGGCTTCCTTCCCCAGACCATCGAAGAAGCTCTTCTTGGCTCGCAGGTATTCCTGCACAGAGCCATGGTAGTCTAGGTGGTCTCGGGTGAGGTTAGTGAAGATCCCCCCACGGAAGTGTAGCCCAGCGACCCGGTGCTGTGCCAGAGCGTGCGAACTGACCTCCATGAAGACATGTGTACAGCCAGCATCACGCATCCGTCCCAGTAGTGCCTGCAGTTCGGGCGCAGAGGGTGTCGTATGCGTAGCGCTGATAGCTTCGTCCTCGATGTAGTTACAGACGGTGCTCAGCAGACCACAGCGATAGCCAAGAGCACGGAAGAGGCGAAAGAGCAGTGTAGCTATAGTTGTCTTGCCATTCGTACCCGTGACTCCGACGACCGTGAGCTGTCGGGAGGGATGACCATGCAGGGCAGAGCTCAAGAGGCCCAGCACTTCAGAAGAGGAAGGGACGACGATGTAGGCCACACCTTCCTGTAGCTCTTCGGGAAGAGTCTCTAGGACAATCGCACGGCTTCCCGCCTCGATCGCCGAAGGGATGAAGCGATGCCCATCAGCCTGAGTGCCTCGTAGAGCAACGAAGAGTGTACCCGCCGTGACGGCTCGAGAGTCTTCGGTGATCTTGGTGATCTCCAGTTGCTCCAGCAGAGCCTGGTCTGAGGGGGTGGTATAGGATATTCCTTGAAGGAGTTCGATCAGTGTCATCGTAGCGATGCGAATAAGAATCAGAAGGGGTTAGTTCGGATACCCAAGCTCCAGGACGACCTCTGTCCCTGGGGAGGCGACAGTGCCTGCAGATATGGATTGGCCAAGGACATTACCAGCACCCTTGAGGCGGGGCTGGTAACCCATACGTCTGAGGAGATAGGCAGCATCCATAGCACTCATACCGATGACCGAAGGGATACGCCCTGCTGGCTGGGTACGTGAAGTAGCATGCAGTGCGGTATCGACCTGCACGTAGAGACCAGCATCCTTAGGCATACGTGGGGCAGGAAGGCCCAGCTGGCTCATCATGGAGAGCACGGAGGAAGCCCGACCCGAAGCTATCTGCTTCGTGTAGGCCTTTGGTGAGGAGGATACATGGAGGGAATCCAGAGGGATAGGATCTTCGAGAGCAAGGAGGCTCTCTGCGATGCGCCGGATGATCGGAGCGGCCATCACCCCACCACCAGCACTGAACTGGCTAGAGGGCTTGCGGATCACAGCGATGCAGGAGTACTTCGGAGCTTCGGAGGGGAAGTAGGCGCAGAAGGATACCTGATGGCGCACATGCCCCGTAGAGTCCACAT
Organism: Porphyromonas sp. oral taxon 278 str. W7784; assembly: GCF_000467855.2. GTDB lineage: Bacteria > Bacteroidota > Bacteroidia > Bacteroidales > Porphyromonadaceae > Porphyromonas. The sequence continues at coordinate 74,858 of NZ_KI259241.1, forward strand.
AGCCACCACGGCCTGAGGACAGCTGAGCCGTACCGCTCTTCCCGCTGATCGCCACGAAGGGAGAGCGGGCTTTCTTTCCCGTCCCTTCGGTCACGACACGGCGGAGCATTTCCTGAATAGCTTGCAGGGTCTCGGGCTTACAGATCTGCTCCTTGATGACCCGAGGCTCGAAGGTCTTGAGGATCTCATCACGGCGACGGATCTCAGTGACGAAGTAGGGGCGCATGTAGCGACCACCGTTGGCGATCGCGTTGAAGAAGGCGAGCGTATAGATCGGAGGCACCTGGGTCTCGTAGCCGTAAGACATCCAGGCTAGGGTCGTATTGAACCATCGGTTCGGATCGTCGGCACGCTTGCGAATGCGAGCTCGTGCATAGCCTTCGATCTCGAGCTCTAGGTCGTAGCCGAAGCCGAGCTCACGTAGCTTCTGGACGTACTCATCAGGGCGATTCTCATAGGCCTTGGTGATGATCTTAGCGACACCGACATTACTTGACTTGACGATGGTCTGAGCTGCAGAGAGGCGACCATAGCCACCATGGTGGGCATTGTGGTCACGCACCGTCCGCCCCTTGTACGACCAGAGACCGTTGCCTACATCGATAGTATCGTTGGGATGGATCACTCCATCGTCGAGGGCTACCATCATAGAGGCGACCTTGAAGGTAGAGCCGGGCTCACTAAGGTCCGCCACTGCCATATTCGTCGTCTCCCGGTAGACACCCGGTGCAGCACGCTGGAGGTTGGAGATCGCTACCACCTTACCCGTCTTCACTTCCATCAGGACGACCGTCCCGCTCTCTGCCTCGAGCTGGGAGAGCTGCTCACGGAGGTTGCGCTCCACGATGCTCTGGATGTTCATGTCGAGGGTGGTATAGACGCTGGCGCCATCGACGGCGGGCTGACGGACGATGTGCTCGTACTTCCCCATATTATAGAAGAAGAGGCTTCGTCCGACTTCCCCACGGAGGAAGTTGTTGTAGCGTAGCTCTAGACCGGACTTGGGTTCGGTGAGTCCATCCTTCGTGCGGTCGTAGAGCTGACCGATGGTGCGGTAAGCGAGCGAACCAAAAGGATAGATACGGCGGGTCTCATTCTCCGTGTAGACGAGCTTGGAGAAGAGGCTCGTTCGAGTACCGCCCTTCTTGGTCTTGATGGGGGCAAAGGGAGCGGCATTCTCGAAGGCTTTGTACTGTACATAGGTCACGTCCGCTGGGTAGACAGCGCAGTGACGATCTCCCGTAGCGAAGGCTCGGCGCCAACGCTCCTTGAGCTTCGACTTGGTCAGCTTGCGAGCGGAGAGATCGAAGGTCGTAGCCATCAGTTCCGCTAGGGAGTCAAGGCCTGCGTCGAACTCTGCTCGTAGCTCCAATACCTTAGCTCGCTGTAGGGAATCCTTCTTGCTCCCTCCTCTCGGAGGCAAGGGCTTACGCAAGGGGGCTAGTGCCTCAGCTCTGAAGTCGATGAAGAGTCGGTAGATAGGAGAAGTCACGGCGATCGGGCGACCATCACGGGCGTGGATCGATCCACGCATGGGCTCCTCTCTCACCTGTCGGGGAGGGTTGACGGAGGCAGCACGGCGGGCATACTCCGCCCCATCGGGACTGAGGATAAAGAGGACGATGCGTATCATCACCAGGATCATCACCAGCGTCACGAGGGCGACGATCCAGGGGAAGCGGTCGTGGGTCAGGCGGTGCCATTCGACTCCTCTATGAGACTTACTGATGAGTCCGAGAGTGAGGGTGCGTATCCCAGAGAAGAAGGCCTTAAACATGCGATCGAGTACGTGAAGTCATGAGAGCTCAGAGGGGAAGAGACTGCAGAGCGGGGTCAGTGCGGACGAGCCAGAGGGTACTGTCCGGAGTCGACGAGGAGATAGGGAGGCTGGGTAGCGGGCACCAGCTGGAGCTGGTACTGGCTGACCTTGTCCACGATGTTGTTGATCCGCTCATATTCGATGAGCGCTGCCGAGGTATAGAGCGACTTGTAGCGTATATCCTTGAGCTTCTCCTCCAGCGAAGTGATCTCCCGAAGACTCCCCTGATAGAAGTAGGGCCAAGCGATGGCGATTGCCCCAAGGAAGAGACAGAAGAGGATGAATCGGCGGTTATTGCGCAGGACAGGAAGTCCCCAGAGGTCGTTCTCGATCCATTCGAGGAGATTGCGGTCGGCCTCCTCTTCTTCGCCGAGGGGCTCTTGGGAAGAAGCTGGCTCATCCGCCCAAGGCTGAGCTTGGGACTCCTGGTCAGGGTATTGCTGCTGATCTATCATCATCGGGATCAAATGAACTAAGTCTTAAGGATAGGAACTACGGGGTGAGCGTCAGAGAAGCTCTGCGATGCGAAGCTTAGCGCTACGAGCACGAGGATTGCGGGCGACCTCCTCGGCCGAGGGGGTAATAGGCTTGCGAGTAACAAGCTTCCACGAGGCGGAGGAAGCCCCATAGATACGGGCATCGTCGCTGTCATCACCCTGGCGAAGGAAGTTCTTCACGAGGCGATCTTCCAGAGAGTGATAGGTCATGATGACGAGCCTTCCCCCAGGGCGAAGGACCTGCTTGGTGCTCTCGAGTAGTTCCTCGAGCGCATTCAGTTCACCGTTGACTTCGATACGTAGCGCTTGGAAGATGCAGGAGAGTTGCTTCTTCTCCTGATCTGGGCGTACTAGGGGACGGACGACTGCAGTCAGATCCCCCACTCGCTGCAGTGGCGAGGCCGAGCGAGCCTGCACGATACGGCGAGCGATCTGACGGCTCTGCTTCAGTTCGCCGTAGCGATAGAAGATGTCGGCAAGCATCGCTTCGTCGTACTCGTTGAGTATATCCCGAGCCGAGCGACCCGCCCGATTGTTCATGCGCATATCCAGCAGGGGAGCTTCGTCTCTGAAGCTAAAGCCTCGCTCCATATCATCGAAGTGATGGGATGAGACGCCGAGGTCAGCCAGGAGCGCATCCACCTGCCCCAGACGCCCATAGTAGTCCATGAAGCGCTCCAGGTGACGGAAGTTCGAAGCGATGAAGGTGAACTGCTCCCCCTCGACAGCTCGCGAGGCAGCATCCGGATCTTGGTCAAAGGAGTAGAGATGCCCACCCGAGGTAAGGTGCTCCAGTATCGCACGCGAATGGCCTCCGCCACCGAAGGTCACATCTACATAGCACCCCTCTGGGCGTAGTTGCATGCCCTCGAGGCACTCCTGTAGCATGACAGGCACGTGATAGTCTTCAGCTTGTACGATACTCATAATAATAACACAATGTCGGGCAAAGGTACGGAATCTAGCGCAAACAGCCCGAGATTCGCCCCGTCGTCGAAGGCTCTTCTTCCGTCGAAAAATACCCCCGCCACAAAGCCTGCTGTGGAGCTACTTCTGAAGGGGTCAGAAAAAACCTACTGTAGGTCGTCGAGACGA
>NZ_KI259241.1:78368-124379 GCF_000467855.2 Porphyromonas sp. oral taxon 278 str. W7784
TTTTTGACGACCTACCGTAGGGTCCTTTTTCGCCTCCTGAGGAGTCGATCGGGAGACGACGCTGGAGCCCTGCGGACAACGTGCATAAAATCACTAACTTTGCCCTCGGGACATCCCCCTATTTATGGTTGTAGAAGAGTAAGCTATGAGTAAGCATCCCTTTCGTGGCATGGGCGTGGCACTGGTCACCCCCTTCACCGAACAAGAAGAGGTAGACTACAAGAGCCTTGAGCGGCTCCTTGAGCATCTCCTGCGTGACCAAGTCACAGACTTCATCGTCATCCACGGCACTACAGGCGAATCCCCTTGTCTGACTCGTCAGGAGCGGGACGAGGTGATCAAGCACGTCATCCGGCAGGTAGCAGGGCGCTGTCCTCTGATGGTCGGTCTCGGAGGGAACAATACCCGAGAGATCGGCGAACGTATCAGCGAACTCGACCCAACAGGACTCTCCGGTATCCTCTCCGTAGTGCCCTACTACAACAAGCCCTCGCAGGAAGGCATGTACCGCCACTTCGCCCACCTGGCCGAGCGTAGCCCGCTACCGATCGTCCTATATAATGTCCCTGGGCGTGTGGGCGTCAACATGGCTCCTAGCACTGCCGTACGCCTAGCCCGTGACTTCGACAACATCATCGGGATCAAGGAGGCTTCAGGCTTCCCCCAGCAGGCAGAGCAGATCACTTCGTGCGAACTCCCAGAGGACTTCGTCGTCCTCTCGGGCGATGATGCCCTCACCGTCCCCTTCATCCAGAACGGTGCTCAGGGAGTGATCTCCGTCGTGGGCAATGCTTATCCCCGCCTCTTCTCCCATCTGACTCATCTGGCTATGGAGGGACGCCTCAACGAGGCCGACATGATCCAGACCGAGATGCGACAGATCAATACGCAGCTCTTCCAAGAGGGCAACCCCGTCGGGATCAAGGCACTGCTCTACCTGATGCGTCTGATCGATAGCAATCAGCTTCGCCTCCCCCTCGTCTCCGCTAGCCCCGAACTAATGGAGCGTCTCGATGCGACACGTAAGGCTCTGGATGCCTACTCTGCTCAGCTCTTCTCTTAGCCACTGAAGTCTTGAGCACGACGAGACCTAGCGAAGCCGAAGAAGCGCAGTCTGACAGCTATTGGACTCTTGCTGAGCCCTCCGAAGCTGAGTACTCGGAGAAGCGAAGTAAGTTCCTCGCCTTTGCCTACCCCGTCACTACGGAGGAGGAGGCACTAGCTCGTGTGGCGGAGCTTCGAGCGAAGTACTACGATGCCCGGCACGTCTGCTGGGCTTATCGCCTTGGACCTACAGGTGAGCCCTACCGAGCCAATGATGACGGAGAGCCTTCGGGCACAGCAGGCAAACCCATACATGGTATACTTGTCTCCCAAGGACTGACCGAAGTCATCATCCTGGTAGTGCGCTACTTCGGAGGAGTCAAGCTCGGGACGAGCGGACTCATCGAAGCCTACCGTGAAGCCGCTCTGGCAGCCCTCGAAGACGCCCCTCGCAAAGAATGTATCCTTCAGGAGCGCCTCAGCGTCTCCTTCCCCTACGAACTAATGGGCCCCGTGATGCGCCAAGTCAAGGAGACCGAGGCAAGAGTCCTCCTCCAAGACTTCAGAGAGTCCTGCCTCCTCGAGCTCGAGATACGAGCAGGTCGCCTCGACGAACTATACACCCGCCTGGAGCGCATCTACGGCGTCGAACTAAAATCAGAAACAGCAACGAATGGAAGATAACGACCAGAAACCTCAGGAGCACCTAGGTGAGATCCCCGAGGATATAGCGACACTCAAAGGGAAGTCCGTCTCGGGCTTCGGTTGGGCTACCGTCCAGCAACTCCTAGGACGTCTGACGACCTTCTCCGTCAACCTCGTCCTAGCCCGCCTCCTCGTCCCCGAGGACTTCGGTGTCGTAGCGGTGCTCAACATCTTCATCGCAATATCTATGGCTCTAGCCGATGCCGGCTTTGCTTCCTCATTAGCACGCACCGAGCATCTGGATGAAGAAGACACCTCTACGGTATTCTACTTTACAGCTACCATGGGGCTCATACTCTATGGGATATTCTTTGTCACAGCCCCTTGGATCGCAGACTACTTCCACAACCCACTCCTAACGGATGTCCTGAGAGTCTTGGCTCTAAGCTTCGTCATCTATGCACCAGGGAATGTCCCAGGCATCCTGATCTGGCGCAAGATGAAATTTCGCCAAGAGGTCTATATACAGATCCTACAAGGCCTAATCAGCGGAGGCGTGGGGATCATCATGGCTCTGTGTGGCTTCCGCTACTGGTCTCTTGTAGCTTTAGCCATCGTAAATGCAACCGTACGAGTAGCACTACTCTTCTACTTCTCTGGCTGGTATCCCAAGCTCATCTTTAGCAAGGAGCGCCTCAAACATCATTTTGCATTTGGCTCTAGGATGGCCATCTCCAAGATCATTGTCGCAGCCTATGACAATCTGACCTTAGCGGTGATTGGTCGTAACTTCTCTACGCGAACCCTAGGACTGTATAATAATGCGAACTCGCTCTATGTCGTCCCTGTGGCAACCATGGCAGACCCGATCTACAAGGTGACCTACCCCGTCCTAGTGAAGATGCAGAAGGACCCTGAGAGACTCAGAGCCGGGTATCGTCGCATGATCCGCCTACTCTTCCAGCTCTCCTGCCCTGTGATGATCATGCTTATCGCCCTCTCCACCCCTCTATATCACTTCCTCTATGGAGACAAGTGGATGGAGGCCGCTCCCTTCTTCCAGATCCTCTGTATCTGTGGTGTCCTCTATCCAATCAACTCATATAACTCGAACATTCTTGAGGTAACTGGTCGTAGTGACTTACATCTCCGTCTTGAGGTGGCACGTCGCATCATTGGAGTTATAGCAATCTTCACTGGTCTACTCTTTGGGGTATACGGCCTCTTATGGAGCTCCGTAATCATCCAGGTCATCTATCTCTACATCAACACTTACTACTCTGGACGAATCATCAACTACCCACTGAGGCAACAGCTAGCCGAGCTCATCCCATTTGCTCTGATGGCAGCAGCTGCAGGAGCCATAGTTTGGGCTCTGGATAACATGCTACTATCTAGTTTGGCTGACTTTTGGCGTTTATCCTTGGGGAGCGTGGTGATGGGAGTAGTATATCTACTCTTGGCCTACCTCTTCACTCGTGAAGATCTGCTCTATGTGTGGAGACTCATCCTCCATCATGTCCTGCGCCGTCCCGCCCATCAGTCCTAATTATTTGTTACCTTTGTAGATAATAGTCTACATTGGACGACGTCCATAATCACAGAAAGAGAATTATGAAGAAGATTATCTTGGCCTCTTTTGCCCTGATCGCAGCCGTATCACTGAGCTCTTGCGGATCGAAGAAGAAGAGTGCTTATCGCAAGGCCTACGAGCAGGCCAAGCAGCGTGAGATCGCCACCCAAGACTCTAAGTCTACGGTACAGTATGAAGCTCCCGCCACCACTGCTCCAGAGAGACCTGCCGTCCCTGTGACTGTGCGCAAGGAGCGTGTCACCACCTATCAGGGCGAAGATGCTACCCGTCTCAAGCGCTTCAGCGTAGTCGTCGGGAGCTTCCAGAATCCTACCAACGCTCGCAACCTCAAGGATCGCATGGTACAGGCTGGCTACAACGCTGTCCTCGCTACCAACGACGCTGGTATGCTACGCGTCATCGTATCGAGCTTCGACTCCAGAGCAGAAGCTGTAGCAAGCCGTGAAGCTATCAAGGCTCGCTTCGCTCCTGACTTCAAGGATGCTTGGCTCCTAGAGAACGACAACTAAGACAAGGAGCCCCATACGGGCTACACCATATCCACATATGGAGATACTACAGAACTACTCGCTACGCACGCTCAACACCTTCGGCATCGATGCCCAGGCAGACTGGTTCATCCCCTTCACCAGCATCGAAGACCTACAGCTCCTGAGCCGTGATGAGTACTTCCAAGAGTGTCGCTGTATCACCATTGGCGAGGGGAGCAATCTGCTCTTCCTCGCCAATTTTCATGGGATAGTCCTGCACTCCAAGATCCTCGGTAGGCAAGTCGTCGCCGAGACAGAGGAGACGGTAGACATGCTCGTAGGGTCGGGTGTCCACTGGGATGACCTAGTGGCAGAGCTGGTCGACCTAGCTCTGTACGGCGTGGAGAATCTCTCCCTCATCCCCGGGCAAGTAGGTGCTGCTGCCATCCAGAATATCGGTGCCTACGGAGCAGAAGTAAGCCAGGTCATCCAAGAGGTGCACACGGTGAATCGTCGCTCGGGTGAGGTACGTCACTTCTCAAACCAGGAGTGTAACTACAGCTACCGGCACAGCATCTTCAAGGAGCCCGAGTGGGCAGACTACATCGTCACACACGTCGTACTACGCCTCTCGAAGAAGCCTACGCTTCACCTCGACTATGCGGATCTTCGTGAGCGGGTCACAGCGCACACCGCCGAGCCGACAGCTAGCGAAGTACGCAGAGAGGTCATCCGCATTCGCCAAGAGAAGCTACCTGACCCTAAGACCCTAGGTAATGCAGGGAGCTTCTTCATGAACCCCATCATCTCCTCCGAAGCCTTTGCCGAGCTACTGAAGGCACACCCCAATGCGCCCCACTATCTCCTCGAGGATGGTCGAGTCAAAGTCCCTGCGGGCTGGCTCATCGACCGCTGTGGTCTCAAGGGCTATCGCCTCGGGCATGCAGGAGTCTACGAGAAGCAGGCTCTTGTCCTAGTCAATGCCGATGGTGAAGCCACAGGCCAAGACATCGCTCGTCTAGCAGAGTATATCCAGGGAGAAGTACAGCAGCGCTTCGGGATACGCATCGAGCCTGAAGTCCGGTACATCTCCTAAGCTCTCTCCGACACATCCCCTAAGCACCTTCTGGCACATCCCTTCCGAACCTTTAGGCAGGTAGCTCAAGAGGTCTCTAGTGGACTTTCCTAGAGCTTTCAAGGCTGAATTCTTCGGGAAGCCCTAGGAAACTCCGCAAGGAGGTCAATCGGAGAGCGAGGAGGAGAGATGACGCTCTACTAGCAAGCACTCCCCCCGAGCACATCAGTCATCCTCCCTCGTACCGCATAGGATGCACCTCGCCCTCCGGCTTATTGAATCAAGTCGCTCGCTCTAGGCTTTTCATCCCTTCTCCTTGACGCCTATTCTCCCTCATTATCCTCTCTCCTCCCTAGGCTTCAGCATCGAGAGACGCTAAGCTCACTGGGAAGAGCTCCCCACATCACTTATGAAGGTTATTCTTCTCGGCACGGGCACCAGCACGGGCATCCCCGAAGTTGGCTGTGGCTGTCCTGTATGCCATAGTGCTGATCCTCGTGACCGTCGTCTACGCACCTCTGCTCTGGTCATCACTGACTCGGGGCATAGGATCCTCATCGACTGCGGTCCTGACTTCCACTACCAAGCGACACGGCTGGGGATCGATCGAATCGATGCGATCCTGCTGACTCATGAGCACTACGATCACACGTTTGGGCTCGATGATGTCCGTACCATCGCTTGGAGGGAAGACATCCCCATCTACGGGCAACAGCGAGTCCTTGACTCTGTGAAGGCTCGCATGCACTACGTCTTCAGTCCCAATCCTTATCCAGGGACCCCTCGCTTCAAGCTCCACCCTATCGAGGAAGGTGTAGACGCCTCCTTCGAACTCTTCGGAGAACGGGTGACTCCGATTTCGCTCGCACATGGGGCTCTGCCCATCGTCGGCTATCGGATCGGACCGCTGAGCTACATCACGGACATGAAGACCATCGAGCTGGAGGAGTGGGCTAAGGTCAGTGGCTCCCAGCTCCTGGTCATCAATGCTCTCCGCTACCAGCGTCCGCACCCGAGCCACCAGTCGATCCAAGACGTCGAGCGTCTCCTGCCCCGTCTCTCTGAGCGTCCTGAGCTGACCCTCCTGACGCATCTCTCCCATCACGCTCCTTCGCACGCACAGATCTCGGCCCTCCTGCCTACAGATCTCCAGCCCGCCTATGACTTCGAATATATCGAGGTGGACGAGGCGGGGGTACGTGTCCTCCCGCTCCCTGCTTACCGAGAGCCCTACACCTATCGGGATCTCGGACGTATCGCCTATGCTGAGGCTTGGGCCCTGCAGAAGGAGCTCTTCGAAGCACAGCTCGACGCCAAGCACGAAGGGCGGGCGACGGAGAGCTTCCTCCTCTTCTGCGAGCACAATCCTGTCTTCACTATGGGCAAGCACGCAGATGAGGCGAACATGCTGATGAGCGAAGACTTCCTCCGTGAGCACGGCTATGATTTCTTCTCCGTCGAGCGAGGGGGTGACGTCACCTACCACGGTCCTGGGCAGATCACTGGCTACCCGATCCTCGATCTGGAGCAGTTCGGCCTCGGGCTCAAGGCGTACATTGACCTGCTGGAGCAGTCCGTCATCGAGCTCCTGCGCTTCTACCGCATCGACTCGACGCTCAAGGCTGGTGCTACGGGTGTCTGGCTCGACGTGGGTGACCCCGTGAAGGAGCGCAAGATCTGCGCCATCGGAGTCAAGAGCAGTCGCTACGTGACGATGCATGGCTTTGCACTCAATGTCAATACCGATCTAGCGCCCTTCCACCTGATCAACCCCTGTGGCTTCAAGGATGGCAAGGTGACCTCGATCGCTGAGGAGCTAGGCAAGGAAGTGGATATGACCGTCGCCAAGCACATGCTGGCCTCGATCCTCCACCGCCGTCTTGCGGAGCTCCTACCTCCCCGCTTTTAATTTCCCCTATCATTTGACCTCACTTATTGATCATATCCTATGACCGTAATGACTGAGCTTAATCTGACGACGCCGTCACTACTCTTCTCGGCGATCTCGTTGATCCTGCTCGCCTACACCAACCGCTTCCTCTCCTACGCCTCGATCGTACGCAACCTCCAGGAGCGCTACGAGAATAACCCCGATGCCGAGGGTACCTCGCTCAAGCAGATCGAGAACCTCTACCTCCGCCTCAAGCTCATCCGTGCGATGCAGATCCTCGGGGCAGGGAGTCTACTAGCATGCCTCGGGGCGATGTTCCTCTTCTACATCGTGTGGGATGTCCTAGCCGGCATCGTCTTCGGCTTCGGGATGATCCTACTTGCCCTCTCGCTCTGCGTGTGCATCTGGGAGATCCAGATCTCGGTCAAGGCGCTCAACCTCAACCTTCATTCGCTCCGCCGGGAGTATGGCGTCTCGCTCCGTCAGCGCCCTGACGAAGAGACCCTACTGAGGGAGAAGTCCAAGGGCAAGAAAAAGAAGAAGAAGGACAAAGACAAGGATAAGGAAGCCTCTGATCAGGTAGTCGCTCCCGCCCCAGCACAGCCCCAGCAACCCCGCCAGAATCAGGGACAGAACCAGGGCCAAGGACAGGGTCGTCAGCGCAACAATCAACCTGCAGAAGGCTCTGCCGACAAGCGTGAAGAGCGCTCCGATCGTCAGCCACGTCAGCAGGGTCGAGGTGAGCGCCCCGCCCAGCGTGACGAGCGTACCGACCGCCAACCTCGGGGTGAACGTCCAGCTCAAGAACAGCGCTCTCAGGAAGGTCGTGAGCAAGGTGCTCGCAATAATCCCCGCCGTCAGCGCCCCGAGCGTAGCGAAGAAGCCAGCCCCAGCACGGGCGAAGAGTCCGCAGTAGAAGCTCCAGCCCAGCAGCGTGCCCCCCGAGGTGAGTCGGGTCAGGAGCGTCGCCAGCGTCCCGAGCGTACGGATCGTGGCGAAGGTCGTCGTGCCCCCGAAGCTTCTTCGAGTCCAGCACGTAGCGTAGAGCACCCCGAGCGGGAAGCTCTTCCCCGGCCCAGCGAGACTCCCGTGAGCCGTCCCGCCGAGCCCGCCACGGAGCCAGCACAGCGCACCGAGCTCCCCGCCGTCAGGATCAGCCAGCCTGCCAGCATGGCGGAGAGCCGTCCTGCCCGACCCATGAGCTACGAAGAGGCGGTAGCACGCCAGCGTGAAGCTCAGGAGAATACTCAGCAGGCACCCTCGAGCGCTCGTTCGCACAGCGACGAAGGGCAGGAATAGCCCCCTTCCCCCGAGCCAAACCCTTTGGTTTTGACCTCAAGCGAGGCCCCTCTCCCCCAGTGGACAGAGGGGCCTCGCTTTCGTTTGTCCGAAAGCCCTTCTCCAGACCCGCATAACCAGCGGGTTTGGAAGGCCTCCTTAGGACCCTACCGTGGATCGCCTCAGCGACCCACGGTAGGTCGTCGAGACGACCCACAGTAGGTCGCAGAGGCGACCTACCGTAGGTTTCTCCGACGCTCATCCGAAGAGATTCGTTCGCTCGCCCCTGATTCTTCGGTTTTTCACCGTAAAAAGAGTAACTTTGATACGAGGAAACAACGATGCACGAATGAAAGACCTACCCCTCTTCTATGCCCCTCACCTTCGTGAAGACCTACAGCTCCCCGAGGGCGAAGCGCAGCATGCCCTACGCGTCCTACGTGCGCAGGTGGGTGACGAATTTCTTGTCACCGACGGGCAGGGTACACTCTTTGAGACCCGAGTCACGGGCATAGATCGTCGGCATTGTCTCCTGAGCATCCTCCACGAAGAGCCTTGGCAGAAGTACTGGCGAGGCACTTGGAGCGTGGCCATCGCCCCGACGAAGAGTCTGGATCGTATCGAATGGATGCTAGAGAAGATGGTCGAAGTAGGTCTCGATGAGATCTTCCTCATCAAGACCAAGCACTCCGAGCGCAAGCATACCAGCGCCGACCGCCTAGAGCGGATCATCCAGAGTGCCATGAAGCAGTCACACAAGGCGCTCCTGCCTACCCTCACCACCGACCTATCCTTCTCCTCCCTCCTCGAGGCTACCTCCGACTACGACCTTCGCCTCTTGGCGCACTGTCGTGAGGGGCTCTCCCCCGAGCGCACGACCATCGACCGAGTCTTCCGTCCGGAGTCGAAGATCCTCCTGATGATCGGACCCGAAGGGGACTTCTCCGTCGAAGAGATCCAGAGCGCCGTAGCCTCCGGATGCCAGCCCATCACCCTCGGCTCGAGTCGCCTACGCACCGAGACCGCCGGACTCATCGGTCTGCAGTGGCTACATACCCTCGACATGATCGGCCACGCCCACCCCTCTGCTAAGCAACCAACAAAATAGTACCCTCATTCAATCACTCACTCTTATGGAACAGAGAGAAATCAAACTAAGCCTTATCTACCGAGATATGTGGCAGTCTTCGGGGAAGTACCAGCCCCGTAAGGATCAGCTTGAGCGTATCGCTCCCGTCTTAGTCGAGATGGGTTGCTTTGCCCGTGTCGAGACTAATGGTGGCGCCTTCGAGCAGGTCAACCTCCTCTACGGCGAGAACCCCAACAAGGCCGTACGTGCCTTCACCAAGCCCCTCAACGAAGCCGGTATCCAGACACACATGCTCGACCGTGGGCTCAACGGGCTACGCATGTTCCCCGTACCTGCCGACGTACGTCGCCTGATGTACAAGGTCAAGAAGGCACAGGGCGTCGATATCACACGTATCTTCGACGGGCTCAATGACCCCCGCAACGTCATCCCCTCCATCCACTACGCTAAGGAAGCTGGGATGATCCCTCAGGCTACCCTCTGTATCACGCACTCCCCAGTGCATACGGTCGAGTACTACGCTGACCTGGCGGACCAGTTCATCGCTGCTGGCGCTCCTGAGATCTGCCTCAAGGACATGGCAGGTATCGGTCGCCCTCGCTTCCTCGGTCGCCTAGTCAAGGCCATCAAGACCAAGCACCCCGAAGTCATCATCGAGTATCACGGTCACTCAGGTCCTGGCTTCTCTGTAGCCTCGATGCTCGAGGTGTGTGACAATGGGGCTGACGTCATCGACGTAGCTATGGAACCACTCTCTTGGGGTAAGATCCACCCAGACGTCATCACCATCCGTGAGATGCTCATCGACGCTGGCTACAAGGTGGCTGAGATCAACATGGACGCCTACATGAAGGCTCGTGCCCTCACGCAGGAGTTCATCGATGACTTCCTCGGTTACTTCATCAACCCCTCTAACCTCCTGACCTCGTCCCTACTCGTCGGCTGCGGTCTGCCTGGTGGTATGATGGGCTCGATGATGGCTGACCTCAAGGGCGTACACGCAGGGATCAACATGCACCTGCGCAAGAAGGGCGAACCCGAACTAAGCGTAGATGACCTGCTCGTCCGCCTCTTCGACGAAGTGGCTTATGTATGGCCACGTCTGGGCTATCCCCCACTCGTCACCCCCTTCAGCCAGTATGTGAAGAACGTCGCTCTGATGAACGTCTACAACCTCACCATCGGGAAGGGTCGCTGGGAAGCTATCGACAACAATACCTGGGGTATGATCCTAGGGAAGTCTGGTCGTCTACCAGGCAAGCTCGATCAGGAGATCATTGATCTAGCGAAGGAAAAGGGCTTCGAATTCACCACCGAAGACCCACAGCTCAACTACCCCGATGCGCTGGATAAGTTCCGTGCAGAGATGAAGGAGAACGGCTGGGAGCTCGGTGAAGACGACGAAGAACTCTTCGAATTCGCCATGCACGAAGCTCAGTACCGTGACTACAAGAGCGGGGCTGCTAAGGAACGCTTCCAGGCAGAGCTCGACAAGGCTAAGACCGATGCCCTCATCAAGAAGGGCTATAGCGCCGAAGATGCTCAGAAGGTAAAGCGTCAGGGCACCGAACCTATCCAGGCTCCTGCCTCTGGTCAGATCATCTGGGAGATCGACCCCGATGACTACTCTACCGCTCCTGCTGTAGGTACCGCCATCAAGACAGGCGAACCTCTCTGCTACATCCAGACTACGGCCGGCTACTTCGAACCTGTGATCTCCAACTTCACCGGTCGCCTCGCTGAGGTCGTGGCTCAGGGTGCTAACATCCGTAAGGGTGAAGCTCTAGCCTACGTCCGCCCAGCAGAGAAGGAAGAGCTCTTCGTCGAAGACGAACCTGCACGCCTACGCCGTGTAGAGCGCATCGAAGAAGTGCGCCACGTCATCCGTGCTCGTCGCGCTACCAAGTAAGCACGCACCACTAAGGGACGCCTAAGGCGCCCCACCTCTACGCCACGAGGGCTACACTCGGAGTCAATTCGCTCCAGTGTAGCCCTCGTCATATATATGTACCAGACCTCGCAATCCTCCCCCGATAGCTTCAGCTAATTCCTCTCCTCCGCTTGAGTCTAGACTTAGCGACGCTAGAGCCCACACCTTGCATAGCCTTCCCCTCTACCTTATATAATAGGATGCCCCCACAGCCTCCTAGGAGCTCGGTAGGCCTCTTCTGTAGGTTGCCGAGGTTCTTCCCCAGATACCCGCTTAACGACCTTCCCTAGCTCACCGAAGTAACGCACCCAAGATAGCGACAGCGAAGAGCCGTTAAGGGACAATTAAGGACTATATAGTCCACCGCCTCGCACGTGCGCACGTACCTTTGCATTGCAGCCCCAGAGCAGGGGCTACCCCTCCCATGAGAGCGAGGGTTTATACTCCTATATACTCTATATGATCATGCCCACAAGCCAACTTATCCCTCAGGGCTTCGCTTGTGCTCTTCTCCTCAGCCCGTGCCTCAGCTGTAGTCCTAGCTACCGACAGCAGACACACCAAACTCACACCGCAGAGAGCACCCACCAGCAAGTAGCGACCCACACCCACTTCACCCACCGAGACGATAGCCTCGAGCTGGAGGTGAGCGAGGAACTTCACTTCGTCCCCCTCCCCAGCGACAGCCTTCCTCCTACCCCACTTCGCTCGCTCCTTCCACGGGAGAAGGGATGGAGCCTCCACTACTACAGCAAGCAGGTCGCACGGCACCAAGGTAGCCGACACGAAGCTACCGACGAGCACCAGCAAGCGAAGGTAACCCAGCATCAAGAGCAGGTAGGACGCTCCACCACGAGCGCTAGAGGTGGATTCAGACGTATCCTCCTCCAGGTCCTTCTCTCCCTCAGCCTACTTCTCGGAGTAGGCTACATCTACAGGAGGGCACAGCGATGAGAGCCGAAGCCATCCGCTACATCGTCTTGCACTGTAGCGCCACTCGATCTGACCGCCCCTACTCACCCGAAGCCCTAAAGCGAGACCATCGTGCTCGGGGCTTCCACGGGGCAGGCTACCACTTCTACATCCGTCAGTCAGGCACGATTATTCCCCTACGTCCCCTCCACCAGATAGGGGCGCACGTGAGAGGATACAACAGCTGTAGCTGGGGCGTCTGCTACGAAGGTGGCCTTGATCCCAACGGGAAAGCTACGGACACCCGTACCGAGGCGCAGAAGGTAGCCCTTCGCCAGCTCCTAGTCCAGCTCAAGGCTCTAGCTCCTCAAGCCGAGATCGTAGGTCACCGCGACCTCAGCCCTGACCGCAACGGGGATGGACACATTGACTCCTCCGAATGGATCAAGCTCTGTCCCTGCTTCGACGCACGCACCGAATACAAGTATCTCACCTCACCAACCACTCCCCATGGAAAGTAAAAGCCCCAAGGCCACCCTACAGCTCTGGATCGCCTCTGTCCTCTGCCTCTTCGGACTCGCCCTCCTCGGTGTCGCCTTCTTCACGCCCCCACCTGGGGAGATTCACTCCAGTGTCCTCGTAGCCTACGGCGAGGTGATGACCTTCGCCGGCGCCCTCTTCGGCATCGACTACCACTATCGGAAGTAATCGCCCTTGCCCTTTCCCCACTCTTACCTCTCCATCGCCCTAGGGTATCACCTGCTACCTCCGTAGAGCACTCCATGTAGCCGGCACAGAACTCCCCTCTGCTCCGTTCGGGGATCCCTCTCGTAACCGACATAGATCTCCCCTCTATTCAGCTCAGGTATCGCCTCATAGCTATCGCCAGCATTCCATCGCCTAGTACCCTACCCGACCGCACGATCCGTTCAAATTGTAGACTAGTGAAGAGAGAGGGAAGCCTGAGCTGAAGAGCTTGGACTTCCCTCTCATACTATTAGTACGGGACTCGTACTACTTTCCCTACCGATGCCTCCCTTGTGGAAATCTTTTCTCTCCCCTGCATATATAGATTATCTATCAACTACTTAGTGAAACGCTGGGCTGTGTATAAGTAGGTGAGTATCCTTGTGCATACTCCATAGAAGCCCTGATTTCTAAGAGATTAGGATAGCACCCCTCAGTCGCTTTATCAGGGGATGCTATAAGCCTCTGATAACAAATGGCATACAGAAGGAACGAGAAAAGCAAGCCTTTTCCCGTTTTTTTTTCTCCTAATAATTGGCAAACTTTGCATCAGAAAAGAGATCCCAAGGACACCATCAAGGTCCAGCTAGCTTCCTGCAATATAATGAGTTAGCCCCCTTCTTGCTTGTGGATAAGCTCTTCAGATCCATCAGAAACGTAGCCCGGCACGCACGGGTGCTTCTCCTAGCACCTGCACCCCTCTAGGCTCCATAAAAATTATAATGCTCTTGGCTCACGATTACGCGAGGCATACACTCATGCATACCCCCATCCCACAGGACGGGGAGCAGCTCTGGAAGCACTGCCTCCAGATCATCGCTCGCTCCTGCGATCCTCAGACACTGCAGCGCTGGTTCGCTCCCATCCGTCCCCTCGGCGTAGAGACCCGAGAGGATGAGGGAGGCTCCTTCGAAGCACTTGTCCTCGAGGTCCCATCGAAGAGCTTCTATGAAGAGCTTCTTCGGACGCATGAGACGCTACTCATCCGAGCCCAGCAGGAAGTCCTCACCCCACGTGGGCTAGAGATCTTCCTGGCTCCGGCACAAGTGGCACCGGCTCCTTCGCCGGCTAAGATCGCACGGACGCAGGACTATACGTCGCATCTGAGTGCAGACCTTCGCTTCGAGACCTTCTATGAGAGTGCTTGCAATCGTGAAGCACTTCGCATCGCTGAAGCTACTGCAGCTCGTCCTGGGCAAGCTCCCCTGAACTTCATCTTCATCTACGGTCCCAGTGGTGTGGGGAAGACGCACCTCTGCCAAGCCATTGGCCAGCGAGCTATGGAGCTTCACCCGACGATGCGTGTATGCTACGTGTCGAGCTCCAAGTTTGAGACGCAGTTCATCCGTGACAGTCTGATGCGTGGGACAGAGCGAGGCATGTTCATCGACTTCTACCAGCAGATGGACATCCTGATCATCGACGACATCCAGGGGCTTATCGGGAAGACCAAGACGCAACAAGCCTTCTTCGACATCTTCAATCACCTCTACCTCCTCGGCAAGCAGATCATCGTCACCTGTGACGTTCCCCCCGTCGATCTCAAAGGCATGGAAGCCCGTATCATGACGCGCATCCAGAGTGCGATGATGCTCCGCATCGACCGTCCTGACCTAGAGCTCCGACGCAAGATCCTACAGCGCCGTGTCGCAGACAGCGGTGTCGAACTCGGAGAAGAATGTGTCGAGTTCATCGCTGAGAATATGCAGGACAACGTCCGTCAGCTCGAAGGCGCCATCCGTACGATCGTCACGCACTCGAAATTCTCCGACCTCGGCGCGGTAGACATCGACATGACCCGTCGCATCGTCGGTGGCACCGTCTCCATCGAACGCAAGGAGGTGACGCCCGAGCTTGTCCTTGACACCGTGTGCAAGGTATTCGGCGTCGAGAAGGACCAACTTCGCACGCCTTCACGCAAGGCTGTCCTCGCCCTTCCCCGCCAGGTGACGATGTACCTAGTGAAGAAGCACACCAGCGCTTCGTACAACACCATCGCCCAGCTCCTCAATCGCAGCGACCACACGACCATCATGCACGGCTGCAAAGCGATCGAAGGCCGCATCAACATCGAGCCCGCCCTCAAGGAACGCATCGCGCTTGTCGAAGAAGAGCTACGTGGATAGCCTCCGCCCCGCCTAAAGCGAACCTCGAAATCAAATAAAAAACGCCTCGGCCCTTCCCTCACTTCGGTGACGGAAGGGCCGAGGCGTTTTGGCTTCTATCGGGATCGAAGGCGCTTGATTAAGCGATCTTCGCCCGAAGATTGGGTTAGAAGGCAAGGCAAGAAACCCGGTGCAAGCCCTAGAAGTAGTTGGAGAAGGCCAGAAAACACACCGGATCTGGGGAACGTATTCCAAGCTTCAGCCAATCGCCCTTACGCAAGCCACATCACGGACACAAAGTAGAGCACGGGGAATGTTAAAGCGCTCTGTCCAGGAAGCTCTATAAGCATCCAGTCAAAGCGACCTAGGATCGCCGTGGAATTGATTGAATCTCCCAGGGGAAGTAATATTAGATTTCAGGCGAAGAACCAAGCGATTCGAATGGAAGTAATGCCACATTCGAATGAAAGTAATAAGACCTCCCATCAGAAGTAATATAACATTCGACCGAAAGTAATATTACATTCAGCCAGAAGTAATATAATATTTGGACGGAAGTAATATAACATTCCAAGCAAACTAATAGAACATTCGAATGGAAGCAATATAGATTCCATTGGGAGTAGGAACTTCTTCCCCGCCCTTCTTCAGCATTTTCCGAGGCTTCCTTCGAAAGAAGCTGGCACAGACAAGCTGCAAAAGCACTTCAAACAAAAAGAAGAAGGAGACGCTTCCACCCGATCGTGGGAGCGTCTCCTTCTTTAGGTTTGGACAGCTAAAGCTTACCAGCTAGCCTTCTTGACCCCAGGGATGAGGCCGGCAGAAGCCATCTCACGGAACTGAATACGAGAGATGCCGAACTGGCGCATATAGCCCTTAGGACGACCGGTCATGCTGCAACGGTTGTGCAGACGTACAGGAGAAGCATTCTTAGGCAGAGCCTGTAGCGCTTCGTAGTTACCTTCGGCCTTGAGCTGAGCACGCTTGGCAGCATACTTAGCGACCAGCTTCGCACGCTTTACTTCGCGTGCCTTCATTGATTCCTTTGCCATAGTATTTAGTTGCCTTTCTTAGCGTTCTTGAATGGTAGACCGAACTCCTTGAGGAGTGCATAACCTTCTTCGTCCGTCTGAGCCGAGGTGACGAACGTGATGTTCATCCCAAGGATCTTCGTGATGCCGTCGAGGTTGATCTCAGGGAAGATGATCTGCTCGCTGATACCGAGGGTATAGTTCCCACGACCATCGAACTTGCTTTCGATCCCCTTGAAGTCACGGATACGAGGCAGTGCGATACGGATCAGACGTTCGAGGAACTCGTACATCTGCTCACGACGCAGGGTGACCATGACACCGATAGGCATCTTCTTACGAAGCTTGAAGTTAGAGATATCCTTCTTAGAGACCGTAGCTACAGCCTTCTGACCGGTGATGGCCGAAAGCTCAGCGATAGCGACATCGATGATCTTCTTGTCCGCCGTAGCGATACCGAGACCCTGGTTGATGACGATCTTCTTGAGGACGGGCACCTGCATTCTGGACTTGTATCCGAACTGCTGAAGCAGGGCAGGAACGATGCGTTCCTTATATTCGTTCTTTAGACTTGCAGTGTTGCTCATTACTTGATCTCCTCTCCTGACTTTTTGGAATAACGTACAAGCTTCCCTTCGTCATTGAGACGACGACCGATACGCGTAGCCTTACCCGTCGCAGGATCTAGGACGTTGAGCTTAGCGATATGGATAGGAGCTTCCTTCTTCTCGATCCCCCCCTGAGGGTTCTTAGCGCTGGGCTTAGCATGCTTAGCGACGATGGCTACACCCTCGACGATCGCACGCTGCTTGTCGACGAGGACTTCGAGCACGCGTCCCGTCTTACCCTTGTCTACACCGCTGAGGACGACTACCTGGTCGCCCTTCTTGATATGTAACTTACTCATTTCTTCTTTCGTCTTTAAGGGTTAGAGGACTTCAGGCGCGAGAGAAACGATCTTCATATTCACGGCACGTAGCTCACGAGCCACAGGGCCGAAGATACGGCTACCACGCATTTCGCCAGCAGCATTGAGCAGGACACAAGCGTTGTCATCGAAGCGGATGTAGGATCCGTCGGGGCGACGAACTTCCTTCTTGGTGCGGACGATGATTGCCTTAGAGACGACCCCCTTCTTCAGGTCAGAAGAAGGGATGACGCTCTTGACAGCAACGACGATGATATCACCGACAGAGGCATAGCGACGGCGCGTCCCGCCGAGGACACGGATACAAAGGGCTTCCTTTGCTCCGCTATTGTCTGCTACTACGAGTCTTGATTCTTGCTGGATCATATACTACTTAGCTCTTTCGATAATATTGACTAATCTCCATCTCTTGGTACGGCTCAAAGGGCGAGTCTCCATGATACGGACAGTATCACCGATGTTGCACTCGTTCTTCTCGTCGTGAGCATGGTACTTCTTCGTCTTGTTGACGAACTTACCATAGATAGGGTGCTTTTCCTTCCACTTGACAGCGACCGTGATGGTCTTGTCCATCTTATTGGAAGAAACGACGCCTACACGTTCTTTTCTTAATCTTCTCTGTTCCATCGGGGGGACACATTAATTGTTGTTGAGTTCGCGCTCGCGAAGAATGGTCTTCATCTGAGCGATCGAGCGACGCATGCGACGGAGCTCAGCAGGCGAATCTGCTGGAGTGACGGCATGGTCAATGCGCTTCTTGTCGTAAGCTGCCTCTTCGGCTACCACACGCTCCTGTAGCTCAGGCGTAGTGAGCGCCTTAATCTCTGCTAGTTTCATCTCTTCAATTACAGGTTAGTGTTAGACATATCGTAGTCACGACGGACGACGAACTTGGTAGTGACGGGGAGCTTCTGAGCCGCAAGGCGGAGAGCTTCCTTAGCCACTTCGAAGGAAACGCCTTCGATCTCGAAGAGCATACGACCTGGTGTCACGTTGGCGACAAAGCCTTCGGGCGAACCCTTACCCTTACCCATTCGGACGTCGGCAGGCTTCTTGGTGATAGGCTTGTCAGGGAAGATACGTACCCAGACCTGCCCCTGACGCTGCATATAGCGAGTCACGGCGATACGAGCTGCTTCGATCTGACGACCAGTGATCCAGCGAGTGCCGAGTGACTTGATCCCGAAAGAACCGAAGGCGAGCTGGTTGCCGCGCTGAGCGTTACCCTTAGCGCGACCCTTCTGGACTCTTCTAAACTTAGTTTTCTTAGGTTGTAACATTGCTGTCTTCTGTTCTTATACGTTAGCGATTGCCTCCTCTTCTGCCACCACGACCATCACGACGGCTGTCACGACGATCACGGCCACCTTCACGGCGAGGGCCATGGCCTGGCTGAGGGTTGGTGAACGAAGGAGCTAGGTCACGCTTACCGTAGACTTCACCCTTGCAGATCCACACCTTGATACCGAGGATACCGACCTTGGTCAGTGCTTCAGCCTGAGCGTAGTCGATGTCGGCACGGAGCGTGTGCAGAGGAGTACGTCCCTCCTTGTACATCTCGGAGCGAGCGATTTCAGCACCATTCAGACGACCAGAGATCTGTACCTTGATCCCTTCTGCTCCTCCACGCATAGCAGCACCAATGGCCCCCTTGACTGCGCGACGATAAGCAATCTTCCCTTCGAGCTGACGAGCGATGTTGTCAGCGACAATCGCAGCATCGATATCTGGACGACGAACTTCAAAGATGTTGATCTGAACATCCTTGTTGGTTATCTTCTTGAGCTCTTCCTTGAGCGTGTCTACATCCTGGCCACCCTTACCGATCACGATACCTGGACGTGCCGTGCAGATGGTGATAGTGACGTTCTTGAGAGCACGCTCGATGACGATACGAGAGACACTAGCCTTAGCCAGACGGACGCTGAGGTAGCGACGCAGGCGGCTATCTTCAAGAAGCTTGTCACCGTACTTACGACCGCCATACCAGTTGGAATCCCATCCACGGATGTATCCCAAACGACTGCTAATAGGATTAATCTTTTGTCCCATCTGGTTTAGTTCTCTTTATTGGTTAGTGAATCGACAAAGATCGTGACGTGGTTCGAACGCTTACGGATACGATATCCACGACCCTGAGGGGCGGGACGCATACGCTTGAGCGTAGCAGCACCGTCGACGAAGATGCGAGAGATATAGAGCTCACCATCTTCTGCCTTACGTCCGTTCTTCTCTTCCCAGTTAGCGATAGCAGAGCGGAGGAGCTTCTCCACGCGAGCAGCGGCTTCCTTGTTAGAGAACTTGAGGACCCCGAGCGCACGACCTACTTCCATGCCACGCACTAGGTCAGCCACCAGGCGCATCTTGCGAGGCGAGGTGGGGACGTTGCGGAGCGAAGCGAAGTACGTAGACTTCAGGGCTTGCTTTCTTTCTTCGGCTGATATTTTCTTTCTTGCACCCATTGTTTCTTTTCTTACTTAAAGGTCTGAATTACTTCCAGCCGAATTACTTCTTCTTGTTACCGCCATGACCACGGAAGGTACGCGTAGGAGAGAATTCTCCGAGCTTGTGCCCTACCATGTTTTCGGTGATGAACACGGGGATGAACTTATTCCCGTTGTGTACGGCAATCGTATGACCGACGAAGTCAGGGCTGATCATCGAGGCGCGAGCCCAAGTCTTGATGACGACCTTCTTGCCAGATTCATTCATCGCCAAGACCTTCTTCTCGAGCTTCAGGTTGATATATGGACCTTTCTTTAATGAACGACTCATAATTCTTTTTGATTAATCAGTTACTTCTTACGTCTCTCGATGATGTACTTAGACGAATGCTTCTTAGGAGCACGCGTCTTGAGACCCTTAGCGTAGAGACCCGTACGAGAGCGTGGGTGACCACCAGAAGCGCGGCCTTCACCACCACCCATTGGGTGATCTACAGGGTTCATGACGACACCTCGGTTGTGAGGACGACGACCGAGCCAACGGCTACGACCGGCCTTACCAGAACGCTCGAGGGCGTGGTCTGAGTTACCTACGGCACCGATGGTAGCCTTGCAGGCGGAGAGGATACGACGAGTCTCTCCCGAAGGCATCTTGATGACAGCGTAGAGACCTTCGCGAGAAGTAAGCTGAGCGAAGACACCCGCAGAGCGGACCATCTTAGCTCCCTGACCTGGACGAAGCTCGATATTGTGAATGATCGTACCGACAGGGATGTTAGCCAGGGGAAGGCTGTTCCCTACCTCAGGAGCTGCTTCAGCTCCTGACATCACTTGCTGACCTACCTGCAGGCCGTTAGGGGCGAGGATATAAGCCTTCGCACCGTCGGCGTAGTACAGCAGAGCGATACGAGCCGTACGATTGGGGTCGTACTCGATGCTCTTGACCGTAGCAGGGATACCGTCCTTGTTTCTCTTGAAGTCGATAAGACGCAGCTTCTGCTTGTGACCACCACCGATGTAGCGCATGGTCATCTTACCGGTGTTGTTACGACCACCGGACTTCTTCTTACCTACGACAAGGGACTTCTCTGGTGCGCTGGCAGTGATGTTATCGAACGCACCAATAACCTTATGTCTTTGCCCCGGGGTAGTGGGCTTGAGTTTACGTATTGCCATTGTTGAACTTAGATGTTAGCGTAAAAGTCGATGGTCTGACCCTTTTCAAGTGTAACGACAGCCTTCTTAAACGCAGCGACCTTGCCACGGATGAGTCCACTCTTCGTATAGCGAGCCTTACGCTTACCGCTATAGTTCACGGTGTTTACACTTTCGACCTTTACATTGTACAGAGCCTCGACGGCCTTCTTGATCTCGATCTTGTTGGCATCAGGAGAGACGCGGAAGACGTAGCGCTCGGCAGTCTTCTCAGTCAGGGCAGTTGTCTTCTCCGTGATAACGGGCTTGATGATAATTCCCATGATTCAGTATCTCCTTTGATTATGCCTTAAACTGTTCGTTGATCACCGCTACAGCAGCCTCCGTCAGGACGAGCTTCTTGCAGTCAAGTACCGAGTAGGTATTGAGCTGGAAAGCGTTCATCACGCGAGCGGAAGGAAGGTTGCGGGAAGAGAGGACGAGGTTGTCCGAGAGAGCTTCGACGACGAAGAGCGCCTTCTGGTCTGCGACATGGAGTGCCTCAGAGAGAGCGACGAAGTCCTTCGTCTTAGGAGCAGCTAGCTCGAAGTTCTCGACGACGATGATCGCCTCGGAGGAAGCCTTGTAGCTCAGAGCAGAGCGACGGGCTAGAGCCTTGAGCTTCTTGTTGAGCTTGAAGCTGTAGTCACGTGGGGTAGGACCGAAGACACGACCACCACCTACGAGGACAGGAGAGTTGATATCCCCACGGCGAGCGCCGCCACCGCCCTTCTGACGGATCAGCTTGCGAGTACTCCCAGAGATCTCACTACGCTCCTTAGACTTGTGCGTACCCTGACGCTGGTTGGCCAGATATTGCTTTACGTCCAAGTAAATAGCGTGGTCGTTAGGCTGGATAGCGAAGATCGCATCATCGAGCGTGATCTTACGACCGGTATCTTCTCCCTTGATGTTATAGATGCTCAGTTCCATTTACTTTTCGATTGCAACGATTGAACCTTTAGCACCGGGCACGCTCCCCTTGATGAGCAGGAGGTTGTGCTCGGGCATTACCTTGATCACTTCGAGGTTCTGAACGGTGACACGTTCGTTACCCATCTGGCCCGCCATGCGAGTTCCCTTGAAGACCTTAGCTGGGTACGAGCACGCACCGACAGACCCGGGAGCACGAAGACGGTTGTGCTGACCGTGCGTAGACTGACCGACACCGCCGAAGCCGTGACGCTTGACTACACCCTGGAATCCCTTACCCTTGGACGTGCCGATTACATCGACGAAGACCGTCCCTTCGAAGAAATTCACGTCGATCACATCACCGAGATTGTACTGGCTGCAATCGAACCCCTTGAACTCGGCCAAGTGTCTCTTGGGAGCGACGCCAGCCTTCTGGAAGTGACCCTGAAGAGGCTTGGACGTGTGCTTTTCCTTAGCATCTACGAACCCAAGCTGAAGTGCTTCATAGCCATCCTTCTCAAGAGACTTGATCTGCGTCACCACGCAAGGACCTACTTCAATAACAGTGCATGGGATGTTCTTCCCCTCGGCACTGAATACGGATGTCATTCCGATTTTCTTTCCTAATAAACCTGGCATTTCAGTTTCTTATTTAGTTGATCACACCTTGATTTCTACTTCTACACCGCTGGGGAGCTCGAGCTTCATAAGCGCATCGATGGTCTCAGCCGTAGAGTTGTAGATATCGATGAGTCGCTTGTAGGAGCTAAGCTCGAACTGCTCGCGGCTCTTCTTGTTGACGAAGGTCGAGCGGTTCACCGTGAAGATACGCTTGTGCGTAGGCAGGGGAATTGGACCACTAACCACAGCACCAGAGGCCTTGACGGTCTTGACGATCTTCTCTGCCGACTTATCGAGCAGCGTATGATCGTACGACTTCAACTTAATTCTAATCTTTTGGCTCATATCTCTAGTTGTAATACTATTTACTTGATCAGATCTACACGACCACCTACTTCCTCAAGGACCTGACGAGCGATCGAAGAGGATACTGCTTCGTAGTGAGAGAAGGTCATCGATGAGGTAGCACGACCAGAAGTGATCGTACGGAGGCTCGTCACGTAACCGAACATCTCTGCCAGGGGCACCTTAGCCTTGACAAGGCGCGCACCCGAAGGAGTGCTGTCCATACCTTCTACCTGACCGCGACGCTTGTTGAGGTCACCGATCACATCACCCATGTTTTCTTCAGGCGTATCGACTTCGAGCCTCATGATAGGCTCGAGGAGGACAGGACCTGCCTGAGCAGAAGCATTCTTGAAGGCCTGAATAGCACAGATCTCGAAGGAGAGCTGGTCAGAGTCCACGGGGTGGAACGAACCGTCGAGAAGCGTAACCTTCAGCTTGTCGAGTGCATAACCAGCGAGGACACCGTTGGTCATAGCCTTCTGGAAGCCCTTCTGTACAGAGGGGATGAATTCCTTAGGCACGTTACCACCCTTGACTTCATCGACGAACTGTAGATCGCCTTCGAAGCCTTCGTCAGCAGGTTCTACACGTACGATGATATCAGCGAACTTACCACGACCCCCAGTCTGCTTCTTGTAGACTTCACGGAGTTCGACGGGCTTGGTGATAGCTTCCTTGTAAGAAACCTGAGGCTTACCCTGGTTAGCTTCGACCTTGAATTCGCGCTTCAGACGGTCGATGATGATCTCGAGGTGGAGCTCACCCATACCGCTGATGACGGTCTGGCCTGTTTCTTCGTTGGTCTGAACACGGAAGGTTGGGTCTTCTTCAGCAAGCTTAGCAAGACCGACACCCATCTTGTCCATATCCTTCTGCGTCTTAGGCTCGACAGCGATACCGATAACGGGTTCGGGGAAGTCGATAGACTCGAGGATGATAGGAGCATCTTCTGCGCAGAGCGTGTCACCCGTACGGATATCCTTGAAGCCTACACCAGCACCGATGTCACCGCAACCGATGACTTCCATGGGGTTCTGCTTGTTGGAGTGCATCTGGAAGAGACGAGAGATACGTTCCTTCTTCTCGGAGCGCGAGTTGTAGACATAAGAGCCAGCCTGCAGCTCACCAGCGTAGACGCGGAAGAAGCAGAGACGACCTACGTAGGGGTCGGTAGCGATCTTGAACGCCAGAGCCGTCAGAGGCGAGCTGGGGTCTACCTTACGAACGATTTCCTTTTCGGGGTCGTTGGGGTCCGTACCGATGACCTCAGGAGTATCCATTGGGCTGGGCAGGTAAGCTGCGACAGCATCGAGGAGGGTCTGTACGCCCTTGTTCTTGAAGGAAGAGCCACAGAGCATGGGGCTGATCTTCATCGCAAGCGTACCCTTGCGGATAGCAGCGCGGATCTCATCTTCGGTGATCGTCGAAGGATCTTCGAAGTACTTCTCCATGAGGACGTCGTCGCAGTCAGCGAGCGTTTCGAGCATCTTATCGCGCCATTCTTCGGCTTCAGCCTGCAGTTCGGCGGGGATGTCGATGATGTCGTAGTGAGCACCCATCGTCTCATCATCCCATACAAGAGCCTTCATCGTGACGAGGTCGACGACACCGCGGAAGGTTTCTTCCTGCCCTACAGGGATCTGGATGGGGCAAGGGGTAGCACCAAGGACAGCCTTGACCTGGCGTACTACTTCGAAGAAGTTAGCACCGGAGCGGTCCATCTTGTTGACGTAGCACACGCGAGGTACGCGGTACTTATCCGCCTGACGCCATACCGTCTCACTCTGAGGCTGTACGCCACCGACAGCGCAGAAGGTAGCCACAGCACCATCAAGGATACGGAGCGAACGCTCTACTTCGACCGTGAAGTCAACGTGTCCTGGGGTGTCAATGAGGTTGATCTTGTACTTCGTACCAGCGTAGTTCCAGAAAGTCGTCGTAGCAG
This sequence comes from Porphyromonas sp. oral taxon 278 str. W7784, assembly GCF_000467855.2. Classification (GTDB taxonomy): domain Bacteria; phylum Bacteroidota; class Bacteroidia; order Bacteroidales; family Porphyromonadaceae; genus Porphyromonas. Next base: position 102,576 of record NZ_KI259241.1, read on the forward strand.
CAGAGGTGATCGTGATACCACGCTCCTGCTCCTGCTCCATCCAGTCCATCGTAGCACCCCCATCATGTACTTCACCGATCTTGTGCGTAAGACCGGTGTAGAAGAGGATACGTTCAGACGTAGTTGTCTTACCGGCATCGATGTGAGCCATGATGCCGATATTTCTTGTTAGTTCGAGGTGTTTATGGTCAGCCATTGTCTTTTGCTTGTCTTAGAATTAGAATCTGAAGTGAGCAAACGCACGGTTGGCTTCTGCCATACGGTGCATATCTTCCTTGCGCTTGAAGGCAGCACCTTGGCTATTGAATGCATCCACAATCTCTGCTGCAAGCTTGTCTGCCATGGTCTTACCACCACGCTTGCGAGCAAAGAGGATGAGGTTCTTCATGGAGATAGATTCCTTACGCTCGGCGCGGATTTCCGTTGGCACCTGGAAGGTAGCACCACCGATACGGCGGCTCTTGACTTCTACCTGGGGAGTGATGTTGTCGAGCGCAGCCTTCCAGATCTCAAGAGCAGTCTTATCTTCCTGCTGGATCTTCTTGCCTACGATCTCAAGCGCGGTGTAGAAGATATCGAAGGCGATATTCTTCTTACCGTCGTACATCAGGTGATTAACGAACTTCGTCACCTTTACGTCACCAAATACGGGATCAGGTAGTACCTGTCTCTTTTTGGGTTTAGCTTTTCTCATTGCTTAATGTAATTGCGTTTCTGTCGATTGGTTGTGCTTGGATCTTCTTCAACGCTCCCGCTGGAGCATTTACTCAACCTTGCTAGCCTATCCAACGAACTCAAGAAACTTGGTTCTATTGATTCTTAGCTTGCCTCACGTCTCAGCCTCTCTCGAGACCAGAGCTATCGAGGCTCTTGGGTCGGCGAGACTCCTCGTCTCTCCGAAGGGTTAGCGTTTACGCCGCTAGGGTATTACTTCTTACCCTTAGCTGGAGCAGCCTGACCGGGCTTAGGACGCTTAGCACCATACTTAGAGCGGCGCTGTAGACGACCGTTGACACCAGCTGTATCGAGTGATCCACGTACGATGTGGTAACGAACCCCTGGCAGGTCCTTCACACGACCACCACGTACCAGCACGATGCTGTGCTCTTGAAGGTTGTGACCCTCACCTGGGATGTAGGCATTGACTTCCTTACCATTCGTCAGGCGGACACGAGCGACCTTACGCATCGCAGAGTTTGGCTTCTTAGGAGTCGTCGTGTACACACGCACACAGACACCTCGGCGTTGGGGGCAGGAGTCCAGAGCAGGGCTCTTACCCTTCTCGACGAGTGACTCACGTCCCTTTCTAACCAATTGTTGAATAGTTGGCATTTCGTTTCTACTTATGTTTGAATAACTTATCTACTGATTAGTAGCCACAGAGCATACTATAGGTATACTCCACGAAGTGCACAAAGGTACACATAATTCACGAATATACAATAGGATGCGTCTATTTTAATCCCACCCTTCCTTCTCTGGGGTTTTGGAGAAGGCTCCTCCCCTACCCCCTCCTTCGCCCAAGACCTTACGCCTTGATCGAAGCCCAAGGAGCACCTGTAGCAAGTCCCCATTTATCCCCAAACTCAGCGAAGACTTTTACTTCCCCAGAGGCACTACTAGCGCCACCCAAGAAGCACTAGTAGCGCTTCCCAAGAGGTAGCAGTAGCGCCTCCGAAGCCTCGCCAGCACCTTCTATTGGCCAAAATCTGCGAGGGCTCTTTTCTACACCCATTGAACAACTATTCCCGTCACAGAAGGCCCTTACCTCGAAGAGAGCAAGTGACACATGGAGAAGGGGAAGGCAAGGCAGAGGAAAGAGAAGAGGGATGGGACAAAAACAACTTCCCCGAGCGACGGAGGGCGTCACTCGGGGAAAGGGGAAGGCGGAGGGCGGGCTCGCTTCGGGCCTTCGCTAGAGGGTCATGCCGATATGCAGGGTGAGTCCCGTCGCCCTGAAGGGAGTGACCGTTCGGTCAGGCAAAGAAAGCTTGTCGAAGGCATTGCACACCGTGCCGATACCAGCACCACAGGTGAAGCGCCAGATATCTAACCCTACCAGCGCCGTGCCGTAGAAACCAGAGATGCCGTGCATCGGAGCGAAGCTATAGCCCGGACGCAGGTCTACAAACGGCTTGATCGGGCCACGGACGGGGAGGTAAGCTCGGAGGTGCCCATAGACAGGGATCACCATATCTAACGTCTCGACCATGCCATAGATGAAGCCCGAGCCGATGCCGAGGAAGAGACTTCGATTGAAGCGGGCTCCGTAGCTGGCGAAGAGCCCAGCATGCTGGCGACCGGAAGCACCGAAGAGGTAACCCGCATCAAAGTGCCAGTCGGCACGAGGCACACGGGGCTCTTCGTAGAGGTAGGCTCGGTGCGAGGAGTATTCGACCCGCTCTAGGTCGGCGTAGGGACAGATGAGCAGGGAGCCGTCGCTGAGACGGATCTTGACCTGCCCACCAGCTAGCTCCTCGATGATCTGACCGTAGAGGATCGACCCATTCTTGAGGTAGATGGTGTCAGGCGTGCGCTGTGCCAGAGCTGAGCAGGCGACGATGAGGCACACCAGGAGGGAGAGAAGGAGGCGTTTCATAGGAGCAAAGTTAGCATAGTCTACAAAACACGTCCTCCCCTCATCCGCTCGAGAGCGATAAGGGGAGGACGTAGCAGGAGGGAGAAGGCTCAGAGCTTACTTGGTGATCTTCTCCAGCTTGCGAAGGAGCGTCTGGTAGTGCAGGCGCAAGGCTTCGCTCTTGGTAGCCGAGAGGGCCTTCTTCAGGAGAGCCTCGGCACGATACTGGAGGGGCAAGTAGAGGTCGCCCGTATTGTTGATCGCTGAGGTGAAGAGGTCAGCAGGCTCGCCGTAACTATTACCGAAGTTGAGGAAGCCCACCGCATCCAGCTTCGAGAGGGGCTCGGCCGAATGGGCGTGATCAAGCGAACAGAAGTGCTCGCCACGAAGCTTGGGCAGTAGGGCGATGAAGTCTTCATCCGTCATGCCCTCGGTGCGAGCTGGTTCTTCCGCCTTGGCGAAGCCCGTCAGTTCAGCAATCGTGAGCCCCGATCGCCCCGTGGTCTTATTCACAAGATCCTCGGTGTAGGAGGTGATGTAGCGGACGAAGTACTCCTGTAGCTGCTTCTCTGCATGCGTCAGGTCTTCGCGCCCCGCCTCGGTCTTAGCGAAGACACGGGCGTAGACATCGTCAGCATACTCCAGCGGCGAGTACGACGTGGAGTCGAGATAGTAGCTGAGATTGAGGTTGTTGATATTGCGGATGGCCATCGCACGCGTCATAGCACCGAGGACGACATAGGGCGAAGAGCCTGCCATATCGCTCATCGTGTGCTCCAGCGCCTCACTGCGGAGGCTATCGATGGAGAGCGCCTGATCGAGGAGCCACATCGCCGAGGCCTTCTGTGCTGCCTTAGGTACTACCTTGTAGCGGGGAAGCCCGGAGGCTTCACTGGTCTGATAGAGGTAGATGCCTGGGACATTCAGGAAGACATTGGAGACGTAGCGCAGGGCCTGATTGGAGATGCCATCGTAGAGCGTCTCCCGATGCTCCGCTTCTTCGTCTCGGGGGAACCACTCAGCCAGATGCCCCAGGATGTACTTGAGGTTCTTCAGCCCAAGCGTGCTCGCAGCGACAGGATCATCGGACAGATCCTCCTCGATGGACGAGGGGTCGTAGCGACGGTCACCCATCTGCTGTAGCCCGTAGCGGTACTCGGGGTCGGTGGCATGCTTCTCGATCAAGTCATTGAGATAGCGAGCCTCCACGATCGGATCGCCCTTGCTGTCGGGGAAGTAGCGGTACGTCCAGTCGATAGCATACTTATCGTAGGTACCGACGGAGGGCGGGTCGAGACTCACACCACGATCCTCGGGCTGGGCGACGTAGTTGAAGCGGGCATAGTCCATGATCGACGGTGTCGTCCCGTGCACGGCAGTGAAGGAGGGAGAGCGGAGGGAGTCGATGGTGTAGGCTGCCGAAGACGCCATGTTGTGCATGAAGCCAAGGGTGTGCCCGATCTCATGCGCTATCACATACTTCAGCGACTTAGACATGAGGCTGTCGGGGAGCTTCATCGCACGCACCAGAGGATCGACCTGCGCTGTCTGGATGAAGCGCCAGTTGTTGTTGAGCTTCGAGACATCGCTCCAGACGAGCACCGAAGCATTGATGATCTCGCCGGTGCGAGGGTCTGCCCAGCTGGGGCCCATAGCGTTCTCGGTAGCGATGGGCACGTAGCGGATACAGTTGTACTTCAGGTTGTCGGGATCGAAGGTAGGATCGTCCGTAGGGAAGTCCCGCACCTCGATAGCGTCCTTGAAGCCAATAGCTTCGAAGGCCTTGTTCCAGCGAAGCGTCCCTTCCTTCATCGCCGCCTTCCAGACAGGAGGGAAGCTATTCTCGACGTAGAAGACAATGGGCTTCTTGGGGCGAACGAGCTGGCCAGCCTTGTAGGCAGCGACATCGGAGGGCTCGAGGCGCCAGCGCTTAGCGAAGCGCACCGTCTCGATCTGTTTTGTCTCGGGGTCATAAGCATTCTTCGAGATGTGGAAGACCCCGATACGGGTATCCGACAGACGGGGCGTCATCGGCTCCTCAGGCAGGCGAAGGATGGTGAAGGTAGCCCCAAGAGTCACTGGATAATCCTTCAGTGGGCTGGCACCACCACGCGAGGAAGTGAGGGTGATGCGGTAGCTCCGGTCGATCTTGATCGATACGTTGTCCTCGAAGGCCTTGATCTCACGCACATAGCTGAGGTCACGCTGGAGAGAGGACTGGACCTGATAGGAGCCCATGCTCTTGCCGATGAGGGGGAAGTACTTCTGATCCTGAGTGAAGAGCGAAGTGGCATCAAAGACTACGGCGGACTTATCCTTATTCCAAGCCTTGATGGGGAACTTGTACAGAGGCAGGTCCGTGTAGCTGGGAGCGAACGTCGGACGAAGCTCCTTCTCCAGCTGGCCCATGAGGTAGGGATCGGAGTTCACCGCCTCGAGCACGATGGCGCTATCACGCTGGGCAAAGCGCATGTGCACGGGGTTGGAATTCTTGAAGCCGACCATACCTAGCTGGGGGTTGGAGATAGAGGAGAGGGTGAGGGCTACGAGGACCTCCTTGCCGATGGTCTTCACGGGCAGCTCGATGTAGAGCTTATTGTCCGTCTTGTGCAGGGTGAGGAAGTCACCCTTAGCCGAGACAATGGCCTTGTCGGTGAGGATCTTCTCGTAGGCACTCTTCTCGGGTGCCTTCTCCGTCGCAGGCTTCTTCTTGCGCTTGAGGAAGTCGAAGATACCTGCGTGAGCCGTGGCGGGCGCTAGGGTCAGGCTAGCCGCGGCCAGTAGGAGTGCTATCTTTCTATTGATCATCTTCGGATGGGGGTCTATTTCTTAGCGTCAAGGAGCTTCTGGACCTTGAAGGCCAGAGTCTGGTAGTGCGCCTTGAGCACACGGTCAGTAGTAGAGGTAGCACGCTGCTCGAGCAGAGGGCGCACCTTCAGTAGGGCTGCGTACATATACTGCTCCGAGGTGTCGAGAGCAGGGACATTAGCCATGGGGTAGATGCTTGCCGAGGGGTTGCCACCGCCGTAGCTGGTACGGCCACTCTTGAGGGCCTCGCTGTAGTCGGTCGTCGCATCTAGGCTGACGAGCTTACCATCGACGAGGGTGGGAGTACTCGTGAAGCCATAGGGCATACCAGGGGTTGCATTGCGGGGATTGACCGTCGCTGCTACGGACTTGTCGATGAAGGCGATCTGCAGAAGGCGCTCCATGTGCGTAGGGCTCTTGCCTGCGATCGTCGAGGCAAAGACCGCCTGATAGAGGTCGTCGAAGTATTCGCCGAGGCTATAGCTCTTGGAGTCGACCTGCGAAGCGATGATGATGCGGGCACGTAGGTCGAAGATATCCTTGACGATGAACTCGAGGAGCTGGTCGTAGTAGCTGATGTCTAGGAAGCCCTTGCGCTCGAGGCTGCGGTCAGCGTACTGCTGGAAGTCCTTCGCCTGGCGGAGGAGCCACTGGAAGGCCTCACGCTGCTTCGCCTTAGGCACTACCTGATAGCGGGGCAGACCCGTAGAGAGTCGGCTCTCCTGACACACGACACCTCCGACGAGGCTCATGACATTCTTGAGCTGGAGGTAGTAGCCCTGGACGACTCCTAGATAGAGGCTCTTCTTCTTACGACTATCGGGATCGTTGGTGATCCACTTAGAGAGATGCGACTGGATGAGCGCTAGATTCTTCATCGTGAGCTCAGCCGTCTTGATGGGGTCATTCCCTAGGTCTTCGGTACGGACAGTAGGGTCGACAGCATAGCGCTGCTCAGGGGCATAGCGGAGATAGGGCTCGCGTACTCGCTTGTCGACACGGGAGAGTAGCTCCTTAGCCTCCAGTGCAGGATCTCCCTTGAGATCGAAGTAGCGGTAACCCCAGTCTATAGCGAAGAGGTCATAGGCTCCCAGCTGGTCGTTGATGAGGCGGACACCCTTGTCCGAGGGCTGAGCTAGGTAATTGTAGGGAGCACCATCGAGGATCGAGGGAGCAAGGCCCGACTCCTTGGTGAACTTCGCCGAGCGGAGCTGATCCGTAGTGTAGGCAGCAGAAGCGGCATAGTTCGGCAGGAGGCCAAGCACCTTACCCATCTCCTGCGAGACGAGCTGAGCGAGCGACTCATCGAAGAGGGCTTGTGGTAGGCGAGACGAGCGGACAGCAGGATCTACGGCAGCCGTGGCGAGGAAGCGCTGCTTGTGCAGAAGTGCCTCTACATTATTATATATAGTGAGGTTCCCGCTGAAGATCTCACCCGTGTGAGGATCCGTCCAGCACGAGGAGGCTACCGTCTCCTGACTATTGGGGATGTAGCGGATGCAGGAGTACTCGAGGTTGTCTGGGTCAAACTGCTTATCCCCCTTAGGGAAGTCGCGTACCTCGATGGCGTTACGGAAGCCAGCAGCTTCGAAGGCCTTGTTCCAGCGGAGGACACCTTCACGTATCGGGCGGTGCCAGCTTGCAGGGAAAGCGCTATCGAGGTAGAAGACGATCTTCTTCTCAGGCTCAGAGAGCTGACCCTTGGCATAAGCCTTCTTGTCCTTGGGGACGAGCTGCCAGCGGTGCGCTAGATATACAGGCTCGCTCTGGTCGAGGTAGTCGGGGAAGGAGACCTTGCGCGTCGTCTGATAGCCGACACGGGCATCAGCGAAGCGAGGAATAGCCGTAGAAGCCTCCACGGGGAGGATCGTATAGGTCACCTCTGCCGTGAGAGGCATATCCTTAGCTACGGTGAGCACCCCCATGAGCGAAGCATTGACCGAGAAGTTCATCTCGACACGTACACTAGCGTTGGAGTCGAAGGACTTCAGCCCTCGGACGAAGGTCAGGTTCGTATTGCGTGTAGAGGTGATCTTGAAGGGACCCTGCTGTGAAGGGATGATCTCGAAGAAGGGACTCGACTCCGTCACCAGCGAGTTGATCTTGAGGACGACCGTGGAGCTATCCGCCTTGTAGACCTCTGGTGTGAAGGACTCTACCGACTGGTCACGATAGTTGAGCTCGAGGGCCTTCTGTAGCTCAGGCGAAGCATCACGGCGGTAGACGATCGAGTTGGGAGCCTTCATGACGATGACGCTGTCCTGCTTCTCGAAGCGGAAGACAATCGGAGCAGAGTTCATCGAGCCGACAGCTAGGTAGTCGGGGTCGGTAGTAGAGGTGACCTTAGCGCCCATCATCAGCTCCTTGCCGAGGTACTTCGTAGGTAGCTCTAGGTAGACGCTACCGTCGATCTTGTGGAGGGTAACGAACTTCCCTCGAGCTGTCTCGACTTTCTTGTCCTTGAAGAACTTCGTGTACTTGTCTTCTTTCTTCTCTTTCTTGTCCTTGGTGTCGTCACCGAAGGCACGAGAGGAGAGAGCTGAGGGGGCCGCAGCGAGGCCCAGTGATCCTGCTGCGATGGCGGTAGCCACGAGCAGGCATCGGATACAACTCTTGTGCATGGATGAGGATTATAGTGTGATTACTTTGTTCTGTGGGGGAGCGAAAAGGAGGCGATACCGAGGAGTAGATACCCTGAGGCAAGTCTCCGACACACGGCTCCTTCTACCCCTCCGATAGCTCCTTCACTACCCGAGCCCTCTAGCTTGAGGGGGATAGCACACCGAAGCCCCGTAGCCCCTTCCTCTATGGGATAGGCTACTGGGGCGACGGAGGAGCAGGCCTCCCTCCCCGGGAGGATCAGCGGGAGGGAGGCGGTATATTAGCGACTGAATTGACGGTAGATGATCTGCTTGATCTTGCCCGTGACACCCGTCTCTGCCTTGATGAGCTGAGGAGTGATCCCCGTGACATCGTAGCTGTAGATCGAGCCAACGAACCCTGATCCCGTGCCATTCGCCCCGATGAAGAGACGATTGTCTGTGGTCAGTGCCATCGAAGCGATCGTCTGCCCTGAGGGGAGGGAGATCCACGCTCGATGATCCGTCGCAGTCGTATTGGCCATGTTGTAGAAGTACACCTTGTCTGCCGTCGCCACCAGTGCAGCCGTACCAGCTAGCGTAGGTTGCAAGTGAGTAGGAGTACCTTCGGTGAACTCCACCAAGGAGACCGCTGCCCCGTCGAGCGTAGTCGTGCCAGCGAAGTCCCCAGCACGCAGGCGAGCGACGAAGTACTTGCTGTCGGAATTGCGCTTGAGTAGCAGGAGCGTGTAGTTGTAGGTGAAGTTGCCTTCCCCTCCACTCTTCATATCGATGAGTGTCATCCCTTCGAAGGGATTGGTCTCCTCGGGAGCTCCTCCAGGGAAGGAGCTTGCCGTAAGGGTACGGACCTTCTTGACCATGACTCTTGAGCCGAGGGACATGTACAGCAGGTTGCTTCCTGCATTGTCAAAGAAGGCAATCCCTTCACTGATACGTTTCCCGGTGAGCGCTCGCCAGTTCACCAGCGCATTAGCTAGAGAGTAGTTAGGAGCGACACGAGAGATATTAAAGTCCTGTCGCTTGGAGGGGACAGTCACCGAGCGCTCCATCTCCCAGAGGTTATGCCCGGAGATGAAGTACTCCTTGACGGTAGCCTGGTTGCCACTCGCATGGCTGACCTCTACCGGATTAGTGAAGGAGATACGAGGCGTGAGCACCTTCAGGGAGTCTGCCGACAGGCGGTAGTAGCGTGTAGGCGTACCGAGAGAGATCCCGAGGAAGCCACGTGAGGCTCCTGCTCCGGGTACATAACGATAGATGAGGAAGGACTGAGGATCCCCCGTCATATCGATCGTGGGATTACTTCTGCCGAAGGCATCGAGGTCGAAGTCCTCCGTCTTCGCCCCCCCAGGGAGGTAAGAGAGGATCGTCTTGCCTTCGTGCCCCGCTAGGACGTAGAGTCCATCCACGTAGCGGAAGGGGACGTCGATCGTGAAGCGGAAGAAGTACGAGCCGTCAGGCGTGTACATACGTAGACGAGCATCATGCTTACCATAGCTCGTAGGGCTATAGGAGAGATCCTTCTCCGTAGAGACGACCACGCCATCGACGATCCACTCATAGGAGGGCGTCACAGATGCGCCCGTCGTGATGGTATATGCGGGCGACTTGATCACGGTGACCTCACCGAAGGTAGCCGTCTGCACCGAGGCGATGGGCTCTGTTACCTTGACGACAGCCAGAGGGTGATCGCCATTGACCGAGTGGTCCTTGTAGCAGGAGGAGAAGAGTGAGAGGGCCAGGAGAAGGCCCAGTGACTTATAGATCTTATTCATCTTCATTCGTACTCTGTGAGGTTAGCGATACTGAGATAGGAGCTCCACCAGCTTTTTAGGCTTTTTCTCACCATGCTCATCCATATACTTCTCGAGGCGGAGCAGGAGGGGATACTGAATGTTAGCATCAGACTTATAAAGCGCCTCCTGCACGGGGTCTTCCCCATTCTTAGGGAGACCGTAGGCATTGATGAGCATACGGTACTTCCCCTCACTATACTTCCCGAGGTAGACATCCTGGAGGTAGCCCCACCAGAAGGGGATCTGGAGCTGGTTCGTCACACAGAGGACTATCGTATTGCGCTTGTTGAGTGCCGTACGCAGGTCAGGTGTAGAGCCTAGGTGTAGCGTGAGGGTATCGTACTTGAGTAGGGGCTCGTCGCCAGGCTGCATCTCCGAGAGAGCATCTAGGAGCGTGCGTACACCATCACGGATGATGATGTACTTACCGTTCTCCTGCTGGACGGTGGAGATCTTCGAGCGATTGAGCTGGATCGTGAAGCGCCCCCGGATGGAGTCAGCAGGGATCGTATAGCTGGATGCCAAGGCATCGAACTGCTCACCAGCCTTAGCCGTAGAGCGGGACTCATCGACCAGCACCTTGTAGGAGAGCGGTGAAGAGGAGAGTCGACCAAGTAGGTCCACCTCGAAGGTATAGGGGATCTTCCCATTGACGTCCTCTAGGAGGGCGAGGTTCTGCACTGTGATGGTGTCTGCCCCTTCCTTGGAGAAGTAGGCGACACGTGACTCATTGTAGAAGCCATCCTTGCTGTACTCTCCGTCGTAGAGCTCAGACTTGGAGCAAGACCCCAAGAGGCCAAGAGAGCCGAGGGCAAGCAGGGCTAGAGCATATCTTCTGTTCATTGTCGTTGGCTTTTACTGGTTACCGTAGGTGAGCTCATCCTGAGGCCAGGGCAGGACAAAGATGCTAGAGCTGGGCTCGATGGTACGCTCCCCAAGAAGGTCAAGGAAGGAGCTATTGAAATGCTTGAACGCAGAGAAGATCTGGCCTTCCCCTGGTAGCTCACGCATGTACTCCTTCACAAGCTCGGCCTTGAAGTCCACCTGCGTAGGCAGGTCGCTCGTGGTGAGGGCATTCAGACCACGGCTCTCACGCACCTTGTTCAGGGCCGCTAGTGCTACCGTAGGATCGGTCGAGTAGAGGGCCTCAGCCTGGATGTAGTACATCTCGGGCAGGCGGATCAGAGTCAGCCCCCTCAGAGAAGTAGCAGCAGAGGTCGCCTCTTCGGAGCTAGCTACAAAGCGTACGAACTGCTGGTAGGTACCGGCATCACGGTAGTAGGCGGCCTGACGATTGTCGATAGCACCCGTAGCGCTCCCTGTGACGGCGTAGAGCTGGTCGAGCACGGACTTGCGGTGGGCTTCATTGAGGTCGTCAGAGCCCGCACCTGTATTCTTGAGGAAGCGAGCAGCTACCTGATCGAGGAAGCTAGGAGCGTAGAGCCCGAAGATCATCTCACCCGAAGCAGGGAAGCGACGTACGCTCTCGAAGGAGTTACGGTTCGCTAGGTTGAAGTCCGCCGTGTGGTCGGTGACCTTCTTAGCGTACTCAGCGGCCTTGGACCAATTGCCCATAGCCTGATAGACACGAGCCTTGGTAGCGTAGACTGCATACTTATTGAAGTGTACAGCACGCCCTGACCAGAAGTCCGCCGTCTGGGTCACCCCGAGACTCACGGTCTCATCGATGGGGGCAAGCAGGCGCTCTGCTTCGTCGAGGTCCTTGAGGATGTTCTCATAGGTACCGGCGACGGTATAGACACGGCGGTTCTTGAGGTTGTACTCATACGAGTACGGGATCCCACGGGAGTCCTTGCCACGCACATAGTCTTCGGCGAAGAGACGCACGAGGTCAAAGTGCAGGAAGGCACGCAGGCCAAGTGCCTCACCCTTGAGCTGGGAGAGGTGTGCACTGCTTATCGAGGGAGACTCGAGGTTCGCCAGGATATTATTGACATAGGAGATGACCCTGTACTGACCGAACCACAGGCTGTAGATCTCGGCCTGCACAGAGACATCCGTATAGTTATACGCACGGGTCTTGGACGAAGTCGAGGTAGCCGAAGTCGAGCCGAACATCTGGGCAAGCTCGTCGACGAAGCCATTGGTCAGGCGCTGACCGTACAGGTCGGACGAGGCCATCGTCCCGTAAACGCCATAGAAGGCATCATAGTACCCCTGGAGCGTAGAGAACTGTATCTCCTGCAGGAGCGTCCCCTTGGGCTGTACGTCGAGGAACTTATTGCACGAGGGCAGGCCTGCTAGGCTCAGTGCTCCGAGGGCTATATATAAAGCTGTCTTCTTCATAAACACACTTCTTGGTTAGGGATTAGAAGGAGAGACGCAGAGACATCTCTACGCTACGAGCAAAGGGATAATCCAGACCACGCTCACGCTTGACCGTGGAGAGGTAGAAGAGGTCATTGGTCAGGAGCTCGATACGTGCACGACGCATGTGGAGCTTCTTGACCCAAGGAGCCTCCGTCTCGTAAGCGAAGGAGAGACTACGTAGCGTCAGATAGTACTCCTTCTGGACAAAGCGACTCGTCTGATAGGGGCTATCCGTAGAAGCGATATTGCGGTAGCGGGCGATGTCGCCAGGTTGCTTCCAGCGATCCTCGAGGACACGCTGGTCGGCGTTCTGCTCACGCTTCGTCCCCTCTACACGAGAGGCCAGCGTAGCATTGTAGACCGTAGCACCGAGGGAGTAGCCGAAGTTGGCATTGAGCGAGAAGCCCTTGTACATCAGGTACGAGGTCAGCGAGCCATAGGCCCAAGGCGAGGTATCACCGAAGACACGACGGTCATTAGGGTCGTAGGTGAAGGTATAGGAGCCATCACGCTTGATGTAGATCTCCTTACCTGTAGCGGGATCGATACCTGCTGAGGGGACGACCTTCAAAGCCGTGAGGGATTCGCCCTCTTCGTAGAGAGGAAGGGGCGTCGTACCACGGTTGAGGGAGTCGACACTGAGGTTCTTCTCGTTGAGGGCCTTGAGGGCGTTACTTACCTTCTTGACCTTATTACGATTGTAGGAGTAGTTCAGTGAGAGTGACCACTGCAGATCCTTGGTCTGGATGGGGACGACACGGGTCTGGAACTCGATCCCGTTGTTCTCCACCTCCCCGACGTTCTGTCGTGCGGTGACGGCACCGATCGAGGGAGCTAGGGAGACGTCGAGTAGGAGGTTGTCCGTAGTCTTCTGGTAGGCGTCGACGGTGAGGTCCCAGCGGTTCTTGAAGAGCGTGAGGTCAAGCCCGATGTTCTTGCTCAGCGTACGCTCCCACTTCAGCTCGGGGTTACCGATAGCCATGGGTACGGAGCCTGCGCCGACGATGTAGTTGATCCTATTATTATAGGTATAGGTCGTGAGGGCCTGATAGGGGTCGAAGGAGATGTTCCCCAGGTACCCGATGCTCGCACGGAGCTTGAGGAGCTGGATGTTCTTATTCCCTTCGAAGAACTTCTCATTGTGGATGTTCCAAGCCGTACCGAGCGACCAGAAGGGGGCGAAGCGCTGGTTCTTACCGAACTTCGATGACCCTTCGTAGCGGTAGACGACGTCCACCGAGTAGCGGTTGTCGTAGATAGCGTTCCCGTTGAAGAAGAAGCCTGCTGCCGTAGCTAGAGACTCTGTACCGGAGGGGCGAGCGCTACCACCGTAGCCTAGGGCGAAATTGGGGTGTCCAAGGACATCGGAATAGAAGCCAAGGCTCGTGTAGCTACTATTGTCTGCCGTGGTGGATTCGAGGCTCGATCCGGCCATCGACGTGACGTAGAGCTTCTCGAAGAAGGTACGGTTGTACGAGACCATCAGCTTACCTAGGAAGCTCAAGCCACGACCGAGGTTCTCGGTCATCGAACCCTTCTTCGTCAGGTCGCTCTCGTTGCGGAAGGTGTAGGAGAGCGGTGACTTGAAGCTACGGGTATAGTTATTGCGCGTGGTGAAGGAGAAGTCCCCATCGACACGGAGGTTACGATTGATCCAATACTGCGCCGTCGTCGTATTGAGGAAGTCCATACTCCCGGCACGATTGAAGCTACCGAGCGATGCTTCGTAGAGCGGATTGTCGAGGTTGTGCTCCAGACGAGGTAGGAGCTCCCCATCGGGGCCGTAGGGCGACTGGTAGGGATTCTGCTTGGAGAAGTTAGAGAACGACCCGTAGCTAGGATCCTGCGAAGTAGAGCGGTTCACCGTCAGCGTATTGGAGGCGAAGAACTTCCCCTGCTTGTTGTAGGAGAGCTTGAAGGTCCCCGAGAGACGCTCACGAGCCGACTGCATCATGACGCCCGTCTCATTGCCGTAGCGGAGCGAGAGTCCGTAGCGTACATACTTGTCCCCCCCGTCGGCGCTGACCGTATGGGAGTGCGAGACACCGGTGCGCAGAGGCTTAGCGAGCCAGTCGGTATTCGTACCGCTCTGGATCATGCGTACGACACGGTCACGGCGAAGATCGTTGAAGTGCTGCAGGTCGAAGGAGCTCGTCTGACCAGGGGTATAAGCATTGTACAGACCAGCCAAATCCTCGTACTGCAGCTTCTGCTGAGGCGTCAGGAGGTGGTAGTCCGTCAGATCAGGCATCGAGAGGCGGAGCGTACCGCTATAGTTCACTCGGATCGCCCCTTCGTTGATGGGCTTCGTCGTGATGACGATGACCCCAGCAGCAGCTTTAGCTCCGTAGAGAGCCGAGGCAGAGGCGTCCTTGAGCACCGTGACACTCTCGATGGTATTCATATCCATGTCATAGATGTAGTCGACATCTACGATCGCTCCGTCGACGACGAAGAGTGGGAGGTTAGCTGCACCGGAGAAGGTCGCACGACCACGCAGGTTGAGGTCAGGGCGAGCATTAGGGTCAGAGCCCAGGTCATTCTGGTGGACGACCTGCAGACCGGGTACGAAGGCTTCAAGCCCCTGTAGGAGATTCTTAGTCCCGACAGATAGGAGCTGTTCGGACTTGATCGTCGTCTGTGACCCAGTGTAGCTCTTCTTATCCTTCTTTGTGAAGCCCGTGACGACTACCGACTCGATCGACTGACTATCGGGCTCGAGGTCGATACGTAGAGGCTTGCCCCCCTGCAGGGTGAGTGCCTTGGACTTATAGCCGATGAAGGTGATGCGTACACGCTCACTGGGGTTCTTGGAGCGGAACTCAAAGTGTCCCTTCCCATCGGTGATGAAGCCTCCCGTCTGACCGAGGACCTGCACCGTCACCAGGGGCATCGGATCCCCATTCTCATCGTAGACCGTGCCACTGTAGACATGGATCGTCGATCGAGGCTCGCTCTGCTGTGTCGTATTACCTCCCGATGATGTGACCAGGCTGGGAGAAGTGGCCTGGGCGGAGAGCGTTGACCCTAGGATACAGCCCCCCACTAATAGTGTTGTAATAATTCTCATTCGACCTCAATGGATTAAGTTCGACCCATAGACTACCAGCTCTCGTACTAGCCTGGGCTGCATACTCGCTACACACACCACGACCTACGCCGAGCATATCGGATCTACTCTTCTCGGGGAAGATGCAAGCGGTGACTGACCGCTAAGACCTTGTCCTGCTACCAATTCTAGCAACCTATCGGATGTAGCAAAGATAGTCATTCTGGGATAGATAATAACGATTATTTAACATTTTGCCTTTTGTTTAGGTTCCACTGCCCCTCTTTGAGGGAAGCTGGGGAGGGAAGGCCCCCTACTCCACACCCCTTCTCCGGCCCCTCCTTCGTCCCCCCAAAAAGGGACCTACGGTAGGTCGTCATCAAAACCTACCTGGGGCGACCCACGGTAGGGTCCTAACGACCCCTTCCAAACCCGCTCCACAAGCGGGTCTCTGAATCCCCACTTTTTCGGAGGGTAATTCCACCTCCCCGACGATGGTCACTTCCCCCAGAGAATCGCCCATCCTCTGACGTTTTCACACAATTATCACTAACTTTGTACCAAGATGGAGGATAGGGAGATCTACTCGTAGATACCCCTCGCCTCTGCATGCGACAGCGAGGACGCACCATGGCACCAAGCCGACCAATATCACGCCCCATCACTTAGCAATGAGCACTAACCCTCCGCGAAAGACTTCTCTACTGCAGCGCCTCACCGCCCTGCGCCCCAACCCCACGGTACTCCTCTTCCTGGCGACGATCGTCGCCGTGTGCATCGCCAACTCCCCCTGGAGGGAGAGCTACGAGCACTTCCTACAGTACCCCGTGCAAGTCATCGTCGGAGGCATCGAACTCTTCCGCCACCTCGGCCACACCATGACCATCAGTCAGGTGGTGAATGATGCCCTGATGGCTATCTTCTTCTTCCTAGTGGGTCTGGAGATCAAGCAGGAACTGCTGGTAGGCGAACTAGCCTCACCGAAGAAGGCACTCCTACCCGTGATCGCCGCTCTGGGGGGTATGATCTTCCCCGTGCTCTTCTTCCTGACTGTCTCTCCCGAGCACCCCGAGAGCATCGGCGCTGCTATCCCTATGGCTACCGACATCGCCTTTGCACTGGCCGTCCTAGCTTCACTAGGCGACCGAGTACCGAAGAGCCTCCGTGTCTTCCTCGCTACCCTCGCTGTAGCCGATGACATCGGCGGGATCATCGTCATCGCCCTCTTCTACAGCTCCGAGGTCGCCCTCCTGCCACTGGGTATCGGTCTAGCACTGGTGGGCGTCGTCCTCCTGCTGGGTCGTATGCGCATCCATACCCTCGAGCCCTACATCATCCTCGCTATAGCCGTCTGGGCGCTCTTCCTCCAGTCGGGTATCCACCCCACGATCGCAGGTGTCCTGGTCGCTCTCTGTATCCCTGCAGGGACGAAGGTCCATATCCGCGAACTCGCACAGAAGCTCCACGACGAGACGAGCCACCTCTCTACCGACGCTCGTGAAGCCGATCGTGCGCTCATCCTCTCCCATGAGCAGCTGGAGCGAATCACCGAGATCCGCTCCACCGCAGGTAAGGCCATCAGCCCCGTACAGACCCTAGAGCACGCTCTGGCTCCGCTAGTGAATTACTTCATCCTCCCCCTCTTCGCCTTCGTCAATGCTGGCGTATCTCTCGGGGGCGTCTCAGCAGACATGCTCCTCGGCCTGCCCCTAGCTATCTTCCTCGGCCTCTTCGCAGGGAAGACCGTCGGCATCAGCCTCTTCACCTGGCTGGCCATCCGTGTCAAGCTCTGCCCTTGGCCCGAAGGGATGAACCTCATCCGCCTAGTCAGTCTCGCTGCTCTGGGCGGTATCGGCTTCACCGTCTCCCTCTTCATAGCCAACCTATCCTATGATAGCCCCGAGCTCGCACAGCTCCTTAACGAAGCTAAGCTCGGTATCTTCGCAGGGACGATCGGCTCTGGGGTGGTCGGCTACCTACTCCTGAGGAAGTTCCTCCCCCACGCCAAGGCATAGCGCCTCCGTGAGCTTCGGTGGGAGGGCTCAGCAAGACTTAGTTGTGCTCCTTACCGAAAAGTTTTACCTTTGTTAGCAACTGAGTGGGGGACTTTGACTCCTTACACTCATTTATCTCACCTCATATCATTATTTTTCACATGCTCAAGAAAGTATTCCTTGCTGTACTCGCTATCGTAGGTAGCGCCAGCATCGCTAACGCTCAGGAAGTATTCCAGAAGGGTACCACTGCTATCAACGCAGGTGTCGGTATCGGCTCTTACTACTCAGGCCTCTCTATCCCCCCCCTCTCTGTAAGCCTTGACTACGGTATCGTAGACAACCTGATCAACGGCAACAACGGGTCGATCTCTATCGGGGGCTTCGCAGGTTACACTGGAGGCAGCCAGACCTATGGCACCTATAAGAGCTCATTCTCTTACATCGCCCTCGGTGGTCGTGGTGCTTTCCACTATCAGTTTGCCCCCAAGCTCGACACCTACGCTGGTCTGATGGTCTCTTACGATATCGCATCGGTATCCTCTAACTTAGACTATGCAGGTGCATCTGTTGCTACCAGCGGCATCAACTGGACTCTCTTCCTCGGTGGCCGCTACTTCTTCACGGAGAAGATCGGTGCCTTCGCTGAACTCGGCTACGGCTTCTACAACCTGAACCTCGGTGTTACCTTCAAGCTCTAAGAAGCTCAGCCCACACGAGAGTAAACCCATCTACTCTTAGATAAGACGGACGCCGTCGTCTCCTCGTTCGGAGACGACGGCGTCTGTCTTTTTCCTTCCTCCCCCACCGTGGGGATGGAGAGAAGTGTACTCTAGGAAGAGCTCGGAGCTAGATACGGAAAGAGGCCGTGACGACTAGCTCTCGGGGACGAAGAGGCACGGTGAAGCTCGACACCTCCGTAGCGGAGAGATGGGTCACTCGGTAGGCTGTCTGTCCCCAGAGGTTCGCTATCCGTGCCGAGAGCTTGAGCCGCTTACTCACGGTCCATCGGGCATCTAGATCGCCGAAGAAACTATGCTTGTAGTACCGTGGGCTGGTCTCATTCATCGAGTGGACGACCTGCATACTGAGGAGCCAAGCTCCACCTAGGGGCAGGGCAGCCTCCACGCTCTCTCGCAGGGAAAGGACAGGGTCAAGTCTCCTCAGAGGGTGATGTAGCCACATACTGCTTAGCTCGAAGGTGTAGGCCAGCTCCAGCGGTGCGAACCTATTGCACGTCATCGTGAGGCTCGGCTGGACGAGGTCGCTCTGGATGGGATAGGTGCGCCGTGCCTGTGCGCTGAGGTAGCTGGTATGGCTGTACTTGAGCTCAGCATGCAGGCTGAGACCGAGGGACGATCTCGTCCCGTCGACCGCCCCTGCTACGGAGAAGGTGCGCCTGTGGTGGGTGCTGTCGATGGGGATACTCTCCGCCCGATCCGCACTAAAGGTATAGTCCCGATAGTAGCCACGGGTCGTCTGGAGGTAGCTCAGCTGTAGGTAAGCGAAGAAGAGCTCCAAGGGATCTCGGTAGGAGAGCCGTAGCGAGCCCGAGAGACGCTCCTGAGTGTAGAGTCGCTCGAGACTCTGGTAGTAGAGCCGATAGCCCCTACGTATCGGGCTCGGGCTGTAGTAGCTGTCGAGGTCGGGGCGCTGTGCATAGCTCCCACGTAGCCACAGCTCTCCCCGCTGGCCTATACCCTTCCTCAGGCTGATGAAGGGTGATACCGTCAGGCGGGTCGCCTCGTCATGGACAGCCCCGACGTGCAGTGCCTCCCGCTCTAGGGTCATGGGTGCGCCCGCCGAGAGGTAGAGTCCTCCGGTGCGGTAGGTGAAGGTAGCATCCAGCCCAAGGGCTAGGTCACGATAGGTCGAGGTGCTTGATAGGCTGACTTGGGGAGCGTCGTAGCTCCTCAGGTCTGCCGTAGCGCTGAGCCCCGTGCTGAGGGATGTAGAGCGCCCGAGGTGAAAGGTCGTCGAAGCCCGATGCGTCGAATGGAGCTGGGTGAGGCGCCTCCCCTCATAAAGCGGCTGGCGAGGTTTCGTGCCCTCCGTCCATTCCCCGCGGAGGGTCTCCCCAGCGGTGTAGCCACGGGTCGAGGAGACGAAGTCCAGTAGTGTCCCGCCGAGGCTCAGGGTCGTCTGGAGCGAAGCCTGTAGCCAGAGGGGCTCTTGGCGGAGCTGTAGGGCGTAGCGACGGCTATTGGAGCTCAGCCCCTCCTGCTCATCGGAGCGTCTACCGCCGAAGGTCAGTTCACCGAGGAGGTAGCGCTTGGGAGCATTGAGTTCGTAGCGAAGGGAGGCATTGTAGTAGTTCGGCCTCTGGGTGAGCTGGGAGGTCTCATAGAGGTCTAGGGGCGTGGTACCGAGGTAATGGTGCTCGCTCCCCGAGTGAAGACGTCGGCGATCATGGTAGCCAGAGACATTGAGCCGAAGGTCGCTGTAGGGGGTGAGCTTCTGTAGGTCGTTGAAGCCCCAGTTGACGCCTCGATCATCGAGATAGCGATGGATATCGAGCGGAGGGCTCTTAGGCGCAGAGGTCTCCAGCACGGTAGAGGGCAGGGCGACCTGTGGGAGCGAACTCGAAGCATCCATCTGCTGGACGAAGTCCCCCGAGAGGTCCACCCCGGTAGTATTCCCCTTGAGGGTCGTGATGAGTTGATTGGTGCGTCCCGCCTGCATCAGGAAGCTCTTCCCCTCCCAGAGGGGCGGGCACACACCTGCCCCCGCCATGAGTTCTCCGAAGGGTCTGAAGCGGGAGCCCTTGCTCAGGCGGATATTGAGTGCAGCCTGATCACTCACGACGAGTCCCTGTAGGATACGCTTGTGCTGATTGTGCTCGATGACCTCTACCTGGTCGACGGCCTCCACAGGGATGTTGCGTGAGGCCTGAGTATAGTTGCTCCCCAGAGGGTCTTGTCCCTCGATGTAGAACTTATTGATCGCCTTGCCCTGATACTCTATACGCCCGTTCTCCTTGACCTCGATACCGGGGAGCCTCTTGATCACATCCTCGAGGTAGCGATCCTGCTTGCCAGCAAAGGCCTTGACACGGTAGAGGAGGGTATCGCCCCGTACGTTGATCGGGCGGGCCTTGATACGCACCTCCCGTATGGGTGTCGTCGAGGGCTGGAGGCGGATGGTGCAGGTGTCTCCTGGGAGTTCGGTGATACGTAGCTCCTGCTTCGTATAGCCCAGCAGGGCGAAGGTGAGGCGTACGTCTCGGGGCGAGAGGCTGAAGCGAGCTTCTCCCCGAGCGTCGCTCTGCGTGAAGGCCGTGCGCCGTCCTTCGCCGTCCCAGACGGAGCATAGGACATCGCCGATGGGCTTACCCGTCTCGGCGCTCACGATACGGGCTGTCACACGACGTCCCTCGGTCTGCCCCCACGCCACCGACCCTAGGGGAAGGAGGAAGAGGAGGGGCAGGAGCCACCAGAGCTGTCGGGCAGGACGGACGGGCTTTCTCATGCGGGGGAGAGCGGTACGGGGCGGATGGGTGGGAGGTGCTACTCTAGTTCGATCGGGTTGTAGGGCTTCGGAGGACGCACGGGTTTCTTCCCCTGGACGGCGATCTGTGGGGAGGAGTAGCCTCCGGGGTTAGCCATATACCGACGGTTCGCCTCCTGTAGGCGCTCCCTCGTCGTCTTGAAGTACTCCTTTTCCTTCCGATAGATCATCTCTCCCGCTGGAGCTCGCTCGAAGCCCTGTAAGGTGAAGACATAGTCCCGATCTCGGTCATATATACAGGCGATGAGTCCAGGTAGACCTCTGAACTTGTACGGCCCGTAGCTCAGGGGGATCTCCTCCGTGTACCAAGCTGTGTAGTCACGCCCACGGTAGTGCGTCTGAGCTCGGTGGCACACGTAGCCTGCGATGACACTATCCCCAGGGACGAGCTCCCACTGCTGGTGAGGGATAGGCTCCTCGTAGGTAAAGTAATCCAGCACGATACGATCGAAGCCTTCCACCTTCCCCTCCGTCTGCCGAAAGAGTAGATGATTCCCCGAGAGCGACCTCTTGCCAGCCGAGTAGTAGGCAGGGATGAAGTCCTCGGGGCGCAGACCTGCCTTCACCCCATGGTCTAGGATCGAGTCCGCCTGCCAGCTCCCATAGTCTAGGTAGCGCTGCGTGGTCTCTCCGACCTGCAGGAGCTGTATCCACTCATGCGAGGGGCTGGGCGTCTTGGCTAGGGGATGATACTCGATGCTGTAGTACACTCGGTAGAGGCAGGGCTCGATGACCGCCTTAGCGATGGTGTCGGTCTTCATGGTCTTGGCTGCCTGGATCATGCTCCCGAGGATCGTGCTCGAGGTCTGAGCCTGTGCCTCCACCCTCAGCATGCCGAAGGAGAAGACAGAGAGAAGGAGGACTAAGTGTCGCAAGCGAATAGCTGTATCCATACGTTCGGTGAAGTGGAGTAATGAGCTAAGAGGAGATCCCTTAGCTTCTTCTATGCAAGTGTACAAAGGATTCTCGAGAATCCCAAGCGAAGCCCCCCTGAGAGCCCCCTCCTCCCGAGGGTAAAAAGCGGGTACACAGGCCCCTTGAACCGAGGCGGGGAAAACGGAGGGGTTTCTACGGAGCGAATATCCCCCTTTCTACACCTCTACTTATACCCCTAAAAAACGACCTACGGTAGGTCGTCGAA
>NZ_KI259241.1:124479-131607 GCF_000467855.2 Porphyromonas sp. oral taxon 278 str. W7784
CGCATCGACGACCTACCGTAGGTCTCTTTTTCACCCCTTCGGAGCGCCTCCGAAGTCGCTCATCTAGGCGACACCTCGAAATTCCGTATCTTCGCACTGCACAACGCTATTGCACGACAAGACAACTCTATGAAATACCTCATCGTAGGCCTAGGGAATATCGGCGCTGAATATGCTCAGACACGCCACAACATCGGCTTCCGTGTAGCCGACGCCCTAGCAGAGCGCCTCGGAGTGCGCTTCGAGACGAAGCGCTACGGCGACGTAGCTGTGGGGCGAGTGAAGAATGCTCAGCTCGTCATCCTCAAGCCCTCCACTTATATGAACCTCAGTGGCGAGGCCGTACGCTACTGGATGAGCACGGAGAAGATACCCATCGAGCGCGTACTGGTCATAGTCGATGATCTGGCTCTGCCCTTCGGCGCTCTCCGACTCAAGACCAAGGGCAGCGACGCTGGACACAATGGGCTCAAGAACATCGCTCAGCTCCTCGGCTCACAGGCCTATGCCCGCCTACGCTTCGGTATCGGCAACGATTATCCCCAGGGAGCTCAGATCAACTATGTACTCGGCGCCTTCTCCAGCGAAGAATCAGCCGAACTGCCCCAGCGGATCGATACCTTCTGCGACGCCGCCATCGCCTTCTGCCTCGAGGGCGCTAGCTCGGCGATGAACCGCTTCAACTCCAAGTGACCTCGCCCCTCATCCGATCATCACTCTAATACTCATCACATAAACTACTCCTCACACGCATGAAGAAAGTCATCGCTACCAACCAAGCTCCTGCAGCTATCGGTCCCTACAGTCAGGCCATCCTCTCTGGGGACATGCTCTTCGCCTCTGGCCAGCTAGGCATCGACCCCGCCACGGGCGAATTCCCCGAAGGCGTCACGGCGCAGACCGAACAGGTCTTCCGCAACATCAAGGCCATCCTCTCCGAAGCGGGCTTCACCATCGATCAGGTCGTCAAGACCACCTGCTTCCTGGCGGATATGGGGGACTTCGCTGCCATGAACGCTGTCTATGAGCAGCAGTTCACGGGCGCCTTCCCTGCACGCTCGGCCTTCGCCGTCAAGACCCTTCCCAAGAATGGCCTCGTGGAGATCGAGGTCATCGCTGTACGTGGCTAAGCCCTAGAGCTACGTATCCTCAAGAGACACACAGACGGCACACACCTCCCGTAGCAGGAGGCTGTGCCGTCTGCCTCATATCTACTCGCTCCTTCGCTATCCTACCCTAGATGAAGCCTCGTCTCCTCTACCTCCTTCGGCTGATCCTTGTGCTCCTCTTGAGCTTCCTCCTGCAGAAGCTACTCTTCCTACTCCTCACTCCAGGCGATGGAGGAGTAGGGCTGGGGGATGCGCTCGCCGTCCTGTACCACGGGCTGAGTCTCGACCTGTCGGTCCTAGGGTATCTCCTCGTCGTACCGCTCATCCTCCTTGCGCTGAGCTTCCTCGTGAAGCACTTCCCAGCGAGGCGAATACTATACCCCTATCATCTCCTCGTAGCACTGCTCAGTGGGATCGTGACCATCGTCGACCTGCGACTCTACCCCTTCTGGGGCTTCAAGCTCGATGCATCGGTCTTCCTCTACCTCGACAGCCCAGGCGAGGCCTTCGCTAGCGTTAGTCTTGGCTTCATACTCGCCAATGTCTTCCTCATCGCTCTGTGGTCAGCTCTCCTCTTCTTCGCCCTTGGGTGGAGGCTGGAGCAGTCTTGGCCTTCAGTCAAGAGGGGCTGGATACCTGCGCTGGGGACACTCGTGCTCCTTGCGCCGACCTTCCTCCTCATCCGAGGCGGAGTGAGCCAAGCCACGGCCAATGTCGGGCAGGTGTACTTCAGCGATCGTCAGTACCTCAATCACGCAGCGGTCAACCCCATCTTCAGCCTCTTCTCTTCGCTGGGGAAGACCGAGGACTTCGGATCGGAATACAACTTCTACTCTGATACCGAACTAGCCCAACTCACCGCAGACCTCTTCCCCACCGAAGCACCAAGTCTAGATACCCTCCTCACTACTCGCCGACCGAATATCCTCGTCATCATCATGGAGAGCTTCGGGGCTCGCTACATCGGTGCTCTAGGAGGAATGGCGGAGGTCAGCCCACACTTCGACCGGCTCGCTAAGGAGGGTATCCTCTTCTCCTCGTGCTATGCTAATAGCTTCCGCACCGACCGAGGGGTCCTCTCGACACTCAGTGGTTACCCCAGCTTCCCCACGCACTCGGTGATGAAGCTCCCCGCTAAGATCCGTAGCCTCTCCGCCCTGAGTGGAGAGCTGAGGAAGCAGGGCTACTCCACGGACTTCCTCTACGGAGGAGATGCCAACTTCACCAACATGAAGGGCTATCTCCTGGGCTCGGGCTACCAGCGAGTCACCGACGAGAAGGACCTCGACAAGCGACTCCCTCGCACCAACTGGGGTGTACCCGACGGAGTAACCTTCGACTACCTTTACAGGGAGATCCTACGCCAGCCTACCGATAGGCCTTGGCATAAGGGCTTCTTGACCCTAAGCAGTCATGAGCCCTTCGATGTACCCTACAAGCGCCTTGCCTCGCCTATACCCAACGCCTTCGCCTATCTGGATGAAAGCCTGGGGACATTCATCGAGCGTCTGAAGAAGACTCCACAGTGGAAGGACCTCTTGATTATCTGCCTAGCGGATCATGGCTTCTCCGACCGAGACAGCGACGACCGCAATGGCACCGCAGTGCATCACATCCCACTCCTTTGGCTGGGGGGCGCTGTGCGCAGTCCTCGTGTCATCCCCAAGCTCATGAACCAGTCCGACCTCGTGGCGACCCTCCTTGCACAGCTGGGTCTCCCCTACGAGGACTTCCCCTTCAGCAGGAATGTACTAGCACCGAACTATACGAAGCCCTTTGCCTACTATACCTTCAACGACGGCTTCGGCTTCATCGATCCCACAGGGAGCACCGTCGTGGACAACGTAAGTGGTCGTGTCCTCGAGGACGCACCTACCCCTTCCCCACTACGCCAGCGTCTGGGCCGTGCCCTCCTACAGATGACCCACGACGACCTAGCACGACGCTAAGCCTTCACAGCACAGACCGCTACAAACGACGAGGGTCGCACGCCTGCTCACGGCAGGCATGCGACCCTTGCGCATCACCCCACTTCTTCGAAGGGATCATAGGATAAGGACGGGGGGATATATAAATCAGAAAGCGTGTGGCTCGATGCCGAAGCAATCTAACCACACGCCTAATGTAGGTCCTCGGTGATCACACCCTACCACACTACGAACACCAAACGCAATCTTCCCGTAACCCAGAAGGTATGATTCCTAAGAGACCTGGCGGCCGTCTCCCGACGCCCAAGGCAATATGTCATTGTCTTTGTACTGTGATAACACTACCCATAGAGGGTATTGTTCACTGTAGCGGGTACAAAAGTAAAGAAATTTATTTAAATGAGTCCCTTTTCCTGCTAAGACGCCGAGATTAGTCCCCATCCTCCACGAGAATGATTCACTACACTGTAAGCTCCAGGGCACCAAATGTCCTCGGTCGGGCTCTGTAAGTGGGTTTTCTGCACCTCACAGGTAGAAGGGATCGATCGAGATCACACTTCTTCCCCCCCGAAGTACCCTAAGGAAAGCCTTCCCTTACGATAGATGGGCTTCGTCCTAATCGAAGGTAGATTAGGAGGCTTCCACACTATCCTCATCCTGGTCCCAGCGCTTCTTTGGGAGGGAAAGCTACCTACGCTCCGAGCGCTCTCGGATCTGACGAGACAGGAGCGAGTAGAGGTGCTCCAGCTCAGGCTCCGACGCTAGGAAGCACTCGTGCCTACGGAGCGTCCGTTCGTCTCCCCGCCGTGCAGGTCCCGTCTGCGCCTCCCGTGCTGGGAGGGTATGGAGCTTAGCCGTCATCTCGTCGATGAGCGGTAGGAGGGCTTTCTCCGGCAGGCCATGTCGGGTCAGGAGCTCTTCGGCGACGGCGATCAAGTGATTGGAGAAGTTGCAAGCAAAGACAGCCCCCAGATGGAGCACGAGGCGCTGCTGGCTCGTCGCACGAGCTACCGACCGGCTCAGCAGTTCGCCTAGCCGAAGGATACGCCCTTCTGCCTCGGAGTCCGTCCCTTCGACGTAAAGGGGCACTTCGGAGAAGTCCAGCGCCTTCCCCTTGGAGAAGGTCTGGAGAGGATACAGAACACCTGCAGGTCGGTGCACTTCAGCCAAGTCATCCAAGGAGGTTGATCCCGAGGTATGCACCCAGAGTCCACGAACCCGCCCCGCCAGCTCCTTAGCCAGCGGGATCAGGGCATCATCGGGCACAGCGAAGATATACCACTCGGCATCGAGGTCAAGCTCCTCCAGAGATCCGACAGCGCTGATCCCTTCGCCCAGCTCCTGAGCCAGCGCCCGAGCCGAACGGCCCCCAGGGCTGTAGATCTGGGTGAGGTGCACTGCGGACGAAGCTGAGGCAATAAGTGCTCGCCCCAGATGCGTCGCTACATTCCCCGCCCCAAGCAGGACGAGGCGCTCCGGAGTCCCTTCGCTCAAACTCATTCCTTCGGTGCTTCGGTCTCCTCGAGCTCTGGGTAGCGCTCGATGTGGATCTTCTCCCACTTCAGCGATTCTGTGGGGCGTGGAGCAGCGTCGCTTGCCTTATGACCAATGGCCAGGATACAGAAGACCTCCAGCTGGTAAGGGATCCCAAGGAGATTGCGCACATATTCCGAAGATTCCTGCCCATTCCCCGTGTAGCACCCGTAGGCATCTGCCCAGCAGGAGCCCAGCCCCAAAGCCTCGGCCTGTAGCTGGATGTAGCCTGCCGCCAGCGAAGCATCAGCTATCCATCGCTCGCACTCCATCGGGGAGCCAAGGATGACGATCCCCAGCGGTACCTGCTGGAGGAAGAGCGCCCCACTCTCACGCATATGGCTGAGGCGATCAAGCATCTCCCGCTGCTCGATGAGGATGAACTGCGTCGTATGCTTATTCTTCGACGAAGGGGCACGAAGACCCGCCTCCAGCAGGATCTGCACCTCTTCACCCGTCAGCGGAGTATCGACGAACTTTCGGATGGATCGGCGGGAATAGATCGCAGGGAGCAAGCGGGGCTCATTGCTTTCCTCTAGGAGTTCCTTCCCTAGGTTTTTGATTTCGTCGAGTAGATGTTCGCCTTCACGGCGCAAGGATTGGTCTTTGGTCATATCTGTCGATGTATTTATGGGCACAAAGGTACGAAGACTTCGCACACCCCGCCCTCGTCTCTCACCCCGCCAAGCCCTCCTCCAGCAGCTCATCGAAGTGCTCTTCCCACCACGACAGCGCAAGTAGAAGGCTCCGAATCCTCTAATTCTCTTTAATCGTATAAAATTAAAGAGTTTTATAGCCTTCACTAAGACCTTGGAGGAAGACCGAGCATCTCCTCCCTCCCCGCTTCGCCTTCCCTGAGACAGATAAACACAGGCGAAAAAGACCACCAAAGAACAGGCATCCCTAATACGCCCTTTGCACGAGGGGAAAGCCCCTACCTTCAGAAGGGCTAAAAAACGACCTACGGTAGGTCGTAGAAAAAACCTACTGTGGGTCGTCTCACCGACCTACGGTAGGTCGCATCGACGACCTACCGTAGGGTCCTTTTTGCCTCTCCCCAAGTCCCCTCCCCGCTCAAGCTAAACAGCCCCTCCAAACACTCGCAGGCAAAGGCTCTCCACCATCCGCCCCTTCCCCCTAAAAAAGCGATGCGGTGACCAGCCATTGCTGGTCACCGCATCGTCGTCTGAGGGACTAAGTCTAAAGCTGCGACTTTAACCTAGAGCAAAGAGCTCTGCGAGGTGGCTGTCTCTCATTAAAGCTTGTACTTCTTCTTCAGCTCCTTCGCATACTGCTCTATGCCTGGGTAGATATAAGACTCTGTTATACCTAGGTGCGCCAACTCCTCAAGGAGCTTCGTTTTCTTCTCCTTCGGGACAACAAACTTTCTCTTAATCCATTCGGATGGGATCTCTGCATGTACTCCCTTTGTCAAATATGCCTTCCCCTCAGCATTGTCTCCTTCTTTCCTCAGATTAAGTCCAAGACCAAATACTAAAAAAGCCCCCATCTGATTAGTAATACGCTGATTTCCATTCTTTGTTTTGACAAAGAAGAGACTACTCAAGGTGTCAGGCTGTATGCTAGGAAGGAAATGAGGCTTCTCCACTTTAATCTGCTCACACAAGCGAGCTATATCAGGCTGTTTATTAAAATCCTCCACTGAAGGAGTACTAGCAGAGCATTGCTCTGAAATCTTACACTTCGCAAGATTAGTCAATACAGAGACTGCATCGCTATCATAATGCTTCACCCTATTCTCAGGCGCAGTGAATGAGTAAATGACTCCATCCTTAGCTCTAGCTTTTACCCCCTCCTCTGCTCCAAGCTTAGCGGAAGAGTCTGCTACAAAAAGAGCTACATTCAAGACAGACGAATCTGTCATTGGTTCATCTAAAAGCGCAGCAAGAGCTCCACCTGCAGCATGAAGAGCAGTAGCAGAGGAAGCACCTGCTAGCGCACCTGCCATGTAGGCTATTCTTATCATAAGATTAGCCTCCTTCCTAGTAAAATCCCTAGCTCTAGGATCATTCAGAATAATACCCAAAACATGCTCCCCTGCTATCTGCATACCTGCAGAAATACCAGCATTAACATCACCAACCGACTGGCAGGCAAAATATAGAGCAACGAGGGGGTTAGTGGTCATATCGAGGAGGCGAGTAGGTAAGCCATAGTGCTGCATTTGTACGAGATAATCTAAGGCTGACTTACACTCAGAGAAGCTCTGAGGCTCATGCGCCACCATATCTCGGAACAATAAATGCTCTTTCTCCACCCCATTCGGCGTCCTAAAGATAGAGGGAAGAAGCTCCCAATCCCTATCAGCATGACCTCGGTAGAAGATCTCGGTACCTTCCTCTTTATCAAGCTGGACAATCTTCTCTATAAACTCTGAAACAGAATTTATCCGGACCTCTTCCACCTGCATAGAAGGGGCAGCAACTGCATTCGTGCTATTAGACTCAATTCCTTTGCTCATCGTGTTGGGATTATGTTCTTGGTGGAATTCCTTTGCACTCGGTTCTATAAAAAGAAGGGCGGTAATAGCTATGCTA
>NZ_KI259242.1:0-2908 GCF_000467855.2 Porphyromonas sp. oral taxon 278 str. W7784
ACAAGCCTAGGCTTGTCGGGGCGGTGTCGTTTCTAAGGGTTCGACCGATGGAGCTAGAGGCGCACCGAGCGAACGACGAGCGTAGTTGTCCCTCCGTCGAACGCCTGCTCATTGGCCCCCGTCAGTTCTAGCTTGATCGTCACGGTAGCAGCGTCCTTATCATAGTGGGCAGACTTTACCTGGAAGCGAACATCCTTCAGATACACATCACGGCTGTCAAGCCCGCCAGAGACCACCCCCACGAGGTCATGCCCATCTCGAGCCCATACCAGTTCAGCCAGCTCTGTCCTAGAGCGTCGGATGCCTGGGCTAGCTAGCTGGAGCCAGGTCTTCGGGTTGAACTGGAGCGTACTCAGGACAGTAGCGTCATCGAGCTTCTTCAGCTTCTTCAGTCGCCCACTCATCCATTCATTGAGGTCGATACTAGTAGCCAAGGTAAGCTTGTCCTTCAGGGAAGACAGGGGCTTGAAGCCTTTGACTTCGAAGTCGAGCGTCAGTAGATCCTCCTTATTATAGCGGGGAAGGTTCACCGTCCCTCTGAAGGTGAGGGTATTGTTGTAGTGGTCGGCACGAGGCTCTGAGAGCACTACGGCGTACTTCGTCCGATCATAGCTCTTCAGGAACTCTCCCGAGTAGACCCCGAACTGACGCACCATTCCCCCGAGGTAGTACTTAGAGGCGAAAGCCTCATCGACTTGGAACTTCTGCAAGAAGTACTCCCGACGGGAGATGGGGATACGGAGGAAGTCCGAACCCGGGATCCCCTTGTAGCGTACCTTGAAAGCAAGGGCATCGCTACCATGAGCGCCCTCCTCGTACTTCATGTCCACTAGCTCCAGGAGCTTCAGATCTTCAGCGGTAAGGGTGTAAGGCTGACCTCCCTGCTCTGAAGAGGAGAAGGTCACAAAGGGAAGGAGGTCGGCGAGCTTAATAGCATCCTTCTCCTTGCCCCAAGCAAACTCCTCGATCTTGAGCGTGCTAAGCAGCTCCTTAGTCTTACTCTCAATGGGAGTGACGACCATACGCTTAGCCATGTTGTAGTCCGAGGGCTTCGGAGGATTAGCAGGCGGGGTGGGATCCCCGGGCTTCTGAGGATCTTCGGGTTGCTTCGGCTGGTCTGGCTGTTGAGGGTTCTCAGGTGGCTGAGGATTCTGGGGGTCGTTGGGCTTCTGGGGATTTTCTGGAGTAGGCGTGACCCGAGGAGTATCGTTCCCGGACTTACAGCCCACCGCCAGCCCGAAGCCGAGGAATAGGGCGAAGAGGAATATCTTCTTAGTCTTCATCAAATAATTTTACTCGTGTGAATAAGTGGACTCCTGCGAGCTCGACCCAGGAGGAGAGGAAAGTGAAGCGTCCCCACAGCACCAATGCACCAAGTGGGAGACGAAGAGCGTCCGTAAGGCGACGGACTGCGAGCTCAAGACATACAAGCGAGCGTGCTGGCAGAGAAGTATCTTGCCTTTCGCTGGGGCGCAAAGGTACGAAGAAATGAAAAAATCATTCCCCCACAGCTCCCTCGTCGAAGCCCTTAGCCCCTCCCTACCTCCAGCAATGATCCTGCCTAAGTCGCCCCACTGAATCCCTTCTCACCTCAGCCCTTTTGCCTCCCGAAGGCTTCTCCTTTCCCTCACTTCAAGCCTCCTCATCTTCCCCCTCCGAGGCACTACTGCTACCTCCGAAGAGGTACTACTGTTGCCACCCGAGAGGCGCTACTAGTGCCTCCGATGAAGGACTACGGCTACCCGACTACGGCACTATAGCCTCCCTTCTAAGCCCGCCCCTTCTCCCGCCAAAGAGACACTACTACCGCCTTCTTCAGAATAGAAATGCCCCCTTCCCCATCAGCCCCCAATTCCTCCGACGCCAAGAGCCCTAGAGCCAGGAGCAAAGCCCTCAGCTTGGCACAGCCCAAAGAGAGCTTAGAATAAGCCCCTCGCAATGGTACTTCAGGCGAGCCAGCACCGCCATTGCCACAGAGGAAGCACCGAATTACCTCCTAGGGAAAAGAACTATCTTTGCACCTTCATGAGGCTCGCTGAGTCCTTTTTATCCCCCCTTCAAACGATGAAACAAGAGCAAATCATCCTCCTCCGAGGCGTCATGCCCAGCGGGAAGAACAGCATACCTAAGATGGCGATCCTGCGCCAGCTCCTCGAAGATGCCGGCTTCGAAGCCGTCCGTACCTACATCCAGAGTGGGAATATCCTCCTTCGCAGTGAGCTCTCCGCCGAGGCTCTAAGCATTCGCATCCATGACCTCCTCGCCGAGCACTACGGAGCGGACATCGCTGCTCTGGTCTTCCGTCCCGAGGAGATCCAAGGCTGGATCGACGCCTGCCCCTTCCCCTCCGACCTTGATCCTAGCCGGGTCTTCTTCTCGATGACGATGGAGCGCCCCGACGTCCAGCGCCTTCAGGTCCTCGCCGAGAAGTCTTGGGGAGAAGCCGAACTGCATCTCTCCGAGCAATGCCTCTACGTCCATGCTCCCGTCACCTACAAGAACTCCCGCCTCACCAATAATGCCCTGGAGCGTCACCTAAAGGTCACCTGCACGACCCGCAACCTCAACACCCTCCGTCGCATCCTCGCCCTCGTCGCCACAGACGCCTAGCTCCCCTACCCGAGGGCGCCTAGCCCTCCCCTCTCTTCACAAAGCAAAGAAGCAGTGCGTGCCCTAGGGTCATTCCCTCGGACACGTACTGCTTCTTTGGCTCTAGATCCACTAGCCCCAGCCTACTCCCCCTGCTAATCCCCCTCTCGTTACTCCTCTCCCCAAGGAGGCAAAAGAGCGAAGAAACCACCCGCCTCTTCAGACACCAACAAATGCCCCCTTCTCCTGAGTACTTCCTCCCTTTTAGCGATTCCTCTTATAGCCTACCTTCAGCACCCCCAAAAATAATCCTACGGTA
>NZ_KI259242.1:3008-3812 GCF_000467855.2 Porphyromonas sp. oral taxon 278 str. W7784
ACCCACGGTAGGTCGCAGAGACGACCTACAGTGGATCCCTCTTTGCCCTTCCTGAGAGGCCCCTCCCCAAGCCTCCAAGGAGAAGCGAAAATCAAGCCCCTAAAAGCACCCGATTAGATACCCGTAGAGGCTCGAAGTAGCTAGACTAAAATCCCCGACGTCTATCCCTTCCCCACCCTCCACTCTTGTAGTTAGATGCGACTGGAGGAAAGCGATAGCTACTATCTTCCCCGTCCTAATACTTCGACGAATTGATACCCAAGCCTATCCCTACAACTTACAGCTCGGTAGGAGAAGAGGCTTAAACAGGCTTCCTCTCCGTCTGCCTCTACTCCGTGAGGCAGACGGAAGTAGGCTTGAGAACTGGGCTTACAAGCTGGTCAAAAGGAAGGAGTAGGGGAATTGCTTTAGGGGAGGGCAAGGGAGGTTGGGGTCGTAGCAGGAGAAGTAGCTCAACCTTAATGTCTCTGTCCGGGGCTGTTCGACGGGAGGGCTTATATCTGGTGTAGCGAGGGGCTTCGACGGGAGAAGTATGGGAGTAGCTGAGGCAGTACTTGGAGAAGTAGCTCAACCTTCATGCCCCTATACGGGATGTTCGATGTGAGGGTGTATGCCGGGGGAAGCGAGGAGCATGCGTTGGGAGGGGCAAGACGTTGTGTGCAGGGGATAGGAGGAGTCTGGATTAGAAAGTCTGGTGGGCGGAAACAAAAAGAGGGCGAAGTAGCCGTAGCTACTTCACCCTCCTACAAATGAGAAGCGGGTGTCACTGCTTTCGCAATCACACCCGCTCGCTTCTTAAAATGG
>NZ_KI259243.1:0-6546 GCF_000467855.2 Porphyromonas sp. oral taxon 278 str. W7784
GGTAAGGGCGGGGTGATCGTCCTCATCAACGAAAAGCGCATCCGCCTCTCGGGAGCTGCTCTGATCAGCCTCCTCCGCTCCTACTCACAGTCCGACCTCGAGGAGATCCAGATACTTACCACTCCGCCCGCTAAGTACGAAGCCGAGGGGAATGCAGGTGTGCTGAATATCGTCATGAAGAAGGTCAAGAATGATTTCTTCGGAGGAAGCCTCTCCCCCAGCTTCGGTGTGAGAAGGGACCTCCTACGGTACGGGCTCAATACCAGCCTCAACTACAAGAAGGACAAAGTCACCGCTTCCCTCCAGCTCGGGGGAGGGAAGGCCGACTACGATGGGCACATGGATACCTACCGCTACTATCCCAAGCAGAGCAGCTATTACTCCAGCCAGACCTACTACAAGGGGAAGAATCCCTACCTCAACCTACGAGCAGGGCTAGACTATGCCTTCACCCCTGAGCTCTCGATGGGATTCAATGTATCCTATGCTCCGGAGGAGGACAATACTCGACGAGAGAACGATAGCCGAGACTGGCGCGTCCTCTCCAGTGGGGCTCGTGAACTCCTACGCCTGCTCCCTGGCGTTGCCGACGAGACGAACAAGAGCCGCTATACTACGGCGAACGTTCACCTTGAGAAGACCTTCAAGTCCGCTCCCCAGCGTCGTCTCTCGTGGGATGCCGACTATGTAGGCTACCGAAGTCAGGAGGGGCGCAACTTCACCTCCCGAGGCTTGAAGCCTAATGGTACTCCCATCCCTGGCTCGGACTTCCACTTTGATGCCCTGACCGATCAGCATACCGACTCCTACATCACTAGTCTAGACTACCTCACTCCTTTGGGTAAGGGGACTCTGGGCTTCGGGGCTAAGGGCACTTGGACCCGCACCACCAACCGAAGTGACTACGATGCCAAGAGCTCCATGGGCGAACGCCACGACAAGATCATCTTCGACGAACACGTCTACGCTCTGTACGCCGACCTGAAGTATCCCCTCTCCGATAAGTGGAATCTCCGCACGGGCCTTCGTATGGAGTACACCCACACCGCAGGGGAAAACAACGGTCGCCAACTGAAGCATCTCCGTAGCTACCTCAATATCTTCCCCACGCTCTTCTTGGGCTACAACCCCAGCGACCGCCATGCCTTCAGCCTCAACGGCACCGTGCGCCTCAATCGCCCTCACTTCGGCCAGCTCTCGCCCTTCGCTAGCTATGAGAATCAATACACCTTCATGCGGGGGAAGGAAGACCTGCGTGCGGGGAAGCAGGCTCAGCTCACCCTCGGCTACACCTTCCTAGGGGCGCTGAACTTCCAGCTCGGCGGTCGCTATCTCTGGGATGGCATCATACAAGTCATACGCCTAGACCCCAAGACGAACAAGGGGAGCTATACGCATGACAATGCTGAGAAGGCCCTGACCTTCAGCCTCGAGAATAGCTTCTTCTTCAATCGGGTTAGCTTCTTCCAGACCTACATCTCCCAGCGTCTCTGGTACGCCGACTCCAAGGTCAATACCGAAGCAACTCCTACGTACGGGGGCTCGAGCTTCGGCTACGGTGTCAACCTCAACAATACGTTCTTCTTCAACCGAAGTAAGACCTTCCAAGGCACATGCTACTTCTACTACAGGACTCCAAGCTACGCATGGGGGATACGCAGCGGACATACCATCGCTGCCGGAGGCGGCCTTGCCTACACGCTCCTTCAGGGAAAGCTACGTATCGCTATGAACGCCAACAACCTCCTGTGCAATAAGAGCCTTATGGACATCGAAACACCCAACTATCGGATGCACGTCGTCAATGAGAATAGTGTGCCTACTTGCACGCTTCGCCTGACGTACTCCTTCGGTGCCTCGATCGAAGGCAAGTCGGAGCGTAAGAGCAACCAAGAGCTCCGCTCCCGCATGTAGCGCCCCGCCTCCCACACCCTTTCTCTCACCGAATTTCTTAGCCCTTCGCCAGCCCGCATAAACAGCGGGCTTGGAGCGCCCCAAAAACGACCTACGGTAGGTCGCCGAAAAAACCTACTGTAGGTCGCCTCACCGACCTACCGTAGGTCGGTACGCCGACCTACCGTAGGTCCCTTTTTCACCTCCCCCTTGCAGGCGGGTACCTTCGAGGGATAATCGCTTCACTTTCTTCCAGTACAAAGACGAACTATGCCAAGAGCAACAACGAAGACAGACCTCCTAGCATCCGCCGACGGACAATTCTGCAAGATGTGGCAACTCATCGATGGGATGGATGAGGAGATACAGCGTGCGCCCTTCGCCGAAGAGATGGCGACGATGGGCAAAGAGGCCCATTGGGCGAGGGACAAGAACCTGCGTGATGTGCTCGTGCATCTATACGAGTGGCACCAGTTGCTACTGCATTGGATTCAGGCTAATCAAGCCGGTGAGCGCAAGCCCTTTCTCCCAGAGCCTTACAACTGGAAGACCTATCCGTCGATGAACGTTGAGCTCTGGAAGAAGCACCAAATGACACCGCTCGACAGGGCAAAAAGCATGCTGAAGGAGAGCCATCAAGCGGTGATGACCTTGCTTGTGACCTTCAGCGATGAAGAGCTCTTTGCCAAGGGAGTATTCGATTGGACGGGCACATCTACGCTTGGTGCTTATGCCGTCTCGGCGACAGCCAGCCATTATGACTGGGCGATGAAGAAGATCAAGGCGCACATCAAGACCTGCACCAAGTAGTTTACCGCCCTCTCACCCTACGACTGGGGAGGGTACAAAAAGCGATCGTCCGTGGACTCTCTGGGGAGTCCACGGGCGATCGTGTGCTATGAAGTAAGCAGGCTCTTAGAGGCCGTGCTCGCCGAGGTAGCGCTCAGCTTCGATAGCCGCCTTACAGCCTGAAGCAGCAGCCGTCACGGCTTGGCGGTAGTGGGGATCGGCGACGTCGCCAGCAGCATAGACCCCAGGGACACGAGTGCGGGGCGTAGCACCTTCGGTCTTGATGTAGCCGACCTCATCGACGTCGACGTACTCAGCGAAGAGTTCGGAGTTGGGGTGGTGACCGATGGCGAGGAAGAAGCCGTCGATAGGGAGATCTACACGCTCTTCGTCGGGCTGACCCAGGCGCTTAACCAGATGTGCACCTTCGACCCCATCTTCCCCGTAGAGCCCAAGGGTATTGTGCTCGAAGAGGACAGTGATCTTCTCATTCGATGCTACACGCTGACGCATGATATCCGAAGCACGCAGGTAATCCTTGCGCACGATCATGTAGACATGTGAGGCGAGACTCGCCAGATAGAGCGCTTCTTCGCAAGCCGTATCACCGCCACCGACGACAGCGACCTTCTTACCACGATAGAAGAACCCATCACACGTGGCGCAGGCAGATACACCGAGGCCAGCGTACTTCTCTTCATCAGGGAGACCGAGGTACTTGGCCGAGGCACCCGTGGAGATGATCACGGTGTCGGCTTCGACTTCAGCGCCGTCGCTGAAGGTGACGACATAGGGAGCCTTCGACAGATCGGCCTTGGTAGCTAGACCCGAACGGATCTCTGCTCCGAAGCGGGAAGCTTGCGCACGAAGATCCTGCATCAACTGGGGACCCGTGATCCCCTCGGGATATCCGGGGAAGTTCTCTACCTCAGTGGTCTGGGTGAGCTGTCCACCGGGCTGAAGGCCTTCGTAGAGCAGTGGGGAGAGGTTGGCGCGCGAGGCGTAGATGGCGGCGGTGTAGCCTGCAGGACCGGAGCCAATGATGAGGCAGCGGCGATGTTCTCTACTCATGATGGTAGTCTATGTGAATGGTGATAGAGTGAGGAGGGGAAGGGCTCTAGCGCATGTCACGCAGCTTCTTCTGTAGCTCCTGACGAGCGAAGAAGATGCGGCTCTTGACAGTGCCGAGCGGAATCCCTAAGGTTTCTGCGATCTCATTATACTTATAGCCCGAGACGAACATGGAGAAGGGCTCCTTGAGGGAGGGCTGGAGCGAAGCGATCGCCCCCGTGATCTCCTTGATATCCATCGAGCCTTCGGGTGTATTGTCTCCGCCCTCGCTGAGGAGAGGGACGTTGTAGGCATCTACGTTCGGGTCGATGAAGCTCTGGGTACGCACGAGCTTGTGGTAGTTGTTGATGAAGATATTGCGCATGATCTTCAGCACCCACCCTTTGAAATTGACATTGTCGACGAACTTGTCGTAATTGTTGAGTACTCTGAGGGTAGTGTCCTGCGTCAGATCCTCCGCATCGGCCTCGTCCTTAGTGAGGGTACGGGCGAAGTTCTTCATATAGTCCTGCATACCGATCAGGTCCTTCTGTATCTGGAGTACGTCCATATCTTAATTCTTGTAAAAGGAAGGTATAGAGAGTGCTCATAAATCAAAGCAATCGGAGCAACTCTAGTCTTTAATTCGACATAAAGGTAGTATTATTTTGCCTGACACACCGCTCCGAGACGTATCGGTATATTGATCCATTCTATAGCGACGGGTGCTACCAAAGGATGGGAGCCTTCCCCCAGTGCTTCAGGTAGGCATTGGCCTTGCTGAAGTGCCGGCAACCGAAGAAGCCCCGATATGCCGACAGGGGCGAAGGGTGAGGAGCCTCGAGGACTAAGTGCTTCGATCGGTCGATCATCGCCCCCTTGCGCCGGGCTGGACTTCCCCAGAGAAGGAAGACCACATGCTCCTGCTCTCTATTGACGGCTTCGATGATAGCGTCGGTGAAAGTCTCCCAGCCGAGACCCTGGTGCGAGCCCGCTTGCCCTGCTCGGACGGTGAGCGTAGCATTGAGGAGCAGGACGCCTTGCTCCGCCCATTTCAGCAGGCTTCCATCGGGGATGACCGAGGGATGCCCCAGGTCGGAAGCGATCTCCTGCTTGATGTTCTGAAGGCTCGGAGGGATAGCTACTCCCGTGGGGACAGAAAAGGAAAGTCCTTCGGCCTGCCCCGCACCGTGGTAAGGGTCTTGCCCGAGGATCACCACCCGCACCTCAGGTAGAGGGCAGAGATCCAACGCACGGAAGATCATCCCCCCAGGCGGGTAGATCGGCCAGCCGGAGCGGTATTCGCTACGTATCTTCTCTGT
This sequence comes from Porphyromonas sp. oral taxon 278 str. W7784, assembly GCF_000467855.2. Lineage (GTDB taxonomy): Bacteria > Bacteroidota > Bacteroidia > Bacteroidales > Porphyromonadaceae > Porphyromonas. The sequence goes on from NZ_KI259243.1 coordinate 5,055, forward strand.
GAGGATGCCGAAGTAGAGCTTATCGAACTCGGGGGCTAAGGCTCTACGCCAGCTTTCGTCGAGGCGTATATTCATGCTTGGAGATTAGGAAGGTGTCGGAGCCCCGCTACCTCGGAGGATCCGTAATACTAACGTGCGAAGGCTGGGTGTCGTACAGCCTGCTAATTCGGTGGCTTGGTAGAGGAGGGCATGCCCCGCAGCTGCGAGGGCGGGGATGTCGTTCGCCCCGTCGCCCACGTAGAGGGTGGAGCGAAGGGCACCACCCGTCCACCCCGTGAGGAAGGTGCGCTTCCCCTCGGCACTTACGATCGCTTCGGGCTGGAGCCCTGCGAAGCGCCCCGCCTCGGTCCACCGCACAGGACTACCTATATAGTCCGTGACTCCCAGGCGCCCCGCCGAAGCCGTGACGAAGGGCAGATAAGCGCCCGTGACGATCGCTCGGGGAAGGTCCAGCTCGTGTAGCAGGCGCACGCTCTCCTCTGGGATGGGGATCGAACGCACGACTTCGTCGAAGGCTTCCCGCCCAAGCCCTTCGAGGAGCTCTGTGCGGTGAAGGAAGCTTTCGGTGAAGGGCACCAGCCCCCGCATCGCCTGATCAGTCAGCCGAGCCATCTCGTCGGAGCGCCCGAGCCTGCGGGCTAGTTCGGGGAGGAGCTCCGCCGTGGTGAGCGTCCCATCGAGGTCGAAGGCCACATGCGTGATCGGCAGAAGGGCGTCGCTCGAAGGGAAGTAAACTGAGGCCTTCGCCTCCCGTGTCCAAGGGATGAGCGCCGTGAGGAGTTTGCTTCGAAGAGCCTCCTCCTTGCCTTCCCCCAGCTCCCCTACTCGCTGAAGCTTTCCCCCTAAGCCTCCCCAACACAGCCACAGCCCAGCCTCGTCCGCTCGACTAAGGAGCTGAGCCTCCGACAGGCCAAGCGCTTCCGTGAGGAGCTTCCGAAGCTCCGGGGCAAGCGACTCGGCATGCTGGCCGAAGAGATAGAGATGCTGTAGGTGAGGCAACATGCGAAGGTAGCTCAGGGTGAATACAAAAGAAGAGCGCCTGACTGTGAGACAGTCAGACGCTCTTTCGTTAGGTTTACTCGTGGGAGACTAACTAGTCACTCGTGAGTGAGGGTGGAAGATGGGATTCGAACCCACGACACCTGGAACCACAATCCAGTGCTCTAACCAACTGAGCTACAACCACCATGTACTGCTCTGCTTTCCGCTTGAGCACTGCAAAGGTAATAATAGTTTCTTAATCCACCAAAGGCCTCCACAAGCTTTACCCCGTTGCACATCCCCCCCAAGTGCAACAGCCGTCCTAAAGCCCTACTCTCAAGGGAAGGAAGAAGCGATCCGTCCCCCTAAAAACGATAAGCCTGCCACCCGTTCCCTCCGCCCAAGAAATCTCAGCTTTTCGAGGGGAAGCAACCCCAGTCTTCAAACCCGCTCTCCAGCCCGTCTAGACAGCGCCTTCGGGCACCCCCCAAAAACGACCTACGGTAGGTCG
>NZ_KI259243.1:6646-18376 GCF_000467855.2 Porphyromonas sp. oral taxon 278 str. W7784
TTTTTCGACGACCTACCGTAGGTCGTTTTTTGCCCCCTCCCAAGAGCCCATTCTATGCGGGCTAAGGAAGTCCCTCTCCTTCGCCTACTCAGCCCCCTCCCTTCCCCAAGCACCAACCAAAGGAAAATAAAGAGCTCGCCCGTGGACTCCACTCAAGGACTCCACGGGCGAGCTTCGGCTTATCTCTTATTTAGAGGCGGGAGCAGTCGGAGAGGATGAGGCGCTATAAGCAGTTTTTTCCCTTACTCTACATATGACCATTTCTCGGGATAGTTATCCCACTCCTCGATTAGTAAATCGAGGAAAGCACGAAGCTCCTTCGCTTGCATCACGTCAATCATCTTTGCTAACGAAGTAGAATGATTTTTTCCAAACCAAATAAGAAGTGCATCTGAAGCTTCGTTGTAATGATTATCTAAGAATTGCGATGCTCCAGTGTTGTCGCCATTCCTTGCTGCCGTGACAAGAATATCCGCCTCCTGCTTCTCAAAGAACTCTATGTTCTGCTTAACAATATCAGCAGAATCTCCTGCAGTAGCTATGATTATCTTTTTCCCTCTATAATCGTCGATAATAAATGGAGTATTTCCATCTTTCTTCTCTTCTGTCTCCCGCTTCCCTACTAAGAGCTCTATCAAGAGGTAGAGTGTTGTGGTCTTACCTGAGCCCGGACGTCCATAAAGGCCAATGATCTTCTTCATGTTGAATCGTATTATTAGTGAGTAGTGAATTAGTCAGCGAGGACGAGGCGCTCGAAGCCGGGCGACATTAGGGTACGGAAGCCGTCCTTGCCGTCGCCGAGGATGAGCATGTACTCGACGCCGGGGAAGTGCTTCACGAGGGCGGGAACTTCTTCGGCACGGCGGGTCATGCAGGCCGTAGCAAGGCCGTCCGCTAGCATACAGCTAGGGGCAAGGATCGTGACGCTCAGGATGTCCGTCTGGATGGGATAGCCCGTGCGGGGATCGATCGTATGGGCGACCTTCTTCCCGTCCACGAGCTTGAAGTTACGGTAGTTGCCCGAGGTCGCTACGCCCCCTGCCGTCGTGGGAAGCTGGATGCGCACCTGGAACTGCTCTTCACTTACTGAAGCGCCTTCGACGGGCTTATCAATACCGATGACCCAAGGCTTCCCCTGAGGATTCACCCCTTGGTAGGCGATCTCCCCGCCGAGCTCGACGAGGTAGTTCTTCGCCCCCTTCCCCAGGAGCATGCGGGCAACCAGGTCAGAGCAATAGCCCTTAGATATGGAGGAGAAGTCCATCTTCATCCGTGGATCAGCCTTGATCATGCGGAGGCCGTCGAAGGTGACCTTCTCGTAGCCCACGAAGGCACGGATGCTGTCGATGGTGTGCTGACTGACGCTGTTCTTCTTCTCGAAGCCAAAGCCCCAAAGGTTGATGAAGGGCGAGCAAGTCACGTCGTAGCTACCGCCCGTCTGCCGGGAGATCTCTACCGACTGGAGGAAGACTTCACGGAGCATCGAGTCAGCTTGCTGAGACTCGTTGCGGTTGATCGCCGAGATGAGGCTCGTCGAATCGAACGGGTTGAGCGAATGGCTGAAGGCATGGAAGGTCGAGTCGACCGCCAGCGAATAGTCCTTCGGGAGGTCGTACTGGATGGAGAAGGTCGTCGTGAAGACTTCGCCCGAGAGGCGGGTATAGTCATTCGTAGTCTTGCCCGAGGAGCAAGCAAAAAGCGCCCCAGCAGCGACGGCTACTAAGGCGCATAGCTTCCCCGCCCGAAGGAGGGAAGAGAGAGAGGCATGAAGGTGCATATTCTTGGAGAATGAGAAGGGAAGAGCCCTTAGAGCTCCTCCTCGATCTTGTAGTCGTTGCGGTCCTGTGACTGGCGGGCAAGGAGCTCGGCGAGGAAGCCCACGAGGAAGAGCTGGGTGCCGAGGATCATCCCCGTCAAGGCGATGAAGAAATACGGGCGGTCCGTCACCAGCGGAGCAGGCGTATTCGTCCAGATATGGAAGAGCTTCGTGATAAGGACTACCGCCAGCGCTAGGAAGCCGACGATGAACATGAGGCTCCCGCCCAGACCGAAGAAGTGCATCGGCTTGCGCCCGAAGGTCGAGGTGAACCACAGCGTGATGAGGTCGAGGTAGCCGTTGACGAAGCGATTGAGTCCGAACTTACTTTCCCCGTACTTACGTGCCTGATGATGGACGACCTTCTCCCCGATGCGGGAGAAGCCCGCCACCTTAGCCATGTAGGGGATGTAGCGGTGCATGTCGTTGTAGATCTCGATGCTCTTGACCACTTCGGAGCGGTAAGCCTTGAGCCCGCAGTTGAAGTCGTGCAGGTTGTCGATGCCCGAAAGCTTGCGTGCCGTAGCATTGAAGAGCTTCGAGGGAAGGTTCTTGCTGAAGATAGGGTCGTAGCGCTTCTGCTTCCAGCCGCTCACCAGATCGTAGCCCTCTTCCTTGACCATGCGATAGAGTTCGGGGATCTCGTCGGGGCTGTCCTGCAGGTCTGCGTCCATCGTGATGACTACATCGCCTTGGGTGCGGGCGAAGCCACACTGCAGGCCGGGGGACTTCCCGTAGTTGCGACGGAACTTCACCCCCCTGACGTGGGGGTTCTTCGCCTGAAGTTCACGGATCACCTGCCACGACTGGTCGGTGCTGCCGTCATTGATGAAGATGATCTCGTAGGAGAAGCCGTGCTCCTCCATGACACGCCGGATCCACGCCTCCAGTTCGGGCAGGGATTCGGCTTCGTTGTATAAGGGGATGACGAGAGAGATATCCATAGGTCGAAGTTAGTTGCGACGGAGGGCAAGTCCGACGATGAGCCCCCAGACGGCGCCCATGATGATGGTGAGCATGTAGTCGACCCACAGCCACTGCCACGTGGAGATCATCTGAAGGTCGGTGATCATTCGCTCGGCGTCGGCTTGATTGACTAGGGGTGAAGCCTTGAGCATCTCCCCCCAAGCCTCCAGGGTCGAAGGCACAGCGTACTTGAAGTAGAAGTACTGCGGGACGAAGGCCAGGATACCGCCGAAGGCATGCAGGAGGACGACGTAGCCGAAGCCTTGGCCCACATGGAAGGCGCCCCCCTCATAGTAGAAGTCTCGGTAGGTGCGTGCCGCTCGGTAGGCAAGGAAAGGCACGGCCAAGACCCCGACGAAGTAGATCACCTGCAGCAGGGGTACACTGAAGCTCAAGAAGCGAGCCGTATAAATCAAGGCCAGCACCAGCCCGAAGGTCAAGCCTGCACGAGCCGCTGCTGGGAAGAGTGGAGATGGATGGGGAGCTACTGCCATAAGTCTGTTTTTACGGGCGCAAAGGTACGACTATTCGCCCAATAAGCCACCCCAACTACCGCTATCGACAGCTCCAGTGCATCACCTCGTTAGCCTCCGCAAATTAGCCCAATTTAGAAGGCGCTTCTACAGGCACTCGGACGAAAGGAAAAACGCCACGACACACCAGCCCTTTCCTTGGTAGAAACCCCAGGATCAAGAGACCTCCGACGAGCCCCTACAGCGAAGGTGCTCGGAGCCCCCCAAAAGGGACCTACGGTAGGTCGCCTTGACGACCTACTGTGGGTCGGTCGAACGACCTACAGTAGGTTTTTTCGACGACCTACCGTAGGTTGCTTTTTGCCCTACCCCAGAGCCCCAGCCATCCACCCTGTCGGTGGCAAGATCTTAGCGCCCTACCTCCGATGGTATCAGACTTGGAGCGTAAGGATAAAAAGACTCCACCTCTCTCTTCTTCACCAAGCCCACACTCCCCAGCTTAGAGATAAGGTATCGCTAGATAAATACCTAACCCTATGCTCCTCCCCCTTCGATGTACCATTGAATATATCCGAGTGCTTCATTCTCCCAAAAATCGCTATATTTCGAGCCGAAATACACACCTTTTTCGCCAAGAGGCTATCCAAAATCGAGATCTATTTAATTAAGGAATTATGCCAACCGAGACACCGGAAGAACAAGTTAAGTACAGCAGAAATACCAGAGTAACGAGAGACGAGCAGGAACGCTTTGTATTACTACTCGACATCATGGGCTTTAGCGCATTTATCCAAAATACACCTTTCGACGAAGCTAAAGAGAAGTTTGAGACCTTTAGAGAAAAGTTAGATACTCGAGCTGAGAATCTTCTAAAAAGAGAGCATGTACACATTGCCTTCTTCTCAGACTCCATCCTTGTCACCACGCAGACCAACAAAGCTCAAGATCTAAATCTAATCTCCAAGGCTGCAGCAGTCCTTATGCAAGTATCTTTTGAGTGTGGATTTGCGCTCAAAGGATGCCTCGCTCATGGGAAGTTCTATTATCATCCCAAAAAGAGAATCTTCTTCGGCCTACCCCTTGTTAATGCTTACCAGCTCGGTGATCAAGAAATTAAATACTACGGCATCATCGTCCACCATACAGCTGAGAGGAAAATCCGAGACCTTAATAAACCATTTACGAAGCTCGTTGGAGAGAAAGACAAAACACAAGGGAATAACCCTTACGTCTACAGTGAGGTCCCTCTCAAATCCTCTGGATGGAGTTGCCATTGCCATTTAGCATGGAACCTATATGACAATAAACTAGAGTCCCCCATAGACAACTGGAGCACGTGTGAGAAATATTTGCAACAGATAGAACTCACTGTCTCTGGTGCTCCTCGCATCTACATCGACAACACCCGCAGGGTTATGCTGAAAGATTTAGCGCTATACGAGGCTGAGAAGAAAAAGGCTGAGACAAATAATCAACCTGTAATATTCCCGATAAGAGAAGAGCTGACTACAACTAAATAATATAGAGTACGACATAGCCTCATGGAGCACGAGCTCCATGAGGCTATCGTCTCTAAACGAGCACGGCAAAAAGCAAAAACACCCCGCATCCTATTTGGGATGCGGGGTGTTTTATGTTCCTACCCTATTAGTGAAATGTGACTACTTGCCCCCTTAGGGCATACACTTCACGTAGGTAAGCTACCGATTAGGAGAGCTTCTCCTTGAGGGCAGCCAGTGCGTCGAGGTCACCGAGGGTAGCCTTCTCCGTAGCAGCGTTGGTAGCGGCGACGGCAGCAGCGGCATCCTGGTTGCGAGCCTGACGATCGGCACGCTCAGCGCGTTCGCTAGCACGAGCTTCAGCCTTAGCTTCGTCCTCGAAGGTACGGCTGTGCGAGACGATGATGCGACGAGCATCCTTATTGAATTCGATCACCTTGAAGGGGAGGGTCTCACCCTTGACTGCCTGCGTACCATCGGCCTTGACCAGGTGCTTAGGCGTAGCGAAGGCTTCTACGCCTTCGGGGAGAGCAACGACAGCGCCCTTTTCGACGAACTCACGGATGGTACCTTCGTGGATGGTGCCTACCTTGAAGTCAGCTTCGAAGGCGTTCCATGGGTTCTCCTCGAGCTGCTTGTGGCCGAGGGAGAGGCGACGGTTTTCCTTGTCGATCTCCAGGACGACGATCTCCAGAGGAGCGCCGACTTCGGTGAACTCGTTAGGATGCTTGATCTTCTTCGTCCAGGAGAGGTCGGAGATGTGCACGAGGCCGTCGATACCTTCTTCGATCTCTACGAAGACACCGAAGTTGGTGAAGTTGCGGACCTTAGCCGTGTGGCGAGAGCCGATGGGGAAGCGCTTGTCGATGTTTTCCCATGGATCCTCCTTGAGCTGCTTGAGACCAAGGCTCATCTTGCGCTCTTCACGGTCAAGAGAGAGGATGACAGCTTCGACTTCATCACCGACCTTGAGCAGTTCCTGAGCCGAGCGGACGTGCTGGGTCCAAGACATTTCAGAGATGTGGACGAGGCCTTCTACGCCTGGAGCCACTTCGATGAATGCACCGTAGTCAGCCAGGACGACGACCTTACCCTTGATCTTGTCGCCGACCTTGAGGTTAGGGTCGAGGCTATCCCAAGGATGTGGCTGGAGCTGCTTGAGACCAAGAGCGATGCGCTTCTTAGCTTCGTCGAACTCGAGGATGACGACGTTGAGCTTCTGGTCGAGGCTAACCACTTCGCTGGGGTGCGATACACGGCCCCAAGAGAGGTCGGTGATGTGGACAAGACCATCGATACCACCGAGGTCGATGAAGGCCCCGTAGGAAGTGATGTTCTTGACGACCCCTTCGAGTACCTGACCCTTCTCGAGCTTGCTGATGATCTCTGCCTTCTGAGCTTCGAGTTCAGCTTCGATGAGGACCTTATGCGATACGACGACATTCTTGAAGTCCTGGTTGATCTTGACGATCTTGAACTCCATGGTCTTGTCGACATAAGCATCGTAGTCGCGGATAGGACGTACGTCGATCTGCGAGCCAGGGAGGAAGGCTTCGATACCGAAGATATCGACGATCATACCGCCCTTGGTACGGCACTTGACATATCCACGTACCACTTCGTCCTTCTCAAGGGCTTCGTTGATACGATCCCAGGAGCGTGCTACACGTGCCTGGCGGTGCGAGAGGACGAGCTGTCCCTTCTTATCTTCCTGTGATTCGATGAAGACTTCGACCTTGTCGCCTACCTGAAGCTCAGGATTGTAGCGGAACTCAGCAGCATTGATGCTACCTTCGCTCTTGAAGCCGATGTCTACGAGTACTTCACGCTTACCGATCTTGGTAACCGTACCGATGACAACCTCCTGATCCTTTACGCTGTTCAGGGTGCTGTCATAAGCTGCTTCTTGCTCCTTGCGGGAAGCAGAGCAAGCTACCTCTCCCTGCTCAAACTCATCCCAGTTGAAGTCCGCGATGGGCTTGATCTCTTTCAAATTTTCCATTTGTTAAACCTACTATGAATTACACACGAGCACTCCTATAGTGGAGCACATGGCTTGTTGACTCAGTTAAAGTGGACATCAAGCGATGTACTCCCCCACAAAAGTCGGGGACAAATATACGAAAAAAGCGTGTACCAGCATCTTACGCCTAGACGATCCACAGTAGAAGGGATTGAAACTCCAGACGAAGGGCTAAGGCTCTGTGCCTCAAGTGGCGTTTTCCCTTCCCCGCCGAATCTCCAGCTCCTCCCCGAGGGGAAAAAGTCGAAACTTTCAGTCGAACGTGAAGGGGAGAATTCGCCCCGCTTAGAATGCGGGCTGGGGAGGGGTAAAAAACGATCCACGGTAGGTCGCCGAAAAAACTACTGTAGGTCGCCTGAGACGACCTACCGTGGGTCGCAGTAGGTTTTGATGACGACCTACCGTAGGTCCCCGTTTTTGGGGGGTGCCTAAGAGGACGCTTAAGCCAGACAGAGGGGGAGGAGAAAAAAGCAGAGAGCACCCCGTAGAAACCCTGCGAAGAAGAAGCTGGTCTTCTTCCGCTGGGCTCCTACGGGATGCTCTCCAGAAAATGGGGCGAATGTTCGGAGGATCGGAACTAGCCGGACTGGCACTTCTCGGCGCCTCTCGGCTGGTCGCAGTCCTTAGTCGAGATAGAGGTCTTCGGGGTAGCCTACCTGCTCGAGGTAGAGGGCATGTGCTGGGGCAGACGAACCCGCTTGCCCCCGGTCCTTAGCCTCGATGACCGCACAGAAGTCTTCGACGGAGAGCCGTCCCTTCCCGACCTGGAAGAGCGTACCGACGACGGCACGCACCATGTTCCTCAGGAAGCGATCCGCAGTGATGGTGAAGATCCATTGCCCGTCCTCCGCCCCCGCCTGCCAGTAGGCTTCCGTGACCCGACAATTGTTCGTCTTGACGTCGGTGTGTAGCTTGCTGAAGCTGGTGAAGTCGGTGAAGTCCTTCAGTCGCTCAGCAGCCTCATTCATCCGATCGAAGTCTAGGGGGAAGTAGAGACGAAGCATACGAGCCTCTTGGAACGGATCCTTCCTCAGAGTGACATAGTAGCGGTAGGTGCGAGACGTAGCGCTGAAGCGAGCATGAGCCTCCTCCCTCACGGGACGAATATCATACAGGGCAATATCGTGGGGTAGATAGCGGTCCGTCCGATAGATGAGCTGGCGAGCTTCGTCGGGCGACATCGGGAGGTCGACATGGGCGATCATCCCTCGGGCATGCACCCCAGCATCCGTGCGTCCAGCCCCCAGGATAGCGATGGGCTCAGGAGAGCGAGCTACCAGCGTCAGAGCCTGCTCGATGGTCTCCTGCACGGTCGTAGCATCAGGCTGTGTCTGCCAGCCACTATAGTTCGTGCCGTCGTAGCTCAGCGTGATGAAGTAGCGCATTCCCTAGCTCTTAGCCTTCCGTGTGCGGGTAGTGGTCTTGCCCGTAGAGGCAGTCTTTCGCCCTCCACCCTTACGAGCGGTCTTGGCTGGAGTCTCGGCGATGATCTTCATACACGCCTCGTAGGTCAGCCCTGCAGGGTCTTCTCCCTTGGGGAGCTTATAGTTGTCGCCCTTGTACTTGAGGTACGGGCCGAAGCGCCCGGAGCGGATCGATAGTTCGGGATCTTCGTCGAAGGTCTTCAGCAGGCTCTTCTCCTCGCTCTGACGCTTCTCCTCTATGATCTTGATCGCTTCGTCTGCAGTGCACGACAGGGGATCGACATCCTTAGGTAGGCTGTAGAACTTCCCCGCATGGCGGACATAGGGGCCAAAGCGACCGACAGCGACCGTCATCGTCTGTCCTTCGTATTCACCGAGGTTCTTCGGCAGGTCAAAGAGCGACAGTGCTTCCTCTAGAGTAATTGTCTCGATCGACTGCCCGGGCTGGAGGGAGGCGAAGCGAGGCTTCTCCTCTGCGTCGGTAGCACCTAGCTGAGCCATCGGTCCGTAGCGCCCGATGCTCACCGAGACAGGTAGCCCCGTCTCAGGCTGCACCCCTAGGATGCGCTGACCGACACGCTGGGCAGTACGCTCATTCGTCGCACGCTCGACTCCGGGGTGGAAATCCGAATAGAAGTCTCCAATAGTATCTGTCCACGGCGCCTTCCCCTCGGCGATGGTGTCGAACTCTTCCTCCACACGAGCGGTGAAGTTGTAGTCTACGATGCTGGGGAACTGCTCCACGAGGAAGTCATTGACGACGATCCCGACATCCGTGGGGAAGAGCTTGCTACGCTCTGCTCCGTAGATCTCCTGGCGTGTCTCCTCGGTGACCTGCCCATCCTCCAGAGTGAGCACGGTATAGCTACGGGGCTGACCTTCACGGTCGGCACGCTCGACGTAGCCACGATTCTGGATCGTCTGGATCGTGGGGGCGTAGGTAGAAGGACGGCCGATGCCGAGCTCCTCCATCTTACTGACCATCGAAGCCTCCGTATAGCGGGCAGGGCGCTGGGTGAAGCGCTCATCCCCTTGAAGTGCGGAGAGTGTCAGTCCTTCCCCTTCCTTGACGGCGGGAAGGAGCTTCGTGGTCTCCCCTACTCCCTCTTCGCTCGAGCCTTCCATATAGACATCGAGGAAGCCTCGGAAGGTAATGACCTCTCCCTGGGCGACAAACGCATAGTCCGTGCTGGGCACTGGGATGGAGACCGTCGTACGCTCCAATCGAGCGTCGGCCATCTGCGAGGCAAGTGTGCGCTTGCGGATCAGGTCGTAGAGACGCTGTTCCTGGGGCGTGCCGTCGATGACCTCACGGGCGACGTAGGTAGGACGGATCGCTTCGTGCGCCTCCTGAGCCCCCTTGCTCTTGGTCTGATACTTACGGGGCTGATGATATTCCTTCCCTGGGTGACGCTCGATCTGAGCTGCGATAGCTCCCAGAGCTTGGTTGGAGAGGTTGACCGAGTCGGTACGCATGTAGGTGATATGCCCCGACTCGTAGAGGGACTGCGCTAGGCGCATCGTCTGCGAGACCGAATAGCCGAGCTTCTGAGCCGCCTCCTGCTGTAGCGTGGAGGTCGTGAAGGGGGCAGCGGGCGAGCGACGAGTAGCCTTGCGGGTGATCCCGCCTATAGCGAAAGAGGACGAAGCGCAGCGCTTCATCAGCTGGGCAGCTTCCTCAGCGGTGGAGAAGCGATGATTGAGCTCCGTAGCAAGCTTCTCCCCTGAAGGCAGGAGGAAGGTAGCCTGAAGGCGGTAAGAAGACTGGGGGACGAAGGCATTGATCTCACGCTCACGGTCGACGATGAGGCGCACGGCTACCGACTGCACACGCCCTGCAGAGAGCGAGGGACGGATGCGCTTCCACAGCACCGGAGAGAGCTCGAAGCCCACGATACGGTCGAGGATACGACGAGCCTGCTGGGCATCGACTAGGTCCATGTTCACCTCCCGAGGATGCTCCAGCGCTTCTAGGAAGGCTTCGGCCGTGATCTCATGGAAGACGATACGGCGGGTCTTCTCGGGCTTCAATCCCAGAGCCTCGCTCAGATGCCAAGCGATAGCCTCCCCTTCACGGTCTTCATCGGAAGCTAGGTAAACGAGGTCCGCCTTCTTCGCTTCAGCCTTGAGTTCCCGCACCAGATTCTTCTTATCGTCATTGATGACGTACTCGGGACGGAAGTGATCCTCGACATTCACACTGAAGGAATGTTGCTTGAGATCACGCACATGACCAGCGCTGGCCATGACCTTGTAATCGTTCAGGTGATGCTTCTTGAGGAAGCCTGAGATGAGCTCAGCCTTCTTCGGGGACTCTACGATGACTAACTTCATTTATCGTGGGGTAAAGTGGCCGCCTTCGACCGCTAAGTTAATTTTATGCCGACAAAGGTAGCAAAATCTCCCCTGTAGGTACGACTACCAGCGCTCCACCGCAAGGCAAGACACAAGAATCAGCACCCTCCCTCCCCAAGCCTGCCCCTCCCGAGCCATACTCACCCTACGCCCACACTTCCACCTACCCTCCGGGATAAGGCTAGCCGACGAGCAAGGGGAAGGCTAGCTAACGAGCAAGGCCTTACGTCCCGTCGTCCCCACCCTAAGAGAAGGGAAGCCTCCTCCCACCCAGAAGCAAATCCGCTCCGTCTACCACAGCGATTCCTCAGCCCTTCTCGAAGCCCAACTTTTGCCCTCCCAATTACGCCCTCACGCCCCCTTCAGAATGCCCCCTCGGGAGACCCCAAAAACCGATCTACGGTAGGTCGCCAAAAAAACCTACTGTAGGTCGCCTCACCGACCCACCGTAGGTCGGTCGGGCGACCTACAGTAGGGTTCTTTTGCCCCCTCCCCTAGTAGCCGATCTTCTCCCTCCACTCCAACGCAAAATAACTAGGGGTATCTACCCATAAAACCCGCCACCGCTCCAGCCCCACCTTCCCTGCTTTTCGCTCCTCCTTCCTCCCCCGAAAAAGAAGGCAAATTATCTAGCTCTTTTCCCCTCCTCCAGCATCCCCTAAGAAGGCTACTCCTCCTACCCTCCCCGAGCGACTCCACATCGCTACACTAAGGGGAAGCGGAAGGGAAAGGACTTCCTTAGCACCCAGCTATTCCCAAGGAGCTTCCAGCCTTCTCTAAAGGCAATATGAGTCACTCAGAAAGGCTCAAAGCAACTAAAACAAAGAAATCCACCCCGTGTACGCCTTAGGCACAGGATGGAGCAAGGAAACTGAAAAGATCCGAGGGACGGGAAAATAAAAAATCGGTCGACCAAGTAGCCTTGATCAACCGATTATTTAGTGGAGAATAACGGATTCGAACCGTTGACCCCCTGCGTGCAAAGCAGGTGCTCTAGCCAGCTGAGCTAATCCCCCAGGTAAAGTCTCTTAAGTAGTCCCAGGCAGATTTGAACTGCCGACCTCTACATTATCAGTGTAGCGCTCTAACCAACTGAGCTATAGGACTGTCTTAGGACTCTATAAGAAGAGAAAAAAGATATCGACATCAGAAGTGAGTACGCACACTCAGGAAA
>NZ_KI259244.1:0-462 GCF_000467855.2 Porphyromonas sp. oral taxon 278 str. W7784
TTGTTTTTATCAAGTATGTCAATGATCGCTAGTGAAGGGTCTGCCGAAGCGTTCACCTTCCGTTGCCTTAATCAAGAGCGGTTAGCTCTTAAAGAAGTTCATCGCTCTCGAGGATTTCTTTTTGACCCAAGTCAGCTCGCTTGCTTTCCGTCGGGGTCGCCGTTTCTCGTTTGCGGTTGCAAAGATAGAGCAAAATATAAATACCAACCAAATCATACCGCGAAATATTTCATTCACACCCGTCCTGAGTTACCTTCACTTGCCCTTAAATTAGACACTTACAAAGGATGAAAAAAATTTCACCCCTAACGTACAAACCTCCCCTAATCCCCAAGGTGAAGCGACCGCCTTCCCCCGCTCATCGGGCTCCTTCGCCCTCGTCTTCCTGCACCCACCCTTTCTACCCAAAGAAACCTACCCCTTCCACAGACCCCAAAAACGACCTACCGTAGATCGCCGAAA
>NZ_KI259244.1:562-18403 GCF_000467855.2 Porphyromonas sp. oral taxon 278 str. W7784
ACGACCTACCGTGGATCCCTTTTTCACTCCACTGAGCATAGCCCCAAAGAGCATCGGGAAAGAGCAGAAAAGCCACGAGGCTGCACCCCATAGGAATACGCCTCGTGGCTACACACTATATATAAGGGAGACGACCAGCGTACCAGGCGTGCTGGAGAGGTCGGGGTTACTTCAGCGTGACGGAGGCAGCATTGACGAACTCCTTCGTCGAGGCGTCGAGAAGGATGGCGATCACCTCGCAGTCCTTGGGGACGATCGCCATAGAGCCGGGATAGCGTGCCTGCTCCAGCTTGAAGGTCGCAGAGAAGTCTGCCCCGTAGCTGTAGGTACTGCCCCAGAACCATTGACCGGGGTCTAACCTATTCTGGCGATTATTGAGGCCTCGGCGGAGGACATGCTGATGACTGTAGGTGTCAGACACGTTGATCTGGTAAGCGATCATATTGCTCTGCACCAGGAGGAAGAGTACCCGCACTTCCGGGGGAGGCGTCATCCCGTTGTTGGGGAGAGCCTTGAAGTGGACGGAGACCTCAGTAGCGGTGTTGGTGGCAGAGAAGCGGATCTTCGCCTGAGGCTTCTGGGCTATTAGGGCCCGGGCACGCTCTTCGAGATAAGCGTGGTAGACCTTCTCCTTATTGTTCCCTATGAAGATATTCGGATAGCCAGTAGGCTTGTAGAATCCCCGATACATCTCGAAGTCCTCCGAGAGGAGATCCGAGCCCTTGTTGTAGCCACGAGACTGGATGGCTACGGGGAGGAAGTGCTCGCCGAGGGAGCGCTTTGCCCTAGCTACACTATTGAGAGCAGCAGCGCAGTAGCCACAGTATTGGCCCGTGAAGTCGAAGGCGACGACATGGGTCTTCAGCGCCTCGGGGATATCGTCATTCCCTCCTGGGGGCGTCGGGTCGGGGGTGGGGTCGGGCTTAGGATCGGGCGTGGGGGGCTTAGGCTCGACGGGAGGATCCGCCTCCTTGGCGAAGTCCTTGGCAGTAATAGTGAAGCGGTAGGTGAGCGAGGCGAGCGTCTTGCCCGACTGCTTTAGGTAGAGCTTCACCTCATAAGTACCTTCCCTGCGGGTGAAAGCCTTCTTCAGCCCGTAGTGAATGCCTATGAGGTCGGTGGGCTGAGGCTTGTAGCCCTTATGGGAGAAGGAGGTGGAGAGGGTCTCCAGCGTACGGCAAGACTCGAGGCAGATACCACGGAGGCCGTGGGAGTCAGGTCCCGCCCCACTGCTGGTGGTCTGAACTTCGATATCGAAGGGGCCCTGCTGTCCCTTGGGGAGAAGGAGGCGTACATAGGGAGAAGCGACCTCAGCGATTCCGTCCAGGAGCTCCAAGGGGCGCTCGGGCTGACAAGCTATGAGCGAGCCCGAAGGAATAGGCTTGCTGGTGGTAGCATCGACGAAGGTCGGCTCCTTCACCTCACCCCCTGGCTGATCCTCGTTGGGATCCTTAGGTCGCTCGGGCTGGGAAGAGGAGGCCTCGGGGACAGGCTGTAGGCGTGCCTCGAGGATGCGCTCGGTCTTCGTGTCGGAGACGAAGGCGATGATCTTGGCCTTGGTCTTGTCTTTCAGTTCGGAGGGGATAGCGAAGGTCTCGGTGAAGGGTTTGCCTAGCTCAAGGGATACCTTCGCTAGTTCGCTCCTGAGGACGTTGTGGTGGAGGAAGGAGGGATTCTTCCCGCTAGCCGTCTGCTGAGGAGCGATGACGTCCTCGACGAGCCAGAGGGTGAGCTGGTAGCTCCCCACCCGTGGTGAAGCGGAGCTAGCGGGCTTAGCCTCGACACGGCAGGACCAAGCCTTCCCCTCGTCTGCCGACTGTAGTGCTAGGGTCAGAGTCAGAGAGGCAGGAGCCTTGAGAGCGCTGAGGATCTCACTCGTCCAGCGAGCGGAGGAAGTGGAATACATCTCCCCGCTGGAGAAGGGGTGACGATCAAGCATAATGCCTGGGATCGCCCGCTGTATGTGGAAGGCCTTAGCATAGCTGTCGGCCACGGGGGAGCGAAGCTCAGGGAGCGTCTGTCCCGTGTAGGCCGCATGCATCGAGACGACGATAAGGCGATCGGGGTGGGAGGCCTGAAGCCCCTCG
Organism: Porphyromonas sp. oral taxon 278 str. W7784; assembly: GCF_000467855.2. Lineage (GTDB taxonomy): Bacteria > Bacteroidota > Bacteroidia > Bacteroidales > Porphyromonadaceae > Porphyromonas. The sequence goes on from NZ_KI259244.1 coordinate 2,650, forward strand.
AGGAACAAGGCTGCCGTGGGGCAGTTGACACACTCCTGCCCCGTGTACTTCTCTAGCAGAAGCTGATGGGTGGTGGTAGTCTCCGGCTCAGAGCCCCGACCTCGCCAGCGGTCCGACTCCGAGGGAGCCTTGGCACAGCTAGCGAGGGCAAGCAGGCTGAGGAGGAAGAGGTAAATGCGGTACATACTACAGAGCGAATTGGTAGGAGAGGTAGAGCCCGTGAGTCTCGGGCATGAAGCGACAGATCCCGCCCGAGCAATTGATGCCGGCACGGGTACGGCCGTAGGAGAGGCGCACGCTGTGGCGTGTCCAGCTCCCCGAGGCAGCGAGCATATAATAGTGGGTGCGCAAAGTGCCCACATTCCACAGATCGCTTGCCGAGAGGATGAAGTGAGGCAGGATGGAGCATTCGACGCCCCCGTAGAGCCAGTCCCCTTCGGCCTGGCGTGTCTGGAGGTACTGAAGCTCGGTACGTAGGGTCACTCGCCGAGAGAGCCGGTGCCGTCCGTCATATATAAATATGTGGGAGTGGATGATATCGCCACGGGTGGCATGCCCCTCGATGAGGCGCTGGTTGTAGGCTTGGTTGATGTAGCTGGCCACGAAGCTATAGCTCGAGGAGACTCGACGGGAGACTTCGATGCCGACCTCTCGGAAGAGGAGGTCCTTCATACCGAAGAAGTCTGTGGTGTAGCCATCGCTCCCCATGAGCTGGGGCGCTAAGGGATCGGTCGCCCCCTCTGGTAGCAGCCAGGAGCGACGAAGCCCCATAGCGAGTGAGCCGTAGAGCTTGATGTTCGTCCTCTTCACCTTTCGTCCCACCGAAGGGTCAGCGATAGAGGTATCGAGCGAGCCCTGGAAGGTCCACTCTCCATTAGCCTGCGACGCGTAGGGATAGAGAGCAGCGAGGGTGTAGGTCTGTTGCTTAGTGAAGGGCTGGAGGAAGTTGAGGCGTAGGGCATTGCCCTCGGCGAGGCGGTCGGAGCGGAAGTCAAAGTTCTCACTCCGTCGTGCTCCTACGAAAAGGCTACTCCGCCCCCAGAGGTAGGAGGCGGTGAGCATCGCTGCCGAGCCGGGGCGGAAGATGAAGCCGTTGGTACGGTTGGGGTCGTAGTCCTTGTGCGCATACTCCAGCTGAAGGCTGAAAGTGGGGAGACTAAGGCCCCCACGGGCCGACCAGGCGGAAGTCCCTACAGGCTGGCGAAGGTCGTAGAGTCCTCCAGCACGCTGGAGGGTGAGGGCGTCCTCCGCCTCGTGCTTGTAGAGGTAGCCTGCTCCCAGCTGGAGACTTCCCCCGACAGAGGTGAGGGAGGGCACGAACTGCTCCAAGCTCAGCTCTAGGTCACCACCCGCCAAGTAGCCTCGGTCTCGGGCGAAAAGTCGTGTGCCTCGATCGAAGAAGTGACGCTGCTGACCGACGAGGCTCTTCAGGCGAAGCAGTTCGCCGTAAGTATAATTGATCCGAGCTCCTCGCACAGCGTTGTCGAGACCGAGGAAGCGGTCTTCGTAGGAGCGGAAGAGCAGACCGCTACCAAACTGCTCATAGATGTCCCCCAGCGTAAGGTCTACGCCTGCATACCTACCCCGAAGGTAGAAGTACGGGAGTCCCCAGCCCTTCTCCTCCTCCCTGCCAGGCAGGGGATGGCGCTTCTCCTCGAGTCGTAGCCCGACCTCGAAGAGCTTGGAGCGAAGGACGCCGTCCAGGTAGGTGATGCCGGAGAGCGGGCTTGCCGATCCCTGCTTCGTCTCGGAGAGATGCCAGTCGGTCTGAAGGGAGAAGTTCGTCGTCCAGCGACGCTCGCCCTCCTGCTCTCCCTCGTAGCGGGTGGAGGCGGAGAGCGAGGAGACTCCTATGGGGTGAAGGAGCGCAGTGAGCAGAAGGGAGAGGGGGAGGTATCGTGTCTTCATGAGGGTGCGTGGGTTCTTACTTCTTGGGGGCAGAGGCTACGGTCTCCCGTAGGATCTGGAGGATCTGACCTTCGCTCCCCTCTACGTAGCCCGTGCGTCGGTCCAGTAGCGTACCCGAGCCGTCGAAGATGAAGAGGGCGGGGACAGCCGAGACATTCATCGCCCGCTTGAGGTCGGAGTTGGTATCGGTCAGGACGACGAACTCCCAGCCGTGGGCGTGTACCGTGGGGCGTACCTTCTGGATGTCGGGGCCCTCGTCGATGCTGATGGCGTAGAGGGTGACACCCGTCTCCCTCTGCCAGTCGGCATAGACCTCCTGGATAGCGTCAAGCTCACGGAGGCAGGGCTTGCACCACGTGCCGAAGAACGTCACGATGAAGGGCTTGCCCGACTGGAGGAAGGTGGAGGTCTCGACGGGCTTACCGCTGAGGTCTCGCACGGTAGCTTGGGGGAGATCCTGAGCGTAGCAGAGTGTCGTCATGAGTAGAGCCAGGAGGCTCAGAAGCGTTCTTTTCATAGGGGATCGATGAGGACCGAGCCTTGGCACGAGCTCGGTCGGTGATAACTACAGCAAAGGTAATGAGAAGTCCGAAAAACCTCAATACTCCTCCCCCACCGCTACAAGAGCAAGGAGTTCCCCAACGCTCAAGCTCTCCCTCCCCCACCCCAAGCCCTAGGTTAGAGGCACTTCGCAGAGACCAAAGAGGCACTACTAGCGCCACCCGAGAGGCACCAATAGAAATCCCCCAGAGGTACCAGTGGTACCTCTGGGGGATCAAAAGGACAGCCTCTGGGGAGGCTTAGGAAACAGAGCGCTCGAGCTCCTTGAGGTTCTCCAGCTTCTTGCGCTGCATGAACTCGTAGATACCTTCGAGGTGCTCGGTGACCTTCCCGCCCCCGAACTCATAGACCTTGCTCACTAGTCCGTCGAGGAAGTCACGGTCGTGACTGACGAGGATGAGCGTGCCGTCGTAGTGGAGGAGCGCCTGCTTGAGCACTTCCTTGGTCTTCATGTCGAGGTGGTTGGTAGGCTCGTCGAGGATCAGGAGGTTGTAGGGCTCGAGGAGGAGCTTCAGCAGGGCCAGGCGTGTGCGCTCACCCCCGCTGAGCACCTTGACCTTCTTCGTGGAAGCCTCTCCCCCGAACATAAATGCCCCCAGAAGGTCCTTGATCTTCGTACGGATCTCTCCCTCGGCGACATCATCGATCGTCTGAAATACCGTGCGGTTCTCGTCCTCGATGGCCGCCTGATTCTGGGCGAAGTAGCCGATGGAGACATTGTGCCCTAGGGTCAGCTCCCCTTCATGCTCGAGCTCCTTCATGATGCAGCGTACCAGCGTACTCTTCCCTTCCCCGTTCTTGCCGACGAAGGCGATCTTGTCGCCTCGCTCGATGGTGAGGTCTACACCGGAGAAGATCTGCTTCGCTCCGAAGGCCTTGCCGACACCGGACATCTGGACGGGGTAGTTCCCCGAGCGGGGAGCAGGCGGGAAGCGGAGTCGGATGGCGGAGGTATCGATCTCGTCGACCTCTACCAGCTCGAGCTTCTCGAGCATGCGCACGCGACTCTGCACCTGATTGGTCTTGGAGTAAGTGCCCTTGAAGCGCTCGATGAAGTCGGTCGTCTCTGCGATGAACTTCTGCTGCTCCTCGTAGGCCTTCTGTTGTTGCTCCCGGCGCTCCGCCCTCAGACGTTGATACTCGGTGTAGTTGACCTTGTAGTCGTAGATCTTGCCCATCGTGATCTCTAGCGTGCGGGTAGTGATATGGTCGACGAAGGCCCGGTCGTGACTGATGACCACTACCGTCTGCCCTGTCTCGATGAGGAAGTCCTCGAGCCACTGGATCGACTCGATATCTAGGTGGTTCGTCGGCTCATCGAGGAGAAGTACGTCGGGCTGACGAAGGAGCAGCTTCGCTAGCTCTATGCGCATACGCCAGCCACCACTGAACTCGCTCGTCTGGCGGGAGAAGTCGCTCCGCTTGAACCCCAAGCCTAGGAGGGTAAGCTCGACCTGCTTGTCGTAGTTGATCTCCTCTATGGCATAGTACTTCTCGCCGAGCGTAGAGACCTCCTCGATGATCGCCATGTACTCGGGGCTGTCATAGTCGGTGCGGGTATTGAGGGCCTCGTTGAGCTCCTCCATACGTGCCGCCATCTCGTGGATGTGGCTGAAGGCTTGCTCGGCCTCCTCGAAGACCGTGCGCCCGTCCTCGGTGAGCAGGTGCTGTGGGAGGTAGGCCACACGCACACCCGAGGGGACATTGACCTTGCCACGGGTAGCCTCACGTGTGCCACTGAGGATCTTGAGCAAGGTGCTCTTGCCCGCCCCGTTCTTGCCCATCAGGGCGATACGATCCTTGGGGTTGATGACGAAGGAAATATCGGAGAAGAGAGGAGCCCCACCTATCTCTACGGTGAGACCATCGACTGAAATCATAGACGAGTATGAGGGAGAATGGATCAGGAATGCAAAGCTCCCTTCGCAGGGAGCTTCATACTAAAAGGGATGGAAGGAATAGGGGCTCTGCCACTCTTTCGCAAGAGGAGCGCCCCCCGAGGCAGGACTACTGCCCGATCTGAAGGAGCGTAAAGCCCGCCTCTACAGGAGCGGTGTCGAAGACATTGCGTCCATCGATCAGAAGGGGCGTACGTACCGAGCGTGCGAGCACCTCCCAAGCAGGCATGCGGAAGGCCTTCCACTCGGTGACATGGAAGATAGCATCTACGTCTAGTGCCGAGTCGTAGATATCACGGGCATAGCGGACGCTCTCCCCAAGATGGCGCTTCGCCTCCGTCATCGCCACCGGGTCGTAGACAGCGACCTGGCACCCGGCCTCTAGTAGGGCACGGATCAGGATGAGCGAGGGTGCCTGTCGCATATCATCCGTCTCGGGCTTGAAGGCAAGCCCCCAGACAGCCACCCGACGCCCCCGTATATCTCCAGAGAAGAAACGCTCGAACTTATCGAAGAGGATATGCTTCTGCGCCTCATTCACCGCCTCTACTGCCTCGAGCACACGCATAGGACAACCATGCTCGTGGGCCGTACGGATGAAGGCCTGTACATCCTTTGGGAAGCAGGACCCGCCATAACCACAGCCGGCGTAGAGGAACTTGCTCCCTATCCGGGCATCGCTACCGATGCCTTTGCGCACCATAGAGACGTTCGCCCCTACAGCATCACATAGGTTCGCCACCTCGTTCATGAAGCTGATACGAGTGGCGAGCATAGCGTTCGCCGCATACTTCGTCATTTCTGCCGAAGTGATGTCCATGAAGAGGACTCGGAAGTTGTTTAAGAGGATAGGCTTGTAGAGCCGCGTCATCAAGTCTCGGGCACGATCACTATCGACGCCGACGACGACACGGTCGGGACGCATGAAGTCATCGATAGCGCTTCCCTCCTTGAGGAACTCAGGATTGGAGGCCACATCGAAGGGAATCTCTACCCCTCGCTTCTTCTGCTCCTCCTCTATGACCTCCCGTACCCGACGGTAGGTACCTACGGGGACGGTGCTCTTGGTCACGACGAGACAGTAGTCCGTCATCGCTGCTCCTATAGCACGGGCTACAGCGAGCACATGCGAGAGGTCCGCTGAGCCGTCTTCGTCGGGAGGAGTACCGACAGCACTGAAGATGATCTCTACATGGGGAAGGACTTCCGCAATCGAGGTACGGAAGTGCAAGCGCCCAGCCTCTCGGCCTCGGCGTACTAAGGTATCTAGACCTGGCTCGTAGATGGGGATCTCGCCCTGCTGTAGACGCTGGATCTTCGCCTCGTCTACATCGACACAGTAGACCTCAGCTCCGAGATCGGCAAAGCAGGCGGCACTGACCAGACCGACATAGCCGATCCCGACGATAGCGATACGCATGATGGACTCCTAAGATGAAGGGATGAGGTAAGGGACGAGCACTAGAGGCGGGCTTCTCGTAGCGAGGCAGCTATCTGCTCCATCTCCTCAGCCGGGAGCTGGAGCTTGTGCTTGAGATCGATGTCCCCTTCGGTATTGATGGGGACGAGGTGGATGTGGGCATGGTTGACCTCGAGACCTAGCACGAGGACGGCGACCTTACGGCAGTGGGTCACAGACTGGATCTGCTTCGCCACCCCTTGTGCAAAGGCCATCATCCGACCGAGCTCATCAGCTCCTAGATCGAAGAGGTAGTCTACCTCCCGACGAGGTACGACAAGCGTGTGCCCAGGCTGTACGGGGTTGATGTCGAGGAAGGCGTAGAACTCGCTATCCTCCGCCACCTTGTACGAAGGGATCTCCCCTTCGATGATGCGTGTGAAGAGCGTAGCCATACTAGATGGAGATATTGAGGATCTCAAAGTGTAGGAGACCACCAGGGGTCTGTACCTCGACGGTATCCCCTACCTTGCGACCCATGAGCCCCTTGGCGATGGGGGTATTGACGGAGATCTTCTTCTCCTTGAGGTTAGCCTCCGAGTCTGAGACGAGCGTGTAGGTCAGCTCGGCACCGGTCTTGGTATTGCGGATGGTGACCTTGTTGAGGATCTGCACACTATCCGTAGAGAGCTTGGATTCGTCGATGATACGGGCGTTACTCACCAGCGCCTTGAGCTGGGCTATCTTCCCCTCGAGGAGACCCTGGGCTTCCTTAGCGGCGTCGTACTCGGCGTTCTCTGATAAGTCGCCCTTGTCACGCGCTTCGGCTAAGTGGCGGGAGATCTCGGGACGCTGTACCGACTCCAGTTCGTTGATCTCGGCTATGAGCTTGTCATAGCCGGCTTGTGTCATATAGTTATATGCCATAGTCATGAAGGTCGAGTCTAGGACTCTATGCTTTAGGGTGCGGTCGGATACCGCAGGTAAATACAATAGCGAACCCTACTCCAGCATGTCAGCTGTCGTAGGGTTCTCCTGCAAAGGTACGAATTAATTACTCATCGGGACTATGAGTGCCTCCCCCTAATCGAAGACGATGGGCCTGCCCTCGGCGTCTACTAAGGGCAACCACTGCGGTACCCACATCCCTGGACGCTGCTCTTCAGGGGGATTGGAGAGGGAGAGCCCAAGCAGACGGATCGGTCGAGCCGAGTAGTCCAGCCCACGGAGAAGCCTGAGGCCAAGGCGGAGGATCTCCTCCAGCGAAGAGATAGGCTCTAGGTCTGACGTGGAGCGGGTGAGACTAGTGAAGTCGGAGAACTTTACCTTCAGCGTCAAGGTACGCCCTACGAAGCCCTTCCTCTCGAGACGCCTTTGGAGCTCCTCGGCGACTAAGCGAAGGCGAGCTTCGACCTCTAAGGGTTCGGCCGAGTCTTCATCGAAGGTGTGTTCGCACCCGAAGCTCTTGCGCACCCATTCACTTACCACAGGGCGATCATCTATGCCACGAGCAAAGTCATAGAAGACTTGCCCTGCCTTTCCGAAGCGTCGCCTTAGCTCCTCCAGACTCCGCTCCCTTAGATCCGCCCCAGTGGAGATACCGAGCTCGTGCATCCGCTTAGCCGTAGCCCTCCCCACACCCCAGAAGGCTTCGATAGGGAGAGTAGCGATGAAGTCCAAGGCTTGATCTGGGTGTACCGTACAGAGACCATCAGGCTTGCGGACGTCGGAGGCTACCTTGGCGAGGAACTTATTGTACGATACCCCTGCCGAAGCCGTGAGCCCGAGTTCGTCTCGGATACGCCGACGGATCTGCCGGGCTATCTCCACAGCTAAGGGCTCCCCGATCTTATTCTCCGTGACATCGAGAAAGGCTTCATCCAGCGAGATCGGCTCTATGCAGTCCGTATAGTCGTGGAAGATAGCGTGGATGGCCTGGGACACCTCCTTGTAGCGGGGAAAGCGTGGTGCTACAAAGGTGATCTGAGGACAGCGCTTTCGAGCCAGTGCCCCCGTCATCGCCGAGCGCACACCGAAGCGTCGTGCCTCGTAGCTAGCAGCGCAGACCACTCCCCTATGCTCCGTTCCCCCTACGGCAATAGGCAGCCCCCGAAGCTCGGGATGGTCGTGCTGCTCTACCGAGGCATAGAAGGCATCCATGTCGATGTGTATGATCTTGCGCATGGCGAAAGGATAGGGACGGGCAGGCGGCTTAGGGAAAAGCTATCACTTCTTTGGGCGCTGAGGCATCGGGCGCGTATAGGCCCAAGCCCAAGCGATGAGAGGGATCTGAAGAGGCAGGCGCACCAAGGCGAAGGTCAGACGGGGATCCGCCGTGGCCTTCATATTGAGATAGGTCTGGATATTTGCAGGGAAGACCGCGATAAGCAAGAGGACAATACCCCACGCAGCCCACACACGCAGACGAGTCTTTGGGCGAAGGACAAGAGCCACACCCAGCACGATCTCGATGACCCCACTCAGGGCAACGAGCGCTTCGTGAGCGGGTAGGTAGGGTGGCATCGTGCGCAGGTACATCTCGGCATTCACAAAGTGATTGACTCCTGCAGCAATGTAGAGGAGGGCGCAGAGATAGAGCCCTACGAAGTAAAGACGATAGCGAAGCATCGGAAAGGATAGAGTAAGGGTTATAAAAGCACTAGCCCCCTAGCGCGGGAGCGTTAGGGGGCCAGGGAGGCCTGCCCTTAGGGGGCAAGCATAGTACTTGAGACTATTCCGCTTTTAGCGTAACACGCTTGAAGGCGGTCACCGTGAGGCTCTTGCTCTGAGCCTGGAGGTACTGAGCGATCGTAAGCTTGTTGTCCTTGACGAAGAGCTGATCGAGGAGGGTATTCTCCTTGTAGTACTTCTTCAGAGCACCCTGTGCGATGTGGTCGACGAGGTTCTCGGGCTTACCTGCTTCACGAGCCTTTTCACGAGCGAGGTTAAGTTCACGTTCCTTGACGTCAGCGGGGACATCTTCTTCGGTGATGCCTACAGGAGCCATAGCAGCGATCTGCATAGCCACGTCACGAGCGACCTGAGCATCGGTAGCTTCGTTGAAGGCTACGATCGTAGCGAGCATGTTCCCTGGGTGGATGTAAGAAGTCGTGAAGACACCCTGGACGAACTCGTAGACACCGAGTTCCATCTTTTCGCCCGAGACACCGCTGCGCTCGGTGATGTGGTCCTGTACGCTACGGCCGTCAGCCATAGGAGTAGCGAGGAGTTCTTCCTTAGAAGCACCCTTCTTAGCCTTAGCTACTTCGAGGATAGAGGAGACGAGCTTGATGAAGTCTTCGTTCTTAGCGACGAAGTCCGTTTCGCACTTGACGCCTACCATGACAGCATAGTCGCCTTCGTGGGCAGCGAGGATGCAGCCTTCTTCAGCTTCGTGGTCGCCACGCTTAGCAGCGATAGCCTGACCACGCTTACGGATGAGTTCGATAGCCTTGTCGAGGTCGCCAGCAGCTTCTTCGATAGCCTTCTTGACATCGGAGAGGCCAGCGCCAGTGAGGGCACGGAGCTTCTTGATGTCTTCCAACAGTTTACTCATGATGGTATCTTGTATTGAGTTAGAGTTCTTGTGATTTGGTAGATAAGACCCGAGGACGAGCAGTAGATACTCGCTCATCCTCGGACTTATCCTGTGGATCTACTCCCCTAGAGGTAGAGGAGCTGTCGACAGTTCGTATGAAGCTAGAGAGCTTAAGCCTCTTCGGAGGTAGCCTCAGCCTTACGGCGGGTGCGGCTACCCTTCTGTACGAGCTTAGCACCACCTTCTCCTTCGCCCTTCTCCTGGCCCTTACCTTCGGCCTTGCGTTCCTGCAGGCCTTCGGAGATAGCACCACAGATAGCAGAGACGATGACTTCTACGGCAGCCGTAGAGTCGTCGTTAGCGGGGATGACGTAGTCGACATTCGTAGGATCGCTATTGGTGTCCACAATAGCGAAGACGGGGATACCCAGGCGCTGAGCTTCGGCTACTGCGATGTGCTCCTTCATGACGTCTACGACGAAGAGGGCATTAGGCAGCTTGGTCATATCAGCGATAGAGCCGAGGGTGAGCTCGAGCTTAGCACGCTGACGAGAGATCTGAAGCTTCTCACGCTTGGAGAGGTTATCAAAGGTACCATCAGCAGTCATCTTATCGATCTCGGTCATCTTCTTGACGGCCTTGCGGATCGTAGCGAAGTTGGTGAGCATACCACCGGGCCAGCGCTCCGTGACGTAAGGCATACCTACTGCCTTAGCCAGCTCAGCGACAGCGCCCTTGAGCTGCTTCTTCGTAGCTACGAAGAGGATCTTCTTGCCAGCCTTTGCCAGGCCCTTGGCGACTTCTGCTGCTTCGTCGACCTTAACAACAGTCTTGTGAAGGTCGATGATGTGGATGTCGTTACGCTCCATGAAGATGTATGGAGCCATAGCTGCATTCCACTTACGGGAGAGGTGACCAAAGTGGGCACCTGCTTCTATGAGTTGGTCAAATGAAACTCTTGACATGATTTCGTTTACGTTCTATAAAGTGTAACAGAATTACTTTCAACTGCTTGGTAGGACGAGCCTGCTTCTGGGGCGAGGCCCATAGCTCTAAGCAATTTAGATACTAAACGCGAGATAACATCCCTCAGGCGACAAGCCTGAGCGAGGATATTAACGCTTGCTGAACTGGAAGCGCTTGCGTGCCTTGGGGCGACCTGGCTTCTTACGTTCGACGACACGAGAGTCGCGGGTGAGGAAGCCTTCGGCACGGAGTGCTGGCTTGTCCTCTTCGTTGATCTTCACGAGAGCACGAGCGATCGCCAGACGAGCTGCTTCGCTCTGTCCCTTGAAGCCCCCACCCTTGAGGTTGATCTTGATGTCGTACTTCTCAGCGACGTCCAGAGTAGCCAGGGGCTGGCGTACGATGTACTGGAGGATCGAAGAAGGGAAGTACGTAGAGATGTCACGCTTGTTGATCGTGATCTTCCCGCTACCTGCTGCTACATATACACGGGCTACTGCGGCCTTACGACGGCCAATGGCATTGATGAATTCCATACGGCGTATATTACTTGAGCTTAGTGAGGTCTACGAGACGGGGCTGCTGTGCTTCGTGCTTGTGCTCTGCGCCATCATAGACGTAGAGGTTGTCAAGGATAGCAGCACCGAGGCGGTTCTTAGGGAGCATACCCTTCACTACCTTACGGAAGAGGCGATCCGAACCCTTTGCCTGGAGGAAGCGAGGGCTGAAGCTACGCTGTCCACCGGGGTAGCCGGAGAACTTGAGATACACACGGTCGTCCCACTTCTTACCAGTGAGGACTACCTTGTCGGCGTTGATTACGATCACGTTGTCCCCGCAGTCTACGTGGGGCGTGAAGTTGGGCTTGTACTTACCGCGAAGGAGCTTAGCGATCTTGGAGCATACACGACCCAAGCTCTCTCCTGCTGCATCCACGACTACCCACTCCTTGGTGACGGTAGCCTTGTTTGCAGAGACGGTCTTGAAACTTAAAGTGTCCATTCCTTCTGTCTTATTGTTAATGAATTCGACGAAAAGCGAGCCTTCGTATAGAGACGTCGTCTTGGGAGGCCTTACCCTATAAGTATTGGACACAGGCAAAGCGCACACTACTCTCCCAGTACTGGGCGATAAGACTCTGTCAATCCTCTAGACTCGCTGGGGTACTATTTGATAAACAGCGCACAAAGATACAAAAAAACAAGAGACCCCATACACACTACATCAAGTCGCTCCCACCAATCGTGAGTACCGTGCATGTAGTTACTCCAAATACTTCTTGAGGATAGCTGACTTACGAGCCTCAGCTCCCTGCATCACCGCTTCTGCTTTACGAATCTCGGCTTCGTACCCCCCTATCTCTTGAATGATACGATCCTGCTCCTGTATCGAAGGCACTGGGATAGAGAGGTCTCTATAAAAATCTATTGGCACACGCCTGTGACCACTCGCACCTGTCATCCGTTGCTCAGCCTGCTTACGAATAATCTCTCTATTAAGGAAGTGGAATAGGAACCCTTGCCTTACAGCTGCATTCTTATTGCGGAATACATGGAACTCTGAGCTACCAAAGCCTATACCATTAGTCAAGCCTGACAACAGAGCGCATTTACCATTCTCCATACATGGGGTGATCTTAGCGATGATAATATCACCATCACGGAAGTAGGTGTAACTCCCTTTAATAACCTCTTGCAAAATTCGATCTTGCCCGCCTTCTACAAATCCATCATTACTAACTGAGGCCATCTCTAAGAAACTAACTACAGTATCCAATGGCATCCCAGCCAGCTCTCTTTTAGAAGGATTAAACTCACAGATTGTATCAACACGAAGAGTATCTATCCCTACCCCTCTTTGCATACGGGTATCAAGCTCCAAAAAGATCTCACCAATCTTCTCTCTACAGTCATCGATAGTCACACGTGACGACTCATATTCTGCATCTACCACAGCGCACTCATCAACGATAACCTGCTGTATCTCCATAGGAGGCAAGGGAATTTGAACATCATTCTCGAGGTATGATTTATTCAAGCTCTTGCCAAAAGCCTTATTCCCCACCGTTGAATGGTTTAATCCACCTGCACTAAAGAAGCAGTGCAAATAGCAATCTAAAACCTGCCCTGAATTCCGAGGAATCAAACCTGCAATCGCCTCATTCGTATACAAGTCTACACCTGCTATTGCGGTCTTTCCGATACTCAGTTTGAAGCTTAATAAAGTTGTACCCTTGGGAATAAGTTTAACATTGGACTTCTCTACGGCCTTGTCCGTAATCTGCTCTTTTGTCTGAGTAATGATTCCACCATTCATTTCCGCAATAGAGACCCATGGATGGTCTCCTCGAAAGTATTCTGGTATTTGACGTGACGGAGTTCCTCCGATTCTCACATCAACTATTTCTCCTAAAGAATAAACAGGATAACTGCTCTGTATACCCTCAGAGTTCACCACAACAGTCCTTATGGCTGCATCCCAGTCTGTGCGCTTGAAATCAAGCATATCGATAAGGCGGAAGGTCGAGCAATAGCTCTTGAGCTCTTCGGGGATCGATACCGCTTCGCCCAAGAAGCAGGATCTCACTAAGCTATTAATGCGGGAGGTGTCACTGAGATCACGAGGATTAAAGAGAGGGGTCTGGATCGAGTCAATGCCCTTGATGAGAGAGAGCTCACCCTCCCCTTCCGACTTAGTGGCACCACCGATATATTTGATCCCTTCATCACCCTTGCGACTACTCCACTCATAGCCGAGGAAGCGCTTGTTAGCAGCATTGTCTGCAGGACTCTTGATGATGAGGACAGGCTGCTCATTACTCTTTGCCAAGAGATAATAATAGAGCTTCTCTTGCTCCAGCTCTCGAATAGCCGTGAGGATATACTTCTCCAGCTCCTCGGTCTGCATCTCACGAGTATACTTCTTCGTCAGCTTCTTCTTGAGGATACGCTTGGCTTCGGAGTCAGCAGCGAACTTTGCTCGGTAGCTCTTGAACAGTTCATGATTCCACAGCTCCACCACAGGAGCCAGGCAAAGTAAGGAGTCATACAGGGAGCGATCAATGCCCTGCATACGGCAATAGGCATCCAAGAGGGGGATATCCTGATAGTGATCATCAGAAGCAAAGTCTCCACCGAACCACGTCTTGACACGATTATGATAGTGTTCCTTCGCGGGAACTGTTGTATCTCGCTTCTTGAGGAAGAGGGTCACAGTATTCGTCCCCGTCTTGCCGAACGTCCCGCTACCGAACTCAGCTATCGCTACGATCTGAAACTCCCGCAACATCTGCTCCCGGGCACGACTATAGATATTCCCATTAGAGAGGACAGAGGAGGGCAAGATAATGGCAGCGACACCGCCAGAGCGTAGCAGTTGGCTCGCTCGCTCCAAGAAGAAGACCTCAATGCTATTATTCGCACTGATGTCCGACACGTAGATATTGAGTTCATACTGCAGGCGTTCCTCCTCGGTCAGGGTCTCTAAGAAGCCCTTGACACTATAGGGGGGATTGGCTATCAGTACGGAGTAACTTCCCTCCTTTATACGCTCATGCTTCTTCAGCGCATCTTGATAGATGATGTTGATCCCCTCTTGTCCATACATAAAGGCTGAGACCTTAGCGACCTTCGAGAGTCGGTACTCCTTCTCGATACCATAGATCGCATTGTAGCAATCTTGCTCTGCAACCCCTAAGGCTGAGATAAAGGGCTTAACCTGCTGTGCATACTCATTGAGGAAGTGCCCAGCCCCGCAAGCGTAGTCAATCACCTTAGGGACAGCCCGCTCAGCATGTAGCGTCTCTAAGGGTAGGGAGGAGACGATGAAGCGAACAATAGGCAGGGGAGTAAAGAACTGCCCTTCATTCTGCTTGACGCCTTGATCAAGGAAGCCCTCGAAGAGATCTCCGAGAAACTGATTGGGCTTCTCGGTACGCAGGCGAATATCCTGGAGCATGCCCACGACTTTCTTCAGGATCTCAGCATTCTGTCTGAAGAGCGTCTCATTATGGACATCGAGGAAGGCAAAGTCATTGTTCGTGTAAAACTTCTGCTGACGGAAGTACTGTAGTACAGCATCCTTCGTCGCATCCAGCTTACCTAAGTAGTGTGTGAAGGCATAGCTGATCTGCTGCTCATCAATATAGGTCACCTGCTCCCCAAGGAACTCATTCATCCCCTCACTATACATCTTCTGCAGTCGGTCTTGCAGACTATAATAGTCATCGGTAGCAGCTCCGCCCCAATGGAATTTGAGTGCGTTACCATTACGCGTCTCATCTACGATCTTCGCCAGGAAGAGATTGACGAGCTTATCAAAAGCATTCTCACGCCCCGACACATTATGCTGGCGCATGATGGTCGCATACTCATGGTACTTCTTTTGAATATCTGAGCCATCGGCATCCTTGAGATCCTCTGCACGAAGCACTCGCATCCCAATGGTAAAGGGCTTCGTCCCCTCCTCGAATAAGCCTACGGGGCTATAGTCTAAGTCATAGGTATCTCGCCATACTTTGAAGTAGGATTCCTTGCCGCCCTTCTTTGCCTCCACAGAAGCGTACCCAGGGAGACCGCTTGCCTGGATATAGCCTTCATTATCCTGGATACTGACGATACGACTCTGATAGACACAGCGTCCCTCGACCCAATCCGAGGCATAGAGACAGAGAGCTGTAGCCTGACGGAAGGTATTGAAGTAGTTGAAGAGCTGCCCTCCATCCTCTTCCATATAGCTCCATGCACGACTGAACTCATCACCGCTCTTCGTGCTATCCATCGTCTTACACTCTACGAGAGCAAAGACCTCCCCCTCATTATTCTGAATGATGATATCACAATGTCCGCCTGACTCCCCATGCCCCTTAGGCGTAGGCTTCTCCAGCTCCAACTGTTGAGGGGTATAGCCCAAGCTCAGCAAGCGAGTAATACACTCCAAGACCACGAAGTTCTCTGGCTGAGAGAAGTTGGTTGTCGTCTTACGATGTATCTTCAAATCCTCTGGGTAGCATATCGCTTCACATCCGAAGTCTACCGCTATCTCCGAAGAAGAGGCGCCAAAGGAGCGAGCCCATACTTCGGTAATGCCCTTCGTCTGCTCATATCCCAAGGAAACTAACAGGGGTCGCAGGTTGTCTATCGTTATCATACAGTCTATTTTGTACTGTAAAGATAGGGCTTTATCCAACGTTGAGCTCTGCTCTCGCCTTTAATTTCACATGCAGATTCCGTCCAAAAGACTTCTAAGTAAGCTCGCTGAGAAGGCTATGGATAAGTGAGGAGACGAAGGGGAGAGCGATTGGAGAGGGATGACTCGAAGGGCTGGTAGACCGCCATCGAAGTACTCCAACTTGGTCCAAGGAAAAAGCGCGCGAAACACGGGATCTTTTCGCTCCCGAATATTGGGGGCTTTTCATGGGAAGAACTACCCCTTAAACTGGGGGCGAAGGGGAGGGGCAAAAAACGACCTACGGTAGGTCGTCAA
>NZ_KI259244.1:18503-86687 GCF_000467855.2 Porphyromonas sp. oral taxon 278 str. W7784
AAAACCTACTGTGGGTCGGTCGACCGACCTACGGTAGGTCGCAAGGACGACCTACCGTAGATCCCATTTGGGCTCCTTCAGAGGGACGAATCTAGAGGGGCTTGGCTGGCCACCTTCAACCCTCAAATAGTCCGGGCTCGGAAGCCTTACTCCTAGCCCTCAGAAATCTTGGGGACGGGAAGGGCGCTACACCATATACACAAGGAGGCTACACCATAATATAATAGGAAGCCCCCTCACGCTATCCCAGACGAAGGGACAGGGTGAGGGGGCTTGTGACTTGAGCGAAGCTCTACGGGCGAACTACAGCGCTAGGATGTAGCGGAGCACGAGGAGCGTCGAGACGATATAGAGGGTGATGGAGACCTGACGATACTGCCCGCTCAGGAGCTTGACCAGCGTGTAGGAGATCAGGCCAAGAGCCATCCCTTCGGCGATGTTGTAGGTGAGGACCATCGTCAGCACCGTGATGAAGCTCGGCAGGGCTTCGGAGATATCCATGAGGTCGATGTCCTGGATCGAACTAAGCATCAGCACCCCGACGAGCACCAAAGCACCCGTGGTGGCTGCCGAGGGGATCAAGAGGAAGAGCGGAGCGAAGAAGAGGGCCAGGAGGAAGAGCACCGCCGTAGAGAGTGCCGTCAGACCCGTACGCCCACCTTCGGCGATCCCCGCACTGCTCTCGACGAAGGTCGTCACGGTAGACGTCCCACAGACAGCACCAATAGAGGTAGCCAAAGCATCTGCCATCATCGCCTGCTTGATATTCTTGACATTGCCCTCGGAGTCCATCATCTCCGTCTTGGCCGCTGCGCCTATGAGCGTGCCGACGGTATTGAAGATATCCATGAAGACCAGGGCGAAGATCGTCAGCGCCATATCCATATTCAGGAGCGCCTTGAAGTCGAACTGCAGGAAGGTCGGCGCTAGTGATCGGGGCAGAGATACAGGCACGAAGCTGTCGGGGATCTGAGTGACACCCAGGGGAATGCCCACCAGCGTGCAGGCGATGATACTATAGAAGAGCGCTCCACGGACCCTTAGGGTCATCAGCACCCCACTCAGTATGATCCCGATGACGGCAAGAATAGAGACGGGGGTGAAAGCACCGAGGGCAACGAAGGTGGCTTCATTAGCCACGATCACCCCAGCGTTCTTTAGTCCTATGAAGGCGATGAAGAAGCCAATCCCCGCCGAGATAGCGAAGCGCAGGTTCTTCGGGATACAGCGGACGATCTGCTCACGGATGTTGAAGGCCGTCAGGAGGATGAAGATGATCCCCTCGACGAAGACCGCAGAGAGAGCGGCCTGCCAGCTATAGCCCATCCCCATGACGAGCGTAAAGGCGAAGAAGGCGTTGATACCCATGCTCGGAGCCTGAGCAAAGGGAAGCTTCGCTAGGAAGGCTATAAGGAGCGTCCCGACAGCAGACGCTAGGGCGGTAGCGGTGAAGACGGCTCCCTTGTCCATGCCGGTAGTACTGAGGATGTCGGGGTTGACCGCTAAGATGTAGCTCATCGTCAGGAAGGTCGTGACCCCTGCGAGAAGCTCCGTACGAAGCTTGTGCCGAGAGGGATCAAAGCCCACTAGGCGGTAGAGTGCTTGCATGTGAAGAGTGATACGTGGATGGAATATGAGGTGAAGGATGGGGAGCGAAGCCCCTAGATAGGGTAAGGGGGAAAGCCTAGTTCAGCTAAGGGAAAAACCCTTAGCTCAGGAGAGCATGCTCCTTAGATGCGGTGAGGTAGAGCCCTCGGTCTGGATGGAGTGCAGCCCTTAGTCTAGAAGGTCCACTTCAGGGCGAGCGTCGGGTTGACGACCGTTTTGTCCAGGACGGCGAAGTTACTGCTGATCTCCCACTCTGTGCCTATACTCAGGTTGAACTTAGGGTCGATGCCAGCGAACTTGTTCAAGTTGAGCCACAGCTGAGGCTCCGTGATGAAGATGAGGTTGTTCTTACCGGTGACGAGGTGGCGGTCCCCCCAGAGATCGGCAAAGCCTTGGAAGGAAACCCGTCCTCCGGCAAAGTGCAGGTACCAGGTCGTCGTCAGTTGGAAGGAGTGGGGACGATCCTGCCTAGCCAGATACTTGTACATGGGGGTGAAGGTGATACCCGCCGAGTAGTCCGCCTGATTCCAAGCATAGGTAAGACCAGCCAGATAGGCATTCTTGTAGGAGAACTGATTGCTTAGTCCGCCGTTGTACTCGACGTGTAGCGAGAGGGGCGTCTTCCCGAGGCTAAACTCCCGAGAGATCTCCCAGTAAGCCGACGTGACTCCCTCGCGTCGGTAGTCCATATCTACGAAGAAGAAGGTACTGCCCCAGCTGTCGGGACGGAAGAGCTCTACTGTGGTGGTCAGACGGGGGCGCTGAGGCTCGTCGGTGCTATAGAGCGAGCGGCCGAAGTCGTAGTGGAGCTGGACATTCTGTGCACGAAGGCCTACCAGCGCCACGAGGGCGGTAAGGGCAAGGAGATAAAGCTTACGCATGTGAGAGGAGCGAATTTAGTGTATGTGCTCGGAGGTGGAAGTACCCTGCTTATCCTCGGCACGCTCGGGGAGAAGGAGGTTGAGAAGGACGGCTATGAGCGCCGAGAGCCCGATACCCGAGAGGGAGAAGGAGCCGAAAGAGAGGACAGCCCCGCCTATGCCCGTGGTGAGGGTGACGGAGATGATGACGATGTTGCGGGAGGAGGCTAGATTGACCCGACTCTGTAGTAGGCTGGAGATCCCAGCACCAGCGATCGTGCCGAAGAGGAGAAGCATGATCCCCCCGAGGATCGCTTGGTCTATGCTCCTGAGGAGAGCACTGACCTTCCCCACGAGGGAGAAGATGATCCCCGTCACCGCCGCTATGCGGAAGACGGCGGGGTCGGTGATCTTCGTCAGAGACATGGCCCCTGTGACCTCGGAGTAGGTCGTCACGGGAGGTCCGCCGACGAGAGAAGCGAAGAGGCAGGCGAGGCCATCCCCCAGCATCGTCCGATGCAGGCCTGGCTCCTTCACGAAGTTCTTACCAGCAACATTATTCACGACATACACGTCCCCGATATGCTCGATCACGGGTGCGATGGCCACGGGGATCATGAAGAGGATGGGTTGCCACGAGAAGGTCTCGGGGAGCGTCACCTGAGGAAGCGAGAACCAAGGAGCAGAGGCGATGGGAGCGAGATCCACTTCGAAGAAGAGGAGGTCAGCGATATAGCCGATGATGATCCCCAGGAAGATCGGGATGAGCCGTGCTATGCCTCGGGCATAGAGGGTGACGATGATAGCCGTGGAGAGGGAGACCACTGCTAGGAGCCAGTTAGACTGGGCCATCTTGACGGCTGAGCCCGAGAGCGACAGGCCTATGAGCATGATGATCGGCCCGATGACTACAGGGGGGAAGAGGCGGGAGATGAAGCGCAGACCGAAGAGACGTATCAGTAGCGACATCACGAGGTACACGGCGCTCACCCCGAGGCATCCAAAGAGTGCACCACTGAGCCCATAGAGCTCAGTGGCACTGATGATCGGTGCTATGAAGGCGAAGCTACTCCCGAGGAAGATAGGCACTTTGCCCTTAGTCACCAGATGGAAGATGAGGGTGCCGACACCGGCGGAGAAGAGGGCTGTCGAGGGGTCGAGCCCTACGAGCAGGGGGACGAGGACGGTAGCCCCGAAGGCGACGAAGAGGTACTGGACTCCAGCGATCCCTTTGCGCAACGGGGTGAGAGGAGTAGCGTCTGTGGTCATGCTTTTATTAGATGTATTCAACCGTCATAAAGGTAGCTATTCTCCCCCACTCTCCTAGAGCTCGGGAGCTCGGCACTACGTGAAGTACACTCGCCTCAGTGAGCCTCCCTAGCGCTCGGTACGCAGGCCTTCACTAGCACCTGAGCCGAGGCGCTCGTCGGTGAGGCGGCGCTCTCTGCCCTGACGGGTCTTAGTCGCCCGACGGCCCCAGCTGTAGGAGATACCGAGGGCTATGCGTGGGCTATACCACTCTCTGGAGAAACTGAACGCATAGGGGTAGCCCCGATAGTCACCCCGAGCCACATTCGTATTGAAGAGGTCGTAGGCAGAGAGGCTCAGACGCCAGGAGCCCAAGCGTCGACTCACCGATGCCTCCGTCCACCACTGGGGGCTCATCTCGAAGAGGCCGTAGTAGAGGGAGCTATAGGCCGTCACTCCTAGCTGTAGGTGCCAGTTCCCGGGGAGATCAAGGTCATGGGTATGCCGGAGATAGCCTGCCGTGAAGGCCTTGCTATAGAGGACTCCGTCGAGGTACCCTCGGTCCCACTGTCGCTGTCCTGCTAGATAAGTCGTAGCATACCACTTAAGCTCTTTCGACTGGATGAGCGGTAGCGGTAGGCTCAGGAGAAGACGTAGATAGCGAGAGTAGTCGAGGTTGACACCCTGTAGCCCCACGACCATAGGTCCGCCTATGGGGAGCATGATGCGGTCGACGATGGGGCGCTGGGTATCGGAGTAGGAGAGCTCTAGTAGAGCTGCCTCTCGATAGGTGTAGGCTAGACGAAGGAGGTAGGTGTACGAGGTACGTAGATTGAGGTTAGCCTCTCGGGCGATGGACTCGGTCGTCCGATGGCTTCCCCCGACGACATCCCTGAAGGCGGGGCGTTGGTAGCTCGAGCTCATCCCAAGGGTCAGGTCCTGATAGCGCCCGAGGTGATAGCGGAGCGAAGCATAGGGCAGGAGGTGGGTCTCCTCACGTGAAGCGTCGGGGTGCTTGAGCTTCCACTGCTCTTGCTTTCGGCTCTGCTCGTCCCTCTGGAGCGCAAGGCCGAGGCGAGCGAAGAAGGGTCGTGTCCGGTAGCTCAGCTCTAGATAGCCCCTGAGGCTGGACTCGGAGAGCTCGTAGTGGAGGTCACCTCGGGGCGAGGAGCCTCGATAGCTCAGCCCATAGCCCTGAGCACCGAGGTCAAGCCTCCAGAGGCTCCCCAGGGGCACCGAAGCATCGAGCCCTACCTGCCCCGAGCGCTTGGTATCGGCGTAGCGCACCGATTCGGCTCGCACGAGGCGCTCCTGACTCAGCGATGCGTAGCTCCCCTCGAGCATGAGTCTGAGGGTGAGGCCTTCGGTGCGCCAGTCATGCCAGAGCGTGCCGTAGAGGCTCTCGGTACGGGTGTCGCTGGTACTCTGCCAGCCGTTCTGGAGGTGCTCCTTCGCCAGTGTCCCGATGAGACTTGCCCCGAGGGTGCTGGCGGGGGAGAGCTGGATGTTCGTCCCGAGGGTGAAGCGGTGGGTGCGCCGAGGACGAAGTAGGAGGCTATCCTTCACTTTCTCGAAGAGCGTGGTGGTCTCTTCGCTCCGCTTCTCCGAGAGCTGATAGGATAGGTACGTCTGGGTCTTGCCCTCGGTGTAGGTCAGGCGTGAGCCTAGGAGCCAGGAGAGACTGCGCCGTGTGACCAGCTCTCCATAGCTATAGCCCTGCAGACCCAAAGACCCCGAGCGTCTCAGGCGAATATCGAGGATGGGGGAGGTGAGGCCTCCATAGCGTCCGTTGGGCTCACGTATCAGTTTGACCGAAGCTAGTTCGTCGAGCGGGATGGACTGGAGGTAGGTGCGCAGCTCCTCTCGGCTCATGCGCAAGTGGCGACCGTCGACATAGACGAGCAGGTCGGAGAAGCCGTAGAGCACGAGTTGGTCATCCCCTCGTAGCTGGACGCCGGGGATGAAGCAAAGTCCGTCGAGGAGGTTCCCTCCCTTGGCTGGAGCGAGCGAGCTTGGCGTGAAGACTTGGTTAGTGCCCTCATAGTGCACCTGCAGGGCGGGCGCCTTGACCTCGACCCCTGGGAGCTCCTTCGTCAGATCAAAGAGGATCGGTTCGAGCTTCACGGGCTTCCCCTCGAGGGTCAGCACGGAGCGGACGACTCGACGAAGCCCTTGGTAGGAGACCTCGATGCGATAGTTCCCCTCGGGAGCGTAGAGGGAGAAGTAGCCCCCGTCGCTCGTCAAGGCTTGGTAGGGGGAGGATGGATTAGACTGATCCGTCGGAGATAGGGTCACGATGAGGCCAGCGAGGGGCGTGCGATCGGGGCTCATAAGGAGCGTCCCTTCGACGAAGACCGAAGCGAGGCGCTGAGCGTAACTCCCGAAGCTCAAGAGGAGGAAGGCCAGAGTAAGTAGGAGTCGTCTCATAGGGTGGAAGTACTAGATAGTATGCGAGGTGTAGATCTTAGAAGAGAGGTATCTCTGAAGCAAAAGTAGCGATTTTTTGGTCAGAGAAATATCCCCTTTTCTTGAGGCTCTAGGAGGCCTCTCTCGGAGCGGTATTTTCACCACCCGAGAGGCACTAGTAGTCCCTTCCTCGGGGCACCAGTAGTGCCTCGGGAGAGGGAGCAGTAGCGCCACTAGTTGGGATTAATTGGTGAGGCTGATCCGGAGCGAGACGCCGAAGGAAGTGGTAGCTATGGGGAAGGAGTAGGTGCTCACTAGAGGCACATTGCGGCTGTACTCGTAGTAAGCGCTTAGCCCGAGTAGGCGACTCAGGTCGTACTCAGCACTGAGCCTGAGGCGCTGGTCTACGAGGCCCGCCGTAGCCTGCGCATAGCCCTCCTGGATCCTGCGGATGAGGGTCAGGGTACGGCGGTAGCTGTATTCACCTCTCAGGGTCAGACCTCGGGCGCTGGTGGTGGCTTCGCTGGGCTTCGTGTTCCGACGACGACGGCGGGGCTGAGGACGAAGGAGTTGAGCGAGGTCGGCGATCTTATAGTTCAGCCCGAGGGTGAACTCATTGGAAGAGGATTCGATGAGGCTGGAGGCCGGGAGGTTGAGCACGAGGCCTCGGCTACGGCGCCACTGGGCGGACATCCCGAGACCATTATGCCAGATGAGGTCGAGTCCCGCTAGGGGGAAGAAGCTCTCCTGCAGGGCTACCGAAGGGATATCATAGGCGTAGCTGAGGCGGGAGGAGGCGGGGGAAGAGCCATCCGAAGCAGGAGTCTCCACGAGACCAAGCCCCTCGGGATCGGAGCCCTGCCAGCCGGTGAAGGAGGAGAAGTCGCCCACGGTGTAGGTCGCCCGATAGATATGTCGGAGGGTCACGGAGCGGAAGTACTTCTTGAGGGCAGGCAGGCGGGAGAGCCCCGTGTAGCTGACGGCCCAGTTCGGGAGCATCCCCAGTAGCGAGGGCAGGGCTCGGAGACTGACGCTGGAGGCGTCGCTTGCTTGGGTGTAGGCCATACGGAAGGCGGGTATGAGGACAGCGGGAGCATTCTCCTCCAGAGTCGCCCCCCCTAGCGAGCCGAAGCTACGACGCTGGCGCTCGGCGATCTCAGAGCGAGCCGAGAGGAAACGGTCAAACGAGGCCGAGGCATAGCCCTCCGTAGCACGCAAGGGGGCGAAGAAGCCCCTCAGACCGATAGTCGTCATCGTGAAGTCTCCGCCGTAGAGCCGAGGGCGCCCCGGATACATATATTGTACCTCGGTGCGGTCGGTACGGGTATGGTTAGCCGAGAGGGTGATGGAGAGATCCCTAAGCGGCTGAAGTGTCGCCCTCACATCGATAGTACGGGTCTCGGTGAAGACGCCTGGGGTGAGATGCTCCGTCGTCATCAGGAGATCTCCTCGCTCGGCGAGCCTGTCGATGAAGTCCACATCACTCAGGCCAAAGGCAAAGGCCAGCCCTGGAGAAAGCATCCCACGCGAACGCCCCTGCCCTCCCACGGCACGTACCGAGGGGAGGAAGCCTCCGAGGATCGTGCTCCTCGTATCCCGATAGGTCAGCGCCAGATCCTTCACCATCAGGAGGGTATAGACGAGCCGGTCAAGAGCCTCCTCGCCCCAAGGCTCAGGGCGAGGACGGGAGCCCTTCTTCTTCGAGGACGAGAGCGAGGCTGAGGGGGTGCTGGCGAACTTCCTCTCCAGACGGGCCAGATAGGGGTTCTTCTGGTAGAGCTGCCTCAGCTGGAGCTGGGAGGTAGACTCGAGGCTCCCCTGGCTGGAGAGGCTGTGCGCCACGGGGAGCGCCACGTCTGGCACCCGAGCGCCACGATCCCAGGTATAGGCACTGCTGTAGGTGAGCTGGGAGGTCACGAACGAGAGCGGGGCGATGAGGGCAGTAGGGAGCTGGTAGGTGAGGCTCGCATTCTGCCCGTAGTGCACGGGCGTGCCTCCCTCACGGATACTACGCCTGACGGAGTCCTGCCAGATGCGCCAGCCATCGGGGTTGAGCGCTCGGTTTACCTGCCGATGAGGCTCCTCGATACGAGCATCGGTGCCCGAGGCGTAGGTGAGGGTGAGCGACGTAGTCGGCGACCAGGTGAGGCTGAGCTTGCGGTGCCAGAGGAACTGCTGGGCGAAGGTCGCTGGCAGACGCTCGCCCTCCAGCGCTCCCCCGAGGCTACGCATCTGCTCCTCGTCATAGCGCCGGAGCATCGAGGTCTCTAGATGTAGGCGGGCAGGCCACGGGGTGAAGCTCCACCCGCGGAGCCAGCTTGCCCACGGACTCTTCCCTTGTATCCGTCCGAAGGGAGTGAGGGGGCGGAAGGTGGGGGCGTAGTCGTAGCGCACCGAGGCCTGCCAGTCTAGATGACGGCTGTACTCGATGTCGGGGGTCTCGTCGAGGGAGGTATTCCGCTCGTAGGAGAACGATAGGTTCGCCGGGTCGTAGGGCATAGGTGTCCGAGAGCGGATACCTAGGGAAGCATTGGAGATCGCTAGGCCTTGGCTTCGGCGATGGGTGATGGTGCGAGCTCGGAGCGAATCCCGCTGCTCCCGCCTCGGGAGCGAGCGTAGGGCGTCGGAGAGACGCACGTCTTCGTCGAGCGGATTGTACTCGGGCGTGAGGACTTCGTCCGAGAGCGAGTAGTAGAGGGGAAGACTGACCTTAGCCTGGGAGGGAAGGAGCTGCCCCAGCTCTGCATTCGAGGAGAAGTGTACCGAGCGACGACTCTCCATCGTCCGCCCAGAGAGAGGCACATCGATCGCCCCGAAGCCTGCTGACATGTACTGAGCTCTGAGGCTCGCCGTACCGAGTTCAGCTAGCTGGAGGGTCGACTGCACCTGTCCTGCCCAGCCCGACTCTTCGTGGTAGTCACCGACACGGAGCTCGTTGACCCAGACCTCGACACTGCGGGTCACGCCCGAGCTATTGCGCACGCCGATGAGGAGGGTGCGCACGTTGGAGAGCGAGGGATTGCCCAGCACCGAGAGCTTCCTCTGAGGATCGTCAGCGTCGGGGCGGGAGAAGAGGCGGTAGAGGGAAGCGCCCCCGCCACCAAGGGCCAAGGCGGTATTGCGCTCCCGCTTGAGGGAGACGAGCTTGTCGAGGGCTAGATCTAGGTAATTCTCCGTTGGCCAGACACGGGTGCGGTCACTGGGGCTATTCGTGCTGTAGCGTCCTGCGGGTGTGAGGACGAGGGGGAGGGAATACTCGTAGTAGTGCTGCGTCGCATCTGATCCCAGGCGAACGAAGAGCGTGAAGTCGCCATCCTTCACCCCAGCGAGATCCCCCAGAAGCTCCTCGGCATGGGCGAAGAGCTGAAGCCTGCGGTAGCGTCTGAGGTCGTACTGTACTAGGCGATAGACAGCACGGGCGTCTCCTGAGGGGAGCGAGGTGATCCGAAGGGAGAGCGCCTGTTCATTCTGCTGGAGACTTTGCCCGCCCTCGGCATCGAGGCTACGGGACACCCCCGGGGGGACGACATAGCTTACGGGGGTGCGGTCAGCGTGCTCCTCGATATTGACCGACGATACGGAGAGCTCGGTCTCGGGCGAGGGTGCTGGGCTCGTCTCATCAAGCCCACCCTCGTAGACACGCCAGTCGCCCCGCACCAGACGGAGCGAGCCAAAGCGGAGCTGGGTCTCCCTGTCGAAGTCGGTGAGGTAGAGGCGCATGAAGCGGACACTCCTCAGGTCTGCCCCACCCCCGACACGGGCGGAGAAGGAGCGGAGAGGTACTTTGAACTGGTACCACGTCACAGGGGAAGTCTTCCCATTCCTCAGGCGTGCCTCCACCCGACGCTCACTGACGATGAAGTTGCGTCCCGCCTTGAGGTCCTCGGGACGAAGCGAGATCCTGTACTCGAGGTAGCGGTTGAGCTCATTGAGACTATAGTCGCCATTCACATCCTCGACATCAGGGCTGACGGTGGAGGCCAGACTATAGCCGTCGCCTCCTGTCTGCTCTGAGGAATTGCCTTCGGTACCGTTGTACCGCTTGTAGCGCTCCAGTATCGGGAGCTGGGCAGCATCGTAGTCCGCCCCCCGATAGTGGTGGTAGTCGTCCCCCGCTGGATCATTAAGCGGGCTGAAGGGATCAGCCTGCCAACGTGCCCGAGTCTCCGGTGCTAATCGAGCCGTAAGCGCACTGACGAAGGCCGAATAGCTCGGGTGGCGCTTCTCCTCCTCGGTCGATAGTCCGTTGAGGCCGACATCCTGCTTCTCCCGAGCCCCTGCAGCGTTGTCGAACGAATAGCCTACACTAGGCCTTCGAGGGACTCGCCCCCAGGGCGTCTCCTCCACCGCTCCCGCAGAGGGCGTCAGGGGAAGACCGTTCTCGTAGAACTTCTTCCCGTCTCGTAGGATGTCTTCAGATATATCGCCGAGGTTGATGAACAAGTCGCCCCCCCGAAGTCCTTCCCTCGATAGTTCGTCGGCGAAAGGATCCATGAGCCAGAACTCGATGTACTCAATGTTCGCTGCTTCGAAGTCTGCTTGATCGATCCTACGCATGATACCGCCCCAGCTTCGTCTAGGGTCTTGGATCCGTCCCGTCGGTAGTAGCGAGGCGGCATTGAGGTTATAGGGGCCGAGCTCCTCGGGGTAGTAGCTCAGCGAGAGCGTCGGCAGGTAGCTCGGCTGACTGACATTGATATCCTTGTAGGGGTAAAGCTCCGACGAAGGGATCTCACGCACTAGGTGTCGGCTCACCAGATCAGGACTATTGCGTATGTAGGCGGGGGTATAGGCACTCCGCTCTCGGGTAAAGAGCGGATCGATGGTGAACCAAGCTAGACGTGCCCTTCGCTCCCCATAGCGAAGGTAGTCCGTCGCAGTAGCACCTTCGGGGAAGAGCGACTGGGGCGTCGAAGCAAGGTGCCAGCCAAAGGGACTCAGGAGATCAATGGAGCTCCGAGAGGACTCAAAGTCATCTAGGTAGCTATTACCACGGGTATAGCGATTCTCGTAGTGTCCCGGCAGGAGCTGAGCTACCTCTGCTGCGAGGCTGAAGGAAGCAGGCTGGCTGAGGTCGAGGAAGGGAAGCTTATTCAGTAGACGTGTCAGTGCTGGGGACTTGGTCTGATAGCTGAGGCTAGCTCCCCACATGGTGTTCTTCATGCTCTCCTCTCCTAGGGCTACCTTCGTCGAGAGAGGGAGCTCGGAGAGGTGCATCAGCGTCGCTCCCAGGCGGAAGTCCTTAGTGAAGCTGTAGCCGAGGTCTACACCGATCATCGTCTTACGCTGCAGGTTCGCTCCTGCCCCACCCTGCAGGCTGACATCAATGGGTGTACGGGTGGAGAGGAGTTGCTGGTTCAGTATCTTCACCTTCCCAGCGAGGTAGTCGACGCTGTAGTCGGAGCCTTCTGTCAGGAGCGTACCACCAGCGGTGACCCGCACGGATCCAGGGGTGACATTCACCGTCCCGAGCGAGATCTCCCCAGCGGAAGTAGCCCTGTACTGCCCTCGGAGGTAGTACTTGTTCTTCTCGGTGTGCTTCGTGGCTTCGATGAGGGTAGAGCTATAGAGCTCAGGGAAGGCATAGCGAGCCTGCCACGAGCCCGAGCCCAAGGCTTCGGCAAGTGTCGCACCGAAGGGCTCGACGGTGGGGAAGAAGAGAAGCCCTTCACTTGAGCGTATGGTATAGCCTTCGACGAAGTCAAAGCGTCCATCGGCACGCTGCTCTTGGTGGCTGTCCAGACGATCCAGTCCAAGCACCGAGAGGAGAGGCTTGCCCTTGAGCGGACCTTCAGGTAGATAAGGTAGAGCTCTACCCACAGCGTCGTCTCGGTAGAGTACCTCGAGCTTGAAGCCCTGTGCTTGTACATCCCGCACGCCAGCACCGAGGCGATAGACATTGCGCATCATCAGCGACCAGGCGGGAGCTACGGGGGTCATGTCCGTCCCTTTGAGGAGCTTGACGAAGAGGACCGACGAAGCTGCGTCGGGGCGATCAGAGGAGAATTCGCCCACCCGATACACCTTGCCTTCGTAGGTGAACTCATAGGCTACGGCAAGGACTTCATCAGAGGCAAGGGGGGCGGAGAGGCTGATGTACCCGAGGGCACTATTCAGGGTATAGTCGGTAGAGGCTAAGCGTCGAGCGCTCTCGATCTTCTCGTAGTCAAGGGCTGGACGTAGCGGGTGTACTCCTCCGGAGAAGGCAGTGATCCCTGTGGTGATCCCAGCGCTCTGCCTGAGGCTTGGTAGCGCACTCAACTCCTGGTAGAGGCTATTGGCATTGTTCTCGGGGACAGGGCGCTGAGGGGAGGCAAGACGTATACCTCCGTTGTGCACTCTACGGGGCTCCCCCAGATCCACGAGCGCTAATAGGTCTCGGGCATCATCGAAGCGCCCCCTTCGGTTCGTCACCCACACCTCCAGCCGAGTGATCTGTACGGAGGAGCGGACATAAGGCAGGGTGCTGAGGGCTCGGTCATATTGCCTTCGGAAGAAGTCTCCCAGGAAGAAGTGTCGGTGAGCATCGTAGTTCGACGCCGAGAACTCAAACTGCTCCGTCTGCTCCCCCCCCCTACTCGTAGCTCGGCGGCTCTCGGTGCGCTGCTGGCTGACCACCAGGTCTGCCTCGAGGCGACCTAGCTGGAGCTTCGTGTGGACACCAAAGAGTGCTCCTCCGCCACTGACAAGGGTATTCTTCGGATTGAGAGACACTTGTCCCGCCTCGATCAGCTTGATGATATCGTCTTCGCCCCCCTCGAAGGTCAGGCGGAGCCTCTTCGCATCGAAGTCAAAGGTCGAAGCGGTGTTGTAGTTCATGTCGAAGTGTAGCTTCGTCCCGAGCGAAGCCTGTACTCCGGCCTGGATCTTCTCGTCGAAGTCGAAGAAGGTGTGCCTGCGAGCCCGCTGGGGGAGTGCGGGATTGTCCGAGCGGGTAGACTTGAGGCCTGCCGAGAGCTCTGCCGTGCCCTGCAGGCGGAGCTTCAGTCCTCCCGGGCCGAAGAGACGGGCGCCGATCCCTCGCTCCTCCCGAGGGCCGAGGGAGGCAAGGCGCCTACCTTCCCCCGCCTCTTTATTTATGGTATAGAGCTGATCCCAGTAGCGACTCTGCCCTCGAAGCTCTTGGTAGCGTAGGTATTCAGCATAGGTATAAGGGATGGGCGTCCCTAGGGGTTTGCCCCCAACGAAGGTAGTCCGAAGGTAGAGCCCCGTACGAGGGTCATAGACGAAGCGGGTCTCTAGGGGCGAAGCGCTTAGCCCCACGGAGTCGGTGAGGGAGGGAGCGTGGAGCCTCTGAGCAAGGAGTGGTGAGGCGAAGGACAGAGCGAGGAGCAGACTCCCCACCCAGACCCCTAGCCTGGTGTGCACGCCTCCCTTGCCCACGGCTTCTAAAGGAGCTTGAGGCTCTGCTTGATCAAGTCCTCGACCCGGATCGTGGGGTCTGAGGCTATGAGCTGACGGACGACCTTGAGTGCGGCCGCCTCAGGGTAGCCGAGCATCTTCAGAGCGCTCACTGCTTCGTCGGGCGTAGCTGTATCGAGAGGCTGTACACGGCCTCGGGTCGTCGAGGTCGGGAGCGCCGTCGTGACGTCGCCCGTTTCCTCGAGCGGAGGGAGCTTCCCCCTCAGGTCAACGAGGATGCGCTGAGCAGTCTTGAGGCCAATGCCCTTAATAGCCTTGAGGGGCTCGATCTGCCCCAGCGTGATGATGCTATTCAGCTCATGTGGGGGGTACGAACTGAGGATGATCCGTGCCGTATTGGGCCCGACACCCGAGACGGTCATCAGGTGGCGGAAGAGCTCCTGCTCGGCACGGGTCGCAAAGCCGTAGAGCAGGTGAGCATCCTCACGGATCACCTCGGTGATGAGGATCTTGCCCTCTTTCTGCCCCGTCAGGGCGGTATAGGTCGTCAGGGAGATAGCCACGGCATAGCCCACGCCGGCACACTCGACGAGCACGGCGGTGGGAGTCAGTTCGGTATAGGCACCTCGGAGGTAAGCAATCATCTAGATAGAATTTGAGTTTTGGAGGTCGTGGTACAAAGTTAGCCAAAAGGCGCTACTAGCGGGCTCTCGGCGCCTCTCAGGGGAGGGGGCGAAAAAAACCTACGGT
Source organism: Porphyromonas sp. oral taxon 278 str. W7784 (assembly GCF_000467855.2). Taxonomy (GTDB): domain Bacteria; phylum Bacteroidota; class Bacteroidia; order Bacteroidales; family Porphyromonadaceae; genus Porphyromonas. The sequence goes on from NZ_KI259244.1 coordinate 32,738, forward strand.
AGGTCGCCTGACCGACCCACGGTAGGTCGTCTCGACGACCTACAGTAGGTTTTTTCGACGATCTTACCGTAGGTTGCAAAATCACCCCTCGGAAGGCGCTCCCCAAGCGGTATCTTGAAGTAGGGGGATGAGGGATAGGGACTGAACTTCGGACGGCTCTGAGGCTGAGGGACAAACATAGGGGGTAAAAATGTATCTTTGTACCGTTTTTTGAACTAAATTGAGGGTGGAGTATTCGGTGCCCTTCATCGCCTCCCCCTTGATACGAATATATAAGATAGGTACGCTGTATGAGCCACAAGTTCCCTGAATACGATAGCCTTCAGCTCTCGGGAATCAATCAGAAGGTCCTAGACCAATGGCAGGAGGAAGACCTCTTCGCCCGTAGCCTTGCCCTGCGTGAAGGAGCACCCTCATTCGTCTTCTACGAAGGCCCTCCCTCCGCTAATGGGATGCCAGGTATTCACCACGTCATGGCACGCTCGATCAAGGATATCTTCTGTCGGTACAAGACGATGAAGGGCTTCCGTGTCGACCGCAAGGCCGGCTGGGATACTCATGGTCTGCCTGTAGAGCTCGGTGTCGAGAAAGCCCTCGGTATCACCAAGGAGGACATCGGCAAGAAGATCAGCGTCGACGAATACAACGCTGCCTGTCGCCGTGAGGTGATGAAGTACACCCACGAGTGGGAGCAGCTCACTCGCCTCATGGGGTACTGGGTGGACATGAAGCACCCCTATATCACCTACGACAACAGCTATATAGAGACCCTGTGGTATCTGCTCAGCCAGATCTACAAGAAGGGACTGCTCTACAAGGGCTACACTATCCAGCCCTACTCCCCTGCCGCAGGGACGGGGCTGAGCACCCACGAGCTCAACCAGCCCGGCTGCTATAGAGATGTCAAGGATACGACCTGTGTGGCACAGTTCCGTATCCTCGAGCCTCGTGCCGAACTCCTTGGGCACGGCGACCCCGTCTTCCTCGCTTGGACGACCACTCCTTGGACGCTCCCCTCGAACACCGCCCTCTGTGTCGGCCCTGAGATCGACTACGTGGCTGTCCGCTCCTTCAACCCCTACACCGGAAGCCCCATCACAGCTGTCGTGGCCCGTGCACTCCTGCACACCCTCTTCAGTAAGGACCACGAAGGCCAGGAAGCCCTCGAGGCATATCAACCTGGAGACAAGAAGCTCCCTTACCTCGTCGTCGCCGAATGGAAGGGGAAGGAACTCGTGGGCATGCGCTACGAGCAGCTCCTGCCCTGGATGCGCCCCGACGGTGATGCTTTCCGTGTCATCGCAGGGGACTTCGTCACCACCGTCGACGGTACGGGGATCGTACATATAGCCCCTACCTTCGGGGCGGACGACAACAAGGTCGCCAAGGCAAGCGGTATCGCTGGGCTCACCGTCCTAGATAAGGATGGCAACCTTCGTCCTATGGTCGACATGACGGGTCGCCTCTTCCGTCTGGAGGACTTAGACCCTAGCTTCGTCAAGGACTTCGTCGATACGGAGCTATACCAAGCCTATGCAGGTCGCTACGTGAAGAACGCTTACGACGATAGCCTCACCGAGGCAGATGAGACCCTCGACGTAACAATAGCTATGCAGCTCAAGCAGGAGGGTCGTGCCTTCAAGATAGAGAAGTACGTCCACTCCTACCCCCACTGCTGGCGTACCGACAAGCCTGTACTGTACTATCCGCTCGACAGCTGGTTCATCCGCACCACCGCCTGTCGTGAGGAGATGATGCGCCTGAACGATACGATCAATTGGAAGCCTGAGAGCACCGGCACAGGACGCTTCGGTAAGTGGCTGGAGAACCTACAGGACTGGAACCTCTCCCGTAGTCGCTACTGGGGGACACCACTGCCCATCTGGCGCACCGAGGACGGTCGTGAAGAGCTGTGTATATCATCCGTCGAAGAGCTCTACCAAGCTATCGAAGAGTCCGTCAGCGCAGGGCTGATGAAGGAGAACCCTTGGAAGGACTTCACCCCTGGGCTCTACACCAAGGAGAATTATGACAAGATCGATCTTCACCGTCCCTATGTAGATGATATCATCCTAGTCTCGCCCTCGGGTAAGCCGATGTACCGTGAGACGGACCTGATCGACGTGTGGTTCGACTCGGGAGCTATGCCGTTCGCTCAGCTACACTACCCCTTCGAGAATAAGGAGCTCCTCGATAGTGGTCGTGCCTTCCCAGCAGACTTCATCGCCGAGGGGGTAGACCAGACACGAGGATGGTTCTTCACGCTTCATGCCATCGCCACGATGGTACGAGGCACCAACAGCTTCAAGGCAGTCATCTCTAACGGCCTTGTGCTGGATAAGAACGGGAACAAGATGAGCAAGCGCCTTGGCAACGCTGTCGATCCCTTCGAGACCATACAGAAGTATGGCTCCGATCCCCTGCGCTGGTACATGATCAGCAACTCGTCACCTTGGGACAATCTCAAGTTCGACGTCGAGGGCATCGACGAGGTACGTCGTAAGTTCTTCGCTACGCTCTACAATACCTATCAGTTCTTCGCCCTCTATGCCAACCTCGATGCTTTCGACCCAACGGCAAGCGAAGAGATCCCCTACAAGGAGCGACCAGAGATCGACCGCTGGATCCTCTCTACCCTCAACAGCCTCATACTGGAGGTCGACAGCGACCTAGAGGACTACGAGCCTACTCGTGCTGCTCGTGCTATCGGGGACTTTGTCTCGGAGCAGCTGAGCAACTGGTACGTGCGTCTCTCCCGTCGCCGCTTCTGGGCCGGGGAGATGACTACAGATAAGCTCTCTGCCTACCAGACGCTCTACCGCTGTCTAGTCACCGTGGCTAAGCTCATGGCACCTATAGCGCCCTTCTACGCCGACCAGCTCTACCGAGACCTCGTAAGCCGTGGGACAAACGCTACCGAGTACTCAGTGCATCTGGCGGACTTCCCCCAGGCGGACCGTAGTGAGATCAACGAGCCTCTGGAGCGGAGTATGCACCTGGCACAGAGTATCTGCTCTATGGTCCTTGCCCTGAGACGTAAGGTGAACATCAAGGTCCGTCAGCCTCTGCAACGCCTCATGATCCCTGTGACAAGTGAAGAGGATCACCAGGCTATCCTGCCCGTCGTACCGCTGATCCTCAGTGAGGTGAACCTCAAGGAACTCCAGTTCGTCACCGACGGCGAAGGCATCCTCGTCAAGCGTATCAAGCCCGACTTCAAGAAGCTCGGCCCCCGCTATGGCAAGATCATGAAGTCGATCGCAGCGGTAGTAGCAGAGCTGTCCCAAGAGCAGATCGCTACCATCGAGCGTACAGGGCAGATCGACCTCACTGTAGAGGGTAGCCCCGTGACCATCCTCAGGGATGACGTCGAGATCTACTCAGAGGATATCCCAGGCTGGCTGGTCGCTAACGAAGGCACACTGACCATAGCGCTCGACATCACCATCACCGACGAACTCCGTCTCGAAGGTATGGCTCGTGAGCTGGTCAACCGCATACAGAACCTGCGCAAGCAGTCGGGCTTCGAGGTCAGTGACAAGGTACGCCTCACCCTGCCCGAAGACGAGGAACTCCATCGAGTCCTCACGGTATATGGCTCCTACATTGCTAAGGAAGTGCAGGCCGTCTCCATCGAGGAGAAGAGCGCCTTCACCCCGACGCTGGAGCTGGATCTGGACGAGCGCCTCGTCCCCGTTTATATCGAGAAAGCTATCTAATCACACGGTGTAGGGCGGATGTACACCGCCCTACACTCTTACATGACTACTATACAATGAGTACCCAGAAAACCTCTTATACGGACGAAGAGCTACAGGAGTTCCGTGACTTGATCTTGCACAAGCTCGACCAGGCTATTCGCGATTATGACCTCCTGAGAGAAAGCGCTACAGACCGTGCAAGCAACGATGTATCCGACACCCAGCCTACCTTTAAAGCTGTCCATGAAGGCGCTGCTGCCCTCTCCAAGGGAGAAGCTGGTCGTATGGCCGAGCGCCTACTGAAGTTCATCCACAACCTCCAGGCGGCACTGCGTCGCATCGAGAATAAGACCTACGGCATCTGCCGAGAGACAGGTAAGCTCATCCCCAAGGAGCGCCTGCGTGCCGTCCCCCATGCTACCCTCTCCATTGAAGCTAAGCTTCAGGAGAAGAAGTAAGCCTACTGCAAGCGAAGAAGCAAGTCCACAGACTGATGACAAGAAGCACTAAGACAGCGCTCCTCACTGGAGGCTTCGTCCTCCTACTGCTCCTAATAGACCAGGTGATGAAGATCTGGGTCAAGACCTCGATGGTAGAGGGGGAGATGCACCAGATCACCTCGTGGTTCAAGATCTACTTTGTCGAGAACGAAGGGATGGCCTATGGCATTACGTTCGGGAGCAAGCTCCTCTTGACCCTCTTCCGCATCATCGCTATGGGGGCTGGGGTCTATTACCTAGTGCAACTGATCCGGACGGGGCGTTTTTCACTGGGCTTCTGCCTTACCCTCGGGCTCGTGATAGCCGGGGGGCTAGGCAATGTCATCGACTGCCTCTTCTACGGGGAGATCTTCACCTCCAGCCACGGGGCAGTAGCACAGCTCGTCCCCTGGGGCGAGGGCTACGGCTCCTTCCTCCACGGCAAGGTCGTCGACATGCTCTACTTCCCACTCATCGAGACGACCTACCCTGAGTGGAGTCCTTTCTACGCTGGAGAGCCCTTCATCTTCTTCAGCCCCATCTTCAACTTCGCTGACTCCTGCATCTCCGTGGGAGTAGCGCTTCTCCTGCTGTGCTATCGGCATACCTTCGCCCAGGCTCTAGAGCTCATCTCCCCAGGGCAGAAGTCGGACCAAGATGAAGCGTCCGAAGGAGACCGTTAGCCACCCCTACGCTTAGCGCTCATGTGTCACTACTGGAAGTCCTCCCGAGGCGCTACTGGTGCCTCTCTGATGGCGCTACTGGTGCTTCTCCTGAGTCTCGGAGCCTGCTCTGGGCGAAGGGCTAAGTGGGAGAAGATCGACCTAAAGACGATGCAGCGACTCATGCCCGAGATGCTCGTGGCTGAAGCCGCCTTCGCTCAGCGCTCCCTCGATGACAGCCTACGTATCCTCGGCTACCAAGCCATCCTCAGTCGCCACGGCTATACTCTGGCGGACTGGGATAGCTCGCTCGTCTGGTACGGGCGGTATCGGATCGAGGAGTACAGCAAGATCTACGAGTATGCCGCAGCGACACTGACGCCTCAGCAGAAGGAGCTTCGCCGAAGGGCCGATAGCCTCGAGCTCCTCGAGATGCGACGAAACGCTTGGCTCTCGGGGAATGTAGACTCGGTGAACCTCCTCAGAGACAGTGTCTCCTATCATGCGTCAGGGAGCTATCTGGAGCGGAGCTTCACCCTGGAGCCCAGCTCCGGCTACAGTACTGGCACGGAACTTCGCTTCCTAGTGCGTCTGCATGGCGCCCAGGGGAGACTCCCCTCCGGCAGCCTAGCGATGCAGCTCCATCTCCTCTACAGCGACTCTACTCAGAGCGTCCAGACTCTTGGCTCGCTCCAGTCGGGACTCAATCGCCTCTCCATCACCATCCCCGAGGGGAAGACGATGCATTCGGCTGTCGGGCTCCTCAGGGGACGCCTTCCCCGCACGAAGTCTAAGGTCTTCGTCGTAGACAGCTTCAGCGTCGTCCGTTACTCGGGCTCGCACAGCCCCGTCACCTCACCCGCCTCTGACGAAGCGCCAGAGGAAGAGCTCACCTCCGCCCCCGAGGTCGAGGACGAAGGCGGACGTTAGCCCTAGCCGATGGATACAGCTCCCACACCTCGCTATGCGAGTCACTACCTCCGCCTCGGGCGCTATATCGCCCGCTCGGTGCTGGTCGAGTCTCTGGGATCGGGGCGCTATCGCTTAGCTCCCTTCAGCGCTGAGCTCGAGCGGACGATCTTCCTCTCGGGGACGCTCCGTCTGGAGTGCGCTACTTGCCCCCTCTCAGAGGAAGGGACTCCCGAGGAGGTCATGTGGCGAGAGCTCCAGAGCCTCCTCGATGGGCACGAAGGCTGGACACTCCTCCTTCCTCGGGATCGAGGCTACTAAGATCACTAAGGTTTCACCATAATTCATATACCCTACCCCATCATGTCAGATCGTAAAGTACGGGTTCGCTTTGCCCCCAGCCCCACGGGTGCCCTCCATATCGGAGGCGTACGGACGGCTCTATATAACTACCTGTTTGCCAAGGCACATGGCGGTGAACTCCTCCTCCGTATAGAGGACACAGACAGCCAGCGCTTCGTGCCTGGTGCCGAGGCGTACATCATAGAGGCACTTCAGTGGCTCGGTATTCACTTCGACGAAGGAGTAAGCTACGGAGGAGACTGTGGCCCCTACCGCCAGAGCGAACGTAGAGATATCTACCGCAAGTACGTACAGCAGCTCCTCGATGCTGGGCGTGCTTATATCGCCTTCGACACACCCGAAGAGCTGGAGGAGAAGCGCAAGACGATCCCCAACTTCCAGTACGATGCTACTACCCGTGGATCGATGCGCAACTCCCTCGTCCTCCCCAAGGAAGAGGTCGAGGCACTTATAGCACAGGGTACGCAGTATGTCGTCCGCTTCCTCGTCACCCCGAACATCGAAGTCGAGGTCGACGATATGATACGTGGACGTGTGTCCTTCAACAGCTCCGTCCTCGACGACAAAGTACTCTACAAGAGCGCTGACGACTTGCCCACCTATCATCTGGCTAATATCGTCGACGACCACCTGATGCAGATCTCCCACGTCATCCGTGGGGAAGAGTGGCTACCGAGTGCACCGCTCCATGTCCTCCTGTACGAAGCCTTCGGCTGGAGAGACACCATGCCTCGCTTTGCGCACCTAGCCCTGCTCCTCAAGCCCGAGGGCAATGGTAAGCTGAGCAAGCGAGACGGCGATCGTCTAGGCTTCCCCGTCTTTCCCCTCCGTTGGGTTGACCCTAAGACCAGCGAAGTATCCTCGGGCTACCGGGAGAGTGGCTACCTGCCTGAGGCGGTGGTCAACTTCGTAGCGCTCCTGGGGTGGAACCCTGGCAACGAGCACGAAGAAGTCATGTCGATGGAAGACCTCATCAAGTACTTCCGCATCGAGAAGTGCAGTAAGGCCGGAGCGAAGTTCGACTACGAAAAGGGGAAGTGGTTCAACCACCACTACATCCAGGTCTCCGATGACAAGCGTCTAGCAGAGCTCCTTCGCCCTCAGCTGGAGGCCAAGGGCATCGCCTACGACGAGAGCTATGTCGCTCAGGCCGTCGCCCTAGTGAAGGAGCGTGCCCAGACCCTCGTGGAGCTGGAGGAGCAGATCGAGTACTTCTTCACCGCTCCTACAAGCTATGAGGAGAAGACGGTCAAGAAGCGCTGGAAGGAAGACAGCGCTGCTCAGCTCACCGAACTAGCGGCACTGCTTAGCTCCCAGCCCGAGGCGCTCCCCAGCGAAGCTACCGAGGCTGTCGTCAAGGCGTGGATCGAGGAGAAGGGCTATGGTCTTGGAGCGGTAATGAACTGCTTCCGCCTCGCTCTCGTCGGGGCAGCAAAGGGGCCACACCTCTTCGACATCACGGCGCTCCTAGGTCGTAGCGAGACGCTTCGTCGCCTCGAGCGTGCGATAGCAGACCTGGGCTAAGACCCCTCGAGACCCACTACATGAATCCTCTATATAGCTTAGCAGGGATACTCGCTTCGGCAGGGCTACATCTAGCGGCCTGCTTCAATGAGAAGGCTCGGCTCATCGTCCGAGGGCGCAGGGAGACTCCCGAGCGACTACGCCGTCTGGAGAAGGGACGGCGGGTCGTGTGGTTCCATGCCTCTTCGCTGGGTGAGTTCGAGCAAGGACGCCCGCTGATGGAGGCCTGGCGAGAGGCGCACCCCGAGTGGCAGATCCTGCTCTCCTTCTTCAGCCCCTCAGGCTACACGGTACGCCACGACTACGCCGGCGCCGATGTCGTCGTCTACCTTCCCTCCGACCGAGAGCCTTCGGTGAGTCGCTTCCTGCACCTAGCTCACCCCGACGTCGCTATCTTCATCAAGTACGACTTCTGGCCGACGATGCTCTGGGAGCTTGCCCGACGGGAAGTGCCTACCTACCTCATCTCTGCCATCTTCCGAGAAGACCAGCTCTTCTTCCGCTGGTACGGGGGCTGGTACCTGAGACTGCTCAAGCTCTTCCGTCACCTCTACGTACAGGACACCCACTCGGAGGAGCTCCTCCTCCAGCATGGTGTCACTGAGGTTAGTGTCACGGGAGATACCCGCTTCGACCGTGTCGAGGCCATCGCCAGAGCTGCCAAGGAGGTACCAGAGGTGAAGGCGCTCGACCGAGGTCGGCTCCTCATCGCAGGAAGTACTTGGCCCGAAGACGAAGCAATCCTCATCCCGTACTTCAACCAAGCCAAGGACGACTTCACCCTCGTGCTCGCTCCGCATGAGATCCACGAGGAGCATCTCCGAGCTATCGAGGCTCAGTTCACCCGACCAGCCGTACGGCTCTCCCAGTGTCGGGCGGGGCAGCCCCTCCCCGAGGGTACGGCTTGCCTGATCATCGATAGCTTTGGCCTACTCTCCTCTGTCTACCGCTACGGCACTTGGGCCTACGTCGGTGGAGGCTTCGGCAAGAGCGTGCACAATACGCTGGAGGCCGCCGTCTACGGCATCCCTGTCTTCTTCGGTCCTGAGATCCACAAGCACCGGGAAGTGCGGGAGCTCGTTGCCCGCTCCTCCGGCTTCATCCTCCACGATCAGGCTGAACTAGCACAGCTACTCGACCGCTTCTCTTCGCTCGAGGAATGCCAAGCACTCCGCACGCGTACCGAGGCCTACTTTGCCGAGGAGCGAGGAGCGACTGAGGCGATCCTCTCCGACCTCTTCCCCGAGGAATAGGCCGAAGTCCATTCGATACCACCACAGACGAGCCTCCGAGGGTCATGCCCTCGGAGGCTTATTGCTTTCTTGGAGGAAGCGCTCCTAGCCCTTATTCCAAAGGGGAAATAGCACGTGCTAGGAGGCAACAGTAGTGCCTCTGGGGAAGGAGCAGTAGCGCCTCCTCGGTGGTAACAGTAGTGCCTCAAGGCAAGTGACGAGTGTCGATGCTCGTAAAGGGCAATAGCCCCCGAAGAGCATCAACACTCGTCCTTGAAGGACGGGGAGCTTGACGCCTCGAAGGCTGAAGCGAAGGAAAGAGCAAGTAGAAGCAAGGCAAAGGAGCTTCGGCCTTCCCCCGCCCCCTCAATTGCCTCAGCTTCAGTCCTTCTCACACCGAAGCGAAGGAGGCGTTTCCCGCTTAACAAGCCTTCCACCTTCGCCTGAAACCACCACTGCTTATCCCCTCAGTAAGCCCACCACCTTCCCCGCTTTTAGCCCGCCCGTATTCCCTCAAAGAGAAAGCCTCCTTCCCTTAGCCGGAAAGCAAAAGAGAATGCTTATATTTGTGATAGAGGGATGACTTACGTTCATCCGAAATCACATCTGCTCCCCTATGGAACGAATCTTTCCCCATGTAACCAATGAGACGGCTCGACTGAAAGCCGTCGTCTTAGGCCTGCCCGACAGCCTAGGGCCAGTACCTACCCTCGAAGAGACTTACGACGCTAAGAGCTACGAAGCTGTCCAGCGAGGCATCTTCCCCCGAGAAGAGGATGTTCGCCACGAGATGCAGTGCGTCCTGGATGTGCTCCACCGCTATGGTGTCCAGGTGCTACGCCCAGCGCCTCTCCAGGACTACAATCAGGTCTTCGCCCGTGACGTCGCCTTCACCATCGATGACACACTCTTTATCTCCAACCTCATCCCCGACCGTGAGCGGGAGACCGAAGCCTTCGCTAGTTCGATCTTCCCGCTGATAGACCCGGCACACATCGAGCGCTTGCCCGAGGCCGTACATACCGAGGGGGGCGACATCCTGCTCTACGATGATATCCTCTTCGTCGGCACTTACTTCGGGGAAGATTATTCGAGCTTCAAGACGGCCCGTACGAACCGCTACGCCATAGACTTCTTCCGTGAGCGCTTCCCCCACAAGCGCATTGTGCCTATCGAACTGCGGAAGCACGACCACGAGCCTGCTAAGTCTGTGCTCCATCTGGACTGTGCCTTCCAGCCGGTGAGCCGTGGACGAGCCATCATCTACAGAGAAGGCTTCCTCAACGCCCACGACATAGCCCTAGTGGAAGAGATCTTCGGCCGAGACAACCTCTTCGGTGTCACCCCCGAAGAAGCTTACCATATGAGCACTAATGTCGTCTCGCTCTCGCCCGAAGCACTCATCAGCGACAAGCACTTTGTCCGTCTCAATGCCTTCCTGCGTGATGAGTGGGGGATGACGGTAGAGGAAGTCCCCTATCAAGAGATCTCGAAGATGGGTGGTCTCCTGCGTTGCTCCACGATGCCCCTGATACGCGAGTAGACGAAGGGGTAGCGTCGCCTCACTCCTAGGGACGATATCCTCCTGCCCCCAGCAGTGAAGAGTAACGTCCCGAAGCGATGCTAGGCGAATGGCCGAAGCAGTACGAGCCGACCTCTAGAGGCTATGCCCTGCAGATGAGCAAGGCGCACTTCTCAAAAGGCTAACGCAGTACTCACCCGATCCCCCAAGCGACAGGACTTAAACAAAAGAATTAGGCGAGGTCAGCGACACTAGGTGTCACTGACCTCGCCCTTTCATTACCCCTAAAAAGTAAGCCACCCTAGCTTGTCTCCCTCTGAGGGAGGAGCTAGGGTGGCTCGTTGGTTTGTAGCTTAGCGCCACGCTTGTCGGAGGCTTATCCAGAGGCTCCGAGAAGCCTTGGCATCAGGATACCTAAAGCATTAGTTCCAGATAGCCTAAAGCCTTAGCGTCGGGATGTCTGAAGCCTTATCTCGGACCGACAGCGGGCTTAGCGAGGGGAGCGAGGCCTTAGTCCTTCTTGTACTTCGACCAGTCTACATTCCGCATGTCGCCAGAAGTAGCGATCTCACGGTGGAAGGCGAAGCAAGCGTCTAGATTCTGTGGGGTCTGTCCCTTGACACCAAGCTCGAGATAATCACGGAGGAGCTGCTTGTAGTCGGGGTGGACACACTTCTCTATGATCTCCTCGGCACGCTGGCGAGGACTCTTGCCTCTCAAGTCTGCGATGCCATACTCAGTAATAATGATCTTCACCGAGTGCTCACTGTGATCGAGGTGGGAGACCATAGGGACAAAGGCCGAGATCTTACCGTCCTTCGCCGTGGAGGGAGTAGTGAAGATGGAGAGGTAGCCATTACGGGCGAAGTCTCCCGAGCCCCCTATCCCGTTCATCATGCGGGTACCGTTGACGTGGGTGGAGTTGATGTTGCCGAAGATGTCCGCTTCTAGTGCCGTGTTGATGGTGATGACACCGAGACGACGGACGATCTCAGGGTTATTAGAGTACTCCTGTGGGCGTAGCAATAGCTTGTCCTTAAAGAAGTCAAGGTTACCGTAGATATCCTGGATCACGGGGCGAGTCACCGACAGCGAGCAGCCACTGGCGAACTTGACACGACCCTTCTTCATCAACTCAATCACCGCATCCTGGATCACTTCTGTGTAGATCTCGAAAGCAGGGATCTGCTTGTTGTCTCCGAGTGCTCCCAGGACGGCGTTAGCGACGTTGCCCACACCGCTCTGCAGAGGGAGGAACTCCTTAGGTAGGCGTCCTGCCTCCATCTCGGCGACGAGGAACTTAGCTACGTTGTCCCCGATGGCCTTCGTCACATCATCTAGGGGAGCGAAGGCCCCTTCATCATTGGGCTCGCTGGTGTGGACCACCCCTACGATCTTCTTAGGATCTACTTGGATGAAGGGCTGACCGACACGGTCGCTAGGAGAGTAGACAGGCATGTCCCGGCGGTGAGGCGGGTCTAGTGGCTCGGCCAGGTCATGCATACCGCGGATCTCCTTGGGGTGCTTATCATTGAGCTCGACGATAATCTTGTCGGCAAGGCGGCAGATAGTGGGAAGGATACCTACACCCGAGGTAGGTACGATCTGACCATCCTCGGTGACATCAGCGGCTTCGACTATCGCTACATCGATCTTTCCGAGGAAACCATAACGGAGTTCCTGAGCCAGCATCGATAGATGCATATCGAAGTAAGGGTTGGTCCCAGCATTGATCCCTGTACGCATGTCCTTATTGGACTGGTAGGGCGTGCGGAACTTCACTGCCTCAGCACGAGCAAGGGCGCCATCGAGACGATCCCCCGTGCTCGCTCCTGTGAACATCCCTATCTTGAAGGGACGACCAGCAGCGTGCTCAGCTTCGGCACGCTTAGCGATAGCCCCTGGGACTACCTTAGGACAACCTGCGGGGGTAAAACCGCTAAAGCCAACATTGTCGCCGTGCTGCACCAGGGCAGCAGCTTCGTCGGCTGTGATAAACTTCAAAGCCATAATTCTCTATGTCTATAGTGTGTGCTATTAGTTAGCGCTAGGTGAGGAAGGAGGAGGGCGCTAAGGCTCGGGCGCACGAGGGCGCACTGCTCGCTAGCTCCTAAGACCTATCCTAAGGCAAATTTAGGCATTATTTAGCTATTTCCCTCGGCCTACGTGCTTGGCATAGAGATCAGGACGCAAACGCTTGGTTCGCTCCAGTGCGCAGTCCATCTTCCAAGCCTCGATACGTGCGGCGTGGCCACTGAGGAGGATGTCCGGTACCCGCCAGCCTTTGTACTCGGCGGGACGCGTGTAGATAGGCGGGGCGAGGAGGTCGTCCTGGAAGGTATCCGACAGGGCACTCTCCGCGTCACCTATGACGCCGGGGAGGAGGCGTACCACGGCGTCGACCATGATCGCTGCCGGTAGCTCTCCGCCAGTGAGGACATAGTCGCCGATAGAGATCTCCCGAGTGATCAAGTGCTCTCGTATGCGGTGGTCTATCCCCTTGTAGTGCCCGCAGAGGATGATGAGGTTCTCCTGCAGGCTCATCTGATTGGCTATGCCTTGGTCGAAGGTCTCCCCATCGGGCGAGGTATAGATCACCTCATCGTAGTGGCGCTGACTCTTCAGGTCTGAGATAGCTCTGTCTATGGGCTCGATCTGGAGGATCATCCCTGCTTCTCCGCCGAAAGGATAGTCGTCGACACGACGCCATTTGTTCGTCGAGTAGTCACGGATATTATGGACATGAAGCTCGAGGAAGCCTTGCTCCTGGGCTCGGCCTACTATAGAGTGCTTGAGGGGACTATCGAGGAGCTCGGGGACTACGGTGAGGAGGTCTATACGCACGTCTGATACTGGGGATGCTGGATGGATAATGAGGAGGGAGGGATCTACTTGAAGTAGGTGTAGGAGATGGAGCAGCTATAGGTCGTCTTGACCTTCGCTACGCCTTGCTCGATGGTGACATCAAGCTGTGTGGGGAAGCCTTCGTTATTGGGACGGGAGTACTTCCCCTCGTAGAAGTAGCGGTCGACGAGCTTGAGGTAAGTGAGCTTGTGCTGAGGGTCCTTGTCTAGCTCCTCCTGAGAGCGCCGGCCATGCGTCTCCCTAAGCTCTACGGCGACATCACCCATAGCGCCATAGCGCCATGTAGAGACGAGCGCCCCGAGGGGCTTCTTCAGATCCTGCTGACCGGCAGGCTGGGTCGTGTCGTAGGAGAGCACCTCTTCATAGACCTTACGCCCATAGTAGTCGGTGCGGAAGGTAGCCTGCTTGTGCCAGAGGGCGATCTCCTGCTGAGGGTTCTTCGGATTAGGTACGAGCTGGAAGGTGCGGCCCACGATGACGGCACTGATGAAGTCGTAGCTCGTCCTGAGGACGACCTTAGGCTTCTGTGCCCCACCTTCGTAGGAGTAGGTCGTCTCGATCTCTCGCTGCAGGCGACTACCCTCTAGTTCGTACGCTGTGCTCTTGACGAGGCGATCCTGAGTGTCGTACTCGTCGATACGGCTCACATAGCTCACTGAAGGGGAGAAGGCACGATAAGTGTACTTCAGACGGGTGCGCTCGGTCTGCCCACCCTCCTTCGTCACTTCATGCTCCTGGATGAGTCTATTGCCTTGCTCATCGTAGGTATTGGTCAGCCTGTCGGTGACCTTCAGTGTCCCGTCGGAGGCCTTAGTATAGGTAAGCTTGGAGAGGAGCCCCCCGCTCTTGCGGAAGGTTTCCTCGATGCGACTCTCCTCCTTGAGGTTGGCATCCAGGCGGGTGGTGATACGCTTCTCTACCTTGCCCGTGAGGGTAGAGATGGGGGGAATCTGTGGGTTAAGTGGCGTGTTTTTTCCCTTACCGAGGCAACTGGGGAGCAGGAATAGGACCGCTGCCGAGAGTGCCGCTGTTAGACTGATTGTTCTCTTCATAAGTCGGGGTTAGTTTAGGGTGGTAAGATGACTGCGAACGCTGGATACTGGAGCAGCGTCTACAGCTGGCTCTGCAAAACTAAGATAAAATAGACAGATGGGCGCCACACTCGCTTCGTCCCCTTCGGCGGGGGAAGCGAGTGTGGCCTAGCGCCTAGCAAAGATAACTATTCCCCACGGGGCATTTTCCACCCTAGCGCCCGCACTCCCCCACACCCAGCACGCTTAGCACTCCCGAAGAGGTACCAGTAGCGCCTCCTCGGTGGCACTACTGGTGCTTCCCGAGAGGCGCTACTGCTCCTACTAGTTAGGGGGAGGCGTCCCACTTGAGCGCTAAGCAAGGCGCCGAAAGCGGGGCAGGAGAAGTGACAGAAAAGTGGAAAAGATTTGACTGCCCATTTAGTAAGAATTGAGCTAATAACCATTAATTATCTGAACAACAACACTAGCATAAACAAGAACAATTGAATTTCAGCAGAAAAAGAATTGAATCGGTGCTATGGGACGAACTTGGTCTACTCTAGTAGAAAAAAGTTAGCCTACCCCACTAAACGTAGGGTAGGCTAAGCTGTGCGAGGCGATCGAAGCGCTACTCCAGATTGCCCAGGAAGCCCTCGCGCGAGAGCATCTTCATGATGTGGGCAGTCAGCGCATTCTGCGTTAGGCGAAGGATGTACTTACGCTTGCTGTCGGGAGCCATGACGAGGAACTTCCCCTCCAGCAGGGCACGTATCTTCTTTGAGATAGCGGAGTCGGAGAGGCTCGGGAAGAGCTCCTTGAGATCCCGATTCTGTATCACCTGTAGCTCGATCGCACGCATGAGGATACGAGCTTCGTCGACAGAGAGGTCCTTCTGCTTCAGTGCCGACTCTACCGCAGGGCGCAGGATCGTAGAGGCTAGGTAGCGGTGATCAGCAAGCTTGTCAACCTTCTTGATCTCTTCTTGGAGCCCTTCGAGCACGTAGAGGCACCAGCTTTCCAAGCCTTCGTCCGTCCCCTTATCTGCCTCCATGAGCGTGTCGTAGTAGCGCTGTCGATCATTGCAAAAAACGGCTGTGGGATTGAGGATACGCTCGGCCGTGGCTACACGGAAGCCGTACTTCATCAGAAGCGCATACGTGAAGAGTCGCACCGTACGACCATTGCCGTTGTGGAAGGGGTGTATCCACACAAAGCGATGATGTGCTAGGGCGATCTTGATCAGGGCATACTGGGGGGCATCCTCCCGTTGCACAAACTCCAGCAGTTCATCCATATAGCCTTCCACCGCCAGAGCATCAGGGGGGAGGTGATCGGACTGAGTGATCTGCGCCTGTCCAGTTCTAAAGGATCCCGGCGTGCGATCACCACCCTCCCTGGGGCCCGTGGGCAAGCCTTCCACCACCCGACGATGAAGCTCGAGGAGGTAGCCCTTGTTGAGAGGACATTCGAGGATCGTCTCCTCTATAAAGCGTAAGGCTTGCTCAATATTATTGATCTCTTGTAAGCTTGAGGAGGAGACATCAACAGGGAGGCCTCGCTGGGATTCCACGTAGTCAACAAGCGTTGTATGATTGCCTTCTATTTTGACAGATCCCCCACTTTCGACGATGTGGAAGAGGCGCTTCATTCCCTGGAAGAGCTCGGGGTGCGTCGTCAGCTCGACACGCTTCTTCCTCAGCTCTTCTAAGGCTAAGATCAACGGGACGATCCTAGAGTCAAAGGAAGGAGTGATGAGCCTGAGGTCATAATGTGTAAACTGTGCCATTGTCTTAGTCGCTATTTGAAGCGAAACAAAGGTAAAGATTTTACCACACCTGATGAAACAATTGAAACTTTAGGCACTAAACAACTGAATATCAATACTAGTTAAAATATAAAGAATTGAGTTTTAGCAAAAGAAGAATTGAATAAGAATTGACGCTGAGGGTTTCGTCTTCGTGAGGAAGGTGCTCCACTGGAGTTCCTTCTCCCTCGCCTATATTAATATGGAGTAGACGATAGAAGTACCCTTAGTTAAGGACCAGTAAGAGCCCTTGTGACCCGATAAGGGCAGAAATGGTACGATTAGGGTCTCGGCCCGCTTGCCCTACCTCTACCTTTGCTCCTGTCAAACGAAGGGTACTAAGCCTCGAGGGAGACACCGAACAGTTTATTCACTCTTTATTCAAACGAAGCACCATGCTACAATTTGAAATCAAAAAAGCCGAGATGAAGATCGGCAAACGCAAGGGTACGACTATGTACTTCGCCCATCAGACGACACACCACTGTCTGACCACTACCGCTCTAGAGTATCGCATCGAACGCATGACGTCACTGACCCGTGCCGACGTGCGAGCTGCGATCATCGCCCTGAGCGCCATCGTCCAGGAAGAACTCTCGCAAGGGCGCTCTGTGGACTTAGGCGAACTAGGGACTTTCAAGATCGCCGCCACTGGCAAGCGCATGCTCACCGCCAAGGAGGTGACACCAGAGACGATCCGCCGTCCCCACGTGCGCTTCTACGCCAAGCGCCCTATGCGTCTGGCGGCACGAAGCGTAGCCCTGGAGATCGTTCACCCCGAGAAAGCCTCTTCCGCTAAGCCTAAGAAGCCCAAGGGAGGAGGCGGGCAGAGTGGTAGCGAAGGCGGTGGGCACGTAGGAGCTTAACCCTCGCTCCCCGGCAACGGGAAGCACCGCCCCCACCTCCAGAGCCCCAGCTCTCGGATACCCGAAACGACACGAGCCCCCGAAGGCTAGTTCCTTCGAGGGCTCGTGCCCTTATACCATATATATAGAGGGGTAGCTTAACGGAAAAGTGCTTCGGGGAGCGGGGTCAGCTCCAGCAGACGAAGTCCGTGTCCCTCGAGGGAGAAACTGAGGGGCGCCCAAGGGGTGAGCGCTAAGTAATCCACTTCCCCCGTCAGTTTATCCACGGCGCCGAAGGCCGTACCCTGAGGCCAGGGGATCGCCTGGAAGAAGTCCTCCGACAGCGGTAGAAGCGCCTCGGCAGGATGCTCGGAGAAGTTCGCAAGGATCAAGTAGAGCTTCTCCGACGAGTAGCGTACGAAGGCAATGACACTTGCCTTATCCACACCCGAGGAGGGCAAGCCGTAGTAGCCTCCTGTGGCTATCTCTGCTTCCGACGAGAGAGCACCGAGGGTACGATAGTCGCTGAGGAGGCGCTGCTCCTCAGGCGTCAGGCCTTCCCCGGTGTAAGCACCACCCTCGAGGCGCTGGAGCTTGTCTAGGCTCCAGTAGTCAAAGATCGAGGTACGTCCGTCCCTACCGCTAAAGCCTTCTTCATCCATTCCCTGCTCGCCAAGCTCTTGTCCGAAATATAGTAGGAAGGGGTTGGTACCACTGAGGGCGGAGACGGCTGAGGCAAGGAAACCCAAGCGAGGCGACGAGAATACCTGCTCGGAGGCAAGACGCTGCTCGTCATGGTTCTCCATGAAGTAGCACATCTGAGGCTGCAGTGCTCCCACGGCATCACGGACACTGGTGAAGGCTGTGGCGCTGGCCTGTCCCTTCCCCAGAGCTACTAGGTAATCGTATACCCCGACCTTATCGTAGAGGTAATCGAAGCCCGCCTGCAAATACCCTGCATAGCGGTGAGGCTGATAGATCTCCGCCAGAAAGCATACCTCCGGATAGTGAGCCTTGATCTCGGGGATGGCCCACGCCCAGAACTCCGGCGGGACGAGCTCTGTCATGTCACAGCGGAAACCATCGATACCTCGGCCGGCCCAGTAGAGGAGGATGTCCCGCATCTTCACCCATGTGTCGGGCAGGGGATCAGCGTGAAGACCTCCGTCGCCACAGTAGTCCACCCCATAGTTTAGCTTCACTGTCTCGTACCAGTCGCAAATGGTGGGGCGAGGGGAGAAGCAGTCATTCCCCGTGGCACGTGCTGGGTGCTCCTCGTATGGGGAAGAACTAGTGGATAAGGGTAGGATAAGTGTTGAGTCGGGGAGGTAATAGAAGTTGTTCCTTGGGGAGAAGGCTTGGCTCGAGTCATCCGTCGCCCCTAGATCTACCGTCCCCTTAGGACAAGCGTCGGAATGGTAGGAGCGAGCCACATGGTTGGGGATAAAGTCCATTATCACCTGGAGACCTGCCTCGTGTGTTCGGTGGATAAGAGCGTCTAGCTCCTCTTGCCTTCTCAGTGGATCGTCCGCCAAGTCAGGATCGATGTCGTAGTAGTCTTTCACAGCGTAAGGCGATCCTGCTTGCCCCTTCACCGTGTCGGGATGATCCGGGCTGATGCCATAGGCGCTGTAGTCGGTCTTGGTAGCATGCTCCAGCAGGCCGATGAACCAGACGTGCGTAGCGCCTAGAGAGCGGATATACTGGAGCGCCTCAGGTGTGAACGCTGAGAGCTTCCCTGCGCCGTTCTCAGTGAGGGTACCGTGGGGGACTCGCTTCGTGGAGGGATTGCCCCATAGACGTGTGAGGACGGAGTAGATGATGAGTTTCTTGGACATAGAGGGATCAGTGGATAGGAGCAATAAGGGGGGTGAGTTCACGGCGAGCGAGCTCATAGCCTACCTGCATCAGTGTCGACGCCGCACTGACTTCGAACATACCATACTTGGTTACCTCTGTGGTCTCCAGGAGGAAGTCGCAGGCTTCTCGGTCGGGGGCGGTATTCTGCCGGAATACCAGTTCCCATGATCGTGAGGCGATAGCTCTAATAGTCTTAGGGATCTCTTCGCTTTGTACCGGGCCGAGGTTCATACCGATGACTCTCTGGCAGTCCTCTCGGATCACCGTCACAGGGAAGTTGCGAAACAGCCCTCCGTCGACATAGTCTCTTCCCCCGATTTCCACAGGGCAAAAGAGGATAGGCACACTGCTTGACGCCAGGATGATCCTAGCGAGTGGCCCCTCGGTGAAGACGTGCTGCTCGCCGGCACTTAGGTCTGTAGCTACGATACGCATAGGCAGGGGAAGATCCTCGAGGCGGCGGTAGCGCAGGTTATTCTTCAGCAGGCGAAAGAAGTTCGTCGTACTAAAGAGACCTCCACCGCTCGTCGTCAGGCGCGTCATCTGCATGAAGCCTGTATTCGAGAAGATCTCAAAGATTTCGTCGGGAGCGTAGCCCGAGGCGTAGAAGGCTCCCATGATCGAGCCTGCACTGGTGCCGGCGATGATATCGGGGGAGAGCCCTACCTCGTCTAGGTACTTCAGGACGCCTAGGTGTGCGAAGCCTTTGATGCTACCGCCACTGAGGGCAAGGCCCAGCTTGTACTGGGGAGCTACGGGGATTTCTGCCATCGTGTGAGTTCTAATATTTGTACAAAGATACGGATCTAGGAAGTATCCCGATCACGCCCCTGGTGCTTCTTCGGCGAGAGCCCGCTCCCCGCGAGGGAAGCGCCACCGCCTCTAGGGGGCAAGCGAAACAGCCTCAATCAAGCAGGCACTCCCTGAACTAAGACAGAGGCGACAGCACCGCCCCAGCTGAAGCAACAGTACTGCCTCTGATGAAGTAACAGTAGCGCCTCCGATGAAGCAACAGTAGCGCTTCAGGAGGAGCGACACCACTACTATAGGACAGGCACTACCGCCTCCGTGAGGGAGGGTATATGAGCAGTAAAGCCCCGGCCAGCAGGCCGGGGCTTTACCTTTTTAAGGGGTCTCGCTGAGGAGGCAATTACTCTGCGCTCATCAGGACGATACGGTTCCATACATTCTCTGCATAGGGCTGCACCGTGTCACCCTTCCAGTCTATCTTGATCCGGTCGCTAGAGATGCCATACTTCTTGATAAGCATATCTGCGACGGCTTCAGCACGGCGCTTGGAGAGGGCGAGGTTATAGGCAGGGTTACCTGTCTGGCGGTCTGCGTAGCCGACGAGCGTGATGGTCTCGGTATTGCTCTTAGCGTACTCTGCGATGTTGTAGACATTTATCACCTGGTTCTTGTCAATAACGGCGCTATTGATACGGAAGTAGATGACATTGCCTACGATCTTCGTCATAGGTACGGGGATCTCTACATCGGGGCAATTGACGGGGCGCTTAGCGAGCTCGGCATTCTCCGCACGTAGGGCATTGATCTCGTCATTGAGGCTAGCTATGAGCTGGGGATCATTGGGGGTGATGGGCTCGAAGGCCTTCTGCCCGAGGTGGAAGGTCAGTGATGCTCCTGCCTGAGCGATGAAGTCGGTACCAGCCTTGATGTGGTCGGTCTGCGAAGGGAGATTCAGGTCTGAAGCGGTGACCTTACCCTCGAGGTTGAAGTCCACACAGCGGGTGAGACGGAACTTCAGCTGTAGACCTGCGTCGACCAGAGGACTGTAGGCGTGCTCCTGGTCCTTCACGTCTGCCGAGGCCGTCTGATGCTTGTAGCCTAGACCGACGCCCACGAAGGGAATGAGGTGGAAGAGACGGTTCTCCCGATAGGGGGTGAAGAAGTTCACCACATCGAAGAGGAAGTCATACTGGGCGAAGCCATAAGTGATCTCATGACGGAGGAGCCCACCGACAGAGGGAAGAGCTGCAAAGGCTCCCTGGGGGCGAGCATAGTCGAAGAACTTACCGCCCTGGAGCTGTAGACGCATCCCGAAGGACGGTGTAGACCAGCGACCGAGAGCGAGGCTGGGGTTGAGCAGGCTCACTCGGTCAGTGAAGTGTACATCCCTGTTGTTGGCTGCCAGACTAATAAGGGCAGCGTCCCCTACTTCTAGGAACCAATGAGCCTTACCATCCTTGACAAAGGCCGTCTTGTATGCAGGCGTCTGAGCTACGTCCTGAGCCTGCAGAGCACTCGTAGCCGCTAGGGCTGCTAGTGCGAGCGTCATTATTCTCGTCTTCATTATTGATCTCTTGACACGTGATTAGGGGATTACTTAGAGCGGATGATCACGACGCGGTTCCAGCCCTGCTGAGCGGCACCGTAGGGGGCATCGTCTGCCTCCTTCCACTCGACGGTGATCTTGTCTGGTGAGACGCCATACTTCTCGGTGAGAAGGGTAGCCACGGCCTTAGCACGCTGCTCGGCGAGCGCCTTGTATCGGCTTTCGTTCTTAGCAGCGTAGCCGGTGACGACGAGCCCTTGGGAAGCTTCCTTAGCGAACTCTGCTGCGTCGAAGACGGTGATGAGCTGATCCTTGCTGACGGAAGCCTTGCCCTGGGCGAAGAGGATCGACTTATCTGCCACGAAGCGATTCTCGGTGACGAGAGGGGCGGAAGCCTCTACATCGGGGCAGTTCACTGGGCGCTTCGAGAGCTCGGCATTCTCAGCGCGTAGGGCGTTGATCTGAGCCTGCAGGCCATCGAGATACTCCTGATCTAGGGGTTCGACAGCAGCGAAGCCCTGACGGCCGATGTTGAAGGAAAGACCTGCCAGAGCCGATAGACGCAGAGCGTTGGAGTAAGCAGGAGCGTAGTGGTAGCGGAGGTTGAGCCCGCTGTAGGTCACTTCGGCTTCGGCGAAGATATTGACACGGGGAGCGACGTGCAGGGAGAGCTGTAGCCCGCCATTAGCCGTCACGGAGTGCGTGCCACGCAGAGCCTTGTCGGTGTGCCCGAACTTATGCTCGTACCCCACCCCGACGTACGGGATCAGGTGGAAGACACGGCTAGGGTTGTAGGGAGCGAAGTAGTTCACTACATCCAGCATGAAGTCCAGGTGTCCGCCGACGAAGTAGTTATCGTTACGCAGACCGCTGAGGTTGTGGTAGGTGTAGGTCTCACCCCCGACCAGCTTCAGGCGATTAGCGTAGTAGGGATTGTGCCACTTCCCTAGCGAAAGGGCCGCCGTCCATGAGAGACGATCCAGGAGGGCGGGCTTATTGTTCCCCTCGAGGAACATAGCCCCCACCCCTCCAGAGAGCGAGAGGAAGTAGTTGGCACCTGGCTTGTTGGTGAGAGCCACTCGGTGAGCAGGCGCCTCTGAGGCCATCGATTGCGCCGTCTGAGCATTAGCCGAGAGAGAGCCGATCCCGACTAAGGCAAGCAGCGTGTACTTTAGTTTCATAATCAAACCTATTCTTATTAGCGAATTAGCATCATTTAGGTAAAGCAAAGTTAACCTATTTTCCCTTGAGACTAGGCTTCTAGAGCGGAGGAAGCGGTATTTTAACACTTCGCCTGCCCCTACCCAATCATGCAAGGAGCTCCCTCGGGAGCGTTAGTAGGGTAGGCACGGTGCGAACCCCGCTCTTTGCCTTATCTTTGCACTCCATATTCATACGTAATAGAATCATCCTCATGAAGCATTTTGCAGCGCTCCTGCTACTCCTCTTCCTTGGGCTAGGCCTCAGCTCGTGCTCCTCTGAGCCCAAGGACTCAAAAGACCTCCTCACAGGCACTGTCTGGGGGCTCTCCGATCTCAACTACCGTGGTGGTAACTCCAGCACGACCATTGCCATACGGGCGACCTTCCTTCGCAAGGGGCAGGTACTCCTCGATGTAGGCTTCGGCAAGCTCGTAGAGGAATCCAACAACGGGGGAACTAAGAAGTACAAGCGTAGTAACTCGGTGTCGGTCACCTCGAGCTACACCTACCGCAATGGCGTCGTCCACTTCAACCGCCCCCAGCTCTCAGCGGACAATGGTTCGATCATCCAGGGTACGGAGGCCGAACTCATCCTCGGTCAGATCGCTACCGATGCCGTGCTCAGTATGGAGCAGGGCACAATGGTCTTCTATCCCACGGATGCTAAGAAGACCTTCGTCCTAACCCGCCAGAGCTAGTACGACCTTCACTCAAGATACGCACCCCTCGAGCGAGCTTCGATGCCTGCCCGAGGGGTGTTTCTTTTTCAGTGTCCCGCCTCGGGCTCCTTCTTCTCGGAGCAAAGCGCTACCCTACCCGCCCCTTCAGCACCACCACAGCTTCCCCCTTGATCTACCGCTAGAGGGAGCAGTAGCGCCTCCTTCGAAGTACCAGTAGCGCCTCCCGAGAGGCACTACTGCTACCTCCTCGGGGTCAAACGAAGGCAAGCGACAAGCGGGCTAAGCTCGATCCCCTCGGCTTACCCCTAGTCTTCGGAGGCCAGCACCTTCGGAGATACGCCCCCAGCGACGACCGACATTCTGTCGGATCGACCCTTCTTCTTAGGACAAATTGTCGTAGCCATACGACTAAAAGTCAGATAGTTACCCCTACGGCACGCCCTTTGCTCCTCCTCAGGTGTGAGCAACGGAGCTCACCGAAGAAAACCAAGTGAAGATGAACATCAATAAGTATACAATCAAATCCCAGGAAGCCCTGCAGAGCGCCGTCGAGCTGGCTCGTAAGGGCGGGAATCAGGCCATCGAGCCTGCCCACCTGCTGGAGAGCCTCCTCTCTCTAGGGGATAGTCTCACCGACTTCCTCCTCTCCAAGCTCGCCATCCAGCGTCTCCGCCTGGAGGATGCCGTGAAGAAGCAACTCTCCAGCCTCCCCAAGGTCAGCGGTGGCGACCCCTACCTAAGCCAAGAGACGAATAAGATCCTCGACAAGGCCGAGGACCTCGCTACCGAGATGAAGGATGAGTATGTCGCCTTGGAGCACCTCTTCCTCGCCCTCGTCGAGGTGGACAATCCTATGGCACGCCTTCTGAAGAGCGACTTCGGTCTCCAGGTAGCCGAGCTACGTAAGGCCATCGAGGAGCTACGCAAGGGCGGACGAGTCACTTCACAGCACGCCGAGGAGCAGTACAATGCGCTTAGCAAGTATGCGATCAACCTGTGTCAGCGAGCCCGTGAAGGGAAGCTTGACCCTGTCATCGGCCGTGATGAAGAGATCCGCCGAGTACTGCAGATCCTCTCCCGACGCACGAAGAACAACCCCATCCTCATCGGTGAGCCTGGGGTCGGTAAGACCGCTATCGCCGAAGGCCTGGCCTACCGTATCGTACGAGGCGACGTGCCCGAGAACCTCCGTAGCAAGCAAGTCTATTCCCTCGACATGGGAGCACTGATCGCAGGAGCCAAGTACAAGGGCGAATTCGAAGAACGACTCAAGTCTGTCGTCGGCGAGGTGACGAAGAGCGAAGGGGAGATCATCCTCTTCATCGACGAGATCCATACCCTCGTAGGTGCAGGCAAGAGCGACGGGGCAATGGATGCCGCTAATATCCTCAAACCCGCCCTAGCTCGTGGGGAACTTCGTGCCATAGGAGCGACGACGCTCGATGAGTATCAGAAGTACTTCGAGAAGGATAAGGCCCTGGAGCGCCGCTTCCAGATGGTACTCGTAGATGAACCCGACGAAGCTAGCTCCATCTCCATCCTCCGTGGGCTGAAGGAGAAGTATGAGAACCACCACAAGGTGCGTATCAAGGACGATGCGATCATCGCAGCCGTTCGCCTCTCGGACCGCTATATCACCGACCGCTTCCTCCCCGACAAGGCTATTGACCTGATGGACGAAGCAGCAGCTCGGCTGAGGATGCAGATCGATTCCCTCCCTGAAGATCTAGATGAAATAGGACGACGGATTACTCAGCTCGAGATCGAACGTGAAGCTATACGTCGGGAGAACGACGAAGCCAAACTCGAGGAACTTAACCGTGAGATCGCTACCCTCAAGGAAGAGGAAGCAGGAGACAAGGCTAAGTGGATGCGTGAGCAGGAGCTCATCAATCGTATCCAGCAGTGCAAGATAGAAGTCGAACAGCTGAAGTTCGAGGCCGAGCAAGCCGAGCACGCTGGTGACTACGGTCGAGTAGCAGAGATCCGTTATGGCCGGCTCAAGGAGAAGGAGGCTGAGATCGCTACTATCCAGACCGAGCTGAATGAAGCACAGGGAGATAGTGCGCTCATCCGTGAAGAGGTAGGTGCCGAAGATATTGCCGACATCGTATCACGCTGGACGGGTATCCCCGTGGGCAAGATGCTCCAGAGTGAGCGTGACAAGCTTCTTCACCTCGAGGAAGAACTGCATAAGCGAGTCATCGGCCAGGAGCAAGCCATCCGTGCCGTCGCTGATGCCGTGCGCCGAAGCCGAGCAGGGCTACAAGACCCGAAGCGACCTATCGGCTCCTTCATCTTCCTCGGTACTACCGGGGTGGGGAAGACGGAGCTGGCGAAGGCCCTGGCGGAGGTCCTCTTCGACGACGAGACTATGCTCACCCGTATAGATATGAGTGAGTATCAGGAGAAGTTCTCCGCTACACGTCTTATCGGCGCCCCTCCTGGATACGTAGGATATGACGAGGGTGGACAGCTGACGGAGGCTATACGCCGCAAGCCTTACTCCGTCGTTCTCTTCGACGAGATAGAGAAGGCGCATCCCGACGTCTTCAACGTGCTCCTCCAGGTACTCGACGATGGTCGCCTGACCGACAATAAAGGGCGAGTGGTGAACTTCAAGAACACCATCATCATCATGACGAGCAATATGGGCTCCGACCTGATACGCGAGCGCCTCTCCTCGATCCCCGCAGGGGAAGAGCAGCGTGCTATCGATGAAACTCGTGAGGTGGTACTAGACCTCCTGAAGCGGACGATCCGACCAGAGTTCCTCAATCGTATCGATGAGACCATCGTCTTCACACCCCTGAGGAGAGAAGAGATCGACCAGATCGTACGCATGCAACTCGATACTACTGCTCGACTCCTTGCCACGAATGGCATCGAACTGAGCTACACGCCTGAGGCTGTCGAGTGGATAGGCGAAGCAGGCTACGATCCCGAGTTCGGCGCCCGTCCTGTCCGCCGTGTCATCCAGCACACGGTACTGAATGAACTCTCCAAGAGTATCCTCTCGGGAGCCGTCGATCGCTCCAGTGTCATCACCATCGACGTAGCGGATGGGAAGCTCATCTTCCGCTAAGCACGACGTGCGAAGTTGATTGTTGTTAGTTAAGTTGTTAGATGGGTGCTCCCCCGAGGCCAGGACTGCTAGTCAGACCTTCCTCGGGGGAGTGTCTTTTGTAGCCCTCCGCTAGGGGAAGGGGCTCGGAAGGAGGAAGGCTACCACAGCTGGAGCAAGCGACCTTAGCTGGAGGAAGAAGCAAGCCTTACACAGCGGGAGCAAGAGGCTTACACGGAGGAAGAAGCGGGCCTTCTACGAGAGAAGAAGGAGGCTTCCCACGAGGCTAGGACAAGGGGGGATTTACTCGTACAACCTCCGAATCACGCCAAGTAAATGTATCTTTGCAGGACTAGGCACCCCAGTACCGCCTCCCCCGTAGGAGTACGCTCAGCGCCTAGTCTGCCTCAAGCAAACGTGATGAAGAAAATCTATTCTCTAGCCTCGCTCCTTCTATTCCTTGGCCTCTTCCTTTGCCTCGGGAGCTACGGCTGTACCTCCACTGGAGGGAAGGGGACGGCTGACTCGACAAGCCTCCAGACGCTCTGGAACAGCCCCGCCCAATGGGACTCTATTGACATCTCTGAGACATACTTTGATTTCCCTCAGACGAAGACAGGGTCCTCCGTAGACGTCACCATTCACTTCCTCTATCCTAAGACCGATACTACCCTCCAGCAACTCTTCTGCAAGACCTTCTTCGGCGAAGACTATGCTCGCCTTCTACCTAGCGAGGCTATGAAGCGCTACGTAGAGGAGGTCAAGTCAGAGTATCTCTTCGGGGGAGACTCCCTCAGCTTCACGTCTGGCGAGCTGGCGGAGATGAAGAGTGCACTATCCCTACAGAATAAGATCCACTACAGCGATAGCCTTGTACTAGCCATCGAAAAGAAGCTCTACACCCATTCCGCCGGTGCTATCCACGGACTGCTAGGCCTAGGCTACTACAATATCGGGCTACAGGGCAAGGAAATACTAAGCGAAGGGGATATCTTCGTCGACGGATACATACCCGAGCTCACCAAGATCATCCAGAGCCAACTCCTCAAGACCTACGGTAAGCAGACTGCCCAAGAGCTAGAGGAGAGTGAGGGGATCTACCTCAGCGACCTGACGCCCAACGACAACTTCGCCATCGGACCCAAAGGGCTCACCTACTGCTACAACCCTTATGAGATCGCTCCCTACGCAGTAGGGATCATCCAGATATTCATCCCGTACGAAGCCCTGACGGAGCTACTTCGCCCAGGCTCCATCCTCCATCACTACATACCTCAGTAAGCCCTATGGACTCCGTAGACCTCATATCGAAGTACTTCCCCAGTCTCACTCAGGAGCAGCTGGATCGCTTCACTAAGCTGGGAGAGCTATATCCGTACTGGAACGCTCAGATCAACGTCATCTCCCGCAAGGACATAGACTCGCTCTATGAGCACCACATCCTTCACTCCTTGGGGATCGCACAGATGATTCGCTTCAAGCCGGGGACGAGCCTCCTGGACTTCGGCACCGGTGGGGGCTTCCCAGGCATTCCGCTGGCGATCCTCTTCCCCGAGTGCCAGTTCCTCCTGGTCGACAGCATCGGCAAGAAGGTCAAGGTAGCAGGCGCCATCGCTGAGGCTTTAGGCTTGGAAAACGTGCGTACACTCCATGCTCGTGGCGAAGAGATACAGGAGCGCTTCGACTTCGTCGTCAGTCGTGCCGTCATGCGCTTAGACGAACTGGTAGGCTTCACGCGCAAGCTCGTCCACCACGAGCACCGCAATGGTATGCCCAACGGACTCATCTGCCTCAAGGGAGGGGAGCTCCAGGCGGAGATCCGCCCCTACAAGCGTATCGTCGAGGTGCACGAGCTATACCCGACCTTCAGCGAGGAGTTCTTCAAGACCAAGAAGGTCGTCTATCTTCCCCTCTAGGAGGTAGTACTAGCGCCTCCTGCCTAGCAGCAATAGTGCCTCCATCCTAGTAGCAGTAGCGCCTCTAGGCTAGTAATACAAGCGCCAGCAAGCTCACAGCCACAGCGCCGAGGAGCAAGTATACACGACGGGCCCTTACCTCAGCCGAGGTAAGGGCCCGTGTTATGTTAGGCGTAGGGTGATCGGCTAAGCCTCGGTGCTCTCCTTGGGGAGCTCAGGCATAGGCTCGGCATTGATCCCTACATAGATCGTACAGGTACCGGGGAAGATGCTGTGGTAGAAGGCGTCGGTGAAGCCTGCTTCCTGCAGTATCACCACCATCTTCTCCCGCTGGGGCATCACAGCGATGGACTCGGGGAGATAGGTGTAGGCTTCCTTGTCCTTGGCGATGATACTACCGATACGTGGGAGGATGTGGCCGGCGTAGAGCTTGTAAGCCAAGCGCAGTAGCTTATTGGTCGGCTCGGTAAGCTCGGCGATGACCAAGACCCCCGAGGGACGCAGGATACGATGTAGCTCTCGTGCGGCAGCAGGGATATCAGAGAAGTTGCGGATCCCAAAGGCAATGGTCGCTGCATCAAACGAGCCATCGGCGAAGGTCGTAGCCGTAGAGTCTTGGCGCTCGAAGCGAATGCGCTGGTCGAGTCCCGCCAGACGTACCTTCTCCGCTCCGACCCGCATCATCTCCTCGGAGATATCAATACCGACGATCTGCTCTACCGAGGGGATCGTCCTCATCATCTCTAGGGCTAAGTCCCCCGTGCCGGTAGCTACGTCCAGCACCTTCTTCGGTGCATAAGGGGCGAGCATATGCAGGGCGGTCCTACGCCAGGAGCGGTCGAGCCCCAGGGAGATGATCTTGTTTAGCTGGTCGTACTTAGGAGCGATGCGATTGAACATGCGGCGGATCTGATCCACCTTCGGTTCTGCGCTGTCCTTATAGGGAGTAAGCATGATCTGAGTCTTGTGAAGATAATAGGGATAAAGGGGTGTAGCTACCGCCGTGAGAAGTACAGCGAGAAGCCTTGTCTCAGGGAAGAACCCTCGGGACGAACGGAGGCGATATAGAGCCCTTCGGGCAGAAGCGCCACGGGAATGGAGGCCCTTCCCCCACCAGGGGCAATGGTCTGTCGTAGATGAAGCCTTCCCGTCAGATCAAAGATCTCTAGGAGGCACGTCTTATAGCGGAGGTCCTCCCCCTCTACGTTGATGTAGTCCGCATAATAATAGGCGTTTAGCTTGGGAGAAGCACTGCCGTCGGGAGTCAAGGGGCGTATATCTCGGTCGGTCTCTACCAGCAGGTCGATCCAGTAGGCACCACCGGGGACTTGGGTGCTTCGCATCCAGCCACTGGTGGGATGATGTATCCATGCCGACCAGCCACGAAGCCTATTCGAAGGGCCGTCGTAGGCCAGCAGAGGTAGCTGCATCTCTACGCCATCCTTCGTCGAGCAAGAGAGGAAGTACTCTCCTCGCTCTAGGCTCAGTAGTAAGCCGTCAGGCGCAGGGAAGAAGAGCTCGATGGTATCGCTCCGGAGCGTTCGTGTCCCTGTCGTGAGCTTCCCTGCCTCATCGTAGCGAGCGAAGGAGCCTAAGGAGGTGGATTCGAACTCCATCACCTTCGCTCCGAAGATCTTCTCCTCGGTGAAGGGACGTAGGGAGACCCGTAGCTGGGGGAGCTTCTCCGCTGAGAGCTTGCTACTGGACTTAAAGACGACATAGGCGCCGAGCACCTTCACCCCGCTGAGCTTCGGCAGGTGAAGCTGGTTCGCTAGACCATCGATACCTCCCTGGGGCTGGTGGTGCTGATTGGGATAGACGGGCTCTATAGACGAAGCATTGGGATCAGGGTAGATCGCACTCCAGCGCACGACCTGCTTCGGGCTAAGCGGATCGTATCCTGGGCAGGTCTTCTTACCGCTACTGCGAGGGTCGAGCCAGGGCTTGAGGGAAGACGTATCACCGCCTCCTACCGACCAAGCCCTATTGACCGACCAGTAGCTATCACTCTCGGGAGTGGAGCACGAAGAAGCGCCTCCCGTCAAGGCACCGATAATAAGGCCATCCTTGTCGAAGAGCGGTGATCCCGACGAACCAGGAGCAGTGACTCCGATGGCCCAGCGGGGGACGAACCAGTGCTTATCCCTCCAGGAGATGAACTGCGTGCTACCTTGGTTATCGAGGTAGGAGAGCTCGTAGTCGTGGATCTTGAGCTGGGCATCCTCCGTCTGGTTATACCGCTTGGTCGAGCCCCCTGGGTGATGGATCCCGACGAAGGGTCCTACGGGAGAGGCTTCGGCATTCCACCCAGCGAAATAGGGCTGGTAGGACGGTGGGATGGGCCCGGGTTGCCCGTTCTTCTGCTTCGGTAAGCCTTGGATACGCAGCAGGGCCATCTCTGTAGACTCGTTGTAGGCCGTGAGCGTAGCTCCGCTCAGGCTCTGCTCTTCGGTCGCTCGGATATTCCCTCGCTGTAGGGGGCTCTGAAAACCAAAGAAGAAGACCGTCGTCGCTACATTGCGTCGGATAGCAGGATAGTTACCTATGAGGCGGAAGAGGTTGTTGACGCAGTGTGCTGAGGTCAGTACATAGGGCGTACCATCAGAGGTAGCGTTATTGATCAAGGCTCCTGTGCTGGCGGTCGTACCCCCGACGACAAGGAGGAGGGTACTACGGCTCTGTCGCCAAGCCTCTGGGTAAGCTAGTACATTGGGAGCACAGGCTAGAGAAGCCAGGGAGGCTCGGGGATGATTGTAGAAGGGCTCTCCTGGTTGGGTGAAGTCAGCCTCTCTAGCATCACGGAAGTCCCGGAAGCCGTAGAAGACTGCTTCTATACGGAAGGGAAGGCCGAGAGCCTCGGGGATAGTCCCTTGGGGATACTCGTACTCGAGGATCAGAGCCTCGGCATCTATAGGGGCGATCTGCAGGAGGCTGTCGGGGCTGTTGTTCTGGCTCGTCAAGGCTCCACGTGCTGTAGATCCCTTGGCTTTGACGAAGAGCGCACCTCCCTCAGGTAGGGCATACTTCCCCAGTCGAAGGCCTATATTCCTGGCCCGAGGAGCCCTGATCTCAGCCCGCCAGACATAGTCGCCCGACGGGTCTTGTAGTAGTTCGCCGAGGGTCTCCGTTGCCCTAGTCACGGGGCGCTCCACTGCGAAGGTATAGGCACGAAGTCCCCGAGTAGAGAGCTCGGCCACACGAAGCTCTTCGTCCGTAGGTGGCACTACTGAGAGGGGCGTGGTAGCCGTAGATACGGCGAGTCTCGCCCCCTGGGAGCGGTCGACAGGGCGCAGTGGGGCTTCCTCGGAGCGAGGGGTCAAGGGGAGACGGTACTGAGCCTGCATCCGGAGCGGGAAGGACAGTAGTAGACCGCCCACGATGAGGAGGCAAAGGGTATGGAGGGAGCGTAGTGGCGACATAGACGGAGCGAGTCGGTGGGAGGGACTAACTAAAGGAAACGAAGCCCAGTTGCTCAAGTAGCTTTCGCTCCTCGGCACGGGCACCTCGGACGGTGAAGGCCGAAGCCTCACGAGGGAAGCGATAGGCACGACGCAGGGCATCGAAGGCAGAGGGTTCGGCCTGAAGCCTACGGGTCGTCTCCGTGAGGCTGCAGGTATGGAGCTGAGCTCTCAGCAGGCGCTCCCCATCAGGGAAGGCCGATAGGTCGATGAGCGGATGATCGGGGGTGTAGAGGACGGACTCATCCCAGAGACCCTCGGGGAGCGGTAGCTCTAGCTCTCGGCACACAGCCTCGAGAGCCATCTGGGAGCCCCGCCACTTCCCGTCGGCTGTCCACCCTGCTACATGGGGCGTAGCGATGAAGGTACGCTTGGGGAGGTCGGGGTGAATCTCGGGTTCGCCCTCCCAGCAGTCGAGGATGAGATCAGCGATCTGTCCCCGCTTGAGGGCACGAAGGAGAGGGGCACTGGGCGACACTGGACCTCGGCAGGCATTGATGAGTAAGGGGCGGCGTACACACGCCTCGAGGAAGGCTTCATCTACCATCCCTGCTGTCGGGTAGGCACCTGTCATCGTCAGGGGGACGTGCAGGGTGATGATGTCGCTCGAGCGCTGGATCTCCTCGAGGGAGACAAAGCCTTCGCTCCCCTCTCGCTCAGCACGAGGCGGGTCGCAGAGCAGTGGGCGAAGGCCAAGAGCAGAGACACGCTCGGCGAGCTTACTGCCCACGTGTCCCACGCCGACGATCCCGATGGTCTTCCCCTGAAGCGATACACCTCGCTCGAGCGACCAACTAGCTAGTGCCGAGAGGACGTACTGCACGACGCCCCCGGCATTGCACCCCGGAGCGCTGTACCAAGCCACCCCGTGGGAGGCGCAGTAGTCAGCGTCGATATGATCGTAGCCTGCCGTAGCGGTAGCGACCACACGCACACGGCTTCCCTCGAGGAGGGCACGGTCAGCCTGGACGACACTTCGTATCAGGAGCGCATCAGCCTCACGCACTCGCTCGGAGGTGAAGTCACGGCTGGGGAGGCGCTCGACCTCCGCTACCTGCTCCACAAGCCCCTCGAGGTAAGGGAGCGACACATCTACGACGAAGAGTGGCTTTCGCATTGGTTCTTATCTAGGTATTAACGAAGCTATCCCGACCACTGTCCAGCTTCACAAAGCGGGCGGTCAGGATAGAGGCTTCGTCCCCCGAGCTCGGCATGAGCTTGGGGGGTGAGAGTACTTATATTAGTTGGCTCCGACCTCGGTGACGCTGTCTTCAGGGAGCTCAATCTTGCCGTATTCGTGCTCAAAGCCCTGCAGGTGTTGCTCGAGCAGACGTATCAGACGCTTGGCATTGTCGGGAGTCAAGATCTGACGGCTGTGGACACGGGCCGACTGCTGCCCAGGGAGCAGGCGGACGAAGTCAAGGATGAATTCGCTCTGCGAGTGTAGGACGACTGCGAGGTTAGCGTACTGCCCCTGTCCCACTTCTTCGGGGAGCTCGATGTTGAACTGTGGAGATTCCTGTTCTGCCATTGTTTATTCGTTTCTATGCTTTCGTTAGTAGAGACGGAGGGCCTCTCTTGGGACTCCTCCTTTCATCAAAGATACACAAAAGCGTTGAATCCAGGGGCAAGGCATGAGCCTCTTCCACCCTCATCTCCGGCCCTCTCGAGAGCCCGCTCCACCAGCGGACTTGCGGAGGGTCAAAAAACGACCTACCGTAGGTCGTCATTAAAACCTACTGTGGGTCGTCTCACCGACCTACGGTAGGTCGCTAAGACGACCTACCGTGGATCCCTTTTGAGGGGGTCTAAGGGAGGCGAAAAAGGAGGAGGGAAGGAGGGCGGTTTTTAGACCGAATAAATTCCATCTCTGAGGACGGGGATCTTCTACGCTATCTCCCTAGATGATAAATATTTTGTACCTTTGCGACGCTTTGCGTAATCTCTGTCAGGAAGTATCTAATTGAGTGTGGCCTGTTACATTGCGTTTAGTGTAGTACTAATCAAATAAGCTAAAGGACAATATGGACTTTATTAAGATCGTCAACGAAGCGTTCGCTACCGGCAAGGAGCACCCTTCTTTCCGCAGTGGTGACACGATCACCGTTGACTACCGCATCAGCGAAGGTGGCAAGGAACGTATCCAGCGCTACCGTGGTGTCGTCATCCGCATCAGCGGTCACGGCGACAAGAAGCGCTTCACCGTACGCAAGATCTCTGAAGGTGTAGGTGTAGAGCGTATCTTCTCCATCGAAAGCCCCTTCATCGAGAAGATCACCGTCGAAAAGTATGGTAAGGTACGTCGCGCTAAGCTCTACTACCTCCGTGCTCTCACCGGTAAGAAGGCTCGTATCAAGGAGCGTCGTTTCGTCGCTGACAAGTAGGAAGACCTTCGGGCACACCTTCTGTCCTAGGACGAAGGATGAGCCCAAGCCTTCTATCCAAGCATACAGCCCCATCGCCGACACGCTCGGTGGTGGGGCTGATGTTTGCTCACCCAGCAGACTCCTAGGGTGAGTATCCACACATTTATTTATCCCTTATCGATGAATAGACAATTTATCTCTCTAGCCCTCCTCCTCGCCTCCCTAGCGCTCGGCTCCTGCGATGATCCTATCGCTGTGAAGGAACGTAGCCTACAGGAGCGACGCCTCAAGGAGGGAGTGCTCACCACGAGCCAGACCTTCGACTTCACCCGATGGATCGAGGTGAGCAAGGGCGCCTACCGACTGCCCTCGATCAGCCCCGACGAAGATGCGAAGAACACCTACTGGTCCTCCGCCAGCAATCAGGGCTATACCATGCTCTCCTCCAAGCCCACGGACTTCCCCGTCATCCCTCTAGAGGAAGACGGCGCTCCTCGGGGGGCGATCATCCGCTCCATCAAGGGCTTTTACTTCTTCGGCTTCGGTACGAACGTCATCGCTGGTGCGCTGTATTCGGGGCAGGTAGACGCTGGTTCGCTCGTCAGCAAGCCCCTACAGTCGACCCTCTTCGGACAGCCCTATTCGAGCGGTATCCCTGAGGTGGTGAAGTTCACCTACCAGTACAAGGCAGGCGAGAAGGTCATCCACGGACAGGGCAAGAGTGTCGAGCTCCCCAGCCAAGACCGAGCTTCGGTCTCGGCCGTCTTCTACGAGATCACCGAGGACGAGAGCTACCTCAATGGCCTCACCCTACAGACGGATGCTCGTATCGTAGCCAAGGGCTATGTCGAACTCGAGCCCACGACTCCTGAGGGTGAGTGGCAGACCTCCTCCCTCCGCCTCTCCCCCGTAGATCAGGCCCGCTACGACGCCGTGGACTTCACCACGAAGAAGTATCGCCTCGCCCTCGTCTTCTCCTCCAGCTATCGAGGCGCCGAATATATAGGTGCCGTAGGTAGCGAGCTGCGCCTCAGACAGGTGACGCTCCAGGATCGTATCAAGCCCCACCACTAGACTTCGAGCAAATGATGATATCGGTTAGAACCCTTCTCCTCGGCCTTTCGCTAGGCCTACTTACCCTGCCTGCCCTCGCCGGTGAGACAGGCGAAGATACCCCCTCCCGCCTTGGGGTCGGGGTGCACCTTGGCTTCAATATCGGCGGAGCCCTTCCCCCCACCGTCCCCGGACCCGTCAAGAAGGTCACGGCCTTCAAGCCTGGGGGTACGCCCAACGTCGGGCTGGACTTCTCCTACCGCCTCACCCCTACAAGTCCCTTCTCCCTCCTGATGGGTGTGGAGTACGATATCCGGAGCTTCAGCTCCACGGTGCTGGTGGAGAACATGCCCATCCGCTACCAGAGTGCAGACCACAAGGAGCAGCACTTCTCGGGCTATCAGCGTGTAGAGATGGACACCCGCTACCTCGTGCTTCCCGTCGGGGTGAGCTATACCCTCCCTCGTAGCTCCTTCCGCCTCATGGCTGGAGGCTACTATGCCTATGCGCTCAAGCGTAAGTTCACGGCCAAGCTCGACGGCGATGGGCTCATGGACGGACGCACCTATCAGGAGGGCTCGATCCTGAGCTTCTCTCTGGGGGACTTCCTCGTGCGCAATGACGTGGGGGTACGCTTCGGAGCGGACTATCAGATCGATCCTCACTGGGGGCTCACCGCACGGATGAATGTCGGTCTGCCTAAGATCTTCGACAAGGACTTCGAGGTAATGCCCTACTCGCTCCGTCACGTCTTCCTCAACCTCGGCGTCAGCTACCGCATCAACCGCTAGCACCTCGCCTCTGCCTAATTAAATACCCCACTGCCCCGCTACGCTCTCCCTAGGGAGAGAGGTAGCGGGGCAGTGGGGTGTTTTATTGGGAGAAACGGGGAGTTAAAAAACGACCTACGGTAGGTCGCCGAAAAAAAACCTACAGTAGGTTTCACTTGCGACCTACCGTAGGTCGCAAAGACGACCCACAGTAGGTTTCTTTTTCGCCCCTCCGTAGCGCGCTCATTCGGCCCTCGTACGGGCGGTGGGGAAAGGCTACTGCAGGAGGCGGATCTTCTCCTCGAGACGCTGGAGTTCGTTGCGCAGGCGGGCCGCTTCGATGAAGTCTAGCTCCTTGGCAGCCGCCATCATCTCGGCTCGCTTCGTCTCCATGAGGCTATGGAGCTGGTCGGGTGAGAGTAGCTGCTCGATCGGATCTTCTACTGGTGCATCGGGGGCAGCCTCGATATATGCCTGGGGTTCGCCGGGGGACTTCTTGTCGGGGAAGACTGCTGAGCTATTCTTGACGATCTGCTGAGGTGTCAAGCCGTGCGCCTCGTTGTAAGCGATCTGCTTGGCTCGTCGTCGGGCAGTCTCATCGATAGTGAGGCGCATGCTTTCCGTCACCTTGTCGGCATAGAAGATCACGCGTCCGTTGACATTACGAGCAGCACGCCCTGCCGTCTGCGTCAAGGAGCGGTGCGATCGGAGGAACCCTTCCTTGTCAGCGTCGAGTACAGCGACAAGGGCTACCTCGGGTAAGTCCAATCCCTCACGAAGGAGATTGACGCCGATGAGGACGTCATAGGTCCCCTTGCGTAGATCCTCCATGATCTGCACACGAGTCAGGGTATCGACATCGCTATGGATGTAGCTACAGGACACCCCATGACGTAGCAGGTATTCCGAGAGTTCCTCGGCCATACGCTTGGTGAGGGTCGTCACGAGGACACGCTCCCCACGCTCTATGGCTATCTGGATCTCATGCTCGAGATCATCCACCTGATGCAGCGTAGGTCGCACCTCGATGGGCGGGTCAAGAAGCCCCGTAGGGCGTATCAGTTGCTCGACCACGACACCCTCACTCTTCATCAGCTCGTACTCGGCGGGCGTGGCACTGATGTACAGGATACGGTCGGTGAGACTATCGAACTCGTCGAAGGTCAGGGGACGATTGTCCAAGGCTGCCGGCAAGCGAAATCCGTGCTCCACGAGACTGATCTTACGGGAGCGGTCGCCCCCGTACATCGCATGGATCTGCGGTACTGTCACGTGGCTCTCGTCGATGATAAGGAGGAAGTCCTTAGGGAAGTAGTCCAGGAGGCAGAAGGGGCGTTCTCCTGGTCGGCGACCATCGAAGTAACGGGAGTAGTTCTCGATACCGGAGCAGTAGCCTAGCTCCCGTATCATCTCCAGATCATAGGTAGTACGTTCGTAGAGGCGCTTAGCCTCGTAAGGCTTCCCTTCCGCCTCTAGTTCGGCTACCCGGGCACCGAGGTCGACGTCGATCTCGCTCACAGCCCGATTGACCTGATCCTGCGTCGTGACGAAGAGGTTAGCAGGATGGATGATGAGGCGGGACATAGGTCCGTACTCCCTCCCCGACGCTGGGTCAAAGGAGGCGATACGCTCAATCTCGTCGTCCCAGAAGGTCACTCGGTAAGCCACTCCTTCGAACCCTTCTACCGCAGGGAAGATATCGAGGGTATCCCCCTTGACTCTGAAGTAGCCTGGGGAGAAGGTGATCCGGTCATTGACGTAGTGATTGAGCACGAGCTCTCGCTTGAGTTGCTCCTGGCTGTAGCGCTGACCTTCCTCTAGACGAATGATCTTCTCCTCAAAGGCCTTCGGGTCGGCCATACCGTAGAGACAGGAGACCGAGGATATGACGATGACATCCTCTCGCCCCGAGAGCAGGGAGGCCGTAGCCCTTAGTCGAAGCTTCTCGATCTCAGCGTTGATCGCCATATCCTTCTCTATGTAGGTATCGGAGGCGGCGATATAGGCTTCGGGCTGGTAGTAGTCGTAGTAGGAGACGAAGTACTCGACAGCGTTGTCGGGGAAGAACGCCTTGAACTCCGCATAGAGCTGTGCTGCCAGCGTCTTGTTGTGACTAAGCACCAGTGTCGGCTTCCCTACGCGGGCGATGACGTTGGCAGCGGTGAAGGTCTTCCCCGACCCCGTGACCCCGAGGAGGGTCTGGAAGGGTACTCCCCCACGGAAGCCAGCGACAAGTTCGTCGATGGCCTGAGGCTGGTCACCCGTGGGGCGGAAGCGTGAAGTGAGCTTGAAGGACATAGTTCGTACGGGCTACTTCCCCTGATGAATAGTAAGCTGAGGGAAGGGGAAGCCGATGCCCTTAGCATTGAAGTCGGCGTAGACCCGCTCGTTGAAGTTCCAGAAGACATCCCATAGATCTCCCGAGGCGACCCAAGCACGAACGAGGACGTCTACCGAAGAGCTATTCAGGTTGTGCAGTACTACTAGGGGCTTGGGAGTAGTACGGATACGCTGATCCTGGGCCAATAGGTCGAGGATCTCCTGACGTACTCGCCCGAAGTCCTCGTCATACTCGATACCGATGGTCCATTCCACTCGGCGAAGGTCTTCATGAGAGAAGTTCGTCACGAGGTTACTACTCAGGATGCCGTTGGGGATGAAGACCGCCTTGTTGTCGGGCGTCAGCACCTCTGTGTGGAAGAGACGTACAGCACGTACCGTCCCGTCGATCCCCTGAGCGGAGATGAAGTCCCCTATCCCAAAGGGCTTGGTGACCATGATGATCACACCTCCTGCCATATTCTGTAGCTGGCCACTGAGCGCCATACCTACAGCCAGACCCATAGAAGCTAAGACAGCAGCGAAGGACACAGACTTCACCCCTAGGACACTTGCGAGGATGATCCCGAGTGCCACGTAGAGCAAGGCCGTGAAGAGCGAGTCTAAGAGCGTGACGGCGACCCCGTCGAAGGAGCGCCGGCGGAGGAACTTATCGAAGAGACCCCTTACCCATCGGATGACGATCCTACCGAGCCAAAAGAGGACGAGGACCAAGAGCACCCGCACTCCGAAGTTAATTGCTCCGTTGATCCAGCTCTCGAGCTGAGCACGACCAAACCAGTGGTGGTAATCCAAATCCAGGGGCTGGGTCGCCGAGCCCAAGGCACTACGTACGCCCGAAGTCTGTGCTGAGTCTACGGGCAAGATATCTGCAAGAAGAAACATAGGATAAGCGTAATGTAAACGTGTGATCAGTGAGTGAGGGCTTCAGCCTCCCGCTCCGCCTGCGTACGCCGTCGCCAGCGCAGGAAGAAGAAGAGCATAGTAAGCCCTTTGAGTATCGAGGAGATAGAGATGGCCCACCAGACCGCCTGTATGCCCCAGCCCCAGGAGGCGAAGAGGAAGACCATAGGGATGCGCAGGTAGGTACCCACGATGCTCACCGCTGCTGGTAGGTACGTACGTCCTAGACCGTAGAAGAGCCCTTCGGCGGTGATCTCCAGCATCATGAAGGCTTGGGAGAGACCGACGATACCGAGGTAGACAGCTCCTGCCTTGTAGGCGGCCTCCTCGGGGACGATGAGGGCGAAGATCTCCTCGCCCCAGAAGACGAAGAGGAGCGTACCCAGTACCCCGACGATGAGGGTGAAGCTGAGGGCTCGGCAGAAGGCTCGGTAGACACGACGGAGCTTGCCTGCGGCGAAGTTCTGCCCGACGATCGTAGTGAGGGCCTCGGTGACCCCCGTGGCGGTATTCCACGTCAGCGACTCTATCTGCGCCCCCGTAGTCATAGTAGCCACGCCGATGTAGCCTCCTAGTGCCGACACCTGCCTACCTATATAGATACTCACCAGAGCGAAGAGCACCTGTAGCGATGCTGGGGGTACTCCTATCTGGAGGATACGGCGCACATACAGCCACCTGAGGCGCACGAGGAAGGGGAAGCCCCCGAAGAGCTTATCCCTCCGCACCTGCCAGAGGAAGAGCAGGAGCACCAGCGCTTGGCTCACGACAGTAGCGAGCGCTGCCCCCGAGGTACCCCAGCCAAGGGTGAAGATGAAGAGGGGATCGAGGAGCATATTAGCACCGAGCCCGAGGATGGAGATACGGAAGGGCGTCCTACTATCCCCAATAGCATTGTAGAGCCCTGTCAGCGAGGCTGCCAGATAGATACTAGGGAAGCCCAGGAGCGAGAGGTAGAGGTAGCTCAACCCCTCGGCACGTACACTCGGCGTCAGGGCATAGAGGTCAAGGAAGAAGCCTGACCCTAGGAGATAGACCACCAGCATCACTAGGCTCACGAGGAGACTCATGCATACGTTCTGCGAAGCATAAGCCTTAGCTTCGTCTCGCCGTCCCGCTCCGATCCCCTGAGAGATCGTCACTTCACTCCCGACCTTGTTGATGAGGGCGAAGGAGGCGGCGATCCAGAGGAAGACGGAGGCAGCACCCACTGCTGCCAGAGCCTGGGCGCTAAGCCTACCGAGCCAGATCATATCGGTGAAGTTGTAAGCGATCTGCACGAAGCTCGTCCCCATGATCGGTAGGGCGATGCGGTAGAGATGTCCTGTGATGTCGCCTCGGGTGAGGTCTTTGATCTTGTCTTCCATCCGTGAGGGTCGAGGGGTGGGATTAGCGCTGGGGATGGAGCTCGGTGAGCTTGTTGTACTTCATGCGCCAGGCGTAGTCCTGCAGGTAAGCCTTCAGGCGTGGGAGCATGGAGGCGAGCGGTGTACCGGGTTGGTCTTTGAGGTCGTGACGCTGCTGGGGATCAGTCTTGAGGTTGTAGAGCGCCGTCACCTTCTGCCCATCGAAATGCAGGGCATAGTCCCCCTCGAGCATCTGGTAGATCCCATCCATGTCCTGTACTACGAAGCGAGGACGAGCCGTGTCGAAGGGATTGCCTCCGAAGGTGACCATCGGACGCTCGTCCCCTACGAGGTCGAGGATCGTAGGATAGAGGTCGGCTTGGCAGGCTAAGTGCTCGGTGTCTCGCCCGACCAGTTCGCCCCGGGGGTCGAAGATGATGATAGGGATACGGAAGGTCCCTACGGAAGTCTTGTACTGGGGCAGTGCTCCCGGCACGGCGTGGTCAGCGACGATCACGAAGAGGGTATTGTCGTACCAGGGTTGCTTACTCGCTGTCTCGAAGAACTTCCTAAGCGCCATGTCGGTATAGGCCACCGCCTGATGCATCGGGATCGTCCCCTTGGGCAAGACCTGCTTGTACTCATCAGGCACGAGGAAGGGGTGGTGTGAGGAGAGGGTGAACTCCGCAGCGAAGAAGGGCTGAGGGAGCTTACCTAGCTCACGAGCTACATACTGTAGGAACTTCTCATCCCAGATACCCCAGTGTCCGTCGTAGTCCTTGTCATTAGCGTACTCCGTCTTGCCGTAATACTCCTTGATACCAGCCTGCATGACGAAGGCATTGAAGCCCATGGATCCGTTGGGAGCACCATGGAAGAAGGCCGTGGAGTAGCCCATCGAATCGAGTCGGGCCGGCAGGGAGGGTATCGTATTGCCCGAATAGATCGAGAGGACGAAGGGCACGTGGGGCTTGATGACCGAAGAGAATATCGACGGCATAGCATCGATAGACTTCACGCCATTGGCGTAGGCGTTGGCGAAGACATAGGAGCGCTTCATCAGAGAGTCGACGAAGGGCGTGAAGCCTCGGTAGCCGGGGATGTCCTCGTTCAGTCCCCCGACCCATTCACGGGCGAAGCTCTCCCAGATGATGAGGACGACGTTGCGCCCCTTGTACTTACCCGAGACGGGCGTGGTGCCGGGAGTGTAGACCGAGTTGAAATGCGTCGGGACTTCTGCGAAGGGCATGTACTGGTACTCGGGCAGACTCGCCTTGCCGATCGTGCGTATCAGGCAGAAGGGAGTATTGAGCACCAGAGCTCTTTGCTGAGGGCGACGGATGTAGATATTCGCGTTACTCAGCGTGATGGGGCGTGTCTCACTGGTGAAGCCCCCACGGGCGCCGACGATGGAGAGGTAGATGCTCCCCACCAGCAGGACGAGGGATATGAGAGAGAGCGTCCACAGCCTCTCCGTAGGGCGTCGCCGTGGGCGAGGGAGCTTCCCCTCAATGATGCAGAAGGCGACGATGAAGGCGATCCCCAGAAGCGTTATCCCCCAATAATCGATGAAGAAGCGGAGGAAGTTGAACGGATTCTCCTCGCCAAACTCCTCGAAGACAGCCATCGTCGTACGCTTGAGCGTGAAGCGGTAGTAGACGACATCCCCTAGGTTCAGCACGATCGCTAGAGCAGTGATGACCCGATAGAGGCCCGTGAGCATACGCTGGTAGCCACGGCTATAAGCCAGAGGCAAGGGCAAGAGGCTCAGCACCGTCAGCAGAAGGCTCGTGTAGAGGATGGCAGTGAGGTCGAAGCGCAGGCCTCCCCAGAACATCAGCGCCACCTGCCCCGCTGTACCGACCTCCAGAAGGTCCTGATTGTACAGGCAGAAGATCAGTCGGCAGATGCTGTAGACGACGAAGGAAAGGAGGAAGCGCAAGAGAAGGAGACGGACCTGAGCGCCCAGAGGCGCAAGGGCCGAAGCAAAAGACTTAGAAGTCATCGATATATACTACGTAATTATTTGGCTACAAAGGTACAAATCTTAGCCCAAGCCCGTGGAGAGGAGTTTGTCGCAGAGGGCCTTAGTCGATCACTGAAGCGAGCTGTCACCAGCCCACTAAGCAGGAGCATCTCTCCCCCAGAGGGAGTCGAAGTAGACCCATCACTGAGATAGGGCTCTGTAGGGACGAACGAAGGGACTAAGACAAGGGACTACTGAGGCGTCTCACAGCGCCCCAAATATACCCGCAAAAGCAGGGACAAAGGTACAACATCTTCCCTAGAGTCAGACCAGGCGAGGCGGAGTGCTTACCCCTCCTATCGGGCAAGCGAAGGAGCCCCGAGCGAAGGGCCATTCGCCCTACTCCTGGGGCGCTACTGCTACCACCTCGGAGGCACTACTGGTGCCCCGAGGGAAGCGCTAGTAGCGCCTCGAGAGAGGTAGCAGTAGTGCCTCCCGAGCGAAGATGAGCCCCACACCTTCCCCTACCCTCCAGCGAGCCTAAGACGACACCGAGGCGATGTGACCTTCGCCACACCGCCTCGGAGTACACAGAGTATGAAGAAAATTAGAAGGGGGGAGGCCCTGGAGGCCCCTGACGCTTCAGGTCGCTTCGGCTCGCTCCACCACTGAAGCTATCGAAGCGGTAGATGAAGTGAAGCATAGCATAGCGCCCTAGCGTATTCGACTCCTCGAGCGTGCTAGACATAGCCGTGATGTTCTGGTAGATGCTTCGACGACTATTCAGTAGGTCGTAGCCCTTGAGCCT
Organism: Porphyromonas sp. oral taxon 278 str. W7784; assembly: GCF_000467855.2. Lineage (GTDB taxonomy): Bacteria > Bacteroidota > Bacteroidia > Bacteroidales > Porphyromonadaceae > Porphyromonas. The sequence goes on from NZ_KI259244.1 coordinate 75,685, forward strand.
GATGGTAGCCTTCTTTCCCGCCAGGAAGCTGTAGGAGAGCCCAGCGCTGAGTAGGAGCTGATCTTGATTGTATCCAGCAGCGTAGCCCCGAGAGGTCGTGTAGGTCGCTTCGCCTTCGAAGGCAAAGCCCAGAGGCAGGGTGAGGTTAGTCGTGTAGCCGAGGGAATAGTCCTTCGTCGCTGGGGTGACGGCCGAGGGCAGGCTATTGGAGGCATTGTAGTAGCCGAAGCCTCCCTTGAGCGTCATATCGATGCCGGTGGTGCGGAAGTTCAGTCCCAGCTCCTCACGCAGACGAAGGGAGATGCTACGGTTCTTCTCCCCGTTGATGTAGGTGTGGCTACGTGCTAGATCGTTGAAGGACGCTAGGCGCAGGGAGAACTTCTTCCCCGGCAGGGTCTGGGTGAGGAAACCGCCGAGACCGAGGGAGGCATTCCCGTCCACGTTGGTATAGTCTACTGTACGCTTCCCGCTGGTGACATCGTAGAGGGAGCGCTGGATGATGTCGTGCTGGACTACCTGCCCCCGTCCAAAGAGGGAGAGGGAAGTCTGGCTCTTCGTCCAGTACTTGCTGAAGCGCCCGAAGAGATTGTGCTGGAATCCCGGGAGCAGATCTTGATTACCGACGTAGGAGATGAGCGGGTTAGTCACGTCCTGCACGGGCGATAGCTGCTCGTTGGTAGGAGCGAAGCTACGACCGAAGTAGTCTAGGCGTAGCTCCGTACCACGCTGAGGCTTGAAGGAGAGGCGGAGCGTAGGGGAGAAGTTGAGCGTCGTGCGTGTCAGTGGCGTAGCGGAGACCCCAGCGACGACGGAGTGGCTACTGATGCGCGAGGACTCTACATTCACCCCTGCGGTGAGGTCGTAGCCCGTGCCCTTACGCTTGAGTGCTAGGCCTACCTGATGGGTGAGGTAGTCGGAGCGGAACTCATTGCTATAGGTAGCATTGTGTACCGTATACGCACCCGTCAGGTCGGCGTCATAGGCGTCACGAGAGCTCCTGCTCTCTGATCCCTTGATCTGGTAGGTAAGCTGGGAGAAGAAGCCTTTACCTAGGGGCTCCACCCACCCAAGGCGTGCCTGATAGCTCAGACCACGCGTACGGCTATCGATCCGTTGGTCTACGTCCTGGCTTGCTGCCGACGTGCGGTCGTAGAGGCTGTAGATATACTTGCCATCGCCGTCTTCATTCTCTAGCCCCAAGCGTGCCGACAGGGTCAGCGTTCGCCCCGAAGCACTGAGGCGACGACTCCCATCGAGTCGGAGCGTCCCATTGATATTATCTAGGAGCGTCTGCTGGGTGAGCGTGCTGGAGTTGATGAGTGTAGACGTGGCATCCTCCAGCGTCTTCGCTGTAGAGGAGTAGACACCCCTACTGTGGCCGTAGCGGAGTTCGGGGGAGATAATGATCTCCGTCAGCGAGTCTGGCTTCCACTCCATACGAATATTAGCACCGTAGGCATCCTTGTCGCTCCGCTCCGTACTCTTGCCTGTCTCGGTGGTCGAGCCAGTAGTGAGATAGTTCTGCTGCCAGCGGTCGGTGAGCTTATTCGTCGTATTGCGTCCCCCGAGGGCGTTAGCGTTGATCTGGAACTTAGAGGAGAGTGTATGACTGATGTTGCCACCAAGCATCTTGGAGGTCAAGATCCCGTTGGCATCACGGCGAGGAGGGCCTCCTGCTCCCCCACGGTTACCACGGCGCCCAGCTCCCATCCCCATCAGGAAGCCCATCTGGTTACCCTCGCTGGAGATGTCGGTGAAGCCTGCATTGTTCGTGTTGTTAAGCCCGCCGATGACAGTGAACTGATTGTCGTCAGCAAAGCGACTTAGCGTTAGGTTCGCCTCGTAGCGCTTACTGGTGCCGGCACCGGCGTAGGCAGTGCCGAAGAGTCCCTTCTTCTTGCCCGCCTTGATGGTGAGATTGATGACGGTCTCCTCGTTGCCATCGGAGAAACCCGACAGGCGTGCTGCTTCGCTGTCTCGGTCGAGCACCTGCACCTTCTCTACGAGCTCTGCGGGGAGGTTGTTAGCCGCCACCTTAGGGTCGCCCTCGAAGAAGCGCTTGCCGTCGACCATGATCTGCGATATCGTCTTGCCGTTGATAGTGATCTTGCCGTTCTCGTCTATTGAGGCGCCAGGGAGCTTCTTGATCAGGTCTGCCACGACGGCACCTTGATTGGTAGTGAAGTTGCCTGCATGGAACTCAATGGTGTCCCCCTTAATGACTACATCGCTCGTCTTACCGACGACCTTCACCCCCTCGAGGAGTTCGCCCTCCCCCTCGAGCTTAATGGGGGCGAGGGGGAGATTGCTACCCGCCACCTGGAGGCTCTGCGTGTGGGTCTTGTAGCCCACGAAAGTCACTCGGAGCGTGTAGCTACCACGGGCTACGTGCTTGAGGAGGAAGGAGCCATCCTTGCCACTCACCGCTCCTGTCTTGAGCTTGCCATCAGGCTGGAGGAGACTGACGCTTGCACCAAGAAGGGCTTCATTCTTCTCGTCTAGGATCTTCCCAGATATAGTACGTAGGGAGTCCTGTGCCCAGAGGCTTCCTCCGGAGAGTAAGCAGAGGACGAGGGCTAGGAGCCCTAGGGGAGCATATCTACTTCGTTGCTTCATCATTCGTTCATATTAGCATTTTCTCTCTTAGAGCCTAGATGGTAGGGGTCGTTTAATAGCACCCCTAAAAAATGATGTGGACTGACCTCCCCAAAGGGAAGCCAGCCCACATACGAGCAAGAGGATAGCAAGCCTCTCGGCCTACTGACCTGAGCGGATGCGATCATCGAAGGCCGTAAGGGCAGCCTTAGCTCCTTCGCCCATAGCGATGACGATCTGCTTGTAGGGGACCGTGGTGCAGTCACCTGCTGCATAGATGCCAGGGACAGAGGTACGGCAACGCTCGTCGATGACGATCTCCCCACGACGTAGCTCTACGAGTGACTCGAAGGGCTTGGTATTAGCCGCCAGACCGATCTGCACGAAGAGCCCGTCCAGAGCGATGACTTCTTCGTCACCTCCATCACGAGGGGCGACACGAAGGCCCGTGACCTTCGTCCCGTCTCCCAGCACTTCCTTTGTCGCCATGGCCTTACGGACAGTGACGTTGGGGAGCGTAGCCAGCTTCTCCTGCAGGACAGTATCAGCTCTTAGGGTGTCCATGAACTCTAGGACGACGACACTTCTACAGATACCCGCCAGGTCGATAGCAGCTTCGATCCCGGAGTTACCACCGCCGATGACAGCGATGTCCTTACCCTTGAAGAAAGGACCATCGCAGTGTGGGCAGAAGGCGACACCACGGCCGATGTATTCGGCTTCCCCTGGTACGCCGAGCTTACGCCAAGCAGCGCCGGTAGCGAGGATCACCTGATCCGTGGAGATCAGCTCCCCTAGGTTGGTCTTGACTTCCTTCTTGTCGCCGGCGAGAGAGATTGATTCTACCTGACGATTGTCCAGCAGGTCGATGGAATAGGTCTCAGCGTGCTTACGCAGGTCGCTGGCTAGTTGCGTGCCGGTGGTAGCCACGACGGAGGGGATGTTCTCGATACCCGTGGTCTCATTGACCTGCCCACCTATGCGCTCAGCCACGACAGCCACGTGAAGGCCCTTGCGTGCCGAGTAGATAGCGGAAGCGATGCCCGATGGTCCGCCCCCGACGACTACGAGGTCGTAGCTACGACGGATAGGTTCGTCCGAGAGGGGATGTGCACCGGCCTTGGCCTCGAGGGCAAGGAGGAGTTCGCCGAGGGAAGCCTTACCGACGTGGACGAGTTCGTCCCCAAGGTAGACTGCAGGTACAGAGCTGACACCGAGGCGATCCACTTCTTCCTGGAAGAGGGCACCATCGACCATCTCGTGCTCGATCCCCTCGTTGTAGAGGGCCATGAGATTCAGTGCCTGGACGACCTCAGGACAGTTGGTACAGCTGAGCGAAGCATAGGTCGTCAGGCGAAGAGGCGTCTTGAGCGCTGCGATACGACGCACGAAGACTTCCTCAGGGAGGTTCTTGCCCTGCCCGTCAGCGTTTAGCACTGCCAGGATGAGGGAAGTGAACTCATGTCCGCCGGGGATGGCACGGAAGGAGATCCCCGTAGCTACGCCATCTCGGAGGATGCTGAGACGGAGGGTGTCGGCGGGGCGCACCTCTGAGGAGAGGTGATCACTCGTCGAAGCGAAGTCCTCGGCGAGCTTGCGGAGTTCCTGGCTCTTGGCACAGCCAGCGTCATCGACGAGGAGGGTATACTGATGCTTGAGGCTAGCGAAGAGCCCTTGGAGTTGGGAGAGGATGTTCTGATCTAATTGCATGGTCTTGGGAGAGTAATCCGTGTAATGAATGTGGGGAAGGAGAGCCTCTGAGAGCTATTCCTTCCCCACGAAGATGTTGGCAGATCTGCCGAGCAGTGATTCTTCCCGCTCTAGGGGAAGGCTCGGACTTAGATCTTCCCTACGAGGTCGATGCTAGGCGTGAGGGTAGCGTCCCCTTCCTTCCACTTAGCGGGGCAGACCTGACCTGGGTGTTCGTAGACGAACTTAGCAGCCTTGACCTTGCGAAGGAGCTCGCTAGCGTCACGACCGATACCGTTGTCATGGATCTCAGCTACCTTGAGGACACCGTCGGGGTTGTAGAGGAAGGTACCACGGTAAGCCTGGCCAGCCTCTTCGATCATGACCCCGTGAGCACGAGCTAGGTCGAAGGTCATGTCGGCAAGCATCGTATACTCGATCTTGGCGATCGTATCCGTAGCATCAGCCCAAGCCTTGTGGACGAAGTGGGAGTCCGTGCTTACGGAGAAGACTTCTACACCGAGGCTCTGAAGCTCTGCGTAGTGATCCTGAAGGTCAGCAAGCTCCGTAGGGCAAACGAAGGTGAAGTCACCAGGATAGAAGAAGAGGATGCTCCACTTACCCTTGAGGTCTTCGCTTGATACTTCGAAGAAGCCCTTATCCTTGCGGAAGGCGTTCACCTTAAATTCGGGGAGCTGGCTGTTGATGATGCTCATAGTCTTAAGTTCTTAATTCAATTTGGATGATGATGGTACTGCAGTACCTGATTTGCCTGCAAAGGTAGAGGAAGAAGCTTCGCCCTCCAATTCGTTCTATTTATTCACAGATAAACGCCATGTATCACCCGCCCTTTTCAGAGCTCTTTTTTAGGGGGTCTTCCCCCTAGGAAAGGGGCTCGTCGGGAGCGGATCTACAGAAGGGGTCAAAAAAAACCTACTGTGGGTCGTCGATGCGACCCACGGTAGGTCGCATCGACGACCTACTGTAGGTTTTTTCGACGACCTACCGTAGGGTCTTTTTGGGGGTCAAAGAACGAAGGGGAGAAAGCGAGCGGAGGGGAAGAAGAAACACCCCTGGGAGTGGCCTTCTTGGGGCTAGCGCCCTGAGCATTTGGTTTCAGTTATTCCTTCGCTTGGGGGGAAGAGGGAGCTTCCCCCTCTGAACCAAGGCTAAGACTCCTCAATGGAGAGGTCTTCGGAGAGGGGCTCATCACTGAAGATCACCGACGTCGCCCCTAGGGTCAAGACATCGCCGGCCTGTAGGTAGCGCCATTCACGTGGCTGGAGGAGTTCACCGGCGATGAACGTCCCCACCCGACTATCGTCATCGGCTAGAGCGAAGCGGAGCTTACCCGTGCGCCCTTCGGTGACCTTGATTATAGCATGATGGCGATCCATACTAGGATCGGAGGTGATGATCGGGATATCCGTCTGGGTATCCTTGTTGCGTCGGCCTATGCCATTGAGGCCGAGGTAGAGGGGGAAGAGCTGTTTGTAGCCGAAGACATTCTCCACGACGACGAGGTGACCGACAGGCTGGCGGGGAGCCTTCTTCTCCCCCTTGCCACTGGGCTGACGTAGGCGTAGATTCAGCTGGTGGGTACAGCTCGGGCAGATGAGGGAGAGTCGGTCTCCCCCCTCGGCACGTAGCTCTTCGATGCGCTCCCTCGTCAGGGGGATCGCCGTATCACACTTGGGGCAAAAGATCTTCTTCATCACCGAGCTTTTTACTTGGCTGAAGCGGTAGAGGTGGGCTGAGTAGCCGGGACAGAGAGGGCCTTGCGGTAGCGTGCCGTATCCCCCAGAAGCGCCTCAGCAGCCTGTACCATCTTGTCCTCGGAGACACTGCGCTCTAGGGCACCTCTATTGTAATAATAGCGGGTGAGGATGGCGCTCGTCAGGTACTGCTCGATGTAGGGACGATGGTACTGCAGGTCGTGCTTCAGGTCTGGGACGAAGAGCTTCTGCAGGGTCTCAAAGGCCTCCTTGCTCTTGGTGTAATAGCCCTCGAAGCGTGCTAGTTCCTCGAGCTTCTTCAGCTCCTTACTGCTCTGACGATCGTAGTCGAACTTCTTGTCGATCATGCGCTGCGAGAAGTCGGCATAGTCAGCGTCCGAGAGCTTGAAGTCCTTAGGAGCGGGGATGGTGCGATGCTGGCGAACGTAGTCGGTGATCCAGTCAAAGGCATCGTTGCTCGCCCTGAGGTAGTAGACCATCGTAGGGAGGGTATCCACGGGAAGGGTAATATCTGGCAGGATGCCCCCTGCGTCACGGACCTCTCGCCCAGCACGGGTGTGGAAGACCTTCGTCAGGCTATCGGGCAGGATGGTAGCCCCCTTGCCTTCACGCAGGGAATGGTAGTCGATACGCTGGATACAGCGCCCGCTGGGGATGTAGTACTTCGCCGTGGTGAGCTTGATCGTCCCGTCGTAGGGGAGCTGCATGGTCGTCTGCACTAAGCCCTTGCCATAGCTCTTGACTCCCATGACGACAGCACGGTCGAGATCCTGAAGAGCACCGCTGACGATCTCCGACGACGAAGCAGACTGCGCATTGATGAGTACCGTGAGGGGGATCTCGGTGTCTAGTGGCTTGTCAGTAGTCTTATAGATGGTCTCCTGCAGACGAGCATTGCGTCCACGGGTCGTCACCACCTCTTCTCCAGCAGGGACGAAGAAGTTGACGATCTTGATCGCTTCATCGATGAGTCCGCCGCCGTTGTCCCGTAGGTCGAGGATCAGACCCTTGATGTGATGCTTCTCTTTGAGCTCAAGGAACGCCTTCTTCACCTCACTTGCTGCGGTGTTGGGGAAGCTCGTCAGAGCGATATACCCATAGCCACTGGGTAGGGCGCCGTAGTAGGATACGGGACTGACCTGGATCTTCTGTCTGCGGAACTCGATCTTACGGGGCTTCGTCTCTCCAGGGCGCTGTACGAGGAGGGTGATCTTACTCCCAGGTGCTCCCTTCAGAGCAGCGCTCACCTTGTCGGAGGTGGACTTACGGAAGTCCTGACCATCTACCTCGAGGATCACGTCGCCAGCACGAAGGCCAGCCAAGGCGGCGGGCATACCCTCCATAGGGTCATTGATGATGACCGTGCTGTCGGGACGCTGGGAGATGACCGAGCCAATCCCACCGTAGGCTCCCGTGGTGAGGAGCTTCAGCTTGTCGCTGTCCTCTGCCGAATAGTACTCCGTATAGGGATCAAGGCTCTCGAGCATATTGTCTAGGCCGATACGGCTCAGACGCTTGATATCAATCGAGTCAACGAAATAGCGGTCGAGTAGGGCCAGCGACGACCCGAAGACGTCGACGGCCTGCACGTAGTTGAACTTGTTGTCTCTCTTCTTCTCTACCGCCCCCTTCGACTGTGCGGAGAGTGGGGCTAGGGTGAGTAAGCCTAGGGTGAGGCCAAGTAGCTTCGTCCAATAGCTCATATCTGGATGGTTGGGGGGATTTGTTCGTGATTCTTCTTTCGTAGGGTAAGGGCCGGTGTGCTCCTACCCTTCCTTAGGCTCGATCTCCAAAGATCGCCGAGCCGATACGTATCAGGGTCGCTCCCTCACGGAGCGCTAAGGGGTAGTCTCCACTCATACCCATGGAGAGCTCGGTGAAGAGTTCTGGAGAGAGGAGGAGACCCGAAGCACGTAGCTCCTCAAAGAGACGGCGTACCGAGGCAAATTCCTCCGATATCTTCGCCTCGTCCTCCACGTGGCTAGCCATAGCCATCAGCCCTTGGAGCGCTACGCCTCGGTACAGCTCAGGCTCGTCGTGGATACGGGTGACGAGAGCCCGGATCTCATCAGGGGTGAAGCCACTCTTGGTCTCTTCCTCCGCCACGTGCACCTCTAGGAGAATGGGTATAGTACGACCTACCCGCTGAGCCTGACGGCATATCTCCGCAAGGAGGCGCTCCGAGGTGACACTCTCGATCATGCTGATGAAGGGGGCGATGTACTTGACCTTATTCGTCTGGAGCGGACCTATGAAGTGCCAGACGATGTCGGGATAGCTCTGGTGCAGGCGCTCCCACTTATCTACGAGCTCCTGCACACGGCTCTCTCCGAAGATGCGCTGCCCTGCCTCGTAGGCCATCTCGACATAGGAGGCGGGGTGGAACTTCGATACCGCCACGAGCCGAGCACTAGACGTCAGGCTCTCCTGGATCGATGCAAGACGCTGGGAGATATCCTCACTGCTGAGGGGCTTCATAGCGGTAGACGTCTAGGATCTGCGTATCGGTGATGGAAGCGATCTCATAGGCAGCCATCTGCCCGTCGAGCTGTGCCGTCAGTTCGGTAGCAGCGCTCAGTAGCGCATCGGACTGTACGATCATCGTGGCAGCAGTCTTCTTCTCTGTGCCACTCTTCTCATCGATGGTGATGAAGTTGACCTTAGCACGGTAGAAGCGCTCATGCTCAGGGTTCTCGCTGAGGAAGAGCTCTGCGATACGGGCACGACGGATATTGACCACCTCCAGCTCACCCACGGAGACAAAGGGGGTCACCTCCTTGATGATACGAGCCTCTGCCTCGGTGAAGCTCAGGGCATCGACTAGGTAGCTCTCGGAGACTTTCTTCATGCCCATGGAGTCAGCCTGACGCTCATAGGATACTTTGCATTCGAACCAATAGTTCATCGTCTTCTATCTATTTCTTTTACTTATTCGTGGTTGGTTATTCTTGGTACATGCTGGCGATCTCGGCAGCGTAGAGCTCTGCGACGACCTTGCGTCGTACCTTGAGCGTATTGGTGAGCTCCCCTCGCTCTACGGAGAAGGGCTCGGTGAGGAGGTGGAACTTCTTGACCTTCTCGTACTGGGCGACGGACTTGAGGTTCTGCTCCAGATGTGCCATGATCATACGGTGTACCTCGTGGTGTACGGCGAGCTCGGCATCGGTAAGTCCCTCCTCGATCCCACGATGGCGAGCTTCCCGACGTAGGGCTTCCCAATTTGGGTAGATCAGTGCACTGACGAACTTGTATCCGTCGGCGATGACTGCCACTTGCTCGAAGAGTGGATCCACGGTGAGCAAGCCTTCGATCATCTGAGGAGCGATATACTTCCCATTGGCCGTCTTGAAGAGGTCCTTGATACGCTCTGTGAAGTAGAGCACATTCCCCTCCAGACGTCCCGCATCGCCGGTACGGAAGTAGCCGTCAGGAGTGAAGGCTTCGGCGTCCGCCTCGGGATTGTTGTAGTAGCCTCGGGTGACCGTAGGGCCCTTGATCAGGATCTCGCTGGTCTCAGGATCGATCTTCACCTGGAGGGCAGGCATGATCGTACCGATGGACTCTAGGTCGAAGCCCCGCATCGGCTGAGAGCTCACTGTAGCCGTCGTCTCAGAGAGTCCGTAGCCGACGCACATGGGTACATTGATGGATCGGAAGAAACGGGATATCTCGGGCGAGACAGAAGCACCTGCTGTAGGGAAGAAACGTCCACGCTGCAGACCTATTGCCTTCTTCACCTTCGTGAAGAGCACCTTGTCGTAGGCTTGGTAGAGGAGGCTCAGGAAGATGGAAGGCTTCTTCCCCTCATTGATGAAGTCGAAGAAGTAATGCTCCCCGACCTGTATGGCATGGCGCATCACACGGCGAAGTGGGGAGGGTGTGCGTTCGATCTTCTCTTGGACTCCGATATAGACCTTCTCCCAGAAGCGAGGCACATTACTCATCATCGTGGGGCGAACCACAGGTAGAGCGTCGAGGATACGCTTGGGATCGCTCAGGATAGCCACCTGACAGCCCATGCTGAGACAGAGGTAAGACCAAGCCTTCTCGAAGATATGATTCAGCGGGAGGAAGCACATCGAGACATCTCGATTGGAGATGAAGGGGTACTTCAGCTGGTGCGCATAGACCTGCTCGATGAAGTTGCTATGGTGGAGCATCACCCCCTTACTCCGTCCCGTAGTCCCCGAGGTATAGATGATCACCGCAAGATCGGTGGCTAGAGCCTGGCTGGCAGTGACCGTCGCCTTGTTCTCATAGGCTACGGCGTCCCCACGACGGATGAACTCCTCGTAGTACATCGAGGTAGTGTCTCCAGGGGCGAGCACTACTTCGGGATCGAAGATCACCAGCCTGCGTAGACAGCCTCCACGGAGCTGGACCTCGTAGGCATTATTATATTGGAATTGCCCGCCTACAAACATTGTCTCCACCCCAGCATCCTGGACGATGAACTCGACCTGGTCGGGTGTACTCGTAGCGTAGAGTGGCACGGAGACCGCTCGCATCATGAAGAGGCCTAGCTCGGTGGCGATACACCCTACTCGGTTGGGCGAATAGATACCTACCCGATCGCCAGGCTGGAGCTGGAGGTAGGCAAGCCCCTTAGCGGCGGCTAGACACCGATCAGCGACTTGCTGGCCGCTGAGCTTCTCCCAGCGTTCGTTACGCTTGTTGTAGTAGCGGAGGATCGTCTTGTTCGGATAGCGAACACGGAACTGATGGGGGTACTCCGCCAGATGGTACTTTGGATAGGGAGAGGTCATTGACTTGGTTGGCTCTTAGGTGATATGCTGGACCGGACAGTCCCAGCGAACTTACTCACAAAGATAACGCAAATGCCCCACTGCACCGCCCGTCACTCCGACCCCATCGGACGAGGGTGATCCGCCCCGATGAAGGGCGGGCGAAAAAGCCCCGCCACAAGCCTCTAGACAAGCGCCCTCTCAAGGGGGTAAAAAACGACCTACGGTAGGTCGCTGA
>NZ_KI259244.1:86787-88164 GCF_000467855.2 Porphyromonas sp. oral taxon 278 str. W7784
CGGTAGGTCGCATCGACGACCTACCGTGGGTCCCTAAATCGGTCTTCCCGAGGGCTCGACCGAAGGGGGCTATTTCACCCTCAAGACACCCGCCTTACACCCCGTCAAACGAGGACGAGTAGCGAGCCTCGCTACCCGCAGGTAATTCCCTCAGTGCCGAGTCGAGCGGGATCACTTGGCAGGAAGCTTGATCGCAAAGCGTTGCACCCGGTCGAACATTCGGGAGCGCCCATTCGTCGTCGGATCGGAGACATAGAGTGAAGTGGTGCAACCTCCGTCATTCTCCGCCTCCAGCTCACTATCCTGATCGATGAAGTAGAGCTTATTGCCCACCCAGACAGGGGGCAGCTCATTAGCAGCGGCATCCTCGGCGAGGATTCGCTGATTCGAGCCGTCGGCATTGGCGATACAGAGCGGTCCGTGGGGCAGGTCCACGATCATAGTGATGGCTATGAAGGCTACCTTGCTCCCGTCGGGACTCACCTGAGACCACATATATTCGACAGGGTCTTCCTCCCTCTTCTCCTGGAGCTTGAGCTTATTGCTCACACAGATAAGTTGCTTCCCTGAGCGGTAATAGAGTTGCTCGGACTTCGTGACGAACTTGTCCTCCCTGGTCTCCTGCTTGTACCCGGCGAAGAACTGCTCCACCGTATCGAAGCCCACATCCTTCTGAAGGGTACGACTAGCGAGGGTGAAGATATGGGTCTTCAAGAAGCCGTAGCCATCCCAGCTAAATCCACTCTGGAAGGACAGCTTACCCTTTCGGTAGACGAGGTTACTATTCTCTCCGGTACACTGATGGATACAGTCCTCCTTGTCCAGCCCGAGGTCTGCGAGGTCTTCGAGCTTAGGAGCGCCATCGGTGAAGGTGGCTTGACGGAGGGTAAGCTTACCCTTGCGCACGACGATGTAGTACATGTGCTTGCCGTCGGGATCGAAGGTGAAGCTGAAGACTTCGTCAGGCTCTTGCGTGTGGAAGGGGACGACCATATCCTCATCTATATTGTAGAAGAAGAGGAGGCTATCCTGATAGGCGATCACATTAGAGGAGGCTAGGCTGGCATAGCTTCCAAAGGGCTCGGTGACGGCATCGTCTGCCTGTGTAGTTTCTTGCTGGCTCTTGTTCTTCCCTGGGCTACACGCAAAGAGCATGCACAGGGCGAGGACAGAGCATATCCTCAGGAGAGTTGCGTTCATAGGTACTGGTGTATATGAGATTGGACTGATAATGCGTGGTGTTGAAGTTCGGATAAATCCCTAGATCGAAGGACTTGCTGAAGATCGCAGTCCGATCCCCCCTTCGACATCCCTGTATCTAGGCACTCTGGGAGGGGGCGAAAACCGACCTACGGTAGGTCGCCGAAAAAACCTACT
>NZ_KI259244.1:88264-93965 GCF_000467855.2 Porphyromonas sp. oral taxon 278 str. W7784
GTAGGTCGCATCGACGACCTACCGTAGGTTTTCTCAGCACCCCATCGAGGGAGCTATCCAAACCCTTGTCTAGAGCGGACTCTTGCCCCTACTCGCTGGGAGCTGAGCACCATAGCCCGAGACCATGCCGAAGAGCCGACACGCCTTCTCCCAAGGATACTTATTGGCGAACATCGTCACACGGGTCGTCCGGGTGGCCTGCTGGTTGAGTCCCAGATGGCGATTGATCTGATTGGCAATACGTAGGGATAGTAGGGGCTAGGCGCAAGTCGTCAGAGGATTTCCACAGAGCCACTGGCTGTGGATCCAGCCTTGGTGCTTCTTGTCGATGGTCTGTACCTTGACCCATTCCCCCCGCCACTCTAGAGGGCGAAGGAGGATCTCCTTGGTGAAGGAATACAGGACACGACCCTCGCTTGAGGGGCTATCCCGTAGATGAAGCTTTTGTCCACCATAGTTGCGTGTATCCATGGCAATGACAGAGGAATGAATCCAAGCATCCCCAGACTTGCGGATGGCAGCTACCCCTTCGTTCTCCGTCTCATATACACTGATCTGATTGCCACAGATACGCCACCAGCCATCCCGGACAGCGCAGACACTCAGCAGGTAGGTACCCTTCTTATCCAGCTGACAGACTACATCGCCCTTAGGCCCGTTGCGGAGGTTCGTATCCCCGGCCTGCGTATCGTGGATGAAGACACCCATAGCGTCTGCGACATTATGGAGCAGGAGGGTACGTGTCTCTCCCTTGAATCTCAGGATCAGCTCCAGCAGGTGGAGATCCAGTCTCTTGGACCTTGGGATCATGGCGAAGCTATCACTAGAGCGACTCCTGAGCTCATAGCGGGCTAACTGCTCGTCGTAGGAGAAGTAATGCAGGGTATCTATCGTGCCGTCGTTATACTCCAGAAAGAGCTCAACGGGCTTACTCTGGGCTAGGTCGTAGTCCAGCTGCACATTCACGCCTCCGAGCTGATAGGCATAGCACGTCACCGAAGACTGCTCTTGAGCTACAGCGAGAGTCACGCTGGAGAGCAAGCAGAGGGCACCGAAGAATAATCTATTTAGTCTCATAGTAAGGGAAAATTAGGGATGATGTGTATGGATCATAAGCACTGACAGTCTTCGTCCTGATCTATAGCAGGGAGTGTCTTCACCTCCTTAGTCCAGCGCTCATTCTTCCAGTGGAAGATGATGTACCGACACTGCTTGAGGTAGCCGTAGTCTGTATCGAGGAAGGTGGTCTCGTAGTCCATATCCTGTATGGGGAAACCCATGTGCATCTCGAGGGAAGTCCCATTGCGGGGCAGTGTGTAGCGGAAGAGTGCTCGCTTCTGGAAGGTACGGCTAAGCTCCGATCGTTGCTTAGGGGTAAGTCCCGAGGTATCGTAGAAGTCCTCCAGCTTCACCTGACTAATATCAGGGGCTAAGAACTCACCGAGCCGGATACGACCTCGGTCATAGATGTAGAACTTGAGCTGACTGATACCCTCGGTCTCCGAAGCAGCGACGAGCTTGCGTCCGTCCTTTAGGTTCCAATAGCACACCTCTACCCTCCTGCTCTCTGGGTAGGCATAGTAGACACGGAGATAGCCCCTTCGCTCATCGCAGACGTCTATGAAGGGAGGGACTGCCTCCTCCTTATTCTTAGGACAACCGATTTGCTTCAGTAGCTCTTTGCGCTCCTCGACCGTCCAGCGGTTCTCTAGAGCATCGTCGGGCAGGGCCAGGAAGATATCACGGATAGTGACCTTCGGCTCTGTAGGTTTACGCTTCTGTGCCTCTATGCTACAGAGCGAGAGAGCACAGAGCAGGATGAGGATAATCTTTCGCATGGGATCCTTTGATTTAGTTACGGGGAAGGGAGTCGCTCCCAGGTGGGATGTGGCCTGAAGCTACGGGCTACTCGATCACGCTCCATCGGTACTCGTCGAGTGGGGTGACCTTACGCTCCTGGAGCTTCACCTCTACCTTCCTCAGGGCCATCAGAGGGAGGCCATCGAAGAGATCCAGCTGTAGCTTTGCCTGTAGCTCCTTGAGTTGGTCGTTGCGCAGGGCATCGGGCACCTTATTCTGATCTACCCATACTCCCTTCTGCTTATCCCAGGTCATCGTCGGATAAGCTTCGTCGTAGGTGTAGAAGTAAAAGGTATTAGCGTCGACCACCTCCACTCCTTCCCCAGAATCAAAGGGAAGATCAATGGGCATCACCTCCTTCCCTGTAGCGAGGTCGTATAGGCTCAGAGGACATATCGCCCCCGTACCTTCGCTCGTGAGTAGCGTATGCCCCACTACTCCCTCAAAGGAAAGGATGGTGCCCTCGAGTTCAAAGGCCTTAATATCGGAGCCCGAACGCTTAGGCTGTACCTTGATGGTATTATAGACGCCTCCCTCGGTCTCTATTGTCTTGCCCTCGACGATACGCACAGCGTCATTCTCAAAGGCCACCTCATCCCCTTCCTCCAGTTCGGGCAGTGGGAGGGAGGCTATCTGGGTGCTGTCTGTGGAGGCTGACTGACCAGTCTGTCCGGTACAGCCTATAGAGAGAAGGCTGAGTGCTAGGGCGGCGCCTAGGATAAGTGATCTGTACTGCATGGTATGTATTCTCTTGGGTGGGAAGGGGCTGATCTACTCTACGTAGCCCCACTTGTATTCGGGGAGAGGAGTGACCTTACGCTCCTTGAGGTCTACCTTGATTCTCTGCTTAGCCATGAGGGGTAGTCCATCGAAGAGCTGGTCCTTGACCGACTGTTGCGCTTCCTTAAGTTGCTCGTTGCGCAGGGCGTCAGGCACCTTGGTTTGGTCGACCCAAGCTCCCTTCTTCTCACTCCAACTGATCCGTGGATTCTTGTCCCAATCATAGGTGTAGAAGAAGAGTGCATCGGTGCCTTGTCGCTCGAGGGTATCGGAGTCAAAGGGGTAGTCCACCGGCACGACGAGCTCGCCAGTGGCTAGGTCGTGTAGCCACAGAGTACGGACGACGCCTGTACCTTCGCTTGTCACTAGGGTATTCCCTAGGATAGCTTCGAAGTCAAGAGTACTACCCTGGATGGTAAAGCCCTTGATCCCTGTATGCTTGGGCTGTACCTCGAAGCTATTGAGCATCGCCTCACCATCAGTACAGAGATTTCGCTCGACGATACGCAGGTCATCATTCTCGAAGACTACGTCATCTCCCTGAGCTAGCTCGGGGAGGGAAAGGGTGGCTAGCTGGGTGCTATCACTTGTGGAGGTTTGATTGGATTTCTGCCCTTGGCATCCTGAGGCAAGGATGCTAGAGAGGAGGGCTAGGCTGAGGAAGAGTGTCTTATTCATCGTCGTAGCTATGAAGCTGGGTAGTGTGGCTAATTCTGCCCCTGAGCACGGGCTGCTACGAGGAGGGGGTGATCGGAGGTCTTCTGGATCTTGGATACGAGTTCCCTCAGAGGACGTAGGTTAGTATAGCTCTTGAGCTTCAGTGCCTCCTGGACGATCTTCGCCGTGGGGCTCTCGGGATGCGCTTCGGCGTAGAACTGCCATTCCTTCCTTACCTCAGGCAGTAGTGCCCCCTTGTCGTCGGTGATCTCCGTATTGTCCGTACCGACGAGATAGAGTAGCTGGAGGTCTTGGTAGCCATCACACAGACGGGCGAAGATCTCGGGATGATCGGGGTAGGTCTTCGTATAAGCTTCGTGTCGTGCGATGAGGTCACCTAGCTCATGCCAGGTAAGCGTGAGACACCCGTCAGTCGTGATATTCTCCTGATCCTTGAGGAGGTGCCAGTAGGTCTGGTAGTAGGGAGGTAGCTGGCTGATGTAGTGGGTGAAGAGGGCTTGGGAGAGGACCAGCTCTACGGCTCCTTCGCCTAGCTCTTCGACCTCCAGACCTAGCTCTGTGTAGCGCTGATCTCTACGCTTGAGCGAGTCGTGGGGCTCTATACGATTGCCTACCTCGTCCATGTGGTATTCGTAGTAGTGGTCTAGGTAGTCTCGCTCACGCTGATTGATCCCATCGATATCTTCCTCGGCGATGGTGAGGAAGTCTTCGAATATACGTATCCGCTCTTCGGGTGTCACAGCTTGCATCTTGAGATCAGTGATCTGACGCTTCAGACTGAGGCGTACGGCGGGGTCACTTTCCTGAGCGAGGGCTCGCTCCAGACTATCGATATTCGAGGTGGAAGCTTCTATCTCGGTGGTTTGCTTTGTGCTGGAGGATCGGCAGGCAGAGAGGAGTGCCATCCCTAGGAAAAGGAGGTAAAGGATTCTTTTCATAGCATGGATATGTACTAGATGATCAGATACGAAGGTAAGGACCTCGATCCCCCTACATGCTGGAGGGAAATGAGAGCCACAAGCTTAGGGGCACTACTGGTGAAGTTCGCCGGGTATAACCCGAGCGGGAGGACAGGACCTGTCCTCGTAATGATTGCGTTCATAAGTGCTCGTCTACATAAAGAGACTAGGGTGGGCCGAGGGCTAAGGTAAGACTAAATTCTCATACAGAGCACCTACCCTACCCACTCACCCCACCCCAGCACTGCTGAGGAAGCACTTGCTCCCCTTATCCTGGAGCCTTTGCTCGAAGCAATGGCGAGGTGCCTACTTCTCCCTTGCAGTCGACAGGAGCGGGTAGTCAGAGGCCTTCTGCTTCTTCACGACAAAGTCATGCAGGGTCCCGTAGCTATCGTAGGTATTCATCTCGAGGAGCCCTCGGGCGATCTGAGCCGTCGGGCTATCGGGATAAGCTTTGATGAAGCGTAGCCATTCGCTCCTGACTTCTGGGAGGAGTGTGCTGTCGGCGGTCTCGAAGGTCGGCGTATTGTCCACCCCGATCAGATAGAGATGCTGTAGGTATTGATATTCGGCACTCAAGCGTGTGAAAAACTCCGTTGCCCTAGGGAACTTCTTGGGATAAGCCTCATAGCGAGCCACCAGATCCCCTAGCTCACGCCAGCTGACACGAAGGCCTGCATCTGGGGTAAGATGCTCGGAACTTCTCAGGAGCTGCCAATGCTCTTGATAGTAGTCGGGAAGCTGACGAAGGAGCGGAGTATAGAGGTCGGGGCTGGGGAAAAACTCTACAATCCCTTCTCCGAGATGTACGGGCTGGACGCCTCGCTCTCGGTAGTATTGCTCCTTCTTCTTGATGGAGTCAGGGGCCGGGATCTCATTACCCTCGTAGTCGCTGTGATACTCGAAGTAGCGAGCTAAATAGTCCATCTCCCGCTGATTGATTACTCCAATCGCTTCGCCTACGAGGGCTGCGAACTCATCGAAGATACGGCACCGCTCCTCGGGAGTCGCCGCCCCCATCTTGAGGTCCGAGATCTGGCGCTTGAGCTGGATACGATCTAGGGGATCCGTTGCCCGAGCGAATACTTGCTCGAGGCTATCGAGCGGAGGAGCGGAGGTCTCCTTCTGCTTCGTAGGCTGGCAGGCGGTCATGAGAGCAAGTCCTGCCAAGAGGAGGGTGAAGATCAGTTTCATAGGCTCGTGAAGTAAGTGCCGTGGCGTGCTGGACTTCCCCGAGGCTGTCAGCGGGGGGAATCCCCCTTCCCTACCCCCCTGGAGCACGCCCTTCGACAGGGGCTAAGTTAGGACTAAAACGGCACTTCCCATCCCCCCACCACAGAGCGCTCCGAAGGCCTTCCCAGAAGCCTGATAAACAGCGGGATCTCAAGGGGTCAAAAAACGACCTACCGTAGGTCGTCAAAAAA
>NZ_KI259244.1:94065-109691 GCF_000467855.2 Porphyromonas sp. oral taxon 278 str. W7784
TAGGTCGCATCGACGACCTACCGTAGGGTCCTAAATCACCCTGCTGTAGTCCCCCTCGAATCCCTAGCCTAGGATGAAGGTCCACTCCCGCTCTGTCGAATGCTCGGGAGCATAGACAAAGCCCTCGGGCGTGAGCTGACGAAGTTCCTCCTCCGTCTCTATACGTCGGCGTAGCACTTCACCAGCCATCGACCCACGGGCCATCTTGGTGTAGATGACGATCTGCTTGAGTCGGCCG
This sequence comes from Porphyromonas sp. oral taxon 278 str. W7784, assembly GCF_000467855.2. GTDB lineage: Bacteria > Bacteroidota > Bacteroidia > Bacteroidales > Porphyromonadaceae > Porphyromonas. The sequence continues at coordinate 94,304 of NZ_KI259244.1, forward strand.
TCCGGTTGGCGTACGAGGAAGTTCGGGGTGATCACCCGCACCGCCTTCTCGACCTCCGCCCAGTGGAAGAGCTGGCGCATCTCGTCGCTCGCCAGATACAGGAGCGTACCGCCCTGACGCTTCACCTCCTCGATGAAGAGCGGGGTCAAGCGATCCCGCCAGAAGTCGAAGATCCTTCCCTCCCCGATCCCTGGGATATGGGCTGTCCCCTCCATACGATAGGGGCGAATCAGGTCACTTGGCCTCAGCAGACCGTAGACGAAGGAGGTCATACGCAGATGATCCTCAGCGTAGGCCCATTCCTCGGCGGACAGCGTGCCGGCCGAGAGCTTACGGTAGACCATCCCCGAATAGTTCAGTGGGGCTTGTAGCTCCTTCACCCCATCGTCGAAGAAGGTTCTTTGTGTGTGATAGACCTCTTTGCTTAGCTTGGGGCTGAGGGAGAGCATGCGCCCGAGTTCCTCTTGACTCAGGCTGAGCGAAGCCCCAACGATCTCGTGGGCCTCCTCGAGGAAGCGGGGGGATGAGGCGGGGAAGCGCTCGGCGAGCTTGGCCTTCGATGAGAAGGTCTTCGCAGGGGAAATAAGTGTAAGCATCGGAATAGGAAAAATAGAGAGTCAAAGGGGAGAAGAAGCGAACAAACGCTAGGGGATGCGCCCACGGAGCACTTCACGCTTGCCCGGTGGGCCAGGGAGGCGCTCCACGAGGAAGCCCGACCGCTGAAGACGGCGACGCACCTCGCCCTTGGCACAGTAGGTCGAGAGGATCGCTCCCGAGCTAGCGACCTTCCCTAGACGCTGGAAGAGCTCCTCAGCCCACAGCTCGGGCTGGCTCTCTGGAGAGAAGGCGTCGTAGTAGATGACCGATAGTCTTTCGGGGAAGGTGCAGGTGGTGAGGTCACCCCTGAGCTTGTGGAGCGTGAAGAATGGGCTTAGCTCGACGGCCTCGTCCCAAGGGGCCGTGTGCAGGCGGAGAAGCTGGTCCTTCACCTCACGCTCCTGCCCTAGGCCTTCGTAATGAAGTACCTCGTAGATCTCAGGCGTGATGGGGAACTTCTCGATCGAATAGTATTGGAGGGGGATGTGGCGCTCTTCGGCCTCTCGCCACGAGAGCAGAGCATTCAGCCCCGTGCCGAAGCCTACTTCGAAGAGGCGCAAGGGTACGTCACCTTCCCGCCAAGAGCTCATGCGCTCCCTGAGCGCCAGCCCTAGGTAGATATGCTCGCTCTCCTGCACGGCGCCGTGCATCGAATGGTAGTGCTCGCCGAAGGTCGGGGCATAGAGCGTCAGACTGCCATCCTCGGTCGTATGTAGCTCAGGGGCTCGGTGCGTCATCGCTTGAGTGTAGGGAGGAGAGGGAGAACAAGTTGCCAGAGGGCGATCCCAGCCGCTACACTGACATTGAGCGAATGCTTCGTACCGAGCTGGGGGATCTCTAGGCTGGTCGTGACCTCGGCCATCACTTCATCCCGCACACCTCGCACCTCATTCCCCAGGATCAGGGCATAGCGCTCTTCGGGACGAGTGACGAAGGTCTCCAGCGACTGACTGCCGTGGGCTTGCTCCAGAGCCAAGAGCTGGTAGCCCTCCTCACGTAGCTGACGTACGGCCTCCAGACTATCCGTAGCATAGCGCCAGCTGACACTATCCTCCGCCCCTAGAGCGGTCTTATGTATATCGGGGTGAGGTGGGCGTGCAGTGATCCCGCAGAGCACCAGACCTTCCAGCCGGAAGGCATCGGCAGTACGGAAGATCGAGCCCACGTTGTTCATGCTACGCACATCGTCCAGCACGACGAGGATGGGTAGCTTGGTCTCTCGGTGGAATGCCTCAGAGGTGAGGCGCACCATCTCGGTGATCTTGAGCTTCTTCATTGAATGCAAAAGTAGTGAACTCACCGCAAAGACCGAGCGCTAGCACCCTGTAGTGGAGGATGCTAGCGCTCGGTAATTGGCGGGAGCGAACGAGGGCTCCTATTCGTCGAGTTCTTCGGCTTCGCTCTTAAGCTGCTTAAGGAAGGCTGGGTCGGTAAGGAGCGGTGCGAAGACGGGCTCCGTCTCAGCCTTGTAGACGAGGAAGCTCTGTTGCTTGACAGCACGCATCAGGGCTTCTCGTGCCTCCTCGACACGCTTGAGTCGAGCCAGACAGAAGGCCTTGAGGTATTCGACCTTACCGTTGGCCCCGAGCTGATTCAGTACCTGAAGGGCACGCTCATCATCCTCGAGTCCTACCAGCGCTACAGCAGCGTTGTAGTCGGGATACTTACGTAGATGCTCCAGAGCGCCACGGTAGTCACGAGCGGCCATGCGCTCCAGACCCTGCTTGTACTCCATCGCAGCCTCGGGCTTGTCGTTGAGGCGCTCGATGAGGGTAGCGTCCACTAGGTCATTGACCCCCGAGATGATGAAGGTGAGCGAATCGACACCACGCTGCATCCAGGTACTCTGGTCTACTGCTGTGACACGAGTATCGACGGTGACGGTCATACGCTTCTTGAGCTGAGGAGTGACTTCTATATCTCTGCTGTAGAGGTAGACAAAGTCCTTCCCCGTGGTGAGCGTCGTATCCAGCTGGGTCTCCTCGATGAGGGGGAAGTGGACGATATGACGGCGGTAGGTGTCGAAGTTCTCACGTCGGCTCTCATTGCGAGCTATAGCCTTGAAGTCATAAGTGTGCTTAGCCACTTCGAGGGAGTCCTTCTCGGTGAGCGAACGGTTCTCTAGGGAGTCCATGGTCCAGTTCTTCAGGAAGAGCTGGAGGTACTTCTTAGGTACGTTGGTGCTGTCGAGCTTACGCTCATGACGACTGAGGTACTGAGCTCGGCGCTCGGGCGTATAGATCATGTCGAAACCCTGACGCTGGCCGACACTATCCCGACCCGACAGCTCTTCACGATAGGCCTGCCCCAGCATACCGAGGGCACGAGCATGGTAGCGCTCATCATAAGCCCCTGCTGCGGCGGCATTAGCAGCCAGGTAGCGCTGCTCCATGATCTGACGCCAGCGCTCGTAGGAGAGCTGCAGGCTGAGCTGACGGTAGTGAGCGTGGTAATAGCTACGCTGTAGGCGTCCCATGAAGCCACGATGCTTCTTGTTCTTGAAGAAGGTGCTGTCGTACTTAGCAGGATCGACGATCGACGCTTCGAACTTCTTCAGCGCCTCCTGTTCCTTGTCCTGAGCACTCTTGAAGTCCTTCCCTCGGAGCACTACGGGAGGGAGGCGGAAAGCCGTATCTCCCGTGGCAAGCTGTGGGGAGAGCACGATCTGATAGCGCTCATCCATCAGAGCCTGAGGCACGGTGACGAGGAAGGTCAGATTGATACGCCCCTTGCGCAGGGTGGATATCTTCACTCGGGGGCGCTCCGCCGTGACGGTGACCGCCTCGATGGTGTGGGTCTTGATCCCATCGTCCTTAGGCTTGGCATCATCACGCTTCTCACGCTTGAGGGTGTCGATCTTCTGGGAATAGGTGACGATCTCCGAGAGCATCCCAGCACGACCTGCTCGCTCCTCCTTGTCGGTAGGTAGGTAGGCGTGCGGACGAGCCGACGTGAAGAAGATTCTTTTAGTCAAGGGTTGGCCACAAGAGGCGAGTGCTAGGCACACCAAGGAAGCGAGTGCGCCGACTTTATATCGAGACATCTGTGATAGCAAACGAATTTAGAATAAATAAACGAGTCGGACTCCGACACGGGAAGGAAGGACGAGGAGGCGACTCTTGTCTGCCGTCACGACCCTAGAGGAGGACGCACGCAGATCGTAGCGTGTCCAGACACCAGCTATACCCAGTTCACCCTCTATATTCCAATGTTCGGACAGTTCATGCGAGTACCCAAGGGAGATACCACCCCCTACGAGGAAGCCCTCAGAGTAGGCCGAAGAGTAATAGTTGCCACCGTAGCGATAGAGCATCCCGAGGGCATGTATCGAGGCAAAGGTGCCTCTATTGTAAGTCCCCTGTGTCCAGTAGCGAAGGGCCGGAGCTACGGATAGGAACTCGGTATGATCGATGCTTCCCCACTTCAGACGGTCATTGAAGCTCATGGAGCGATGACGCGTGCCGTAGAGCGTCTCGATAGCGCCGACAGGCATCGGGAGCTTGAAGAGAGCGGGACGAGCCGAGACGGAGAGGTGGAGGGAGACGGACTTGGAGAGCGCCATCGAGGGCTCTAGATTGATCGTACCCGTCAGTAGCGAGGGGATATTCGTACTGATGGCGTAGTTTTGAGCTTGGAGCCCCAGTACCGAGGCAAAAAGAGCCACGATACCCCAGAGGGCTATTCGTTTCGTCATACGATAAGTCTATAGTTGTAAGGATGAGGAGCGCCGCTGGGCTGGACGAGCGCCTAGCTATCCAAAGTAATTGGAAAAGCGCCACAAAGGTACGTAATTATCTATTTTTTACACCCTCGAAGGGGAAAATAGGTAGAATGGGGGCAGATCCGTAGGCGGTCTACTAGTGAAGACGCCCCTCGATCGGAGAGCTTTTTTACTTGGATTTTTTCGGCTGAAGAGCCATACAAATTAGGGCAGAATTTTGGTGCAAACGGACTCGCTACGACCACCCGCCGAGAGGCGACGTTTCTACGAGTAAGAAGGGGAAGGAATTAGCCCACGGAGAGCAGACCCGGGGAAGAGGGCGGAGGAGACCTACGGTAGGTCGTCATCACGACCTACTGTGGGTCGCATCGACGACCTACCGTAGGTCGCAAAGGCGATCCACCGTAGGGTCCTTTTGGAGGCCTTCGAAGTTCGGTCTCCAATCGGAGAGATCGGATGCTTCAGGATCAGGGGAAAAGCCCCTACGGAACTAACGCACAAAAGTGACATTTCTTCTCATAGGTCCTCGGGAAAAGTCCACAAAAGACCTCGGTCGGAACTTCTCAGCCCCGCAGTTAAGGTCTCTTAACCTCTCTTCACACTTCACTTAAGTCCGAAGAAGTAAGCCCCCCGAAGGTGAAAGAAGGCTTCCCGCCGTCGCCCTTCCCCTACTCCACCCAGACGAATATAAAAAGTGGGCGTAGCGACTCCCACGAGTCACTACGCCCACACACTAACAAACAAACCTAGGTAGCCTTAGAGATTCAGCCCCAGAGTCAGAAGGAAGGATGGCTTGCCATCCGTATAAGTAGGAGCGAGGTACGCTGCATCGATGGCCAGTGGCTTGAAGCGAAGACCAAGGCCTGCGCTGAAGCCCTTGACGCCGTTCGTGTCATGCTGATACCCTGCACGCACGGCGAACATCTGATGGTAGAGATATTCCCCGCCGAAGTGAAGCGCCGTAGAGGAGGAGTTGGAGGGATAGAAGAAATAGTCTAGCCCTGCACCGAGCGAGAGATGGTGCTCTCCCTCGACACCGTAGCCGATCTCACCGCCGATACCTGCATAGGCTGGAGGATAAGCCATCTTACTGCGAGAGCTCTGCTTGTAGCCTGCACCGAGGTTGTCGACCTTAGCACCGAGTATGAAGTCTAGCCCTGTAGAAGCGGGCTCTTCGCTACTGCGGACGAAGGCACCCCCACCGAAGACTACGGCCGAACTAGCACTACCTTGGTCCGTGTAGATATAGCTCCCCTTGGCGTAGACCGAGAAGATACCGAAGCGGTAAGCATAGCCTAGATCAGCCGTGTAGTCATAGAGGTTGCGGCTCTTCTTCGCCCGTTCATTCTGATCGATCGGAGTGAACTTCAGCCCTCCGAGGTAGCGCACCCCTCCGAAGAAGGCATGCGACCCGAAGCGAAGACCGACAGTAGCGTCGTAGAGATTCAGCGACCCATCTAAACCCTCGATCTTACCGAAGGAGCGAAGGCCTCCGGCGACGGAGAAGTTCGAGCTTTGGTAGAGTAGCGAGGTAGGGTTGGTATAGAGGTGAGCGACGTCACTCTCCCCGTAGTGATTGCCCCCGAGGGCTGCAGAGCGAGCGCTGGTAGCGTACTCTAGGATGGGGAGCGAACGTGTAGCCTTGACCGCCTTCTGCGCATGAGCGACCGGCGCGCCTAGTGCTGTGGCCAGCAGTAGGACGATTGCTTTCTTATTCATGAGTCAGATCGATTAGTTTTTGACGAAAGCCTTAGTGTACGTGCCCCGAGGTGACTTGATACTGAGAGAGTAAGTCCCTGGTGCGAGGTTCTTGACCTGTAGCTTGATGCGACCTACACCCTTGACGGTGTGATCACGGTCGTAGACCTTAGCACCGGTAAGGCTACGGATCTGTACATTGGCCGAAGCTATTTCGGGGTTAAGGACGATATTCAGCTCTGTCGTCGCAGGGATAGGATAGACAGAGTATACGAGATCTGAAGGCTTCGTTACCACTCGAACGGGCACTGAAGTCTGAACAGGCGTGCTGATACCATCGGAGACTTCGACCTGTACCTGCGTGGTACCCGGCTTATTTCCTAGGATAGAGAGAACACCCTCAGAGCTGACGGAAGCGATAGCAACAGAGCGGTCAGCTGAGCTCGCCTTGTAGGTGAGCGTCACACCCTCACTCTTCTCTAGAGCAGAAGCAACATCAACCAAAGTAGTCATCTCTACCCCTACGATGTGACTTCCCAGAGAAGCGATGAACGAAGGAGCCTTGTACGTATAGACTTCGAAGGGGATGGAGAGCTCGGTCTTAGCCCCGAGTACGTCAATCGCTGTGACCTTGATCTCGTGGTGACCCACAGGTGCTACAGCACGCAGAGTGAAGAGGATCTTGTCCCCAGAGATCTGGTGGCTGACCCCACGAGTCTCCCCACCGACGACGATGCTTACCTTCTGATTATCTGGGTCGGAGAATGTGACAGAGAAGGTCTGCTTACTTAGGGACGAGACACGGATCTTGTCCTTAGTCGAGAGGGTCAAGACTGGGGGATTGTTCTTCTTCGTCTTAAAGTCCCCCTTCGTCAATCCAGAGGACTGATCCCAGCGGTCGATCGCCTCTACTGCGACATGATAGGTAGTGTTCTCCTTGAGCGCAGCCAGCGGTAGGAAGATCTTGGACCCTACGGAATATCCACGGGCGTTGAGTGTGGTGTAGAGGGCATCAGCCTTATTAGCGTCCGTGATGCTCTGCTCTGAGAGGTAGACACGGTACTCTACAGGAGTGCCATCATCTTCGTCAGCGACGGCGATCCAAGAGACATTAGCTGTGACGAAGTCGACATCATCGGCACTGATCTTAGCGATCCTATTAGGCACCTTCCCCTTGTTCACTGCGAAGATGGCAGAAGCATCGATATATCCACGACCCATACGACCCTTGAAGCCAGTGAGGGCATCGATATTCTGGGGCTTAAGCGCACCCAGCAGACGCTGCTTGCACTCCGTATTGGTGAAGCCCTTCTTCCCGAAGTGGGAGACGATGAGAGCGGCTACCCCTGAGACGTGAGGACAAGCCATGGAAGTCCCCTGCATGTAGCCATATTCCTGCCCCGTGATCGACTTAGAGAGGGTACTGAGGACTTCCCCTTGGGCGTAGTATTGGTCACCACCAGGAGCTGTGATGTCTACCCATAGACCACGGTTGGAGTACCAAGCACTCTTCCAGTCGGGAGCCATAGAGGCTACGGCCACGACGGGTTCGTAGGCAGCAGGTAGGGAGTTATATTCACGGCCGTCATTACCCGCAGCGAAGATGACGACTCCCCCCTTCATGGGCGAGTTGGGGAGCTGGTTACCATCGTTGTCACAGCCAGCGTACTTGATGAAGTAGTCGATAGCTGCCTTGAGGCTCTGAGGCAGGGTTGTGATCTGTGCTTCGTAGCGGTAGCCCCAAGAGTTCTGACTGATGACAGCCCCGTTGTTGGCGCTGTAGATCAGAGCCCGAGTCGAGTTACCGTTCTCATTCTTCCCACCGAAGATCTGGGCACTCATCAGGCGTATACCCGAACCAGGAGTACCGTCACCACCAGCTATACCACCGACGCCGATCCCGTTGTTGTTGCGTGCAGCTACGGTACCAGCTACGTGCGTCCCGTGGGAGACATCGTCAGGGTAGATCTTCCCATTAGAGTGTATGAAGTTGAAGCCGTAGACATCGTCGATGAGGCCGTTGCCGTCATCGTCGACACCTTCCTGACCATTGAGCTCCTTCTCATTGGTGTAGAGGTTGTCCTTGAGGTCGGGGTGCTTGGTATCGATACCGCCGTCTGTGATAGCGACGATGACGTTACGCTTACCCGTCTCCGTCTTCCAGGCCTCGAAGAGACCGATGTCAGCACCGGCAATGCTCCGAGCGAACTTACCCGTATTGTTGTAATGCCACTGGTCTGGGAGCAAGGGGTCATTGAAGGGAGCTGCGGGCTCGTCCGTACGGCGGGCATCGCTGACTGCCACAGGCTTCGTCTCGGGGAGAGCTAGCTGATAGACGGGCTCGGTATATTCGACCTCTGGCGTGGCGAGCAGTGTCTGCATCGCCGAGCGAAGGTCTTGCTTCTTGTCAAAGCGAACGATATACCATAGGTCAAGCCCTTCACGACGCATACGCTTCTCGAAGCGAGGGTCGATGGGGAAGAGTGGCTCCATCGTCTCGGAGCCAATCGACTGAAGGGAGCGTGCCAGCTGTGAGGGAAGAGCCTGCATCGAAGCAGCGCCCGAGTCAAAAGCTCGGAGGCTTGGCTTAGCACTCTTCTGTATGCGCATGTAGAGGACCCCAGCTTCTGCGCCCTCGGTGGAGAGGAGTGATGGAGCAGCGGGGGTCACACCGTTGACCTCAGCATGCTGATCATCGCCACGAGGGGTCACTTCATCGAAATCTTTCTGACAAGACGAGACAGCAAAGACCGAGAGAAGTGACAGGGTCAGTATGGATCTTTTCATTGTTCGTTGTATGAAGAGGTTAGTTGTTACTTCGGTCACGCTCTAGTGGAGACATTCCCCCTAGAGGTACCTACAGTAGGAGCTACTCTACCCTACGGGATTAGAAGCTCGGGGATAATGGGCGCCTATGTGTGCCAGGCGGGCCATCGGAGGCTAGAGGGTCGAGCCGTCCAGCTCTCAGACCAGAGATGAAAGATACTAAGGTAGACGAAGGTTCGTCTTGCGTGGGTGTCGGAGGAAGTTGTTGCTGGCAGTCTTCGTTCTTGAATCCGCTGTGCGGGTGGTGTGTGCGTAGGTGTTGTGTTCGTATCCTAACTGTACTGGGGAGAGGAGCTGATACCCTCTAGCTATCCACGTCTTCTCGAGGAGTAGCATGATCATCCTGGGGCTCAAAAGCCTTCCTCTCTAGAGCAAAGGTAGAAATATCTCGCAAACATTCGCTACACCCTCCAGTATTCCTCCCGACCGACGCTTCAGCTCTCGGGGATATACCCCTCCGAGACCTGCCTACAGCCGGGCTATTCCCTCGCTTTTCCTTCCGACGTGCCCCTACCCTAGGGACAGGGAAAGGCCATCAGCAGATCATCGGACGAAGTATCCACCCGATCTGGTCGAAGAATGGGCGCTCCGGCGAAGGGGAGATTTACCCCTTCGGGAGGCTGGTCTGGGAAGGGTCAAAAAGGGACCTACGGTAGGTCGTCAAAAAAACCTACAGTAGGTTTCACTTGCGACCCACGGTAGGTCGTCTCAGCGACCTACCGTAGGTTTTTTCGAGGGGTCTCCAGAAGCCTTATTCTAAGCGGGCTGGAGACGCCCCTGGCAAGTGACCCTTCTAGTGAAGGAAAAGATAGCTTAGCGACGAGCCTGAAGCTGGCGTGTCTGCTTCAGGCGAGCGCTGATCGCTTCGATGACACGAGCACGGCGATCCAGAAGGTTCTCCTTCTTGCCTGCCTGGAGTCTACCAGCGCCGTTGCCGACGGGGAGGTCCACACGGAAGGTCTGGATCTCTAGCACGGGCTTGCCATCAAGCTGAGCAGCGTGGAGGACGTAGGCGGACTTCTCCGTATTGTTGTAGTAAGCCACGAAGCCACCATTGAGCACACGGAGGAAGTTGTAGCCATTGTCCGCTAGGAGCTTGGTCATCTCCTGGGTCACGTAAGAGCGACCGAGCCCATCCGTCCAGAAGCCGAGTGTGATATCGGCGAAGAGCGCCTGCGTGGTGAGGACTTCGTTGAGGTAGGGGTCATCGGCAGGGACATCTTCACTGGGCTGGAGGTAGAAGTAGCCACGGTGCGATTCGCCATCCAGCGAAGACTTAGCGATGAAGCGCTGGTAGTCGGCACGGTTGGCTCGAGGGTCCTTCGTATCCAGCTCGCTCTTCCATTCGGCTTCCTTTTTAGCGACTTCATCCTTAGTAGCGCCATGGATCTGACGACTACGATCACCATTGAGGGCATGGATCTGCTTCATGGGTAGATGGCTGAAGGTCTTATAGGCACGGGGCTGGCGAGGCTCATAGACGGTCTCTAGGAGTGCTTCACCTGAGGAGTCGAAGGCGACATTGAGGTTCAGTGGCAGGGTGTTGTGTACATAGACATCCTTGCCCTCGGTAGTCAGCTTATCCGACTTCTTGTAGCCACAGGTCTGGAGGTAGCCCACGAAGTTGGGATTATTCTTGACGAACTTGTCATCCAAGCAGAGCTGGATCGTAGCCTGATAGCCCTTACTGCGCTCGTGCTCGAATTCGTACTCGATGAGGGGGAAGAGCTTGTTGGGCGTCGTGAAGCGGAATATCGCTGCGCTCCCACGCTGGAAGCTACGGATCAGCTCGCACTGACGGCTACGCTCGTAGCGGATCACCTCGATGAGCGAGGCAGGGAACTGCTGTAGGGGTAGCATGTACTGAGTAGCGCCGTCCTGTACGACCTCTACCTCCTTGACGAGCGACCCTGCGGTGATGGTGACCTTCACCGTGCGGGGAGCATCCCCTTCGTTGGGCTGTGCCGTGAGGGTGAAGCCCGACTTAGTCACCTCCGATACCTTGAGCCAGGGTGTCTCGGTGGCGAGCTCTACCTTGGCCTCGGCATTACTCTGGATGGCGACCTTCTTTGCACCGCCCTCTACAGGGAAGGAGACTCGGTCGAGATCGGTGGTGAGGACGACATCGGCGGCGGACTGACGTACGGTGACTCGCTTCTGGAGACCACCGGCATTGACCACAATCGCTCCCAGTCGGTCACGACCCTGATCATTAGCCTCGGCACGCACCTTGAGCGTATTCCCCTCGAGGGTGAGGGTTAGCCACGTGGCTTCCTGAGGCGAGACGGCGGACCAGCTGTCTTTATTGGTCTGCACGGTCAAGGACTGCTCCGAAGCCTCCTTGGCGAAGGTCAGAGTCTGGGTCGAGAGGTCTAGGGTAGCCTCCTCGACATCGCTCTGCTGCTGGCAAGCCGGCAGGACGAAGAGCAGAGCCAAGAGGGACAGTACATAGCTGATTTTCTTTCTCATGTTCTCGTAAGTGTTTGGGTGTATATAGAGGAACTATTGGGTATAAATAGCCGAGCTATCTTCTCTGGGAGACAAACGTCCGAGTCAGCGCATCCAGCTTGCGAAGGAAGGCCGTACGCTTGCGCTGAGAAGCAGAGTAGTTGAGGATCTCAGCCACCGAGCCTCCTCCGTCGTCGATCTCCGTATAGTAGGCCTGGATGTCTAGGACGGGCTTCTCCTTGTAGAAGAATAAGCGCAGGGTGTAAGCCATGTTCTTGGCCCGACTAGCGAAGGCATGGCTCGCATTAGCCGTCTGCCCCATGTACTCATAGCCCTTCGAGGCAAAGAGGTTCAGGATCTCTTCGGTGAGGTGGTAGCGACCATCGATCTCGTCGTACCAGAGCCCTAGGTCGATCTGAGAGAAGTAGCCTAGGACGCTACCAACGACATTGATATAGGGATCGTCCAGCTGGGTGGGTGTGACGATATAGAAGTAACCACGGATCACCTCGCCCTGGAAGGAGGTCTTCGGAGTGAATAGATCGTAGAGCTCCGGTGTGTGCTCATCGCGGGTACTCCCCAGCTCCTGCTCGAACTTACGGACATCCTCCACCTTCTTCCCCATGATATCCAGCTCACGGCTCCCGAGGAAGTCGAGCTGACGAAGCAGGGGAAGGTCACTGAAGGTCGGGTAGCTCTTCTTCTGTGTAGGGTTGTAGGCGAACTCGACCTTCGCCCCGTCGGAGAACAGTGTGACCAGGAGCTGAAGTGGCATCTTTTTGTTCCCGTAGAGCGTATAGACTTGGTCGGGAGACGTAGTCTGCTTCTCGAAGCCATAGGCAGCTACCGCTTCATCGAAGTCCTTGTTCCCCTTGACGAGCGACTGATCCTTATAGACCAGCGTAGCGATAGAGAAGCCCGGGCTCGTAGGTGAGTTGTACTGATACTGGATGAAGGGTACGACCTTGCTCTTGGTGAGGAATCGATAGTGAGGGTACTCGGTCTTCGTCTCTTCCTTAGCGTAGAGGAGCACATGCCCTCTACCCTGCTCGTAGCCGATGAGGTCATAGAGTCCCATAGGGAAGTCCATGACCGGGAAGATGTAGGGGCTCTGTCCGTCCTGCATCACTTCCACCTCACGGATGACCGTGCCACTGGAGAGGATCACCTTCAGCGAGCGTGCAGCCTTGTCGGTGTTAGGCTGGGCGACGAGGGTGAAGCTAGACTTAGTCAGCTTCTCCACCTTCAGCCAGTCTACTGCCTGCTCTAGTTCGATCTTAACGGACTCCGCATTACTCTGGAAGGCGACCTCTCGCTCCCCTCCTTCTGAAGGGAAGAAGACCTTAGCCTTCGTATCCAAGACAATGTCCGCAGCGGTCTGACGCACCGTGATGCGCTTCTGCTGATCACCGGCATGGATCATGATCGATCCAGTACGCTCCTGCCCGAGTTCGTTCAGCTTCGCCCGAACACGTAGCGTAGTGCCCTCCTGCGAGAGACTGAGCCAGGTCGCCTCCTGAGGAGACAGTGCAGACCAGCTATCCTTATTCGTCGTCACGGTGAGGGTCTGCTCGGAAGCTTCACGTGCGAAGACGAGTGTCTGAGTCGAGACCTCTAGAGTCGTCTCCTCTGCATCGCTCCCCTTCTGACAGGAGGAGAAGGCAAGCAGAGTGACGACGAGCCCCAAGAGGCATCTATATAGGTACTTCATTGTATTTCGAGGTATTATGCCAGGCTACCGGCGGTGAGGAAGACGCACCCATTGGCGGGCAAGGGCATCGAGGCGACGGAGGTCTTCGCTACGCTGACGCACGAAGGACTTATAGTCGAGGAGCTGGGCGACGGAATTGTTGCCACTCTTGACGTTCGCATAGATCGACTGGATCTCTAGTAGCTTGGTATCGCCTTCGTCAGCTACGCTCAGGATATACGCCTGGCGCTTAGCTTCGTTGTAGAAAGCTTGCCCACCACTCTTGAGCTTCCCGAGGTAAGGATAGCCCGCACCTACGAAGAGGTTGTAGACCTCCTGCGTGAGGCGATATTCCCCGTCGATCTGATCCTTCCAGTAGCCGAGGCCGAGATCATTGTAGAAGGCGATCACGCCGATGCAGACATCGATATAGGGGTCATTCTGAGGGATGCCCTTCTGTGGATCAGGCACGATATAGAGGTAAGCTCGTACGCTCTCCCCATCGAAGGACTTCTGCACATCGAAGATATCGTAGCTGTCGGGAGTACCGTCGGCACGGTTGCTCTGGAGTCCCTCCTCAGCCTTGCGAATCTCCTGACGTGACTTCCCTGGGATCTTGAGCTCTCTGTGACCCATGTAGGGCGTCTGCTGGGTCATAGGCACCTTGTCGAAGGTCTTGTAGGGCTTGGGCTGGATGGGAGTGTACACAAACTGAAGCTTGGAGCCACCCGTGAAGTGAGAGACGAGGAGCTGTATGGGGAGCTTCGAGTTGGAGTAGAGCACACTCTGCTCATTGCCCTTGGTGCGCTTGAAGCCATAGTCAGCTAGGAAGGCTTCGAAGTCTGCATTGTCCTTCGTCAGCGTCTGATCGAGGCAAAGGAGCGTAGCCACTGAGAAGCCTGGGCTCAGCGGATCGCTGAATTCATATTGGATGAATGGGAAGACCTTGTCCTTGGTGAGGAAGCGGTAGTGTGAGGGATCTCCCTCAGCTCCCTCCTCGGTCTTGAGGAGGATATTGCCTCGTGACTGCTCGTAGCGAAGGACGGTATATAGGTCAGAGGGGAAGTCCAGCAGAGGGAGGACATAGGGATTATTCCCCTCCTGCTCGACGTCGATCTCCTTGATCGTAGTGCCTAGGGTGAGATTGACCTTCGCCGTGCGCTTGCCCTTCTCGGTGTTCTTCTTGGCTACTAGGGTGAAGCTACTGGCGGTCTGCTCTTCGATGGAGAGCCAGTCTGTGGCTACGGCGAGTTCGACCCCGACCTTAGCTACATTGCTCTTGAAGGAGACGAGCTTCTTACCCCCTTCGGAGGAGAAGATGACCTTGCCTTCCGCTTCGAGCGAAGCATCAGCTCCACTCTGTCGGACGGCTATGCGTCGCTGCAGTCCACCTGCATTGACGATGATCGAGGTCGTACGGTCCTGACCTTGGGGATTGGCGGGTACCTTCACCTTGAGGGTATTGCCCTCTTGCTTCAGGCCGACCCAATTATCTTCCTGGGGAGAGAATGCACTCCAGGAGTCTTTGTTTGTGGAGACTGTGACTGACTGCTCAGCACCATCTTTGGCGAAGGTCAGCGTCTGGGTAGAGAGTTCGAGCGTAGCCTCTTCCACATCGACGTTGTCCTTACAAGCAGGCAGGGAGAGCAGAAGAGCTAAGCAACCGAGGAGGTACTTAATGTTGAGTCTCATAGGGTGAGAAAATGCGTTTAATAGGGTGTTGGGAGGGTACAGGGCTGCACTCTCGGGAAAAGGGAAGATCCTTCGCTACATGGTCCGACGGCCGATGAGCGAATACTAAATGAGATAAGTGGGGGTAAGACCAAGCATCGCTATCGTAAGCGACGAAGCTAGGGCGATGCTACCTAGATGGTCTGCGTGGTGTTGCCGCCAGAAGTGTGGCGTGGTGTGTGTGGCCGGTATGAGCGTCTAACTGATGGAAGGGTGGGAAGAGGGCTTCCAAAGCTCTGCAGGTACGAGAAGGGGGGCCAACCCAAGTCTACGTAGGTGATGGATCACCGAGAGCTTCAGCAGCCCAGGGGCATGTCTGAATCTATTTGTCCGATCATAAGTGTATGTTCCTATTATGCTGATGCCGTACCCTCGGGGTAGGATCACGATTCAAAGGTAGAGAATAGTTCGGTAAAAAACCAGCATTACCGCATAAAAAATTGATCGTCGAAAGCTAATAAACTGAATATCAGCAACACTTTTTTTTGCTCAATGATCGCCTGCCCTCGCATACCGGGGAAGAGGGCTAATTCTGAGGGGTATCTCCCCCTAATCCATCGGCTCATCCTAATGCGAAGACTGCGTCCTCAAAATAGGCTAGCTTCAGCCCCTTCGGATCAGGCTCTCTGGAGGGAGCAAAAAACGACCTACGGTAGGTCGTCTCGACGACCTACTGT
>NZ_KI259244.1:109791-113950 GCF_000467855.2 Porphyromonas sp. oral taxon 278 str. W7784
GTAGGTTTTTTCGACGACCTACCGTAGGTCCCATTTTGGGGGTATCAGAATCCGCATTCTAAGCGGGCTGGAGCGGGGTGTCTGGAAGCGGTATTCCGTCCCTTAAAGATGGGCGATACATCGGGCTACTATCCCCCGCCTCTTCTCCTCGTTGAAGCCCGCTAAGAATGGGCGCTGATCCTCGGGCAGTTGCCTTCCCAAGCCTCCCCTCAAATCTAGAGAAATTACCCCGCCTAATATCCACCCAATCCCCGTCCCTCAGAAACAAAACTAGGGAGCTCGAGCAGTGCTCGGGCTCCCTAGCGAATGAGAGAGACTAGCTAGCGACTAGCGAAGAGGAGTCTTGACGAGACGTCCTTCGAGCTTGCGCAGAGCAGCCTGCTTAGCATTGTAAGCCTTGATCTGCTGTGCATAGTTAGCAAGAGGAACGATCGAGGTACTGCTACCAGCATCGACATCTTCGTAGAAGGACTGGATCTCGAAGACTTCTTCCTTAGTTTCCTTATCCTTGACGATACGGATGACATAGGCCATCTTCTTATCCTTGTTGTAGAAGGCCTGTGCACCACCATTGAGAGCTCCGAAGTAGGGGAAGTTATTATCCGTGAAGAGCTTGACGACCTCCTTAGTCAGAGCCCTACGGCCGAGCGCATCTGTCCAGAAGCCAAGACCGATATTCTTGTACATGGCCTGTACATTGTGAGTGACATCGATGTAGGGATCATCGGCAGGGATCTTCTTGTCTGGAACTACATAGAAGTAACCACGAGCATATTCGTCTTCGAAGGCCTTCGTGATCTTGTAGTTTTCGTAGTTCTTCTGCTTGAAAGCATCGTTGAGTGTAGAGCCCCATCCCTTTTCGATCTCATGGATTTCGGCACGCTTCTTCCCTGTGATCTTCAGGTCACGATCACCCATGTACTGAGTCTGATTCGTCATGGGGAGGGTCTTGAAGGTAGGATAGTCCTTATCCTGGATAGGATCGTACGAAGTGACGACAGCTGCAGCACCATCCTTGAAGGCGACACGGATCAGCAGAGGCAGCTTAGCATTGCGATAGAGGACCGTCTTGCCGTCCTTGTCGAAGCCAGCCTTCTCGAAGCCTTGTTCCTTGAGAGCGGCATCGAAGTCTGCATTGTCCTTAGCGTACTTTTCTTCACACAGCGTAGCTGCTGAAGCGAAGCCGATAGCAGATTCGCTGGAGAACTCGTACTGGATGAAGGTCATGATCTTGCTCTTCGTGAGGAAGCGGTAGAGTGACGTATTGAAGAGCCCATCGGGGATCTTGATCAGAGTGTGCCCACGACCCTGTTCGTAGCGCAGTACTTCAGAGAGTGATGCAGGGAACTTGAGAAGAGGCAGGACATACTGGATGGTACCTTCCTGTACGACTTCGATTTCCTTGATCGTCGTCCCTACGATCAGATTGACCTTAACTGAGCGCTTAGAGGTCTGTGTGCTTTCCTTAGCGACAAGGACGAAGCTATTAGCTGTGACCTTCTCGATAGAGAGCCAGTCTACAGCAGCGCCGAGCTCTACCTTGACATCGCCCCCATTGCTGGAGAAGGCGACCTTCTTAACGCCCCCTTCGACGGGGAAGTAGACGCTTGCTTCTTCGGGCTCGAGGACTGCATCTGCAGCACTCTGCTTGACGGCGATACGCTTCTGTAGACCGCCAGCATTGACGATGATCGAAGCGACACGATCACGCCCTACAGTATTGGCTGCGACCTTGACCTTGAGGCTGTTACCTGACTGTTCGGTCGTGAGCCAAGCTTCCTGAGTGGAGAAGGCAGACCAGTTGTCCTTGTTCGTGGTGACGGTTACGACCTGCTCAGAAGCGTCCTTAGCAAAAGCGAGTGCCTGGGACGAGAGCTCCAGAGTTGCTTCCTCTACTTCGTCGTTGTTCTTACACGCAGGTAAGAAGAGGAGGAGTGCAAAGAACCCGAGCAGATACTTGATATTGAGTCTCATAATTCTTTCTTGCGTTAAATGGTGGAAGACGGTGGATACGCCCAAGGGCAATACCCCCCAGAGTGTGTGTGCGGGATTCCTCAGCCTAGGGCACTGAGCCTACTAGGGGTGAGCATGAGACGTACGGGACAAGTGAGCAAATGCCTACATAGGGACTATGTAGCTTTGACTCGGAGCGTGGTGTTATCTGGGTGGTGTGACCAGATAGAGGGGTGCGTTGTGTGTGGCCGTGAGCTTGTTCTTGTTGGAAGGGGAAGGGCTTCCTAAGCTCTCTGACGTAGAAGGGTGGCCGACCCGATGACTACGCTGGTGGGATGATGCACCTGGAGCTTCAGTAGCCCGTAAGCATATCTGATTTAGTCTTTTTGTCCATGATTTCAGTGTTCCTACCTGTCGAGGACTACTACCTCAACTACGAGTCAAAGGTAGAGAATAGTTTTGTAAATGCAATACCTCCCCCCAAAAAAGTTTGTCCCTCCCCCGACGAAATCCCCCGTCTCCTCTCGCTTCCATCCCCGTCGATCTCCTCGCAAAGCTCCCGCCTATCTCCCAGCCTCTCCCCTTAGCTATCCTGAGGAAAGTTCCCAATCACTCCCCGAAAAAAGAGGATCTCTCCCCCACCTAGCTTCCATCCGCACCAAAAGGAAACTCCCCTATACACTCCAGCATCACCACCCGCCAATACTCTAGCGAAGCAGAGTCTACCGCCTCTACCCCCCTCACAAAGGAGCGTATCCATCTACTCCAACGACCCACCCCAAAACCTCACAAATTCCCCTCCCTTTGGTCCACTCCAAAACGAACAAAACGAGCAAAGAAAGCACCCACCTCTCCACCCGCCGACAAATACCCCCTTTCTCTGGGTACTTCCTCCCCATTTACGAACCACCTGCACCCTCTCCTTCAGCCCCCCCAAAAACAACCCTACGGTAGGTCGTCGAAAAAACCTACTGTGGGTCGCCAATGCGACCTACCGTGGGTCGCAGTAGGTTTTGATGACGACCTACCGTAGGTCCCACCCCTCCAGAGAGCCTCCTCCCCAAGCCCCCAAGCAGAAGCAAAAATCAAGCCCCTAAAAACGCCCGATTAGCTCATCTAGAATCCGAAAAGTAGAAGCCCTGAAATCCCAACAGTAGTGACCTAAGAATTTCGAACTGAGCATTACCAGATCCCCAAGCTATCCTAGCCCGAACTCCCTCCCCAAAGAGCGAAGTATCACTTCTAAGACTAGGGCTAGCCATTCCCATGTTCTCTCCCCCTTCTGGGGCAGTTGCGCCCGTATCCTCCCATTGGACTAATAGGTAAGCACGGCTAAAGAAAATGGGTAGATCTTAGATATCCCTACCTATTAAAACACAAGTAGAGTTAGCTAGCAGATGGAGCATAATCACGGGTATAAACGACAAAGGGAGAAGGAAGCTTCAGCCTCCTTCTCCCCCGCATTTTGACACATGGATACCCCAGCCTTTCCGTACTACCTACAGCTCGGTAGGATAAGGAGTTTGAACAGGCTCCCTTACCCGTCTCCCTAACCTAGCAGGGGAAAGATTAGCACCCCGATACACAGTAGCTACAGGAATAAATAACAAAGGCTTCCCTCAGTCTTCGCCCTATTCCCCCCTTACACTTTGAGGAATGGACTCCTAGGCTTCCCGTACAGCCTACGGCTCGGTAGAATAAGAAGCTTCAAGAGCCTTCCGCCCCCACCTAGCTGACGGGAGAGAAAAGGATAGGCAAGCTTGACAGCTGGGCGTATAAAGGGATCAAGAGATTGAAGTAGGAGAATTGCCAGCATAGAATCCATGGGCTAGGATGCATAGCAGGAGAAGGTGTTTTAGCTTTCGTTCTCTTCCAATTGGCTGGCAAGGGCTAGAGTGCAAGGCAAGCATACTCAAAGAGAGAAAAGGGGGGATTGGGTAGGTTGGGCTTGCTTTAGTCCTTATGCGGTGGGATGGCTCAAGGTGAGGAAGTAGGTCGGGAGGAGCGAGGGTGGGGGCAGGGAGCTAGGTGGAGAGGCTTGAGGAGGGCGAGGCGTTGGGTGCAGGTAGGAAGAGATGTTTGGTGGGGGATGGCAGGGAGGGGGAAACAAAAAGAGGGCGAAGTAGCCGTAGCTCCTTCACCCTCCTATAAATGAGAAGCGGGTGTCACTGCTCTCGCAATCACACCCGCTCGCTTCTTAAAATGG
>NZ_KI259245.1 GCF_000467855.2 Porphyromonas sp. oral taxon 278 str. W7784
TTTGACGACCTACCGTAGGTCGTTTTTTGGGGTGTCCGTAGGGAGGGGGAAGTATGAGTAGAAAGGGGGTGCTGTGCAGGCAGAGGAAATCCAGCCGATAGCCGGCGTCAGATACGGACAAGGCGAAGGGCTAAATAAATAGTCCTTCGCCTTGTCCTTGGCTTGTGTACTAGTCGATACGTTCGACTGAGGAAGCGTGTACGTTTCGGCTGAAGCAGCCTGAGTGACGGGGAGAAGTTAGCCGACCTGTCCGAGCGGAGGGAGGGGCGGAGGACGGCGGGAGAGAGCGGGAAGAAGGGGGGATCAGAAGCGGTGCGACTCACTGCTGGCCTTCTTATTGCTGTAGCTGGCCTTGACCGAATGGAGGCGGTAGGAGACATTCAAGCCAACGCCCGAGAAGTCCCGCGCTTCGATCTCCTGCGCAAAGATGCCTGCCATCCTGCGCGTCCTGTAATGCTTGTTGTCAAGGAAGAGGTTCTGCAGGCTGAGGTCAAAGGTGAAGTTCCCGACCTCCTTGGATAGCATCAGGCTGTAGCTCCACTGAGCAGAGTACTCACTGAAGAGGTGATGCCTTCTACTTGAGTAGCTGGCGTCAGCGTTCACACTCCAGCCCTTCCCCAGCTCTACATAATGGCTTGTCGAGAGCTCCAGCATCGGGCGATCGAAGGTCAAGCCACTGTACTTGAGGAGCTGCTTTTGGAATCCCACCTCGATTGATGGAGAGTACGGACCGAATGAATCACTCCAATCCAGCCCTAGCGAGAGCGTCGAATAGCTGGGGATACTGATCACCCGCTTGAGCACCACGTCGTCCTTAGTCTCGTGGCGGGCTAGCGCTGTGGTCGCCGTATTCCGAATGTAGTTATAGCTGGCGCTGAAGGACAGCGTCTTGTACGTGCCGAGGAGCTGTAGGGCATCATTGGTCTCATTGAGTAGGAAGGGGTTGCCCTGCTGGTAGACGTACTGGTTCTCGATAAGCGTAAAGTTATTCAAGGACGAGTACGCTGGTCGGTTGAGGCTCTTACGATAAGAAAGGGTCGCTCTAAGGTCTTCCCCCGAATAAGACAGCGAGATGCTGGGGCTCAGGAAGTGTGGAGAAGGCTTCTGACGAGCCATACGCACGCCCCCTTGAGTATACGAAGAGGATTCGTATTCGTAGCGTAGACCAGCGTACCACGCCAGGCCCAGCCACTGGGCCCGCACATCGAGGAAGGAGGAGAGGAGTGTCTGCCCATTCTTGACCGTAGAGCCGGAGACATCCGTCGCTATACCCTGCTCCGTCTTCTGGAGCTCATTCCTATTGAAGCTCATCGTCACCTCGGCGCCGTAGCCTAGCTTCACCCCCTTGATGGGTGTCTGGAAGGACAGCATCAGCGAATTCATCGCATAGCGCTGCGTCCCTAGAGTCTTCACAGAGGCCGAAGTACCTACCTCGTCGTATACGGAGGACTTCGTCGCACTCCCCAGAAGGATCTCATCGGTGACATTCACACTCGTCGTCCCTATCTTCCCATTGTAATAGAGGCTAGAAGTGGATTTGTAGGGACGTGAATCGAGTTGGGAGGTATAGGGAGTATTCAGGCGTACGATCCCGCTCTCCTTGTGGATCAGCCCCTCAGAAGCGAAATCGAACTTCACAGCACTCACCTTGAGATTGGTGACAAGGCCTAGGTTCGTCTCCTTAGCTGGGGATATATTCAGACTGAGGCCACCCATGAAGAAGTCACTTCGGTTGGTCATATCCGAGGTGCTGGAGGTCTCCGACAGGCCCCCCCCCTGCATTACGTAGGGCGTAGTAGTCTGTATTCCCGCTGGCCATAGCCGTGTGGCTGTAGCCCGCATTGAGGGTCCAATAAGTCCGGGCGCTAGAGTGAGCGACGTTGACACCGGTATAGGTGCTGAGACGATTCTGAAGGAGGGCGTATTGCGAAGCAGAGAGGCTGGTCATGTCCTGCTTCTTGATCGTCTGGATCTTGATCACCGACTTCGTGGATGCCTTATATTGGGCACCAGGGGTATTGATGACCTCGACACTCGCTATATCTTGGGAGCGTAGGTGCTGGAGGATACTTGCGTCCTGCACCCGCTGACCATCCAGGTAGAGGGTAGCCTCACCACCCGTCCCCAGCACAGAATAGGATCCGCCTGATCCCTGCACGAAGGGTATACGGTTCAGTAGGTTGTCTATCGAACCGCTATTTCTGAGCGAGGGTACTGCCGAGACATTAGCCACGAATGCACCATCCTTAAGCGAGAAGGCCTTGCGCTTAGCTCGAACCGTCACATCCTGTAGCTCTCCGGTGTGCATCGCCAGGATAAGCTCTGCGCCTATCTGAGGGTACAGACTGATCGGTCGAAGTAGCGACTCATACCCGACACAGGTCGCTCGTATCCAGTGGGGCACTTTCCCCTCCTCCATCACAATCGAATAGCGCCCCAGTTCATCGGTGACCCCACCCGCTATGAAGGAGGAGTCCCGAGCTAAGAGGATCACATTGACTAAGGCTAGTGGCGTCTTGTCCTCAGACGATACGACTCGCCCCGAATACCTCACCTGAGCAGTCAGGCCAACCTGCACGAGGAGACAGCCGAGGACGATGGCTAATAAGTGCTTCATACGGCGAATGATTATTTACTTCACATACCTTCCTGTCGCTACGGCATGGCTCTTGGGATCGAACTCCCTCTGGATATAGTACGCTGTCGAAATCATAGCGGAGATGTCGGCTGGTCGCCAAGCGGAGGTGTCGCTGAAAGGAGCTTTGCTATCCCGCCCCTGTAGGACATAGACGATGGCGATATCTCCGAAAGAATCCTTGACGATAACGCGATTCCTCCGCTTGATCACATAGATCCTCCGTAGAAATCCACACACTCCATCCATAGTCGGCACACGCTCCGTTGCGGTATCAAGACCTATGCAGACCCAGCGCCCTGACTCGAAGTTGAGCTGATAGCTATACATATAGCCGACATCACGCTTACTATGAGTGCCCGTGCTCTTCACGAGGATGAAGCTCGGCGAAGCGGCGATGATGGTGTCTTGGGTCGAATGGCATTCCTTGAGAATGGAAGCGATATACGCAGCTCGCTCCTTCGGCAGCGCTTCCTTGTTCAGCGCAAGTTGCTCCTCCTTGAGGTTCAGCACCGAGGTAGACACCTTGAAGACGGGCTGATCAGCGACCTTGATCATGTTGGCGCTTGTGTCGAGCGCTGTTTGTGGGGCAAAGCAGAGCGCCTGCTGAGCACCGCACGAAGCGAGGATGCTCATATATAGGCAAGCACATAAGGCTTGAATAGCGATCTTCTTCATGATGGTATTCTGGGTAGGGTGGTCGGTGGGGGATGGTGGGGTGCTACATGCGGGAGCGGAGCTCTTGGGCACTCTTGCGCTCGGACTTGCCTTGGATGGGAGCTCCGAAGGAGTAGGTCACGCCAAGGTTGAGGGTGAGTCTATTATTCTCGTTGTCTGCGTGCATCTGGGAGTCAGGTGTCGTGATGTCCAGACGGAGATTATTGCGCAGGAGATTGTAGGCGTCGAGAGCAAGGCGGAGCTTCCCTTGGAGGAGCGTGTAGGATAGGCCCGCTCCGCCGGAGATGCTGTGTCCCATATGGAAGCCTCCATCGTAGCTAGGTGTCCGATAGTAGAAGTAGCAGGTC
>NZ_KI259246.1 GCF_000467855.2 Porphyromonas sp. oral taxon 278 str. W7784
CGCTGATCTGTCGAAGGAACGAGTGCTTCATGCGGTCGCGAAGCACCTGCGTATAAACTAGCAGGAAGCTTGGAGCGGATTCGCTTTGTTTGGTTGGCATAGCTATACGACTGTTTTAGTTGTGAAGATACTAAATATCAGTGGCATATGGAATAACCACAACCCTGTACACCTTTGAATACCGTGCAATGGTCTCTATTATATATAGGCTACCGGAGGGTGGTGTCGTGGTTAGGGGGTGGAGCATGTCCCAGAGGCCTCGGATAGGCAAGTGTTAGCCCCATGGTTCTCTCCTATAAGTGTAATGAGTCCAATAGATTAAGTACATTTGTGCTGTCAGCTAAAGTAATCACATACAGACACAGCCTTCACATAGATCACCGAACTCAAGAAGAGATACAGACATGAAACAGATCGTACAAATAGCATTATCCGCCCTCGTCCTCGTGAGTGCATTCATTACGTCAGGATACGCCCAGTCTACTGGGGAGAAGACCTCTCGGGTACAGCTCGGCTTCTTCCCTCCAATAAGCACCAACGGAGGGAATGCAGGAGCGTACACAAATACCGTTTCCTTTAGTACGCTGGTCGGCCTTTCGGGGAATGTACGAGCCTTTACCTTCGCAGGATTGGCCAATATCGTGCGAAACGATGCCCATGGCATTCAGTGGGCAGGGCTATACAACTATATCGGCAATGAGGGCTCGGGTGCCTCCCTGGCGGGGGTAGCTAATATCTCGAAGACTCACTATCGTGGTGTCCAGCTCTCCGGTATCCTCAATATGGGGAACGAAGTAGTCGGTGCGCAGATCACGGGGGTTGTAAATCTGGCTAAAAAGGTCTCCGGGGTACAATTCGCCGCTCTCGTCAATATCGCGGATGAGAGTGACTACCCGATCGGGCTACTCAATCTGATCAAAAAGGGAGAGTATACCCTAGGTATACAGTATGATGAGGTCGGTACGACGGCGATCACACTGCGTACGGGGAGTAGATTTACCTATGGGATCATCGGGCTCGGGTACAACTATAGAGCGCATGAGAAGACCCTAGCCACTATAGCGGGCTTGGGGGTGCACCTCAATTGCTTCCCATGGCTGAGGATAAACAACGAAGTTACGGTACAGAATATCGGATTTTCAAAGAATAGTACGTTTAAGGTGGGCTATGCCCTCCTCCCCTCCATTCGATTAGGACAGCACTGGGACCTCTGGGGTGGTCTTAGCCTCAATTACCTTCGCTCTGGGCACGGAGGCGATGGACGGCTCCTCTCCTCCAGACCGATATGGGAGCGTCAGAGCCCATCGCTACGACAGCAGTTGTACGTAGGCTACCAAGCAGGGATACAGTACACCTTCTAGGAGCCTATCGAGTCAAGCCCCCCTACGGGGCTGTCCGTGGCTATCACGAGGCACCTGCGGAGCGACTGCCCCCTTCGGCGGCTCCACGGGTGCCTTTGCTGTGCCGTGTCCTCGCCTAGGAGCATATCCGTGTCGCATACGTGGTGACAGAAGCGAGTCCAAGGGCCTCTGCTCCTAGGTGCTCTCTGAGGACAGACCGGGGATATGAGGTCGAGTTAGAGAGGCCAGCTCCATCGGGGGCTAGGCCTCTTACTGCTTCATGCCCCGATGTCCAATCCCGAGGGATGGAGGGGAATGATTACCCCTTCCGCTCCCTCCTCGCTAACTCTTTCTGTATCGGTGGTATAGGAAGGAAGTCTGCGCTCTTACCTAGAGCCCACTTGCGCTCTCGGTAAGAACGCATCAGCGCTCTCGGTAAGAGCGTGTGAGGGCTCTCAGCACAATTGGCTGGCATGGTAATTACGCTCTCCACCAACCCTTGCCCATCGGTCAGCATGTGCTTTTGTACCCGTACCGATAGTGCCTGCCTTTGCGCACCCAACGAGCT
>NZ_KI259247.1 GCF_000467855.2 Porphyromonas sp. oral taxon 278 str. W7784
GCCAGTCAACGCAAGCGCTGATCTGTCGAAGGGACGAGTGCTTCATGCGGTCACGACGCACCTGCGTATAAACTTGCAGGGAGCTCGGAGCAGGTTCGGTTTGTTTGGTAGGCATTGCTATACGACTATTTGGGCTATGAGGATACTAAATATCAGTGATATAGGAAGCAACCACAACCCTGTATACCTTTGAAATACCGTGTAATGGTCTCAAAAGTAATGCCTATTTTTGTGTATTCCATACTTTACGTGGAATGGATTTGTGTACTGCAATAAATACATGATTCTTTGCGTACACGACAATAGTAATGGATATTTACACGAAACGCATGAGATGTATTCACTGAAACATATTATGCTATCCGATAAAATTGATATTCCAAAATATCTGAATGACTATGGTATTCGGCCAACGGCTGTTCGAATCATGGTATTTCGTGCCATGTATGAGCTTCATGACACGTTCAGCCTGACAGACTTAGAAAACACATTGGACAGCGTGGACAAATCCAGACTGTTCAGAACTTTGTCGCTCTTTGCGCAACACCATCTTGTCCATAAGATAGAAGGCGGAAGCGGCTCGACAAAATACTGCTTATGTCGCAATGACCATGTGTGCAGAGTTGCCATAAGACATACTGTCTCGACCATACCTATGTTCCGATCGTACATTATCCGAAAGGATTTGAGTTGCATAGTGCCGATTATTTATTGAAAGGTCTTTGCCCTGATTGCCAAAACAGGCGACACGACTGACTTTGCAACTTGGTTGCAGTTCTTTTTTCGTACTTTTGCAGAGGATTAAATGATTGGTTATGGAAAGAGAACAAAAAATCAAAGTGATACGCATCATTACGAGCATCGTTTTGCTAATGGTGGCATATACTCCGGCTATTCCGGAAGAGATTCACATCGGATTATGCGCCATCGCCTATGTCATAATCGGTGCGGACATAGTTTATGCAGCCTTGCGCAATTTGTGCAAAGGTCAGTTTTTCGATGAGAATTTCCTCATGACTATTGCTACCGTTGGAGCATTTGCCATCGGTGAATACCCCGAAGCGGCGGCAGTGATGATGTTCTATCAGATTGGGGAACTTTTCTCCGACATAGCGGTGGAACGGAGCAGGGCTTCGATTGCAGCATTGATGGATATCCGTCCAGATTATGCCAATATTGAGAAAGAGGGAAATCTAACACGGGTGTCTCCGTCGGATGTCCCGGTCGGCAGTGTCATAGTAGTAAAACCGGGAGAGAAAATACCATTGGACGGAAAGATAATCTCTGGAAGTACGACTCTCGACATGGCTGCGTTGACAGGTGAAAGCCTTCCGCGTGAGGTTTCCGAAGGCGATACCGTTATCAGCGGAAGCCTGAATCTCACAGGTGTTCTGCACATCCGTACATCGGGAACATTTGGAGAATCGACTGTCGCGAAAATCCTCGATTTGGTAGAAAATGCGGATACAGGCAAGGCGAAGAGTGAAAAGTTCATAACCCGTTTCGCGCACTATTATACACCTGCTGTCGTGGCTGTGGCTGCATTGCTCGCCTTGGTTCCCCCACTGATTGCGGGTGGCGAGTGGCTTGTCTGGTTAAACCGTTCCCTAATTTTTCTGGTGATTTCCTGCCCCTGCGCACTGGTCGTGTCCGTCCCGCTGACGTTCTTTGCCGGAATAGGCGGAGCATCAAGAAAGGGCATCCTTGTAAAAAGTTCCAACTATCTAGAAATGATGGCGCATATAAAAACAGTCGTGTTCGACAAGACCGGGACTCTGACAAGAGGCAATTTCTCGGTCACCGCCGTACATTCCCAAATGTTGTCGGAACATGAGCTTATAGAATTGGCTGCATTGGCGGAAAGCTTTTCCGACCATCCCTTGTCGGCATCAATACGGGATGCCTGCAATCTGCCATTGGACAAAACAAGAGTGACCGGCTATGAGAACATTGCAGGCGAAGGAATCGTGGCAATCATAGACAATCGGAAGGTTTATGTCGGAAACGAAAAACTTATGTCGCGTGCTGGTGTGACACCCCGGTCATGCAAAAAGACAGGTACAATTGTCCATGTCGCCGTAGACAGCATTTATATGGGACATATCGTCGTTTCCGATAACCTAAAGCCACAATCCGCCGAGACCATCGCCAGGCTGAAAGCCTCCGGAGTCGGAAAAACAATCATGCTTACGGGCGACCGCAGTGATGTGGCCAAAGATATTGCCGGGAAAGTAAACATAGATGAATTCCATGCCGAACTGCTACCGATAGACAAGGTGAGGTTTGTCGAGGCACTGCGCAAAGAACATGCCCGGTCTCCCATAGCTTTTGTCGGCGACGGCATCAACGATGCTCCAGTCATCAAACTTGCTGACATAGGCATTGCCATGGGTGCCGTCGGCAGTGACGCCGCCATTGAAGCCGCCGACATCGTATTGATGAATGATAATCCCATGAATATCGTCGAAGGCATGGTGATAGCGCGCAAGACGTTAAGTATAGTGAAACAGAACATCGTATTCGCCATCGGTATCAAACTCCTGATCTTGCTGTTGGGAGCGTTGGGCGCTGTCAATATGTGGGCTGCCGTGTTTGCCGATGTAGGTGTTACCATACTTGCCATACTCAATGCGTTAAGGAGCATACGTGTCCGCAATGCGTTAAAACAATAATAACCCCATCTTTGCAACCAAGTTGCAAAAGTAGAAGCATATATTTGCACCCGAAAAGCAGTTTTACTGTCAACAAAGAGATGAAAAGACAAGTGTACATAGCGGATAGTGGCGTTGGCGGCAATCATGTTGCTTGCCGTGCCATTCATTCCGCATCATCACCACGATAAGGCGCTATGTACGGTTGTGGAACGCTGTGACAGCGACAACACGGATAATGACGAACATACAGGCCACAACGATGACAGCACGGCGTGCGTAGAGAATGGCGGATTGTTCGTATCCAAATCCGATGTACACAACAATACTTCCTATAAGATAATTCCGGCATTTGTCTATGCGATATGCAGAGTGCAATTGCCGAACTATTCCCGGTAAAGAAGGTTCCATGCGAATGGGAAGGTATCGCCATCTACCAATCGGCGGAACTGAACTGGACCAATGCCCTGCGGGCACCTCCCCATATCATTTTCTGATACCTCTTATAAATCCATGAGGTGTGGTATGCCATTCTGCATACCCTATTTCCCTTTTTATACATCATCTGTTCCCTTCGTGTAAGGGAGCGTGAAACGTAATATAACAAAGGCATCAATAAAGAGAACCTTAGTGCCTGTTGCACCGCTCTTTCCTTTGTTGTCGTATGCCTATGATGAGACTATTGCATCATACGGCACTCGCTTCGTTGTTTGCGACATTCGGGCTTGGTGTAAACTCCCTTCGCCCTTCCGTCTTAACGCCTTGCGATGACCGCATGCTGCAAAGTCAAGCAAAAAAACAAGCTGTGCTTGTCATTTTTGAGACCATTGCACGGTCTCAAAAAGAAGGCGAAGGTCTCCGACATCTCTTTCTATCCTTATTGCAATGGGCAACAAGGAGGACTTTTATTCAAAAAGTCAATTAGAACGGAATATGCTTCAGAAACTGATTAAATTCTCAATAGAGAACAAACTTACAATAGGCATACTGACAGTAGCCCTCATCATCTGGTGAGGGTGGTCATTGTCACAGTTGCCGTTTGACTCCACGCCTGACATCACCAACAATCAGGTACAGGTAATCACGCAGGCTCCGTCGTTGGGAGCTCAGGAGGTGGAGCAGTTCATCACCACTCCCGTGGAGATGGCGCTCACAAACATACTGAGAGTGACGGAGCGGCGGAGCATCAGCAGCAGTGGACTATCGGTCATCACGCTTGTCTTCGACGATGCCGCCGATGTGCATTGGGCGTGGCAGCAGGTGAGCCAGCAATTGAAGGAGGCCGAGGAGGTGCTGCCACAAGGAAAAGGCACGGTGGAGCTTGCCCCCGTGACGACCGGGCTTGGCGAAATCTACCATTACACCATACGCGCGAAAAAAGGCTATGAGGATAAGTACAGCCTTACCGACCTGCGCACGATGCAGGACTGGATTGTGCGCAAGCAG
The DNA here is from genome assembly GCF_000467855.2 of Porphyromonas sp. oral taxon 278 str. W7784. Lineage (GTDB taxonomy): Bacteria > Bacteroidota > Bacteroidia > Bacteroidales > Porphyromonadaceae > Porphyromonas. The sequence goes on from NZ_KI259247.1 coordinate 4,098, forward strand.
CTGTCCGGCACGGAGGGCATAGCCGAAGTAAGCGGATGGGGCGGATACGTGAAGCAGTATGAGGTGGCGATTGACGCCGACCGGCTGAACGCATCGGGGCTGACCGTAGCGGACATGTATGACGCCCTCGAAGCGGGCAACGAGAACACTGGCGGTAGCTACATAGAGAAGAACAGCAACCAGTATTTCATCCGAGGCATAGGTCTCGCCACGTCGTTAGAGGACATCGGGAAAATTCCCGTGAAGACCATTGGCGGTACACCGATACTCGTAAGGGACGTGGCAAACGTGCAGTTCGGATATGCCACCCGCTATGGAGCCGTGACAAGGGGCTGATTGTGGTCTTTATCCTCGTGCTGTTCCTCGGCAACTACCGCGCAGGACTTGTGGTAGCCTCCGTCATCCCACTGTCCATGCTGTTTGCATTCGGCATGATGAGGCTCTTCGGCGTGAGCGGAAACCTGATGAGCCTCGGCGCGATAGACTTCGGGCTTATCGTCGATGGTGCGGTCATCATCGTGGAAGCCGTGTGCCACCACATAGGCATCAGCAGGGACAAGTACCGGGGCGCAAGGCTCACGCAGGCGCAGATGGACGACGAGGTATATCTCTCTGCGTCCAAAATCCGCAAGAGTGCGGCATTCGGCGAGATCATCATCATGACGGTCTATCTGCCCTTGCTCACGCTGGCGGGGATTGAGGGGAAGATGTTCCGCCCCATGGCGATGACCATCTTCTTCGCCATACTCGGTGCGTTCATCTTGTCACTCACGTATGTGCCTATGGCGAGTGCGTTGTTCCTCAGCAAGGAAAGCACGCACAAGCGCAACCTGTCCGACCGCCTCGTTGAGAAGCCGAGGGGATGGTATCTGCCCGTCATCACGAAAAGCCTTAATTGGGGCAAGACACTGATAGCCTCGATGGTCGTGCTGTTCACTATCAGCCTACTTATCTTCAATAGGTTGGGCGGAGAATTTATCCCCAGCCTTGAGGAGGGTGACTTCGCCGCCGAGATAAGCATGGAGCAGGGCACGTCGCTCTCGCAGATGGGGGAAAACGCCACGCAGGCGGAGAAAATCCTGAAGGTGCAGTTCCCAGAGGTAAAACAGGCGGTGACTCGCATAGGAAGCTCCGAGATCCCCACCGACCCCATGCCAATGGAGCGTGCCGACATGCTCATATCCTTGATTCCGGAAGCCGAATGGACATCGGCGAAAACCAAGGACGAGCTGATGGAGAAGATGGAGGAAGCCCTGAGCATCATTCCCGGCATGGAGGTAGAAATGACGCAGCCCATACAGATGCGCAACAACGAGCTGATTACGGGCATCAAGCAAGATGTGGCGATAAAGATATACGGCAACGACCTCGACGCACTGGAATCTTCGGCGAAAAAGGTGGCATCGCTCATCAAGAATGTGGATGGCGTGTCTGAGCCGTTCGTGGAGAAGGTGCAGGGACAGCCACAGATACAGGTGAAGTATGACCGCGACCGCCTGGCGAAATACGGCATTTCCATAACCACCGCCAACAGAGTACTTGAGGCGGATTTCGCAGGCCGTCGCACAGGTTACGTATTCGAGGAAGACTGCCGCTTTGACATGGTGGTGCGGATGGACAATGACCTGCGCAACGACCTCGAGGCATTGGAAGGTCTCTATCTGCCACTGCCCGACGGCGGGACGTTGCCATTGAGACAGGTTGCCGAAATCAGCTTCGAGGACGCTCCGGCACAAATCACGCACGAAGACGGGCAGCGGCGCATATACGTAGGGTTCAACGTGCGTGGACGTGACGTGCAAAGCACCGTATAGGATAACGGTAAGCCAGTCGTTCGAGTTCCCCACTGTTTACGCCGCACGACGCAAGTACCTAAAAGCGGAAACGGCAGCAGTGCAGAGCAGTCTGGCGGTGACACGCAAAAAGTCGAATAGGAACTCCAGAAGGCTAAACCTTATCTCTCCACTCTCCTCTATATCTGAGTATCTCATCGATCTCTGCTCTTAGGGGAGGGGGGGAGAAGTGACCAACTCTAGCAGCCTTATGGGAAGAGGCGGAAGTCGGAAATGTAGGTGAGGCCCAGGGAAAGCTGGGTAAAGGGATAATCCCGTAGCCCACGCTCCAGGCCACACGAGGCTGTGAGATGACGATTGATACGATAGCTACACCTTGCCGTGAGGTGCATCGGCTCATCACCATACTCAGCTCCGTAGCTGTGCTTCATCCAACCACTATACCCACCGAACTGAAGCAGAAGATGCCAGTCCTTCATCTGACTAGACAGTGCAAGCGCATACATGAAGGCATCATTCTGCTTCTGGACGGTCTCCCAGCACATGAAGCCCACATGCCCGCTCACCCTTAAGCTCACCGGTGAAGCCTCTGGAGCCACTAGAGTCCGCCCGACCTCCACATGGAAGAAGTAGCCCGGCGTATCAAAGAAGCGCATCCGCTCATTGGCTATAGGTTTAGGAGAAGCGGTCTTCAGGGTATAGTTCAGCACCACATTAGGCTTCCATCCAGCATCCTCGCTCAATAGGCGCAGTCGGGTCTGGAGGTATATATCTCCTACGATCAGCCCCTGCTGGAAGTCACCTGCCATACCTCTTCGGCTCATACTCTCGGGCGACCAGTGGAAGTACTCCGCCCCATAGCCATAGACACGCACCGAGGCTCGCTCGGAGACGATCGGTATCTCTAGATCGGTAAACAAGGTAGCCGTCTTATCCTTCTTCGACAGCTGGTACTGTAAGCTATTATGAAGGCGAAGTCCCTGAGGTATCATCGCCTCACGTGCCTCGGGGATGGGATTGGCGTTCGGTCCATACCACCTGGGACTATACCCCATGAATTGCTGTGCCTCTGACTGGGCTATCGTAGAGCACAGCAGGCTACAAGCGCAGAGCCATCTCGATACCCTCAGCGATCCTTTTCTCATCGTCCTAATTTATTGATTGATTGTCTACCCAAAGGTACGATAAAGGCCCTGCGTCTGCAAAGGTACAGGGCAAGTAGCACAGCCTCGGAGTTCACGGCGAAGGTAGGGGTTGCAGACGGGCTGACCATCGTCCTCAGGTGGGGCAGGAGAAGGCTGTGGCGGGAGAACGTATACCCTGCGTGGGCAAAACGTATACGTTTCACGCTCGAAACGTATACGTTTTACTCGCGATACGTATACGTTCGGACGAGGGAAGGTACACGTTCGACCGACACAAGCGATGAGGTGAGGGAAGTTGGGGCTGGAGGGGCAGGCGAAGAGCTTGGTCGTGGAGGGGGCAAAAAGGGATCCACGGTAGGTCGCATCGACGACCCACAGTGGGT
>NZ_KI259248.1 GCF_000467855.2 Porphyromonas sp. oral taxon 278 str. W7784
CAACCTTTCCTCTTCTGAGCTTGCAACCTTTGCACCATTAGCTTGCAACCTTAATGCCTTGAGTCTATAGACACAGCCTCTTCCATGGCCTTCTGCAATAAGCACCCCTGCTTGACAAAGCTTCTGTAGTTTATCTGTAATGTCTGTCCTATGCAGGGGGAGCTTTTTGCTCAGCACTTGGTGATTGACTACACCTTCGGTAAAAGCTGTAATTAGAAGAATGCGATCGTTCTCATCCATGGAGTCAAAAGTGTCGCCTAGACCACGCTTGAGCTCCTTAAGCACTTGCGGGTCGAAGAGTAGCTCCAGAGGCATCACCAGCTCTACCTTGTTCGGTCGGAAGCGTTCCTCGGGATAAGGTGTCTTCCAGTGCAAGGCTTGCCATCCACGCAATATCTTGTCCACACCACTGCCTGCCTTTTCTACTGCACCCATCATCATGAACATCTGCTGAAGTGAGGTATTGCGACAAACACTCTCTCCTCCGCGAAAGAACTGGTCACGCGTAATGAGTAGAACGCCAGGATTGGAGAAGACAATCCGGTTAGGGTACTTATCTATCTTAAGGGAAGCCTCCTCGCTATAGTCAGCATGCACACAAAGATTAGCGAAGGCTTCTCGAAGAGCTACGTGTGCCAAGGTATGATCTTGCCGCTGTCCATCTTCCAAGTGAAAGGGTGTAGGCAAGGCCTCTTGTAGCCTTGGTAACACTCTGCGATAGAATTGGAATAGGTTGGCTTCCCAGGTACCATCAGGACAGATGCGATTACTCCACCGATCTGCATTGGGCTCATACTCCTTGTAATCAGGGAAGAAGTGCGGAGCACAATCTTTAATTGCTATGGAAGTGCCAAACATGAGTAAGCCAGCTAGCGTAAAGCCCTCTTCTCCAGTTTCTCTGTCCTTACGATAAGCACCGAGCTTACGCATCAGCCCCTCATTGTCCTCTGTGATCCAAGGATGATCTGGTCGCACCGTAGCAAAAAGTCTGCGATACTGCTCGAAGGAAGGTAGATCGATATCCTCCCAAGTGAAGCCCTTCAGGATGCGGCCATCTGCAGGACGAGATAGGTCGGCATCTGCCATCATACGGCGTACCTCCGCAGCGGTGCAGAGAAAATCTCCAGAGTCATTGCGTCGGTATGTGCCTTCGTCAGCAACACGCTTATAATAGACGGGACGTTGCTCCCGCAAGGCTTGTGGCACGTGTATCGTCAGGACAAACGAGCCCTGCACGTCTACAATCTGCACATCATCATTCGTCTGTAGGCAATGGCTAATGGTCTCTCGGCTTTGGACTAAAGACCAGAAGGTCATCTTCAGTTTCTCCACTTCCTCTCGGCTGAGCCTGCTGAGGCTTAAGCGCCCATCAGTGTCTTCCTTAACCCCCAACACAATCATCCCGCCATGCGTATTGGCAAAGGCAGAGTAAGTAGGCCACAGCTCTTTGGGGAATCCTCCCTTAGCGTGCTTAAACTCTATTTCTTCGTTCTCCCCGATATTGAGTAGCTTGTAGATACGTGCTTCTGGGTCGGTTGGGTGCACTGTTGTGATAGCAGTAGATTCGTCGCCGGTATTAAGCTTGGTCATAATATTCTGGGAATAACGTGAGCTGTTCACTGGATGCCTGAGTCTTTTTCTTGCGAGCAGGAAGGGATTGAGGTGTGCCATTTAATTGCAACTCATGGACTTCT
>NZ_KI259249.1 GCF_000467855.2 Porphyromonas sp. oral taxon 278 str. W7784
GCTGCACGCAGCACGGTTTGGGCTCTTCCGATTTCGCTCGCCGCTACTTTCGGAATCGATGTTTCTTTCTTTTCCTCCGCCTACTTAGATGTTTCAGTTCAGCGGGTTCCCTTCCATGCGTTATCTATTGGCGCATGGATACATGAGGTTTTCTCATGTGGGTTTCCCCATTCAGAAATCGATGGATCACTTCGTATTTGCCAATCCCCATCGCTTATCGCAGCTTATCACGTCTTTCTTCGGCTCTCAGTGCCTAGGCATCCACCCTATGCTCTTTTCGCTTAACCAATTTTAATCAGATTCCGACGTGCAGATTTACGAGAAAATTCGTTTGCAGGCTCGCCTGTAAAACGATATTTTCGAGGAAATCTATAGGGCGGTACGCCCTAATCGAATCCGCTTTTCAGGATTCGATCTGCGCAGGAATCGATCAGAAGCGCTAGCGTGCGCTTCCATGGCTTGTTTCTATGTTTACATTTTCGATACTCTTTCGAGTATCCCTCGGATGTCTTACTCTAATTTAATAGAATAATTATTTCTTGCAGATATGCAGTTTTCAAGGTACGAGTACGCATCGTACGATGCAAAAAACGGAATGTTTGATGCTGTGGAAAGCTCGCTTTCCTAAAGCAGAAAACAAGACGTTTTTTATAGCGTGCCTGCACGCTGTATCGAGCCCTTCAGGGTGAGATACGGCATCATCAGATGCATCCTTTGTTTCGGCGCTTTCGCGCCAGCAACGAATGGAATCGTGAATTCCCGGAGCCTTCCGCTCTTCGTCTTTTCTTATTCTTTTTATAAAAAGGTCCGGCATCCACTTATCTTCCCGCATCGTTACCAATGCAGTATTTTCAGCCGGTCAGGTCTTAACCATCGTGTTCGGGATGGGAACGGGTGTTGCCCCTCACCGCATCGACACCGGACCAATTTAGCAGTATTACATTTATGTGCTTTTTGAACCTTTCCTTCTTC
>NZ_KI259250.1 GCF_000467855.2 Porphyromonas sp. oral taxon 278 str. W7784
AACATCACCGACGCTGACTTCGAAGAGGTCAAATAAGCATGTCTCTCACACTTCTATTAGTACAGTGGCTACACCATGCAAATATTTGTATGGTGTAGCCACTGTAAATATTGACTTATATGTAATATGAAGAACTTGTCTCCAGACTTTAAACTAGACTTTGAAAGAGTATTAAATAAATATAACCCAAGGGACTATTCCGAGAGTGGTGGACTTAGTGAATTGGATGTGGTTAAGGCATACTACATCCTGTCAGACTATTTCCATAAGGAAGGAGAGCAGATGTGCTTTGGAATCAAAAATTTTAACCTGTTAGCATCTGCAGTGGCAAGACAAGAGGTCGCTTTTGATGGACACCGAAAGTGGACAGATGAGTTTGACCTTATGGCAACTCTTGTGTATGGCTTGGTAAAGAATCATGCTTTTGAAGATGGAAATAAGCGTACAGCACTACTGGCTTTGCTCCTATTCTTGGATAAGAAAGGGTATAGGATAGTTAAGCCCAAGACAGAGTTAGAGAACCTAATTGTTCGAATTGCGGCGAATGAACTAAGCGACTATGGATCTTATAGGTTTTCTCAAGGTGATAAGACCGAGGATGATTATAAGATTGAGTTTATTTCAGAAAGAATTAGGAAGTCTGCTAAGAAGAAAGACAAAAGAATCTATCAACTAACTTATAAAGAGCTTGATAAAAGGTTGAGGAATTTTGATATATGCCTATGTAATCCAAAGAAAGGGTTTATTAATGTATGTAAGATAGAGCCAGTCGAGGAGGAAGAAACTTCTTTTTTCAAGAAATTATTCTCTAAGAAGAGTGGTGAAAAAGAAGAGAGAAAAAAATACCTAGCTCAAATCTCTTTTAGAGGATGGACTAAGAAGGTAGACTTAGGAACTATTAGAAACGTGCTTTCAAAGGCTGAATTGACCGAAGGGACTGGTGTCGATTCTGGCGTATTCTTTCATGATGATGAGCCAGAGCATGAGCTCATTAAAGAGTACCGAGACCCACTAATAAGGCTAAAGGATAAGTAGCATATTAGAGCACAAAAGATTTTTGATACACTTAGTCTTTCTCTGTGGTGGATAGGTCTTAGTATATCCATACTAGTAGGGCATAAGAGGTGCTGTGGTCTGGAGCTGAATAAAAGGGACTGGCTTCAGTACTAAATAAAGCTCAACCACGCCGATAGCCTGATCTTCCAGACGGAAA
>NZ_KI259252.1 GCF_000467855.2 Porphyromonas sp. oral taxon 278 str. W7784
CTGTATCCAGCGAAACATCTCCACATTGGATAAGCCCTCGACCTATTAGTAACTGTCAGCTGAATGCTTTGCAGCACTTACACCTCAGCCCTATCTACCTCATTCTCTCTAAGGGGTCTTACTCTTTCGATGGGAGATCTCATCTTGAGGCAGGCTTCACGCTTAGATGCCTTCAGCGTTTATCCTTCCCCGACTTGGCTACCCTGCTATGGGATTGATTCCCAACAGGTCCACCAGAGGTCAGTCCATCCCGGTCCTCTCGTACTAAGGACAGCTCCTCTCAAATCTCCTGCGCCCGCGCCGGATAGGGACCGAACTGTCTCACGACGTTCTGAACCCAGCTCGCGTGCCACTTTAATGGGCGAACAGCCCAACCCTTGGGACCGACTTCAGCCCCAGGATGCGATGAGCCGACATCGAGGTGCCAAACCTCCCCGTCGATGTGAACTCTTGGGGGAGATCAGCCTGTTATCCCCAGGGTAGCTTTTATCCGTTGAGCGATGGCAATCCCACTTTCATACCACCGGATCACTAAGTCCGTATTTCTACTCTGCTCGGGCCGTCACCCTCGCAGTCAGGCTCCCTTCTGCCTTTGCACTCTTCTAATGGTTTCCAACCATTATGAGGGAACCTTTGAGCGCCTCCGATACCCTTTCGGAGGCGACCGCCCCAGTCAAACTCCCCGCCTGACAGTGTCCCGGTGCCGGTTCACGGCTCCCGGTTAGAAATCCAATAGCAAAAGGGTGGTATCCCAACAGCGACTCCGGAAAAACCGAAGTTCTTCCTTCTTAGTCTCCCACCTATCCTGTGCATTCACTACCGAATCCCAGTGTCAAGCTGGAGTAAAGCTCCATGGGGTCTTTCCGTCCTGGCGCGGGTAACCAGCATCTTCACTGGCACTTCAATTTCACCGGGTGCATTGTTGAGACAGCGCTCAAATCATTACGCCTTTCGTGCGGGTCGGAACTTACCCGACAAGGAATTTCGCTACCTTAGGACCGTTATAGTTACGGCCGCCGTTTACTGGGGCTTCAATTCAAAGCTTCGCTTTCGCTAACCTCTCCTCTTAACCTTCCAGCACCGGGCAGGCGTCAGCCCATATACTTTACCTTACGGTTTCGCATAGACCTGTGTTTTTGCTAAACAGTTGCTTGAGCCTTTTCTCTGCGGCCCACTCTCGTGGGCGCCCCTTCTCCCGAAGTTACGGGGTCATTTTGCCGAGTTCCTTAACAATGCTTCTCCCGCCGGCCTTAGGATTCTCTCCTCATCTGCCTGTGTCGGTTTGCGGTACGGGCTTACTGTACACAATAGCGGCTTTTCTCGCCACGGACTCTGAGAGCTTCGCTACTTTTCTTCGCTCCGCATCGCGTCCTCGGATTGCCAGACGGCTTTTCCTGCCTGGCTCCTCCCACGCTTGCACCGGTCTTTTCTTTCCCGGCTCTCTCCTCCTCCATGTGTCCCCACAGTTCTGATACAGTAAGGTACTGGAATCTAAACCAGTTGTCCATCGGCTACGCTTCTCAGCCTCGCCTTAGGCCCCGACTTACCCAGGGCAGATCAGCTTTACCCTGGAAACCTTAGATATTCGGCCTGGAGGATTCCCACCTCCATCTCGCTACTCATTCCGGCATTCTCTCTTCAAAGCCCTCCACGGCTCCTTCCGGTACCGCTTCTGTGAGCTTTCAATGCTCCTCTACCGATGACTTTCGTCATCCCTAAGCTTCGGTGTCATGTTTCAGCCCCGTTAATTTTCGGCGCAGGACCTCTCGACTAGTGAGCTATTACGCACTCTTTGAATGTGTGGCTGCTTCTGAGCCAACATCCTAGTTGTCTGTGAAATCCCACATCCTTTACCACTTAACATGCACTTGGGGACCTTAGCTGTAGATCTGGGCTGTTTCCCTTTTGACTACGGAATTTATATCCCGCAGTCTGACTCCCGTGTATATCTTCATGCCATTCGCAGTTTGATATCTATTGGTAGACTTTGACGCCCCCTCAAGAATTCAGTGCTCTACCTGCATAAGACTTTACCACGAGGCTAGCCCTAAAGCTATTTCGAGGAGAACCAGCTATCTCCGGGTTCGATTGGAATTTCTCCGCTATCCACACCTCATCACCACCCTTTTCAACGGATGTGTGTTCGGACCTCCACCAAATTTTACTTTAGCTTCATCCTGGACATGGATAGGTCACCCGGTTTCGGGTCTATACCTACTGACTTTACGCCCTCTTAAGACTTGCTCTCGCTTCGGCTTCAGGCCTTAAGCCCTTAACCTTGCCAGTATATATAACTCGCCGGACCGTTCTACAAAAAGTACGCGGTTCACCTTTCGGTGTTCCACAGCTTGTAAACATAGGGTTTCAGGTTCTCTTTCACTCCGATCCCTCGGTTCTTTTCACCTTTCCTTCACAGTACTCACCGCTATCGGTCACTAAGGAGTATTTAGCCTTGGGGGGTGGTCCCCCCACCTTCCTGCCAGCTTCCACGTGTCTGACAGTACTCTGGATCCTGCGCATCTCTCTGAGCTTCGTATACGGGGCTTTCACCCTCTACGGCGGCGCTTTCCATCGCCTTCTGCTCCCTCTTTGAGACTTCCCGCAGTCCGGACCCCGTGCTGCACGCAGCACGGTTTGGGCTCTTCC
>NZ_KI259253.1 GCF_000467855.2 Porphyromonas sp. oral taxon 278 str. W7784
TTGTAGCCTAGAGCATGGATCTCTAGGAGGAACGTCCCTTGGGGAGCCTCGAGGCGAAAAGCCCCGTGTTCGTCACTCGTCGTCCCTACGACAAGCGTACTATCTGCGGGCTTTCTCAGGAGGACATTAGCGAAGTCCACAGGGGTGCGGTCGGTGGTCTTCTTCAAAGAGCCCTGTAGGGGGAAGGTCGTCTGCGCTAGAAGGCTACCTGAAGAGAGCGCAAGGACGACACAGAGCATGTGAGCGTGTTTCATAAGTGGGATGCGTGTACTAGAATACCCACCTAAAGGTAGTGTTTTTGATGGTATCCCTTCGCCCTTCGAGGTGGGGACTACGGGGGAGGTCAAAAAGAGACCCACGGTAGGTCGGTCAAACGACCTACCGTGGGTCGGTGAGACGACCTACAGTAGGTTTTTTCGGTGACCTACCGTAGGTCGTTTTGGGGGTGCTCCAAGCCCGCTGTTTATGCAGGCTGGCGGAGGGCAAAGAAATTCGATGAGAGAACGGGTGGGGATGGCGGGGTGCTACATGCGGGAGCGGAGCTCTTGGGCACTCTTGCGCTCGGACTTGCCTTGGATGGGAGCTCCGAAGGAGTAGGTCACGCCAAGGTTGAGGGTGAGTCTATTATTCTCGTTGTCTGCGTGCATCTGATAGTCGGGAGTCGTGATGTCCAGACGGAGGTTATTGCGGAGGAGGTTGTAGGCGTCCAGAGCTAGGCGAAGCTTCCCTTGGAGGAGCGTGTAGGATAGGCCCGCTCCGCCGGAGATGACGTGCCCTGCATGGAAGCCCCAATCAAAGCTAGGTGTCCGATAGTAGAAGTAGCAGGTC
>NZ_KI259255.1 GCF_000467855.2 Porphyromonas sp. oral taxon 278 str. W7784
TCCAAATATCGGCGAAAATTTCTTCCATTCCGTCCCTCCTTCGCGCGTGTACATTATATATATCCACCCACCTATCCACAGGGAGCGAAAGACCAGACGATTCCCGCCCCTCCCCAAGGTCAAAAAAGCGACCTCCTTCCAGCCCGCTCCACAAGCGACTTCTAAGCACCCCCAAAAACGACCTACCGTAGGTCGCCGAAAAAACCTACTGTAGGTCGCCGAGACGACCCACGGTAGGTCGGTCGACCGACCGTGCATCCCTTTTTGACCCAAACTAGGACTGGGCTCCCAAAGAAACAGAACGAGGGATTACGATCTCAGGGATACACCCAGGGAAACACATCCGCTGATATCTTCATCTGAGTCCAGCACCTTCGCACCTGGATCGCCCACTCTTATTCGCCCCACTACACCCCTATTTTGTCAAGCCCACTTCCCGATAGTCTTACTCTTTGCCTTCACACTAGGCAGCGCTTCCCACCCCGCTCTAGATCTAGGATTTCTCCGTATTTGTTCACGAAAAAAAGTTTACTACCTTTGCTACAAGAGTCTGCTGCATACTCCACCATGGAGCGGGAGTGCCCTAAGCACCAATGGGTACATACCGATACCACTTATCACAGGAGGTAGAGTACAAGCCAGAGAACAAGTGGCAAGAGGCCACATCGACACACTTAAGCAACCCCTGAGGCGGAGCCTACTCATAGAGGAGATCACACCTCGAGAGACAGACGACACACTTCTGCTGAGAGGCCTAGACCGAAGGACAGACTCCCAATAGGAGAAGCTCTCCTAGTCCGCACATCCGTTTCACTCAAACACCGACAAGTCTAATGAAAAAGAGTTTACTCTTCTTCCTGCTCCTATTCCTATCGATAGGGGTAGCATGGGCTCAGAAGAAGCAGACTACTATCACAGGTGTCGTCATCGCCTCCGATGACAAGGAACCTGTGGTCGCCGCTTCTGTCTCCTGCGTCGAGTTCCCCAAGGTGGGAGCCTTGACTGACCCCAACGGGCGCTTCAGCTTCAATGTCCCCGAGGGTGCCAAGACGCTCAAGATCTCAAGCATCGGCTTCATCACACAGACCGTGGCCATCACTGGCAAGGAACTTCGCATCGTCCTGCGGCCTGAAGAACAAACCCTCTCCCAAGTCGTAGTCGTCGCCTACGGGACGCAGACCAAGAACTCCTTCACGGGGTCGGCAGCTCGTATCGATGTGGCTAGCCTGACGAAGAAGACGGGAGCCAACATCACCACCGCACTCGAAGGAGCTTCTCCTGGGGTACAGGTCTTCACCTCCAGCGGTCAGCCTGGAGCCGCATCTACGGTCCAGATCCGTGGTATCGGGTCCGTGAACTCCAACACCGCTCCTCTCTATGTCATCGACGGTGTCCCCTACAACACGCTCCTCAGTGGCTTCAACATGGCCGACGTAGAGACCCTGACCGTCCTAAAGGATGCCTCTGCTACGGCTCTCTATGGTGCACGTGCAGCTAACGGGGTCGTCCTCATCACGACCAAGCAGGGGAAGGCGGGACGTATCTCCTTCGAAGCAGAAGTGAAGAGTGGGTTCAACGCTCGCTACCTCCCTCAGTACGATGTCATCGACTCGCCTGAAGAATATCTGGAGACGATCTATCACGCTATGAAGAATAGCTACGAGCGCTTTGGCCTGAAGGAGCAGCTCCATTCACTCTACACGAATCCCAAGGCTAAGTTCCAATCCGGCAAGAGTATCGCTGATGCTCCCAAGAACATCTCCGAGCTTCTCTTCTTCCAAGGGATTCTGGAAAATGAGTCCGATGCTACAGGGATATGGGGTCGCTACAACATCTGGAACGCTGAGCCAAGTCAGCTCATTGACCCTGCCACGGGCAAGTTCAATCCCAACGTCAAGCGTCGCTATGACCCAGAGTCTTGGCGTGACCATATCTTCCGCACAGGTCGTATCTCCGAAGCCAACGTCCGCCTATCGGGGGGATCGGATAAGGTGAACTTCTCAAGCTCTCTGGGCTATCAGGACAACGTCGGGTACTACATCGGATCGGAATTCAACCGTCTGAACCTGCGCAATAACGTGACAGCCCACCTGACGAACAACTTCAAGGCTAGCCTCGGCCTCGCCTACTCCCGCTCAGTCATGAAGAATCCTGGGCAGGGCTCTAACGCGAACAACGGCTTCCAGTTCGTCAATAAGGTGCCACCTCTCTACCCCGTCTTCGAGCACGGTAACGATGGGAAGATCCTCGCTGACAAGAAGATCCCTGGCGGTCAGAGCTACGACTATGGTCAGGGCAAGGGAATCAGCCGTCCCTTCTCTGGGGGGATCAACCCTGCTGGGGCTATCCGCCTCGACCGCAACGAAGCTATCAACCACCTCACTACAGGGAACCTCAATCTCGAATATCGCTTCCTCAACGACTTCAAGCTAGCTGTCAACTATGGCTTCCAGGCTACAGCTCGTAAGTCCGAATCACTCACGAACCCCTACTACGGAGATGCTAAGGACCTCGGTCGTATCCGTAATACAAATACGAACAGCTTCTCCTGGATGCTCAACCAGATCCTCTCTTGGGGACGTACCTTCGGTGATCATACCGTCGACGCCTTCATAGCTCACGAAGCCTCCGAAGACGAAGATGATGTCCACTTCTCAGGCAAGGATAAGGTCATCCGTGGTAATCAGACTACCCTCAATGACGGGATCATCCGTGGAGACATCGAGGGCTATCGTATCCGCTACGCCATCGAGAGCTACTTTGGTCAGGCTCGCTATGACTTCAAGAACAAGTACTACCTGAGCGCCTCACTCCGCCGTGACGGCTCCTCTCGCTTCGCACCAGAGAACCGCTGGGGGACCTTCGGCTCTGTGGGTGCTGCTTGGATCATGAGCAAGGAGAACTTCCTCTCAGATGTCAAGTGGATCGACAACCTCAAGCTCAAGGCTAGCTACGGGGTTCTCGGGAACCAGTCGCTCGACCTTGCCTATACGGCTTCCAGCCCAGACTACTACCTCTACCACGACTTCTACTCGGTAGAGAACCTCGATGGTAAGCCCTCATTCTCCTTCTTCTCCAAGGGGAATAGAGACCTAAGATGGGAGCGCTCGGGTACCTTCAACATCGGCTTCGAATCTCGCCTCTTCCATCAGCTGGAGCTCAATGTCGACTACTTCGTCAAGACTACGGACAACATGCTCTTCAAGAAGCAAGTCGCTCCCTCTCTTGGCTATGCTTACTACCCTGTGAGCGAAGGTGAACTCCGTAATAGCGGTCTGGAAGTCGAACTCAACTGGGAGGCTTATAAGAGCAAGAACTTCTCGGTCAACGTCCGTGCTAACGGAGGCTACTACCGCAATAAGATCACCCGTATGGCCAACGATGCCCTAGGCAATCCTAAGCACTACGAGCTCCACGGTAGCTTCGCCTACAAGAAGGGTCACTCCGTACAGGACTACTACATGCGTACCTGGAAGGGCGTAAGTGACAAGGGGCTTCCCCTCTGGAAGGCTTATACCTACAAGGACGCTAACAATAAGGATGTCTACGTCGATGACTACGAAAAGTACATCAGCTCAGGTGGTGACCCCTCTAAGCTGACCGAGACGACGACTTCTAGCTACGGAGATGCTGTGAGAGAGTTCGTCGGCAAGAGCGCTATCCCTGACTTCGTCGGGGGCTTTGGGTTCGATATTCAGTTCCATCGCTTCACGCTGTCGACCAACTTCAGCTACGGTCTCGGAGGCTGGGGCTATGACGGGGTTTACGCTAGTCTCATGAATAGCGGTGCTGCTATCGGCTCTACAAACTACCACAAGGATATCCGCAACTCCTGGACTCCTGAGAGACCTACCAACCAACCGATCTTGACCAACGAAGCAGATCAGCTCAAGTATGCAAGTAGCACCTCGACTCGCTTCCTGACTAGCCGATCCTTCCTCTCACTGACCAACGCTCGCATCAGCTATGATATCCCCAAGACACTCCTACAGCGTCTGGGTCTGAGCGGTGCTTCGGTATACGTCAGCGGAGACAATCTCTTCCTCATCTCTGCACGTAAGGGCTATGCCTCTATGTCTAGCCAGAGCGGGGGATCATCGACGAACCGCTACCTCCCAGTTTCGACCTTCGTAGCGGGTATCCGTCTTGGCTTCTAATGTCCCATCTCTTATACACCCTATCACAATCATGCGTACAAGTATAAGAAACAGCATATGCCTGGCCTGCGGGCTCCTGGCACTCTCTGCCTGTAAGAAAGACTTCCTCGAGAAGGACCCCACAGAGCTCCTCACTGCAGACCAGATAGCTGAAGCTGGGAAGTGGAACGAAGACGTCGCTCTAGGCTTCGTCAACGGGACACTACAGACCTTCTTCAAGTCCTTGCAGTCTACACCTAGTAGTCACGATGACTTTGCTCAGAAGGCCTTCGATATCGAGTCTGACCTGATGTCGGGCGATATGGAGCTTCAGGGGGGGCAGTCCTATGGATGGTTTACCTCTGTAGCCAACCTACTCTCCTACCAAAAGTTTGAGACACTGAACTACTCGGTCTGGCGTATCAGCTACCGTACCGTCTCTCTAGCGAACGGCTTCTTCCGCTCTGTAGGTAGCGATGAATCGGTCCCTGAGAAGCAGAATAATCCTAAGACCCTCTATAACTGGGGACAGGTCAAGGCTCTTCGTGCCCTGGCTTACCTCAATCTAGCTCACTTCTACGGCAAGCCTTATAGTGATGCTACGAAGAGCTCGCTCGTCGTACCTATCTATCGCGCAGCCGATGACGCCAGTAAGCCCGGTAAGCTAGCTACCCTAGATGAAGTCTATCAGTTCATCGTCAAGGATCTGATCCAGGCCGCCGACTCCATGGACAAGTCCAAGGTGGTGCGTAGCAACAAGCAGTACCTCAATGCCACAGTGGCTCGTGGTGCTCTGGCTCGTGCCTACATGGATATGGGCCAATGGGAGAAGGCCTATGATGTAGCCAATACCGTCATCACTACGCAAGCCAAGAATTATCCGCTGATCGCAGCCAAGGATATCCTGACTAACGGCTTCAATGACTACAAGACTCCGGAGTTCATCTGGGCGATCAACATCAACGAGGATAACACTGGTAAGCTTGTAAGCTTCTGGGGGCATATGGACGTCTTTACCTATAGCTATGCTTCCGTCGGAGCGTTCAAGGGAATCAATGCCAACCTACAGGCCGAGATCCCCGATACGGACCTCCGTAAAGGCTGGTTCAATGCCAGCCGAGGACTACCTCTGAGCAAGTTCTTCTCCACAGCTAAGCCCACAGTCCAGGGCGACCGCACTTGGCTGAGTGATATCGTCTTCATGCGTATGGCAGAGATGTACCTGATCGCTTCCGAAGCGGCTGCACGTAAGGGGGACGAGGCTAGTGCTAAGAAGCACCTCCTCACCCTGCTCAAGGAGCGTACCGCTGCAGACAACTACGCTGCTGTCGAGACCAAGATCAACGGGCTCAGCGGTGATGACCTCCTCAAGGAGATCCTCTACAACTGGCGTGTAGAGATGTGGGGTGAAGGCTTCTCGCTTACGGTGATGAAGCGCTTCAAGATCGACATCCAGCGCTCGGGTCGCAATATCTACTATCCGAACCAGATCATCAAGTGGGATGATCCTCGCCTGACCTACCAGTTGCCTCAGAACGAGACATCGAACAATCCTCTGATCAAGTAGCCCCCCGTCGCTACTCCTGATCCTACGACACGAGCTCGCCTCCTCAGCCTTAGTGCTGGGGAGGCGAGCTCTTTCTTCATGCCTCTCCTCCCTTCCTCTCAGAAGAAAAGGTGCTAGCTAGAGTTCCTCGAAAGGCGAAAGGGCAAGCTCCTCGAGGCTAGTAGGTATCCTCGAATACCTTCGAGATGATCCGCCCCTTCTCGCCCAGATCCTTCCTAAGGAGAAGCAGGGGAAGGTAGCCCCCGACGGAGCGGGCTCCTTCCTGAGCTACACACCATAAACGATACGCCCCCGAACAGCCCGCATAAACAGAGGTCTCCGAGCCCCCCAAAAAACGACCTACGGTAGGTCGTCAAA
>NZ_KI259256.1 GCF_000467855.2 Porphyromonas sp. oral taxon 278 str. W7784
TACCTTTGCAGTCGCAAAAGAAACGGGTGACCTACCGGCGACGGAGGCGCAACGACCAACAGCGATCTTTGAGATAATTGATATTGACAAACAGAAGTGTAGTAACAAACGTTTAGGGAACGAAAGACCTAACCGTCAATTACGAACCTTTACTTAGGTAGAGATACACTAATAGATCAGAAGCAAGAACCATCTTCGGAGCAAGACAAACAGAATCAAGTACAATAAAATATTGACAAGGAAGAGTTTGATCCTGGCTCAGGATGAACGCTAGCGATAGGCTTAACACATGCAAGTCGAGGGGCAGCATGGTCTTAGCTTGCTAAGACTGATGGCGACCGGCGCACGGGTGCGTAACGCGTATGCAACTTGCCTCACAGAGGGGGATAACCCGTCGAAAGACGGACTAATACCGCGTACACTTACGGGAGGGCATCCTTCGGTAAGGAAATGAAATTCGCTGTGAGATAGGCATGCGTCCCATTAGCTAGTTGGTGAGGTAACGGCTCACCAAGGCAACGATGGGTAGGGGAACTGAGAGGTTGAACCCCCACACTGGTACTGAGACACGGACCAGACTCCTACGGGAGGCAGCAGTGAGGAATATTGGTCAATGGGCGAGAGCCTGAACCAGCCAAGTCGCGTGAAGGATGACTGTCTTATGGATTGTAAACTTCTTTTGTAGGGGAATAAAGAGAGGTACGTGTGCCTCAGTGAATGTACCCTACGAATAAGCATCGGCTAACTCCGTGCCAGCAGCCGCGGTAATACGGAGGATGCGAGCGTTATCCGGATTTATTGGGTTTAAAGGGTGCGTAGGCGGCCTGTTAAGTCAGCGGTGAAATCTAGGAGCTTAACTCCTAAATTGCCATTGATACTGGCGGGCTTGAGTGTAGATGAGGTAGGCGGAATGCGTGGTGTAGCGGTGGAATGCATAGATATCACGCAGAACTCCGATTGCGAAGGCAGCTTACTAAGGTACAACTGACGCTGAAGCACGAAAGCGTGGGTATCAAACAGGATTAGATACCCTGGTAGTCCACGCAGTAAACGATGATAACTGGGCGTATGCGATATACAGTATGCTCCTAAGCGAAAGCGTTAAGTTATCCACCTGGGGAGTACGCCGGCAACGGTGAAACTCAAAGGAATTGACGGGGGCCCGCACAAGCGGAGGAACATGTGGTTTAATTCGATGATACGCGAGGAACCTTACCCGGGATTGAAATGTAGATGACCGCTCCTGAAAGGGAGTTTTCCTTCGGGACATCTATGTAGGTGCTGCATGGTTGTCGTCAGCTCGTGCCGTGAGGTGTCGGCTTAAGTGCCATAACGAGCGCAACCCCTGTCTACGGTTGCCATCAGGTGATGCTGGGAACTCCGTAGAGACTGCCGTCGTAAGGCGTGAGGAAGGTGGGGATGACGTCAAATCAGCACGGCCCTTACATCCGGGGCGACACACGTGTTACAATGGTGGGGACAAAGGGCAGCTACCTGGCGACAGGATGCGAATCTCCAAACCCCATCACAGTTCGGATCGGAGTCTGCAACTCGACTCCGTGAAGCTGGATTCGCTAGTAATCGCGCATCAGCCATGGCGCGGTGAATACGTTCCCGGGCCTTGTACACACCGCCCGTCAAGCCATGGGAGTCTGGAGTACCTAAAGTCCGTAACCGCGAGGGTCGGCCTAGGGTAATACAGGTGACTGGGGCTAAGTCGTAACAAGGTAGCCGTACCGGAAGGTGCGGCTGGAACACCTCCTTTCTGGAGTTCTGAAAATGGGCTTTAGTATAGTTAGTGTAGTATGTACGTAATAGATGAGTTAGGTGGCTTTCCTGAGTGTGCGTACTCACTTCTGATGTC
>NZ_KI259257.1:0-17351 GCF_000467855.2 Porphyromonas sp. oral taxon 278 str. W7784
ACCCACAGTGGGTCGTCGATGCGACCTACCGTGGATCGGTTTTTGCCCCCTTAGCAGAGCCCTGTCCAAAGGGGTAGAAGACCGCCTTCTCGCTTAGCTAAAAACGACCTCTCGGCACGAGGGAAACAGATCCCGCCATCGTCCTACCCGAATCAGCCCACTTCCCCAAGAGCTAGAGCAAGTAGATCGAGAGCAAGAAATCTTGCCCCCAGAGGTTCACTTCGCCGTAGCATCGTCCCTGTACCTAAGTGCCCACCGATGAAAAATCTCCATACGTAGACTAGGTACCGAATATATTTGTATATTTGTAGTCAGGAAAATAACTAGTGCCTCTAGGCACAAGATCAACATCAACCACTAAATACAAGTGTAACAGTATGGAAATCAAGAAGTCACCTAAAGCCGACCTCGAGAAGGGCAAAGGACTCTCTCTCCTACTGGGTCTCGTCGTCGCTCTCTCCTTGACCTTCGTGAGCTTGGAGTGGCGCAGTGCAGTAGCGCAGGCTGGGAACCTCAATAACTCAGGCAATAAGGCTGACCTCGAAGAAGCCCTCCTCGTCAAGGAAGAGCAACCCGAGGAAAAGCCCGAAGAACCTAAGCCACAGGAAGCTCCTCAGCAGACGGAGATCCAGCTCCCTGATGAATTTAAGGTCGTGAGCAACGATATCAAGGTCGAGAAGCCTTCGTTCGTCTCTGCTGACGAAGACAAGGCTCTGCCTCCCCCCCTCCCCTTCGGGCCTAAGGACATCCCTGGTACTCCTACTGAAGAAATCTCCGAAGAAATCTTCGAAGTCGTAGAAGAGCAGGCAGAGTTCCCCGGTGGTATCAATGCCCTTCGTAAGTACCTCATGGACAACCTCCGCTACCCTGAAAGTGCTCAGGATGCAGGTATTCAGGGTAAGGTCATGGTACGCTTCGTCGTAGAGCGTGACGGATCTGCTACCGCTGTAGAGATCTACAAGGGCGTAGACCCCGCACTCGACAAGGAAGCTATCCGTGTGGTCAAGTCCGTACCTAAGTGGAAGCCTGGTAAGCAGCAGGGTAAGCCCGTACGTACACGCTTCGTCGTGCCTATCGTCTTCTCTCTCCAGTAAGACTGACCCCATGCGAAGCGCTAGAGCGAGCTAAGCCTACCGACCTTCGACACCCCTATAGTCTAGAGGGCAGGTATCACCGATCTTCGGTGTGATACCTGCCCTCTCTCTTTGCACCTAGACGGTGGGGTGGGGGCCTGAGCGATTTAGCTTTTTCGGGGGCTAAATCGTATCTTTGTCTCAAGTGTATCGCGGGCGAGCGCACTACGACGCACAGCCCCGCTCTACCCCATCATGACAATGGCATCCACGACAATGCATCCTGACCAACAACTCGCTCTCATGCGCCAAGCGATCGAGGAGCAGCTCCAGGCACGCGCCCTCCACGAGCGTCAGCCTCAGGGACTCTTCGCCCCGATCGACTATACACTCCGCCTCGGAGGCAAGCGCCTTCGCCCCCTGCTCTGCTGTGTCGCCACAGCGACCTTCAGCCCCGAGTGGCAGCGAGCCCTCCCCGCAGCGGCAGCACTTGAGATCTTCCATAACTTCACCCTCCTCCATGACGACCTGATGGACCGCTCGCCTCTACGCCGTGGGCAGGAGACGGTCTTCCGTCGCTGGGGAGACAATACGGCGATCCTATCGGGTGACGCCATGAGCATCGAGGCCTATGCCTCGCTAGCCGAGATCGAGGAGAAGGCGCTACTAGGCGTCATCGTCCCCCTCTTCAGCCAGATGGCGCTCGAGGTATGTATCGGCCAACAGCTAGACATGGAGTTCGAGACACGTAGTGAGGTGTGCCCTGAGGAATATATGGAGATGATCCGCCTGAAGACCTCCGTCCTCCTAGGTGCTTCGCTCCAGATCGGCGCACTCATCGGGGGCGCTCAGCCCTCCGATGCTCTTCGTCTCTACGAAGCAGGTGTACAGCTCGGCCTTGCCTTCCAGATCCAGGACGACCTCCTCGACGTCTATGGCGATGAGCAGACCTTCGGCAAGCCCATCGGTGGCGATATCATCCACGCTAAGAAGACGCTCCTCCTACTCTACACACTGGAGCAACTCCAGGGGGATGCCCTCAGCGAACTTCGCTCTATCCTAGCCCTCAGCCCCGAAGAGCGTGCGGGCAAGGTCGATCGGGTACGTCAGCTCTATGACGAAGCCGGCACACGTACCTACGCCGAAGGAGAAGTCCAGCGCCTCACGGACAAGGCCTTCTCCCTAATCGATCAGATGGAGCTCCGTGAGGAGGGACGCTCGCTACTCTTAGCCCTCTTCCATACGCTCTCGGGCCGAACCAAGTGATGATGACACAGCTGATCGATAGCCACACGCATATCTATGCGGAGGAGTTCGACGAGGACTTCTCAGCGATGCTTCAGCGAGCCGAAGAGTCAGGCGTGTCGCAGATGGTCCTCCCCTGTGTCGACAGTGAGAGTTGGCCCCTGATCCAGTCGCTCAGTGAGGCTTATCCCCAGCGTCTCTTCCCTACTATTGGCCTCCACCCGACCTATGTCAAGGAGGACTACGAGGCACAGCTCTCCTATCTGGAGCAGCACCTCGGAGAGGGCATCGTAGCTATCGGTGAGATCGGACTCGACTACTATTGGGATACGACCTTCCGAAGCGAACAGCTCAAGGCCTTCGAGAGGCAACTTCGCTGGGCACACCAGCTCGGGCTCCCCGTGATCCTGCATGTACGGGAGGCTTTCAGGGATACCTTTGACCTTCTTCGTTCGCTCCAGCTCCCGGGACTCCGTGGGGTCTTCCACAGCTTCACAGGCAGTCGAGAGGAGCTACAGGAAGCACTGTCCTTCGAGCACTTCTACATCGGGATCAATGGCGTCGTGACCTTCAAGAATAGTTCGCTCAAGGAGTACGTCGCCGACATCCCCCTCGATCGACTCGTCGTGGAGACAGATGCTCCTTATCTAGCGCCCGTCCCCAAGCGGGGCCGACGCAATGAGCCCGCCTTCCTACCCTACACTGCGAGCTTTGTCGCTTCTTGCTACCAGATCTCCGACGAAGAGCTCTCTGCGCGTACGAGCGAGAATGCCCGCCGACTCTTTGCCCTCCCTCCACGCTAGGCGCTGTCCTTATCTGAAGTACATGCCGAAAAAGAAGGACGTACAAATCAACTAGGACGCAAGCGCCCACGATACTCCCTACACGCTAATTATCACTACTATGCTTTCTATAGATTCGCTCATCAAGCAAACACGCACTTATCGTCGCTTCGACGAGTCCGTAGCTATCGACCGCCTGCAGATCGTCCGCTGGCTTGGCATCGTCCGTCAGACCCCTTCGGCACGCAATGCCCAACCCCTGAAGTATATCATCATCACCGATACCGAGCTCTGCCACGAGATCACCGCTAAGCAGCACTGGGCTTCTATGCTCCCCGAGTGGGACGGACCAAGTGTAGGGGAGCGTCCTCGGGCTTACCTCCTACAGATCCTGGATACAGACATCGCACCCGCAGCTCGCTTCGACGAGGGTATTCAGCTTCAGGCGCTGGGGCTCCTCGCCACAGAAGCCGGCTACGGCACGTGTATCTTCGGCGGGCATGGCAAGGCCGAGTTCTCCCGTCGCCTTGGCCTACCGACCCACCTCTCGATCAATGCCATCATCGCTATCGGCAAGCCCCGAGAGGAAGTGGTACTCGAAGAGGCTCGCAACCCAGAGGATGTCCGCTACTGGCGTGACAAGGAGGGACGTCACCACGTGCCTAAGCGCCCCTTGAGTGAGCTGATTATCGAGCCCAACAAACCCTCTATCTTCTAGACTTACTCCCTGCTGGAGAGCTGACTTCGCCTGTCGGGGTATAGACCTTCGCCTCTAGAGGGCAGAAGCTTTGGCCCCGAGTGAAAGAAGCCTTTCCCTAGAGACAAGCCTACTTACCCTACGGGACGAAGCGACGTCTTTCGCAGGTCCTTCGGACCCCAGCACAAACGATCTCATCCCCCTATCCTTATCCCACTTCCCCATACATTCATGAAGGCGATCCCCTCCCTTTTCTCCATCCTCGTGCTTATGCTACTCCTCTCCTCCGCCAGCTGTGGGGGCGCTACGAGCCAAGCACAGAGTGCGGACAGCATCAGTGAGTCCAGCCGTACCGCGGCTCCCTTCGACGCAGACACTGCCCTACGATATATCCGAGAGCAGGTAGCATTCGGCGTGCGCACTCCAGGAAGCGAAGGGCACAAGGCTTGTGCTTCTTGGATCGAGTCCAAGCTCCGTGACTGGGGCTATACGGTGACGCTCCAGCACTTCATTGGGACGGATTACTTCGGCAAGGAAGTACAGGGGACGAACATCATCGCTACCCTCCAGCCCGAGCACGAAGAGCGCATCCTCCTGATGGCCCATTGGGACACCCGTCAGGTAGCGGATCACGATCCCGTAGCTAGCCGGCAGCAGGAGCCTATCCTCGGTGCCGACGACGGCGCTAGTGGCGTAGCTGTCCTCCTCGAGCTCGCTCGGCAGGAAGCGCTCAAGCCTTCGGGCAAGGCCCTGGACTTCGTATTCTTCGACCTCGAAGATGGTGGCGGAAGCCAAAGTGAAGACTCCTGGTGCCTCGGCTCTCAATATTGGGCTAAGCACCCCCACCGACCAGGCTACTCCGCTCAGTGGGGGATCCTACTGGATATGGTCGGAGCTCATGGCGCTCGCTTCTATTGGGAGGGGCTGTCGAAGGAGTATGCACGCCCGCTCCTAGCTACACTCTGGCAGACAGCAGCACAGCTCGGCTGGGGCAATTACTTTGTCCAAGCCAATGGATCACAGATGACCGATGACCACGTCGCCGTAGTACGTGAGCTCGGTATTCCTTCGGTCGACATCATCAACTTCGACCCCACACGCCCCACGGGCTTCGGTGCGCACTGGCACACTACGGCCGACGACATGAACATCATCTCTCGGGAGACGCTTCGAGCTGTCGGAGAGACTGTCGCCACGACGGTCCGTGAGGATCTCTAATTCGTGCGAACCTCTTATTCGCTATCATTCCTTCATGCCTACAATCAACGAACTACAAGACGAGATCATCGAGGAATTCTCAGCCCTCGATGATTGGATGGATCGCTATGCACTGATCATCGACCTCGGGAATACCTTAGAGCCCCTGCCTGAGAGCGACAAGACACCAACCAACATCATCGAAGGGTGCCAGAGTCGTGTATGGATCACTGCCTCCTTCGACGGGGAGCGTATCCACTTCCGTGGCGAGAGTGACGCACTCATCGTCAAGGGGATCGTCAGCCTCCTACTACGTGTCCTCGACGGACAGACGCCTCAGGACATCCTCGCCTCCGACCTCTACTTCATCGAGCGTATAGGACTGGCCGAGCATCTCTCCCCCACACGCTCCAATGGGCTCGTGTCGATGCTCCGTCAGATGCGACTCTTCGCAGCAGCCTTCGCAAGTAAAAGCTAAGTCTCATCAATCCCCTTATGCATATCTATCATCAGTTACTGAGGTCAGCGGTAGTGACCTCAGCAGCCCTTGTTGTGGTTACTGCGCTCGTCACCTCCTGTTCATCCAAGACCGTTGGTGGCGGGAGTGACGACCAGCTTCTCAGCTTCGTCGACCCCTTCATAGGTACGGGCGAGCATGGGCACACCTTCCCCGGGGCTACACGTCCCAATGCGCTGGTCCAATTCAGCCCCGACACTCACCTCATCGGATGGGATGCCAGCAGTGGCTATCATGCTTCTGACAGCGTAATCTATGCCTTCAGCCTCACCCATCTCTCGGGGACGGGCATCGGAGACCTTGGAGACATCGCCCTCCTTCCCTTCTCTGGAGCGGATAGCCTCAAGCCCGTCGCTACCTTCGACAAGGCTACGGAGGTCGCCACACCAGGCTATTACGCCGTCCAGCTACAGAACTTCGGGATCAAGGCCGAACTCACTAGCACCGATCGCGTCGGCCTCCTTCGCGCCACTTATGCCGATAGCACGGACCGCAAGCTCCTTCTTGACCTCGGGCATATCCTGCAGCCCAACTGGGGGCATAAGGTAATGGGCAATGACCTTCGCCTCGTCAACGACTCCACGATCCAAGGGACGTACTATACCAAGGGCTGGGCTGAGCATCATCAGCTGAGCTACACGATCCGTCTGGCTTCGCCCGTCGACAGCATCGCCCTCTATCGGGATGGCAAGCGTGAGCTCATCCAGCCGGGCTATGCGGTGACCAAGGACACAGCTGACCTCAAGCTTCACCTCTATCTCCCTGCAGGAAGCGAAGCCTATCAGGTGAAGATCGGCGTCTCTGCCGTCTCGCCCGAAGGTGCTGAGAAGAACCTCACGGCCGAACTTCCTCACTGGGACTTCGACGCTGTACATCAGGAGAGCCGACGTATCTGGTCCGAAGTCCTCTCTCGCATCACGATCGAGACGAAGGACACGACCGTCCTCAAGAACTTCTACACAGCCGTCTACCACGCACACATCGCACCTTACAACTATCAGGACGTAGATGGCGCCTTCCGTGGCATGGACAAGCAGATCCACCAAGGGGATCCGAAGGACGGACATTATACTGTCTTCTCCATCTGGGATACGTACCGTGCGCTACATCCACTACTGACGATCATCGATCCTGACCAAGCACTCCGCTACGGTAGAAGCTTGATCCAGGACTACCAAGAGGGGACGATACTCCCCCGCTGGCCACTCGCGGCGAACTATACAGGCTGTATGCCTGCCTACCATTCGGTGAGCATCCTGGCTGACCTCGTAGCCAAGGGGCTAGCTTCGAAGGAAGACCTTCGTCTCTGGACGGAAGCTGCCGTACGTAGTTCCATTTACCGAGAAGACCTAGCGAAGAAGTTCGCTGGTACTCGTGAGCTGGACCTCATCACCCGTCATCCATACTACAAGGAACTACTAGGCTTCGTGCCCGCCGACTCCGTACCCGAGAGCGTCAGCTGGGGCGTAGAGATGGCCTATGATGACTGGTGTATCGCCCGTCTAGCAGAGGCAGCTGGGCTCGACTCTATCCGTCAAGTCTACGACAAGAAGGCGCTCTACTACCAGCGCTATTGGGACCACGAGACCAAGCTAATGCGTCCCGTGATGGCCGATGGCAAGTTCCGCACGCCCTTCAATCCACGCTTCTCTGCCCACGAGAAGAGTGATTACACCGAGGGTAATGCTTATCAGTGGAGCTTCTATGCGCCTCATGACATGGAGGGCTTCCTCAAACTCATGGGCGGGAAGGCCGTACTTGAGCAGAATCTAGACACGCTCTTCACCACCTCGTCTCGTATCGACGGAGCAGAGCAATCAGGCGATATCACTGGCCTCATCGGGCAGTACGCTCACGGCAATGAGCCCAGCCACCATATCGCTTACCTCTACAACTACACCGCTTCGCCACACAAGGGGCAAGCACTCCTAGACACCGTCCTTCGCCACTTCTACAAGCCCACGCCTGATGGCATCATCGGCAACGAAGACTGCGGACAGATGTCGGCGTGGTATATCCTCAGCGCCCTCGGTTTCTACCAAGTCTGTCCCGGGAAGGCTGAGTACACCATCGGTCGTCCGCTCGTAGATAAGGCGACTATTCGCCTGAAGAGTGGCACCTTCACCATCGAAGTCAAGGGCAATTCTCCCGCCAATAAGTACGTGCAGTCGGCGAAGATCAACGGCCGAGATATCACCGGTACGCTGACCTTCTCCCATGCTGATCTCCGTGCTGGTGGCACGCTTGAGATCGTGATGTCCGACAAGCCTCGCAAGTAAGGCAAGACTCCCCTTCTCCTCCACACGAGCGCTAGCTACTCCGTGCAGGGACTTTGTCCTTCGGAGAGCTAGCGCTCGCTCGTTTATTCTGATGCCTTAGCACCCAAGGTCACCGTATTCACCTTCCCTCCTACTCGTCAGTCCTCCATCCTCATTCCTCTACGAAAGATTTACGGCAAGGAAACGCTCCATTCATAACCTGTAATAGTAGCCTTCGTAATGGGTAAAAGCCGAGGACTTTACCGGTAATGAAGGCAGGTACAGTAGGGAGCGAAGACGCCCACCCATTGGGCATCGGGAAGGAGTATAAGGGATATTCCTGAAAAAATTAAATAACTCGTTCTGGTTTACACTAATTTATCTTATCTTTGTTGCACAGAACGATAAGAGTATCAACTATAAATACCTAAATAAAATGGTTAGTTACAAGGAACTCGGCTTGGTCAACACTCGTGAGATGTTCGCCAAGGCTGTCAAGGGTGGCTATGCTATCCCCGCATTCAACTTCAACAACATGGAGCAGCTCCAGGCTATCATCGGTGCTGCCGTAGAAACGAAGTCCCCCGTCATCCTCCAGGTCTCCAGCGGTGCTCGCAAGTATGCGAACCAGACGCTCCTTCGCTACATGGCTCAGGGTGCTGTCGAATACGCTAAGGAACTGGGTTGCCCTAACCCACAGATTGCCCTTCACCTCGACCACGGTGATAGCCTCGAGCTCTGCAAGAGCTGTATCGAGATGGGCTTCTCTTCTGTGATGATCGACGGCTCACACCTGCCTTATGACGAGAACGTAGCACTGACTCGCTCGGTAGTCGAATATGCTCATCAGTTCGATGTCACGGTAGAAGGTGAACTCGGTGTCCTCGCAGGTATCGAAGATGATGTCGTAGCTGAGCACCACACCTATACCGAACCTGAAGAAGTCATCGACTTCGTCAGCAAGACGGGTGTAGACTCTCTGGCTATCTCTATCGGTACGTCTCACGGGGCTAACAAGTTCACTCCTGAGCAGTGCCACCGTGATGCGAATGGCATCCTCGTACCTCCCCCCCTCCGCTTCGATATCCTCGCAGAGATCGAAAAGCAGATCCCAGGCTTCCCCATCGTCCTTCACGGCTCCTCTAGCGTACCTCAGGACGAAGTCGCTACCATCAACCAGTACGGTGGTGCCCTCAAGGATGCTGTCGGTATCCCTGAAGAACAGCTCCGTCAGGCTTCGAAGAGCGCTGTCTGCAAGATCAATATCGACTCCGATGGTCGTCTAGCTATGACCGCTGCTATCCGCAAGGTCTTCGCTACCAACCCTGCAGAGTTCGACCCACGTAAGTACCTCGGTCCAGCACGTGACTCGCTCAAGAAGCTCTACATGCACAAGATCGAGAACGTACTCGGCTCCAACAACCGTCTCTAAGAGACAGCTAGCTCGTCGATCGCCCTACAACTAGGGTCGAGACGGAGCTAATACGACAAGAGGCTACCTGCCTTCCCGTACCCTCGTGTGGGTGGGAGTCAGGTAGCCTCTCTCTTTTCATCCTACCGATAGATCATATATATGCACCGCCTCTTCACGCTCCGTGAGCATGATCACGGAGCTTACCCCTTCGACCAAGTCGAGGTGGCGGACTTCCGTCCTGCCTTTGCCGAAGCTATTGCTGAGAAGCGTAGTGAGGTCGAGGCCATCATCCAGCAGACCGATGCTCCTACCTTCGCCAATACCATCGTAGCGCTTGAGCGAAGTGGAGCGAAGCTCGAATGGCTCTCTGGTATCTTCTACAACCTCCTCCACGCCGAAGCTACCGACGAACTGATGGAGATCAGTCAGGAGCTCAGCCCTGAGCTCTCCGCCCTCTCCTCGTACATCCTCCTCTCCGAAGGGCTATTCGCTCGCATCCGCTCCGTCTGGGAGGAGCGGGATCAGCTGAAGCTAGACCTCGAGGATGCCAGACTCCTGCAGCGCACTTACGAAAGCTTCAGTGAGAGTGGCGCTCTCCTACCTGAGGATAAGAAGGAACGTCTCCGTGAGGTGAAGCGAGAACTCAGCGAACTAGCCCTCACCTTCGGACAAAATAACCTCAAGGAGCAAGCACGCTTCCGACTCTGGGTCGAGGACGATGCCCAAGTAACCGGACTCCCTGAGTCGGCACTCGGCGTAGCACGTGAGCTAGCGAAGAAGGAAGATAAGCCCCATGGCTACCTCTTCACCCTAGCGGCGCCGAGCTTCTTCCCCTTCATGCAGCACTGCCCTGACGCTAGTCTTCGAGAGGAGATGTACCGAGCGAAGATGAGCCTGGGTGCAGTGGAGGGCGAGTTTGACAATAGAGATGTCATCCGTCGCCTTGCCAACCTCCGTCTGGAGCTTGCCCAGCTCCTCGGGCATACGACCTTCGCCTCGAAGGTCCTCACCAAGCGCATGGCGGGCTCTCCCGAAGCTGTCGACCGTCTGCTGGACGAACTCCTAGAGGCTTACCTACCCGTAGCGAAGGAAGAGCTCGCTAAGGTAGAGGCCTTCGCCCGTGAAGCAGGTGAGACTAAGGCGCTACAGCCTTGGGACTGGAGCTACTGGGCCGAGCAGTATAAGAAGGCCTTCTACGAGCTGGATGAAGAGGAGCTCCGCCCTTACTTCGAGCTCTCTCGGGTCTCCACGGCGATCTTCTCCCTCGCTACCCGTCTCTACGGCATCCACTTCAGTGAGCGCACCGACCTGCCCGTCTATCATCCCGACGTACATACCTACGAGGTGCAGGATCGGGACGGCTCTTACCTCGGCCTGCTGTACACAGACTTCTTCCCTCGTGAAGGGAAGCAGAGTGGCGCTTGGATGAATAACCTCCAGGAGCAGTACCACACCGCCTCGGGCGAAGACCACCGTCCGCACATCGTCCTCGTGATGAACTTCACCCAACCCGTCGGCGATCGTCCAGCGCTACTGACTCCGGGGGAAGTGCGCACCTTCTTACATGAGTTCGGTCACGCTCTGCACGGCATGCTCGCCCAGGCTCGCTACAGCTCGCTCAGCGGGACAAACGTCGTCCGGGACTTCGTAGAGCTACCCAGCCAATTGATGGAGAACTGGCTCGACCAGCGGGAATGGCTCCAGAGCTTCGCCCAGCACTACCAGACAGCAGAGGCTCTACCCGACTCCCTCATCGAGCGGATGGAGCGTGCCCGTCACTTCCTCGTAGGCTATGCAGCCTGTCGTCAGCTGAGCTTTGGCTATCTCGACATGGCTTGGCACACGATCACGGAGCCCCTCCCAGAAGGACTTGACACGAAGGCCTTCGAAGAGAAGGCTTGGGCTAAGGCCGTACTTCTTCCCGCTTCACCAGCCCCCTGTCAGATGAGTACTACCTTCGGACACATCTTCTCCGGTGGCTACAGCGCCGGCTACTACGGCTACAAGTGGGCGGAGGTACTCGATGCGGATGCCTTCGCTGCCTTCCAGCAGGAAGGGATCTTCTCGAGCAAGACGGCCCAGCGCTTCCGTGACTGCATCCTCTCCCAAGGTGACCGAGAGGATGCCGAAGTGCTCTACGAGCGCTTCCGTGGGCAAGCCCCCTCGATCGAAGCCCTTCTTCGCAGGGATGGCATCGAGCGTCGCTAGCCTCACATTCGACCGAGCCCCAGCGTCACGAACTGCCGTGACGCTGGGGCTTACTTGTATCTAAGGTTCAGGGTTAATTCCAAAGGATTTACCCACACATTCTAAGCTGGCCAACTCCCCCTTCTAAACAGCCTCCTCCGAGACCCTAAAAAACGACCTACGGTAGGTTTTATTTGCGATCCACCGTAGGTCCCTTTTTAGGGGTGTCAGAGGCCGCTTGTTATACGGGCTGGAGCGGAGTGCTACAGCTAGGTGTGAGCCAGTTCGATTTTGGCCGTTTCATCTCCTTGGGGAGTATGCCTGAGGTGCGGGGGGATGATGGGGGCGTCGATCTCTTAAACTTCGGCTCCCACTTGGGCACCGAGAGTAGTATCCCCGTACATATTATATAGGACGAGTCTAGGTAAGCTCCTTTGGAGAGCTGCTTGATCCATTGTTTCTCTTAGCTATCGAAAGACCTCAGGGAGTAGTTTTTTTTTGTCTTGTGCTGGGAGATGGGAAATAAAAAATGGAGAGAGGAGTTGTATTAGGTTGTTTCTCTGTATAGAAGTCACTAACTTCGTGAGCAGAGCTACTTATCGTGGTCGTCTGATGATGGGGCAAAAAGAAGACGAGCTCCGCAAAGGGAGCCCGCCTTAGATGTTTTCACAACGGATAATCCTTATTGTGATTAGCTTTCAAATTCAGTACTGCAAAGTTAGCTCAAAGATTTAACCTACACAACACAAACGCTTATGAGTAAGCATGTACTTGGTCTTGACCTCGGTGTCGGATCTATAGGGTGGTGTCTTATCGCCCTCGATGAGCAGGATCAGCCTGCTGAGATCTTGGGTATGGGGAGTCGCATCGTACCCCTGACGACGGATGATCTCAATGAATTCTCCCAAGGGAAGGCGATCTCCAAGAACCAGAAGCGCACCACACAGCGCACCATTCGCAAGGGACTGGACCGCTATCAATTGCGACGCAAAGTCCTTAGTGAGAAGCTGGCAGGGCATGGGATGCTCCCAGACAAAGATCTAATGCAACTCCCAGTCCTTGACCTCTGGGAGCTTCGCGCACGAGCTGCTTCACCAGGGGAGAAGCTCTCCCTCCCCGAGATAGGTCGTGTACTCTACCACATCAATCAGAAAAGAGGCTATAAGCATGCGAAGTCCGATGAAGCCGAAGAAGTAACTAAGCGAGGAAAGGAGCAGGGCTATGTCGCCACAGTGAAGGGACGCTATGCAGAGCTTCAGCGGGAAGGGGCTACCGTCGGACAGCACTTTGCCTGCAAACTCAAAGAGCACAGGCAGGAGAGCCCTTCGGGTGGATTCTTCTATAACTACCGCATCAAGGATCAGGTCTACCCTCGGGAAGCCTATATCGAGGAGTTTGATCGCATCATGGAGGTGCAGTCAGTCTTTTATCCCGAGGTCCTGACCCCTGCATTTATCCAAGAGCTACGGGATAAGGTCATCTTCTTCCAGCGACCACTGAAGTCCTGTAAGGGACTAGTGTCCTTCTGTGAGTTTGAGAAGCAAGAGCGTGTTGTCCAGCTCAAGCGGGTCAATAGGGAAGGTAAGGAAGAGCTCCAAGAGCGGAAGATCACGATCGGCCCCAAGGTCGCACCGAAGAGTTCTCCAATAGCTCAGCTCTGTAAGCTCTGGGAGTCTATTCATAATATACGTATCTACTATCCCGATGGGAAGGAGAGGCCGATCACTCTAGAGGAGAAGCGGAAGCTCTTAGCTTATCTACAGACGCATGACAAGCTGACCTTCACCGCTCTCAAGAAGGAGCTGAAGATCTCAGACAAGGAGCGACTCTGGTGCGATAAACTCTTGAAGGGAGGCATCAAGGGCGATACGACACGGGTGCTCCTGCGCAAGGCTCTGGCGGGATATAAGAGGTATGAACCCCTCCTTCGGATGGACTTGGAGCTACGAGACTTCCAGGAGATAGTCTCAGGTAAGCGGCTTATCCGTCCGATTGTTGACGAGAGCTACCTCAGCCAGCCTCTCTACCGACTATGGCATATTCTCTACTCCATAGAGGAGCGAGAGGCGATGCGTAGAGCCCTTATCGATCAGCTTGGTTTCCTAGAGGAGGATCTAGATGGAGGA
Organism: Porphyromonas sp. oral taxon 278 str. W7784; assembly: GCF_000467855.2. Taxonomy (GTDB): domain Bacteria; phylum Bacteroidota; class Bacteroidia; order Bacteroidales; family Porphyromonadaceae; genus Porphyromonas. The sequence continues at coordinate 13,497 of NZ_KI259257.1, forward strand.
CTGCTGGACAAGCTCTATCAAATTGACTTCGCCAAGCAGGGCTACAGCAATAAGTCGGCGAAGTTCATCTGTAAGCTCCTGCCCCATCTTCAGGGAGGGCATGGGTATAGTCAAGCCTGTGAGCTAGCGGGGAAACGCCATTCAGCAGGTAGTCTAACTAAGGAGGAGCTGGAGGAGCGCCCACTCCTAGAGCACATCCCCTTGCTCCAGTGCAATGAACTTCGACAGCCTATCGTGGAGAAGATCCTCAATCAGATGATCAACCTCGTCAATGCCCTTCGCCAGAAGTATGGATCGATAGATGAAGTGCGTGTCGAGCTCGCCCGTGAGCTGAAGATGAGCCGTGAGGAGCGTGAGGAGACCTCTAAGAGGATCCGATCCAGAGAGAAGGAGAACAAAGAGATAGCAGAGCGTATCAAAGAGTACGAACTCTATCCGACGAAGTCCCGAATTCAGAAGTATCGTCTCTGGCAGGAAGCCGGGGAGCAATGCCTTTATTGTGGCAGGTCGATCGACGTCGTGCAGTTCCTCAGAGGTGATGGAGTCGAGATCGAGCATATCATCCCCAAGTCTATTCTCTATGATGACTCCTCTGCCAATAAGACCTGTGCTTGTAGCCGATGCAATAAGGATAAAGGCAATAGGACAGCCTATGAGTACATCCTCGCTGAGGGACGAGAGGCCGAGTATCTAGATCGTCTCGAGACTCTCTTCCATGATGGTAAGCTCTCCTATAGCAAGCGTCGTCGTCTCCAGTGGAAGAAGGCGGATATCCCTGTAGACTTCATCGAGCGCCAGCTTCGTCTGACGCAGTATATCGCTCGGCAGGCGCAGGAGATCCTCCGCCAGGGGATCCGTCGGGTCGGTGCCTCTGAGGGGAGCGTGACGGCCAAGCTCCGTCATCTCTGGGGATATGATGATATCCTACGGGAACTCAACTTCGAGCGCTACCAATCTATGGGGGAAACCGAGATCGTAAGCCAAGAGGAGAAGGATGGATCCATCACGAAGAGCGAAAGGATCAAGGACTGGTCGAAGCGTAAGGACCACCGGCATCATGCGATCGATGCACTTGTCGTGGCTTGTACTCGGCAGGGATATATTCAGCGACTCAATAGCTTGAATAGTGAGGAGGATAGTCTACAGATGCAGGAGGATAGCAAGCAGATGCGAGAGAAGATGGGGGGACAGAAACGTCCTACAGCGGACAAGCATAGCATCCTAGAGAATTGGCTCATTCTACAGCCTCACTTCTCACATCAGGAAGTGAAGTCTAAGGTCGCAGAGATCCTTGTGTCCTTCCGCCCTGGTAAGCGTACGGTCTCCACTGGACGTAATACCTATCTCCGCTCTGGGAAGAAGGTGACTCAGTCCGGTGTACTCATCCCTCGAGGGCCATTGTCCGAAGAGAGCCTCTATGGGCAGATCTTGAGGAATGGCGAGCCTACCTACGTCAAGAAGGTCGCCCTAGAGAGCCTCTCCGAAGCTCAGATTGAGCAGATCGTAGATCCTAAGCTTCGCCGAGAGATGGTAGCTCGTACTCAACCTTCAGAAGGAGCGAAGCTCAATCCGAAGTTACTCCTAGCCACCCCGTTCTATTCTGACGCAGCAGGTACTCAGCGAGTACGTAGTGTACGGGTTGCTATCGAGAATGGGAAAAATAGTATCGTCCCCCTACGCTACAATGAGTCAGGTAAGGCGATCACCTTCGTCAACCCAGGAAACAATCATCATGTGGGTATTTACCGGACCTCAGAGGGTAAGCTCGTCGAATCGTGTGTCACCTTCTGGCAGGCCGTAGATCGTGTGCGCTATGGTATACCTACGATCATTAGGAAGCCTCGTGAAGTCCTTGATCAGCTCCTTCTTAGAGATGATATCCCAGAGGCTCTGCTGGCGCATCTCCCTGCCTCTGACTGGGAGTTTGTAGAGTATCTGCAGGCGAATGAGATGTTCCTCATTGGGCTTACGGACGAAGAGATCCAGACAGCACTAGCAGAGTCTGATCTGCTGACCCTAAGCAATCATCTTTATCGCGTTCAGAAGATGTCCTCGGAGTATTATGTTTTTCGGTATCATCTTGAGACTGAGGTTGCCGACAACAAGAATAATACGGGGATTATCCCCAAGTTCTACCGCTTACGGGGCCCTAATGATACATATCTGAAGGCGAACCCACGTAAGGTCAAGGTTAATCTCCTCGGGGAGATCTCTCTCCCTTAAGTAAACTGAAGGCTTATGATTAAGCGAACCCTCTACTTTGGCAGTCCTGCTTATCTGGCCTTGAAGCAGAGGCAGCTAGAGATCCGTCAGACGCCTGATGAGGGTGGAGCTACGAGTGTACGGACGATCCCGATAGAGGATATCGGGGTCGTCCTCCTCGATCATCCGCAGATCACGATCACCCATAGACTGCTCGATGCTCTACTCAGCTACAATTGTGCTGTCGTGACTTGCTCGATGAATCATCTCCCTTCGGGGCTCCTCCTTCCTCTAGATGGGCATAGTCTGCAGAATGAGCGCTTCCGTGCGCAACTCGAGGCCTCGGTCCCTCTACGTAAGAGACTCTGGCAACAAACGATCCAAGCCAAGATACAGAACCAAGCAATAGTATTGCAGAATGTCCTAGGTGAACCTGCGAAGAACATGATCGCTTGGTCTCGGCAGGTGAAGAGTGGCGACTCAGAGAATCTCGAGGCTCGAGCTGCTGCCTTCTACTGGCGTAACCTCTTCGTCTCTCTCCCAGACTTTGTGCGAGAGCGAGAGGAGACTGCTCCTAATTCCTTGCTCAACTACGGGTATGCCCTTCTGAGAGCCATCATTGCTCGAGCTCTTGTTGCTACAGGGCTTCTCCCCACACTCGGTATCCACCATCACAATAAGTACAATGCCTACTGCCTTGCTGATGATATCATGGAGCCCTACCGCCCTTATGTAGATCAGTTGGTTGTGGAGATCTGTGAGGAAGAGGGCTTCCCCTCGGTGCTGAGCAAGGAGATCAAGGCACGTCTACTCTCTGTATCAGCCCTAGATGTGGAGATCGAAGGGCAGAGGCGTCCTCTGATGCTTGCTGCTTCACAAACGGCAGGCTCACTCCTACGTTGCTTCACCGGAGAGGGGCGTCGTCTTGCTTATCCCCTCCTCTCATGCTAGCTCATCGCCTAAGTGAATATCGAGTCATGTGGGTCTTAGTCTTCTTTGATCTCCCTACCTATACCTCACAGGAGCGCAAGGCTGCTTCAGGCTTCCGCCAAGGACTTATACAGGATGGCTTCACGATGCTTCAGTATTCCATCTATATGCGCCACTGTCCGAGTATGGAGCATGCTGAGACTCATGTTCGTCGTGTCAAGGAGATGCTCCCCGACGAGGGCGAGGTGATCATCATGACGATTACGGATAAGCAGTTTGGGATGATGGAGCACTTCTCGTCGCATAGTCCTAAGGAGGGACCAGATACGCCCCTACTCTTCGAGATGTTCTAGTACCATTTCTGCATGAGACAACAAAAAGCCGATGGAGCTCCATCGGCTTTTTGATTTCTAATCCTTCAGGTAAGTAGCTAATGTACAGTAGACTATGTAGGATCAGCTGTATTAGCTGTATCGAAGGTACTGAATTTGAAAGCTAATCACAACCTCACCTGACACCTAAGCGACTGCAAAGGTGCTGTATTAGCTGTATCGAAGGTACTGAATTTGAAAGCTAATCACAACGACTAAGTACCTTAACTCTCAGTCTGAGAAGCTGTATTAGCTGTATCGAAGGAGGTACATTTGAAAGCTAATCACAACCACATCGGAGATCTTGGCACAGAGCCCGACAGCTGTATTAGCTGTATCGAAGGTACTGAAT
>NZ_KI259257.1:17451-17927 GCF_000467855.2 Porphyromonas sp. oral taxon 278 str. W7784
AGGTACTGAATTTGAAAGCTAATCACAACATCGTAAGAGAAGACCTTTAGCCCTCTCGAGCTGTATTAGCTGTATCGAAGGTACTGAATTTGAAAGCTAATCACAACAATAGGGTGCGACGGATAATAGCAGGATAGCTGTATTAGCTGTATCGAAGGTACTGAATTTGAAAGCTAATCACAACTGGGTGGTATGAGTCTCTAGAGATCCTCAGCTGTATTAGCTGTATCGAAGGTACTGAATTTGAAAGCTAATCACAACCTCACCTGACACCTAAGCGACTGCAAAGGTGCTGTATTAGCTGTATCGAAGGTACTGAATTTGAAAGCTAATCACAACATCTAAGCGATGCTTATAGTCTATGCCGAAGCTGTATTAGCTGTATCGAAGGTACATTTGAAAGCTAATCACAACCTATAGCTTGTTCCCTGCCTCATCTGCTCGGCTGTATTAGCTGTATCGAAGGTACTGAATTT
>NZ_KI259257.1:18027-18534 GCF_000467855.2 Porphyromonas sp. oral taxon 278 str. W7784
GGTACTGAATTTGAAAGCTAATCACAACCGTCAACTTCGACGGCTCGGAAAAAACGGAGCTGTATTAGCTGTATCGAAGGTACTGAATTTGAAAGCTAATCACAACGACTAAGTACCTTAACTCTCAGTCTGAGAAGCTGTATTAGCTGTATCGAAGGAGGTACATTTGAAAGCTAATCACAACCTCACCTGACACCTAAGCGACTGCAAAGGTGCTGTATTAGCTGTATCGAAGGTACTGAATTTGAAAGCTAATCACAACTCAGCTGTAGCTGTGCATCCCAACTCCCCCGCTGTATTAGCTGTACCGAAGGTACTGAATCTGGGGCTAGGGAGCAAAAGCCTTTAGCGAGGGGCGCTATGAGAAGAGGTTATACAAAGGAGATGGGATTCTTTTTAGGCTCGGCTTTTTGGGAGAGTATCCCTAAGTTTGGAGGGGTGGTCTTGCCCGTAAAAAGACTGGACTTGGATAGCCCTAAAAAACGACCTACGGTAGGTCGCCGAAAA
>NZ_KI259257.1:18634-47015 GCF_000467855.2 Porphyromonas sp. oral taxon 278 str. W7784
TCGTCAAGACGACCTACCGTAGATCCCTTTTTGCCCCTCCCGAAGAGGGTGAATGAGACCGCCTGTATCAGGGGCTCTAAACCTTGGGATGCACTCAGGAAAACGGGGGAATGAGTCAGGGCACTTCTTCGCCGTCACACCGCCTTCGCTAGCACCGCCAAAATGCGGGGAAATGATCGAAGGGATAGCGCCAGGATGCTTCCAAGGTCGTGGGGAGGATGCTCAGCCCCTTCCGACTACCTGAAAATGTGTATTTTTGCCCCCGTAAATCATTCAATTTTATCAATAATCGGACACAGTAATGAAGAAATTTCTTATCCTTTTCTCCCTACTCCTCTCGGTGGGTCGTGTAAGCGCTCAGACGGAAGCTGCCCCTCAGGAGGAAGCTCCCAAGGCGTGGAAGTTCTCCGGCGTCTCTGGCCTCAACCTTGCCCAGACCTCTCTGACCAACTGGGCTGCCGGGGGTGAGAACTCTGTCGCTTGGAACCTCTATCTCAATGCGTCAGCTAACTATAAGAAGGGAGCCTGGAGCTGGGACAATGCCCTGGTCACCGACTTCGGGAAGACCTTCACCTCGACGAATAAGTGGCTCAAGAGCGTCGACAAGCTCAATCTGAGCACCAAGGTCGGTCGCTTCGTGAGCAAGCACTGGAGCATCTCTGCCCTCGGTGACTTCCTCTCACAGTTCGACCGTGGCTTCGATGCCTCGACGAACCCCAACATCGCAGGGAACAAGGACAAGTACATCTCTACGATCTTCGCTCCCGGCTACCTGACCCTCGCTATCGGGGCAGACTACAAGCCTAACGACGACTTCTCCCTCATGCTCTCTCCTGCTACGGGCAAGATGACCTTCGTCTTCGACAAGAAGCTCTCCGACGCAGGTGCCTTCGGTGTCACCCCAGGTAAGAAGGTGCTCGCTGAGCTCGGTGCCCTAGCTGTAGCTAACTACAAGCGTAAGCTCGCTGAGAACATCAACCTCGTGACCAAGCTCACCCTCTTCACCTCGTACGACAAGAACTTCGGGAATATCGACGTGAACTGGGATATGATGATCGCCTTCAAGATCAATAAGTTCCTCTCCACGACGCTCACGACGAACCTCGTCTACGATGACAATATCAAGACCCGTGACGATCAGGGCAACATCCGTGGCGCTAAGGTACAGTTCCGTGAAGTCCTCGGCCTAGGTCTGGCCTACAACTTCTAAGCGCTCCTCAGACGAGCGTCTAAGTCGCTTTAAACAAGGGCTATCCCACCGAGTGGGATAGCCCTTGTTGCTTATCTCGGGGAAGCTCATCGTGTGTCGGGTAGGAGAATAGCCAGAAATTTGTTTTCTTTACAATGAAATATCGGCTTTGGATAGATCCGCACGGATAATCAAGAAAAACCGATTATTCCTAAACATTAAAAGTAAATAACTCACCTACTTAGTCTCCATAATACCTATGCTTGGACAAGAAATCTCCGAATTCGGACACATCCTCAGTAACGACCAGCTCTCTGTCGTACACGTAGACCTCCCCAAGGGGAAGAAGATCGCCCCACACGACCACAAGGGGCAGGACATCTTCTTCAGTGTCGTCAAGGGACAGGTGAAGGCCACCCTCAACGAGAGCGAAGAGCACACGCTGAGCCCCGGTACACTCCTGCGCTTCGACGGCGACGTATTCATCGGCATCGAAGCCCTCGTAGATAGCGAGTTCTTCGTCTATCTCATCAACCTCTAATCCCCCCATCCTCCGCCATGGAACAAATGAAAGACAACCTCCCTGAGGTAGACATGGAGAAGCTCCGCATCGTCCTAGATGTCAAGGAAAGATACCTCAGCGGCGCCCTCCCTCTCGATGAGGCACGTGCTATCCTTAGAGAGCGAGTGAAGACCCTGCGCCCCTATGAGATCGCTCTCGCCGAACAAGAGCTCAAGACCTTCGAAGACGACGAGTGTCGCAAGGAAGATATCCAGCAGATGATGGTCCTCTTCCAGGATGTCCTCGATAGAAGTCGTCCCGACCTTCCCGAAGATCACCCCATCATGTGCTACATTCGTGAGAATGATGCCATGCGAGGACTTCTCAAGCAGGTCGAGGAGCTGGCGCAGTACCCTGTGATCAAGAACCAATGGCTTGAGCTCTACGACGAGCTTCACAAGCACCGCCTTCACCTCTCCCGCAAGCAGAACCAGCTCTATTCGATCCTAGAGCGCAAGGGCTTCGACCGTCCCACCACGACGATGTGGCTCCTCGATGACTTCATCCGTGATGAAGTGAGGGATGCTCGTAGGCTACTCGAGGAAGACCGAGAGGAGGAGTTCATCGCCATGCAGCCTGTGATCGTCGCCGACATCCTTGACCTAATCGAGAAGGAAGAGACTGTGCTCTATCCCACATCGCTCGCTATGATCCGCCCCGACGAATTCGAAGAGATGAAGGCGGGCGACCGAGAGATCGGCTTCGCTTGGATCAAGGTCGGAGCTGGGAATAGGACAGAAGAGTCCAAGAAGCCACTACCCGCCACCGAAGCTGCTGGCTTCGCTAGCGATCTAGCAGCACTCCTCGGTAAGTATGGCTTCACAGGAGGGTCCACCCCAGGGCAACTCCTTGAGGTAGCTACGGGACAGATGACCCTCGAGCAGATCAACCTCGTCTACAAGCACATGCCCGTGGATTTCTCCTATGTCGATGAGAACGAGATCGTACGTTTCTACACCGACACAGACCACCGTGTCTTCCCTCGGAGCAAGAACGTCATTGGGCGAGATGTGAAGAATTGCCACCCTCGCACCAGCGTGCATCTCGTCGAAGAGATCATAGATAAGTTCCGTCGTGGCGAGCAGGATGAAGTCGACTTCTGGATCAATAAGCCAGGGCTCTTCATCTACATCTACTACGTCGCTGTGCGTGACGAAGAGGGTCGCTTCCGTGGTATCCTCGAGATGATGCAGGATTGTACCCGCATCCGTAGCCTCGAAGGTTCCCGTACACTCCTCTCATGGGACAAGAGTAATAAGGCAGCTTCGAAGCACTCAGACGCTCCATACTCCGCTCCAGCAACCACTCCCGCCCCCGAAGCACCATCCACCACGGACAAGCAAGCCGAAGGAGAGAGCGAATATGTCTCTTGCTCCTGCATGAAGGGAGCGAGCCATGCGCCCAAAGCCCCTGAAGCTCCCCAAGCCGAAGCAAGCACTTCTACCCCCGCTGTCGAAGCATCCGCCCCAGAGAGAGCGAAGACTGCTACCGAGATCACCGGAGCAACTCGCCTCAAGGATCTGCTGGAGCAGCACTCTTGGCTGAAAGCTAAGCTCCCCGAGATCAATCCCGCCTTCAAGATGCTCTCTACGCCACTAGCCCGCATCATGATCCCCAAGGCTACCGTGGCGATGATGAGCGAACGGAGTGGTATGCCCCTCACCGAACTCATCGCACAGCTCCAGCGAGTCATCTCGGAGCATAAGGGCTAACATCCCCACAACTCCCGACAGAAGAATAGAGGCTCACCCGACACATTGGTCGGGTGAGCCTCTATTTTATCCTTAGGAGACTTGGTGCTCCTATTTAGGAGAGTTAGGCGCTCCTATTAGAACTGGTAACCGAGCGTGATATAGCCAGTCAGGAAGCGTGGCGTACCGTCGGTGACATAGTAGGGAGTACCGAGGTTCTTCGCTACAGACTTCGTCAGGCTACCATCGATACCACCACGGAGTGAGAACTGCTTGTACTGATACATCAGGCTCGCACCGAGGCCGACTTCAAAGCGGTCGAATGCCTTCTCCTTATACAGGTCGAGGCTTGTCCCCTGCTCGGGCTTAGCTGCATTGACATTCTTGCCATCATTAGTCAGCTTGGCGGAGAGACCATAGGCTAGATAAGGAGCGACATTGAAGAAGACTCGGTGATCATCTCCGATAGTGAGGAGCTTAAGCGAGACTTCCAGAGGTAGCTGAAGGGCATAGTTCTGGATCTTGACGTTCTTATACTCCGGCTCGATCACGTTCTTCTGACCCTCGCCACGGCCAATGACATAGAGACCTGGGTTGAATGAGAAGATCGTGTTCTCGAAGGGCAGAATGACACTAGCACCGACACGGAAGCTCTTAGTCATGACACCAGTGTCGCCATCATGATTGACACCGAGCGATGTGATGCGAGACAGCGTCAGACCAGCTTCTGCACGATAGCCGATCTTACCAAGGTCCTGAGCCGAGAGGCTAGTACCCAGAGCCAGCAGAGCGCAGGCTGAGGCAACAAGATTCTTGAATAGCTTCATTTTGTACTGTTTAAATAAATGGATTGTTAAGCCACGCACCCGCTGGATCCTTAGAGAAGCAACCTCGGCATAGCCGATCACGATCCTTGGTTTAAGGTGGATCATCTCGGGTGGTCTCGACGGGACGGGCTACGAATGACACGCAAATATACGTAAAACCACCCATACCCCCTTTCCCTTTTTCTTACTCTAAAGTTCCCCGTCGCTTGAAGGAAGCCCTCCCATTACCCGATCAGGTCGCGCGCATTACTCGCTAAGTTGGGATCAAGAAGCTATCACCCTCGCTGGCATCACTTATCAAAGCCTCTGCGATTACTTGTAGCGTTTACGACCATTACTTGTAATAGCGTCGAGAATTACGGGATAAAAGGGGACAGAAATTCTATATTTCTGTACATTTGTTCAGATTCTAACGCCTAAAGAGGTCGAAGTTCACCTCCCCTCTGAAGGACAATACTCCTCCCATCACAAACTAACCGCCATGAATCGATTCATCCTACGCCTGCTCCTTTGCTTCATTAGCGTCAGCTATAGCGTGTCAGCCAGAGCCCAGCAGAAGGTCACAGGGCGGATACTCGACGAACATCGAGGAGCGATGGACGGCGCAGTTGTCCTACTCATCACGACACCTCAGGGTGTCCTAGTCGAATCCACTCTTACCGATGATACGGGAGCCTTCTCCCTCCTTCCCCGTGAAGGGGACTTCCTTCTATGTATCCGTTCGCTCGGATATAAGGAGGTTAAGCAAAGGATCTCCTGCACTCCGGGTCTGCGCCTCCCTGATATCCAGCTCGAGCCAGAGGAAGTTTCGCTCAAGGATGTCGTAGTCACCGCCCGCAAGTCTCGGCCGATGACTAGTACCTCCCACGGCAAGATACAGATCCATGTAGCCCAGTCTTACCTCACCGATATCGGTAATGCGCTGGACGTCCTCAGGCATGCTCCAGGTATCTCTGTGAGTAATAAGGGGGAGATCTCGCTAGCCACCATCGGCGGAACTGCCGTCTATGTCAACGGCAAGAAGCTGATGCTCCAGGGTGAGGAACTTGCAGCCTACCTACGCTCCCTCTCGTCATCGAAGATCGCTCGTATAGAGACTTCCCCCAGCCCTAATGCAAGCTTCGGGGCGGATGGAGCCGGTGGCATCATCAACATTGTACTGAAAGCCTCGGAGCACTCCGGCTTCTTCCTCACCACTTCACACAGCATCGCCTACTGGGATCACCTGAAGCAGAGCTCCGACCTAGCCCTATCCTACAACACAAGTAAATGGCAACTCGGGCTCAACTACAGCCACAGCCTCGGCCACCATGGGATGAGGTACGGCTACGAGAAGGTACAAAACGGCGACAAGAGCCTGTCAGAGACCATCGACACAGACAAGCGGAATACCTACGCTACGGGTATCGACTTCTCGTGGCAAGTGGCACCGAAGAGCAAGTTCTTCGTAGGGAGCTCGGTGAATATCCTCTCTGGCCCCGGTGAGACCAATACCACGACCCTCCTCTATAAGGGGATGACGACGCTCGATGGTCGCCTCAAAGCCCGCAATAACTATATCGAGCAGAAGACCCTGCGGTATGCCAATAGCCTCAATTACCTCTATCAGCCCTCCGACCGACAGCAGCTCTCCCTCACACTTGACTGGACACGCTTCGACGGGAAGGCACGCTGTGACCAGCCCAACGACTACTATTCGCCCTCCGATCAGCTCATTCGCTCCGACGTCTTCTATTCGCAACCCGAGAAGGATATCGATATCTACGCCCTACTAGCGGACTACAAGCTCCAGACGAGCACGCAGTCTGAGTGGCTTCTGGGGGTGAAGGCCTCCCACATCGCTAGCGATAATTCCTTCCTCTTCAAGAAGAACGGGACGCTCGATCCACAGCGCTCCAATCGCTTCCGCTACGATGAGCACAACATCGAGGGCTACACGCAGTACACTCATACCTGGGATCGCTTCGAACTCAGTGCTGGTCTTCGGCTCGAGTACATGCATACCCAGAGCGAACTTCGGGCACACACCTCTCAGGCTACGGATCGAAGCCGTGGGGATCACCTACGACTCTTCCCCAACCTCAGTCTATCCTACTCGATCAACGCAAAGAATAAGCTCGCCCTCCTCTATAGTCGCCGACAGGACAAACCTAGATACGAGGACCTCAATCCCTTCGAATACCTGCTGGATGAATTGACCTACTGGAAGGGGAATCCCTTCCTCAAGCCTCAGATCAGCCACAAGTTCATCCTCAACTATCTGTGGCGTGACCTGTCGCTTAGCCTCTACTATAGTAAGCTCAACGACTACTTCACCTCCCTCACCGATGTACTCGGCCCTGACAAGACGGTCATGACCACGAAGAATATTGGGACACAGCAGCAGGTCGGACTCGAAGCCGTCTTCTCCAGACGCCTCACTCCGTGGTGGGACTTCAGTACCAACCTGGGCTTTTATTACTTCGCTAATCAGCTCCATTACGAGACCTACCGGCAGGACTATCGGCGTCCCTCATGCTTCCTCTCCACCAGCAATAGCCTCCTTCTCCCGCTGGGGATCAACCTCGAGCTATCAGCTCGGTACTACTCTGCACGTCAGGGAGGGAGTTATGAGGTGAGCAAGCCGACGGGTGGTATGGATATCGGGCTCAATAGGAGCTGGCAGAGCGGTCGTCTTCGCCTGTCGCTCCTGATGACAGATATATTCCACACCGAGCGCTGGGATAGCTACGGCACGAAGGATGCTCTGCAACTCGCCTCCTGGGGCTATGGTGAGAGTCGTAAGGTCAGCCTACGGCTCAGCTACAGCTTCGGCCGTCAGCGCTTCAATAAGGTCGAGAAGCAGCTCGAGGAGCACAATCGACTCTAGCCCGATCTCAGGGACTTCAGGGCTTAGCGTCCTATAGGCTGGAGGCTCAGCTCCCTCTACGCCTTAGCTCCCTAACTGCTCTCCCCGATGCCATCTCTATAGATCCTCCGATAGAAGGGCTGTCGGGGGGAGCGAATTAGCTATCTTTGGATGAGCTCACTAATAAGAACTTCGGGCTACTTCTCCGAAGAACTGAGAGCTAATTACATGATGAAGAGCATCCAATATTCCTTCCGCTACTCGGGATGTGTGGTGATCATCTCCGCTCTGGGACTGATCGCTCTCGCTTTCCTTGTTTATTTCCTCCTCTTCTCTATAGGTATCACCGTCTACACGCTCATAGCAGTGACGGCGGTAGCGGCGCTCATCGAGCCCATCGTCTCGATGCCCGTCAGACTCAGCTACGACGGAGAGCGTGTCGTGCTACGACGCCTGCTCACCTCGAAGACCTACAGCCACGCCGACTATCACATAGAGGTAGTCACGGGACTAGAGCTCAGCGGCGGGCTACGTCTCTTTGCCTCGGGCGGATATTTCGGCTTCACGGGGCTCTTTTGGCGCCCCAAGATGGGTCTCTATAGGCTCGTCCAGACGGAGTCTACTCGCACCTACCTCAAGATCACTAGGCGGGGCAAGAGGCGCTCACTCTACATCGCCTACCGCTAGACAGAAGAAGTACTCCCCGATCCTCTATAAAATTCCATGTCGAAGACCATCAATCCCCTGCAGTCGTTCTTCCATGCGCAGCCCGCTCTAGCAAATATCCTAGGAGTTGCCTTTCTACTCTGCGCCCTTTCTACTCAGATCGTTGCCCTCCGTAGAAGTAGCTTGGCCCTCCCTCACCTCATATATAAGACGGGGGTGGTCGAGAGTTGGCGAAGCTCTGGCAGAAAGCTCCACGATGCCCACCTCAAGATCGCGGGCGATCCTACCGTCTACACCACCGAGTACTTTGGAGGATGGCACAATCTTCAGCACAAAGCGGAGAGGGATGAAGAGGTAGAATTCTACACACTTCCTGAAACAAGCTCTACGTCCTCAGGTGAAACGCCCTACTTTGGGCTGAGCCGAGCGGGGCATCCTCGGCTAAGTTTTTGGATTTTCTTCGAACTCCTGCACGCTCAGTACACTGATCTGATCGTCCCGTGGGGGTTAAGTTTCTTCGGTCTTCCGCTATTCAACCTCAATCTGGTACGCAATCGGGCTCTTCGGTCAGTCTCTGCCTGCGTCGTCATCCTATCCTTCCTCCTTTTCTTCTTGGTCATCTTAGCCTAGACACCCCATCCTCGAGCAGGGCGTCTTCCTTGATTCGCATGCTCGTCTGCCACGGTGAAGCGATTGACTTCAGTATATTGAGTCCAGCGATACGGCTTATCCCTCCCTGCTTTTCTATTCATGAGCGGGGCGACATCCCGCTAGGCTCCTCCTTGTCATTCGAAGGGCGCTTCCCACCGATAGTATTTACGCTCGGCGCCTTCGACGCCTCCACTCCCCTTCAGCCCATATCTCGGAGCTAGATCGAAGGGCGTGACGCCCCCGATCTCCTATGTTCTACCCCCGACCTACCGCCTCGAAGCGCCATAGCTACGGCTTACCGGGGCAGTAAGTACAGGAGAAACAGAGCGATAACACACATTAGAGACCGAAAAAGTACATTTTGTCACTTTTAGGACTTCAGCCAGACAGGGGCGATCTACCTTTGTAGTGTCCTCAAGAGAAGAGGTACAAAAAACACGTTTTACTCATCATTTATACTAAATGTAATCATGGGAGCAATCAATCCGATGAACTATTCGCTCAGCGAAAGAAAACTAAAGATCGGCAAGCAGGCCGGTAAGACCGTACGTATCGCTCGTGCTCGCGTCCGTGGCCGCGTCTCGTTCGCCCGCTTCTGCGACTTAGTCGCTGAGCACACGACCTTCAACTACATGGAGGTAGCCTCTATCCTCAACCTCTCTGCCGATATGGCTCGGGGGCTAGTGGCCGGTGGTGAGACCGTCGAATATGGACGTCTCGGCTGCTTGTGCCCGAGCCTCAGGAGCAAAGCGGTCGCCAAGGAGGTCGACTTCAACGCTACCACGCACATCCTCGGTGCTCGTGTCCTCCTGCGCCCCAATAGATCCTTCTTCAAGCTCAATGATGTTACCTTCGAGCGTATCGAGCCTAGACCTCAGAGTAAGAAGAAGGGCAAGAAGAAAGACAGCACAACTCAGCCTCCCAACCATGGTAGTGAGGGTGGCGGTCACATAGGAGCTTAGCCCTCATCCTCCGCCCACCCACCGGCGCTCAGCAAGTGAAGCCCCCGACAAGAGCAAAAGACTCTTGTCGGGGGCTTCTTCTCTTTGCTCGCATCTGTCAGGTAGCCCAGGGGAGCATGGCAGGTAATCGGGCGGGAGATATAAAGAAATCGAGAAATAGATAAATATAATCACCCCATAGATGCAACTAAAGGCGTGCGAATGGTTATTTTTTGTAACTTCGTGTTGCAATTGGAAACGGGATATAGAACTACAAGAGAAAAGATCGAGGATGGCCCAATCTTTATCTTCCTCTCACTCTTTTATTTACTCTGCTAGGACGATCAAGTTTTCTCTATTGCTATGGTTATGCTCTACTCCTATCAGCAGTCCCAAGTGGATCGGAGGAGTAAGCAACCTACTCACATGGAGTGATCCTAGGAGTATTGTGCCAAGCTGTATAGTACAAGTACTCTGAAAACGCAATCATACAGCCGTTATTAAACAACATTCAATGAAGAAAAGTATTTTGATGCTTGCTTCGCTGGCCCTGCTCAGTGCGTGTAACAAGGAAAGCAATGAGCCAGTCGTACAGCAGGAACAGAAGGCTAACGACGGCCTAAGCATCTCTATCAGCGGACAGATCGACCTGCCAGAAGAGATGGCTCGTGGTCTGGAATTCCAGGCTTTCCCTGGTAAGGATGGGGGCACTTCCTACAAGCCCTACTTCAAGACCGGCTCAATCCCAGCCCTCGTATGCTTCTACAACGACGACGGGAAGACAGGTAAAGAAGCTCCCTACGTGATGCGTGAGATCTCTCTCGACGTAACTAGTCTCAAGGGTGCAGATGGTCGCTGGCACAGCTCCTTCTCCTTCAAGACCGACCAAGGTAGAGATGGAACTGGCTTCTTCCAGGATCACCTCAAGATGCAACCAGGTGGTCACAAAGACCGCAAGCGAGTTTACACCGACCCCGAGGTACTCCGCATGGCACTTGTCGTTGGGTTTGAGACCTATGCTCTTCAGCAATCAGACAACTGGGGCACCGCTGACATCACCCCTAGCCTTACAAATTACTCTGTCGGGCAAGAGATGGACCTAAGCAAGGAGATTAACTACTGGGTATCTCAGGATGATAATTCGACCATCACTCGCCCTATCTTCGTAGCCTATGAAGTGAAGCCTTCGGGTGTAGGTGATGGGAAGATCGGCTTCTCTAACGTAAAGCTCAGAATGCTCGGCTCAATTATCAAGGCTAAGATCACCAACAATGATTACAAGGATCACAAGATCATCGGTCTAAGAGTGGATGGTGTAGGTCGTGGTGACCTCGTATTCGGAGCTCCTGACCGCAATGAAGGCGATCAAGATGGTAAGAATAAGGGTGTATTGATCCATCCTGCAGTAGTTCAGAACCCTGGCACTGGTAATCATCCCCAGCGATACGTAACCACTACGTTCAGCAAGGAGGTGCGAAAAAAAGAGCTTAAATCAGGAGACTCAATGGATGTGACGGTTTACCTACCGCTGAACAAGACGACTTCAAATGGTAGAAACGAAGGTCCTATCTTCCACGTCCTCTATGAAAGTAGTCCAGGTACCACTAAACCAGGTGACGGCCAGAAGCTCAAGCCTCTTAAGCGTGATGGACTGATCGTATCGCACGAGTTCAAGATCAAGCGAGGATAATCCAAACCCACTAAGCACACAAGAACGATGAATATAGAACAGAAGAAAGAGCGCTACGAGCGTCCCGAAGCTGCTTTCCTTGAGCTCGAAGGGACTCAGGATATCCTAGTCAGCTTCTCCATAGGTGGGGATATCGAGGACATTGAGGATGGTGGTGACTGGAATAGTAATATTATCTAAGTCATCCACTACAGCCAAGAGCCTCATATAGCTCAGCTACGATAAGCCCAAGCGACTCAGAGTTCACTCCGAAGACAGCCGTCAGGAGTGATGCTCTGAGTCGCTTCTTTTATGCTCCTATCCCGTCCTGTCCCCTCCTATCTCAGTTCACACTGCCATAGCCACACCGTACGAGGGAGCACCCTTCTCTCAACTCCGCAGTGCCGAGTACAGTCACATCGACCATGAACAATAGGAGAATGCACCTCCCCTTACAGCAGACGGAAAGACTCATTACCCGACACGAAGAAGCCCCCCAAAGCTAATGTAGGAGTGGATAAGCCCACAGCGGCCCCCCGTTGCACAAGCATTTCTCCACACCACATCAGGCAAAGAGCTAGGCACCCAATCTCACTCACCCTCAGGAGTACAGGGTACGCCCTCATTAGGCACATATAGAGATGGGTAGAAGTTATTGATAACTAACTCATCTCCCCAAACTAGTATCGAGAGAAGGAGCTGATCTAAGGCACAGTTTAGCCCTTGATCCTCGTCCAGCCACTGAGCAGTTCAGGGGACGGCAGAAGGAGATGATGAAAGAAATTTCACGGGAGATTTGGTCAATTCAAAAAGTCATCGTATCTTTGCAACGCAAAAGAGAAAGGCAAACCACTCTGAAAGCAAAGTTGACATGCGGAAGTAGCTCAGTTGGTAGAGCATAACCTTGCCAAGGTTAGGGTCGCGGGTTCGAGTCCCGTCTTCCGCTCCAATAGGTTTCCATAGTTTTGATGTGTATTTGTTTGATGAGGCATTCTAAGATTCACTAAGGTGATCTTGGGATGTTTCTCGCTTTTATGGGGTAGCCATCTACTCGGACCCCGCCCCACAGCTTACCGAAAGCCAAGAGTGCTTTCTTTTATAAGCTCCTCGAGCTAAGCCAGACAGCGAAACCTACAAAGCTACAAGCTGAGACTCACCAAGCTATAAAGTGAGACCTCTCTACCTGTAGAAGCAAACCACCGAAGCTACACGTCAAGCCTCCCCAAATCATAAGCACAAGCTCACCAAATAGAGATCCCCAGCCACCTCAGTTGTGACATAGATCCAACTAAGCAGTAAGCAGAAGCCATCCCAACGGAGAAGCCCTGCTGTCGAAGCTGTGGCGTAGATCCATCGAAGCTATTCTCCTTTACCTTTGGAACTGTGAGCCGAGGCTATCTGAGCTGGAGAACCAGAGGGGATGACTCATACAACGCAGGCGACTTAATAAGCAAGGCCCTTGAACCAGATTGGTCCAAGGGCCTTGCTTGTATAGTAGCAGCGGGGAGGGGTCAGGTAAAGCGCCTTCGAAGAGGCCGTCCCCACCCCACTCATCTAAAAGTCAATGGGTGGGGATGATTCGGGACTTTCGCTCGGTTCGCCTTCGAAGACTTCGACAGCTTCGTCATCTCCAATCCCCGCATCATAGCAGGGCGAGAAGCCTGGCGGTATCTGGAAGGGGATACCTACTAGATAGCCGAGCGTCTTATCCGAATAAACCTTCTTCATGAACTTACCGAAGATAGGCAGAGCTGCCGCAGCCCCTTGACCGAATGCCATAGAACTGAAGCGGATACTACGCTCTTCACCTCCGACCCAACAGCCAGCTACCAGGTCAGGTGAGAAGCCCATGAACCACGCATCACTATTATTCTGCGTCGTCCCTGTCTTACCGCCCAGAGGCATCTGCAGGCCAAAGGAGGAGCGAAGACGGCCCCCCGTCCCGCCGTTGATGACATTCTGGAGCATGTAGAGCATCTTATGCGCAGCGTCAGCAGTAAGAACTTCGGTCATCTTTGGCGTGAAGGTCGCTACGATATTGCCATGCATATCCTCGATCTGAGTAACCAGGACAGGGTCGACACGCACCCCATCATTGACGAAGGTCGTGTAGCCCGAGACCATCTCTCCTACAGTCGCCTCAGGCGTACCAAGAGACATCGCCATCGTTGCTTCGATAGGACCACGGAGACCATAGCTCTCCAGGAGGCGCTTGAAGGTAATCGGCGAGGTGCGACTCATGAGTTCGGCCGTCACCCAGTTATCCGAATTCTGTAGTCCCCATTGAATTGAGACCATCTCTCCTATACGACGGTGGTTGGCATTACGAGGTGTCCAGGTCTGACCATTATCTAGTCGGTAGGTGCGCTGCACGTGGAGCACCTGATCGCAGGGGGAAGCCCCGTCGATCATCGCTAGAGAATAGAGATAAGGCTTGATGATCGACCCCGTCTGACGGCGACCATCCGAGACCATGTCGTACTGGAACTGGGAGAAGTTGATATCGCCCACGTAGGCCAGCACATAGCCATTGTGTGGGTTCATCGCTATGAAGCCCGAGCGAAGTATCCCCTTCATGTAGCGGATCGAATCCAATGGCGTCATCACCGTATCCCGTGTCCCCTGCCATGACCACACCTGCATCTTCGTCTTCCTATGGAACTGTGAGCGGATCTCTTCGTCCGATAGCCCATCCTCCTTGCTGAGACGCCAGCGTTCAGACTGACGCATCGCACGGTCAAGTATCTTCTTGCGCTGGTCGGCTGATATGGAGGGACTGAAGGGATCTCCGCCACGTGCCAGGCGCTCTCTGTCGAAGGCGGGCTGGAGATGACCTGCCATGTGCTCCTGCATTGCCTCTTCGGCGTAGCGTTGCATCACGGGATTGATCGTCGTATAGATCTTCAGACCATCGGTGTAGATATTATAGGGGGAGCCGTCGGACTTGCGATTCTTGTTGCACCAGCCATAGAGCGGGTTCGTCTCCCACTGAATGCTGTCGTCTCTGAACTTGGCATACTGCCAAGAAGCGTAGTCACTTCGGTCAGGTTTATTCGCCATCATGACCTTGCTCAGATGCTCACGGAAGTAGGGAGCTATGCCCTGCTTGTGGTCCATACGATGAAATGAGGTACGAATTGGCAGGCGAGACAGGGAGTCGACTTCACGAGAAGTGAGGTAGCCTGCCTTCTCCATCTGCTGGAAGACCGTATTACGTCGCTCCATCGGTAAGGGACTATTGGCTCGAAGTACGGGATTGTAGGTGGATGGGTTCTTGCACATCCCGACGAGGACGGCCGCTTCCTCGACCTTGAGTTCAGCAGGCGTCTTGCCGAAGTACGTGAAAGCCGCCGACTTGATCCCTACAGCGTTGTAGAGGAAATCAAACTGATTGAGGTACATCGCTAGGATCTCCTCCTTGGTATAGAAGCGTTCGAGCTTGGCAGCAATGACCCACTCGACGGGCTTCTTCATCATACGGGTGAAGAAATTAGAGCTAGGTGGCGAGTAGAGCATCTTAGCCAACTGCTGCGTCAGTGTGCTACCACCCCCTGCACTCTTCTGCTGGAGGATCCCTGTTTTAAAGATAGCACGGGCGAGCGAACGGAAATCAATCCCCGAGTGGTTCTCGAAGCGAACGTCCTCTGTGGCTATAAGCGCTTTGACAAGATTAGGAGAAAGATCCTTGTAGTCCACGAGGACGCGGTTCGATCCGCCATGAGCAAACGACCCGATCACCTCCCCGTCGGAAGCTAATATCTGGGAAGCGTACTTGTCAATAGGGTTTTGGAGCTGCTCAATAGGAGGAAGGTAACCTATCCAGCCCATAGAAATGGCGAAGATACCGCCTAAGATGCCCAGCCAGACGAGCGAGAATGCCAGCCACAGCCAGGGCTTGATCTTATGTTTCATCTATTACCGTTGTCGTATTCTGTCCCGCACTCGCCCCCTCGGGATAAGGAGATCGGGGAGCTCAAAACGGGACATACTGATTGTCTTCTTTTCAGTCAGAGCGAACTAGTGACGCTCGGTACAAAGGTAGCTACTTTTCGTTATTCTGTTGATGGGCTGGTAGCAGTGGGCACAGTGAGCGTGCTCCGCCCGCCTACACACCACAGAAAGCGCCCCCTCTGCAGGCTACCATTCCGCAGAGAGGGCGCTATCGAGAGAGGCTCATCAGCAAAGGCAGGAGGAAACACAAACCTCCCGAATCATACATCTATAATAAGCGGGGGAACGATCTACCTCTGCCTACGACCCAAAGCTCCACCGGCACCGAGGAATCAACCCACTACCAGAGCATCCCCTTCAAATCGAACTATCCGGAATATCCGGACAGTTGCCTTCCTCTATCCTGTCCCCACCCGACTCACTTCAAGATAAGGCCGTCAGACTTACCTATAATTCCACGAGGTCTTTCCTTTTATCTCAAAGCCATTTTACGGCAAGAAGAAGTGCCTTCTATGGAGCCTCTCCCAAAGCCATAAGCATTCCCTACCCCATGTATCTATAAAAGCAGAGCGGAGAAGTCCGAAGACTTCCCCGCTCTGGTGGGTTGAGATGAGGCAGAGTCGCTTGTCGATCGATGTGAGTGATCGGGAGAGCGCTCCTTCATCGGCCTATGTCGTCCGCCAAATCGTCCGCTAGAGATGCCTTCGCCTATGGATAAGGCTGAGCGACGTGACTGATGACACGCTGGTGTACCCCCGAGCAGAATCGAACTGCTATCTAAAATTTAGGAAATTCTTGTTCTATCCGTTGAACTACGAGGGCCGATGTCACGGAGCTTGTAAGCGCTCCAGACGGGGGCAAAGATAGCGAAATTCTGCTTTGCCTTGGCGTACGCTCTTCCCCGATCTTTAGAGACGGAAGAAGTAGTTGAGCGTAGCACCGAAGCGCATCTCCGAAGACTGGACGTAGGCCGAGCCTCTTCGTGCGCTCCAGATATTCCCTAGTCCGTAGACGAATCGCCCTTCGAGCTCGATCCGCTGACGTGCACCGAGGGCGACACTTACCCCTGGTCCACCACCGAGTCCCCAGAAAAGGCGGTCAGTGACTGCCATCTGATGGCGAGCCAGATCACGCTCACTCATGTTCGCCTCACCTGATACTTCGGAGGATTCAGCGAGCTGATAGCCGACGAAGGGGCCTAGATTGAGGAAGAGACGCGTGCCACCCGAGCGAAAATATAGATGCGATAGGATCGGGAGCTCCAGATAGTCGATATGCCGAGTGTAGCGAGTCGCCAGCGCATCATACTTCTCCTGCCACCCGCCCCGTAGGTAGTTGAACTCCATCTGTAGGGAAGCGCCTCGCTCGATATCGTAGCGCAGAGCCAGACCTCCTACGTAACCCACATGGATACGCTGACGTACCGAGGGCACGAATGTGAAGCGACTCGCCGCTATTCCCCCATGAACTCCGATGGAGAGTGACTGAGAGAAGGGCTCTTTTGCCTCTCCCTGCGCCCAGAGTGAAGGCACGAGGAGGAGCGATAGCAGGAGAGCAAGGAGCGACTGACGACTAATGAGCTTCACGGAGTATAGCGCCTGAGGAAGGATAGTTGACGAAGAAGAAGCGGTCGTTGGTGTAGATATTCCCTTCGCCACGCTGTAGATGGAAGTCCAGCTGTAGTCCGTCGGAGGGGATGGACGACATGTTGCTGACGAAATTCTGGCCATACATCGAGTAAGCACGGATGAAGTAGCGAGCCAGATCATAGCCCAGGACGCTGTACTTCGGGTAAGAGTTGCTCACCTTGTGGCTAAACCAGCCCGTGAATTGGCTCAGGAAGTCCTTCGCTTCAGGGAGTGTGGGGTCAAAGAAGAAGCTGGAGTAGATCGTCGTATTGTAGCGACGGAGGCTCTGCTGGAAGTTCGGCCCGTAGGATTGCCACTGAGGGTAGCCGAAGAGGCTGATACCCGCCGTCTGAGTACCGATAGCGGCCATGGTCGCTAGAGCTAGATTGCGGTCGGGTGAGATGGGGACGACGACGGCATTATTACCCAAGCCACCGACTGCACCTCGACCGACCTCGATGGATCGGCTGGAGACGCCTGCCCGACTGAGGGCTGTGCGAAGCTGCGTCACGAAGCTATCCTCCGTGTCTCCCGAGCGATGGGTGAAGATAACTTCCTTACCTCGGTAGCGCTGTACGAAAGCTGGGATCACTCGCCCAAGGATAGTCGCCGTGTGAGCATTCGCTAGGACGACCCGACCATCCCCTGTCTCCAGAGCGCCAGCCTTGCTGAAGGGGATGACATAGTAGCTATAGCCGGAAGCGCCTGCGATAGCTCGGATCTGACTCTCCGTGACACCGCCGAAGACAAGATCCTTACCTCGGAGCTTTCCTTCCTCTATATAGGCGTTGAGTGCAGCGTCACTGGGGACGTCAAGTGTCGTCAACTGCATGGAGATACCAGCCTTCTTCAGCTGGTACATCCCGAGGAGGAAGCCCTCGTAGAACTCTACATAGTGCTTGTCCTGCTTGAGAGGAAGGAGCATGAGTATGCGTGTCTGGCCAGCAGCTACCTGTGATGGGGCCGTGGGCTCCTGTGGAGCGGGGGCAGGATCGCTGATGACGGGGCTGTCGGCCTTAGCCGATGGGATGACGAGCTCCATGCCCACCTGGACGTTAGTGGAGGTGACGCCAGGGTTAGCACGTAGCAGATCCACGAGGTCGATACCGTAGTTACGGCTGATCCCGTAGAGCGTCTCACCGGACTCTACTCGGTGCTTCCGTCCCTTCTGCGAGGTAGCTGCCTGAGGAGTGGTCGCTGAAGCGGAGGGGATGATGAGCTTATCCCCCACCTTGATCTGCTGACGAGCCCAAGGATTGAGTTCATATACCTTCTCGATCGGCACATTATACTTGCGTGCTATGCTGTAGACGGTCTCTTCACGCTGCACCTCGTGCTCACGTATACGTCGATTTCCCTGCGCACTTCCTCCGATATAGACCAGAAGAAGGGCCATCGAGAGGAGCAGAAGGCGTCGATAGGGATGCGAAAGTGTCATCTTTCTCTGTGCTTACTATTAGTATGAAATATGGGACAAAGGTACAGAATCAGAAGCAATACCCGAGGAATGAGCTTCTCACCTTCCCGTAGCCCCCGCCTCCGTCCTCTGTAGCGGGTGCCCTGAATGCAGGCGAAGGGCGCTTCCCTCAAGCGTAGTGGTACGAGCGATCACGGGACAAGGCTAAGGCTCAAGCAAGCCACGACAGCCCGCCCATCAGCTGATCGGTGAAGCCATCACCTGTAGCGGTCTCCCTCTTCTCTCGTAATGACCTCTTCCTTTACTAGTAATCAGCTCCCGTATCTATTGAGATGACTTCCCCGCTCTGCAGAGGCTGAGCGGGGAACCAAAGACAAAGCTCCCATGCTCGGCAGGTGACACCTCGAGGGGATCACGGCTACCAGCATGGGAGCTTCGCTAGCTAGCGCTTGGGGCTAGCGGGTGAAGGGAGAGCCCTTCTCTAGTGGATCACGATCTCATCGCAGAAGATGAAGTTCCCCTTGGGTCGATCATTCGAAGCCCGTAGACGTACGTAGCGAGCACGTTCCTTCATGGGGAAGGAGAAGGTCTCAAAGACGGGCTGGTAGATCTCCTCACTCGTGCGGGTGGATTGCTTGACGACACTGCGGAAGTTCACGCCATCGCTACTCAAGAGTACCTCTACTTCCCCAGGCATGTACACCCACTGGATGCGCTCTTGCATGAACTTGGCGAAGATATGACTAAGCTCTTCCTCCCGACCTAAGTCGATAGTGACGTCGAGAGGTGAGGTAAAGCCCTGCCAGCGACCGTCTAGATAGGTAGGCGTACCACGGACACCATCGAGGAGCGCACGCTCACCTCCGGCGGGATACTTCTCATTCCACGAGCAGTCGTTGTAGGTGATCTCCTTCCCGATCCCCTTATGGTAGTCAGTGCGGAAGCGTAGATCGGGGACGTCAAGTGCCTTCCCTCCGTCGAAGAGTCGTGCGACCAGGAGGATCGAATCACGGGATACGATCGGGCGACCATCATACACCGGTGACGAAGCTGTCGGGATAGAGCCATCCACAGTATAGCGGATCTCGGCTGCGGGACGCTCACTCATCAGGCGAACGGACACCTCACGACGGGCGGTATCTACTTCGTTGAGCGCAGCGATATGTCGTAGAGGATAGGCATTCACACCACGCTTGAGGAGGGCAGGTACGTGATAGTTCGTACGGCGTAGGAAGCTAGCATAGTCACGATCGGCCTGTGGTGACCATGCGACTTCAGCCAGTGCCAGCACTCGTGGGAAGAGCATGTACTCGGCATGTGCCTCATCCAGGACGTATTCTGTCCAGAGATTGGCCTGCACTCCGAGGATATGTTTAGCCTCGTTTGCCGTGAGTTCCTTAGGCATGGGATTGTAGGAGTAGACCTTCTCTAGGGTAGTGAAGCCCCCGTTAGCACGTGGTTCGCCATCGGCTTCTCTTTGATAGAAGTCGAGATAGACGTGACTCCCGGGCGTGAGGATGACATCATGACCCTCTTTTGCCGCCTTGATCCCACCTTCTTCACCACGCCAACTCATGACCGTAGCGTCTGGAGCGAGTCCGCCCATCAGGATCTCGTCCCAGCCGATGAGCTTACGTCCCTTGCTATTGAGATATTTCTCGATACGCCGTATCATGTAGCTCTGGAGCTCATGATCGTCCTTGAGGCCCTCGACACGCTTACGCTCGGTGCACTTGGGGCAGTCACCCCAGTGGCGCATCGTAGCTTCGTCCCCGCCGATATGAATGTACTTGGAGGGGAAGAGTGCCATGACTTCATCGAGGATCGCCTCAAAGAAGGTGAAGGTCTTCTTATTGCCAATACATACATCAGAGTTCTCGAAGGCCCAGCCATCGAGACAGCTCAGCTCGGGATACGCCGAGAAGAGCTCGTTGCTATGGCCAGGGAGCTCGATCTCTGGTATCACTGTGATCCCCAGTCGGTCGGCATGACGGACGACACGCTGGATCTCCTCCTTAGTATAGTAGCCACCATAAGCCCCTGGAGTACCTTCATCGACGAAGCGACGATCCTTCTGCCACCACTTGTCCCAATCGCTCTCGGTGCGGAAAGCGGCCTTCTTCGTCAGCAGAGGATACTTCTCTGAGGGGAAGCGCCACCCGCCACCGTCGACGAGATGCCAATGGAATCGGTTGAGCTTGTATCGTGCCATCTCGTCAAGCAGACGGATGATCATGTCCGTCTTCATGAAGTGACGGGAGACATCCAGCATCACACCTCGGTAGGCCATACGGGCAGAGTCGACGATGGAGAGCTGAGGCAGACGAGCGCCGTACTGCCCGATGATCTGCAATAGACTCTGTGCGCCCTGACGAAGTCCAGCTTCATCACGAGCGACGAGATCGATACCCCGAGCACCGATGGTCAGACGATAGCCCTCTCTACCCTGTACCGAGGGGTCGATACGTGAGCGAATAAAGCTCGAGGTACGACCCTTCGCCTCGGTCGTCGCAAGCGAAAGCCCTGCGAGTCCATCACGGAGCACCCGTGGCGTATGGGCAGAGAGCGTCAGACGCTTAGGCAAAGTCAGCGTCCCCTTGGTGTAAGAGACCGAGACGGGACGAGGAATGAGCTGAAGACTATCCAGAGCCACAGCGCCCTCTGCGGAAAAGATCCCCGCGAGTGAGAGTGAAAGCGCTCCGAATAGTTTACGCAGACGAGCGTAGTTCGTTCGCATAGTGAATAGGAGTTTGTATCTAAGGATGAATGAATTCTGGCTACAAAGATAGGCCATCCCCTTAGACCTGCCCTATTTATAAGAGAAAGCCGAAGCCTAGGTAATAAGAAAGCTTCGAATCAGTATAGGATAAACCGAACCTAATTTCATGAAAAGCGAGGTCGTACTACAGGAAAACTCATGCCTCAGCACGAGATCGATCGAATTCCCTTTCAAGGAAAGCCAAGCCTCGCTTCAAAAGGAACGAAACCTACCGACGGGAGCACCCAAGCCTTCTTTCAGGAAAGACCACGCCCCAGATCCCGCTAGCTAAAGGGGATCTGGGGCGTAGACTGCGGGCGTATCACTACGCCACGGAGCAAGGTAGACGGGAAAGTGCCGAGGCTAAATCGTAGCCTCTACCGACCAGACAAAGGCACGCAGGCCCTGATCTGGCGTAGCATCATCCAGCGCCTTCAGAGCCTTGAGGAGGTCTGGAACACGAGTGGCGGGCGCCACTACGAGCATCGCCGAATTCATCGTCGGCCAAGCATGGCTCCCGATATGGGGTTCGCCCGAGGTCGTTCCCCGCCCTTCAGCTCGCTCCCACGAGGTATAGCCTCGTAGTCCTTGGCGAGAGAGCAGACGTAGGATCAGCTCATGATAAGCCTGATTGTAGGCGATGAAGACGGTCTTGAGCGCTTCGGCGGGAGCGAAGGGATTATTCTCGTTCATAGGGCTGCAGTAGAAAATTAGTGAGACGAAGGGCTAAAGGAGAGCTTGTGGCGACGAGCAATCTTCTTCTCCAGCTGACGGCGTGCTCGGTGTACACGTCTTCCCTCCAGCGCTGCATAGAGCGTCGGGATCAAGACAAGGGTAACGAGCGTGGAGATACTAAGTCCCCAGGCGACAGTGATCCCCATAGACTGCCACATCTCTGAGCCTTCGCCGATGCCCATAGCCATAGGTACCATCCCGAGTACAGTAGTCATCGTGGTCATGAGCACGGGACGTAGACGTGAGCGACCTGAAGTGGTGACGGCAAGGGATATACCCATGCCACGCTCCCGACAGAGACGGATGTAGTCGATGAGTACGATCCCGTTCTTCACCACAATACCGATGAGCATGATCATCCCGATGAAGGACATCGTATCTAGCGGTATCTGCGTCACGAGTAGGCCGAAGAAGACACCCGAGAAGGCAAAGGGCACGGAGAACATGATGACAAATGGGTCTACCAAGCTCTCGAACTGCGCCGCCATCACGATGAAGACGAGCATCACGATCAGTAGCATCAGCGTCGTCAGATCACCGAAGGTCTCCTGCTGGCTTTCGTAAGCACCCGTGATCTTATACGAGACACCTGCCGAAGGTACAGGATGCGCCACCAGAGTCTTCTGCACCTGAGCAACGAGTTCACTCAGCTGCACGCCTGGGGTAGGCGTAAGTGTCAGGGTGACCACACGGCTACGGTCCTTGCGCTCGATCGTAGGCGGTGTGAAGGCTTCGTCTATGTGCCCCAGATCGGATAGACGAAGTTGCTTGCCCTGCGGTGTGTAGACCAGGAGATTAGAGATATCCTGGAGCGACTGACGCCGATTAGGATCGAGACTTACACGGATATCGTACTCATTACCATCTTCACGGAAGTGCGAGGCGACGGTACCATTGACAGCACTGCGCAGATACATCGCTGCCGTGGAGAGGTTCAGTCCGTTCTCTGCTAGACGCTGTCGATCGAAGACGAAGCGTACTTCGGGGATATAGTCCTTACGACTGAGCGTCACACCAGAGGCTACCTTCGACTGGCGTAGCTCTTCACGGAGCAGACGAGCATAGCTGTCGGTCTCGTCGAAGTCCTGTCCGTAGATCTCAAGTGTCACGCCCGTGGAGCCTCCTCCGCCCTCACCCGTCTTGACATCGTAGCTAGAGACTTCGGGATAAGAGGCAATGATCTTGCGAATAGCATCTGATGCCTCCTCCTGTGTCTGTGTGCGCTCCGAGCGGGGATACATACCGACGTACATCGTGATGACATTCGTCCCGCTGGACTGCACCATAGACCAAGAGTCTCCATCCGATGCTTGGCCGAGATTCATCGACACCGTCTGGATGGATGGTACCTCCTGACGCATCCGCTTCTCGAGATCGAGCCCAAGTCTACGAGTCTCATCGACACGCGTACCGACAGGGAGCTCCAGCGCTACATTGAGGAAACCAATATCCTGCTGAGGCATGAAGGAGGTCTTGATGAAGGTCAAGCTCCCCAGACTCAGGATGAAAATACCCAGTGCAGAGAAGACCGTGGTACGACGATGCCGTACCGCCCAGCCCAGTAGGCGGGCATAGGCCCTATCAAGAGCATTAAGTCCTCGCTCAATAGGGCGGAAGAGCTTGTCCGATAGCTTGCTTCTCCCGGGATCACGCTTCAGCAGCTGGGAGCAGAGCATCGGCGTCAGAGAGAGCGCTGCCGTCGTAGAGACGATCATCACGATACTGATACTCCAGCCGAGCTGGCGGAACATCAGCCCCGCTTCTCCCGGAGTCATCGTCAGAGGGAGGAATACCGCCAGCATCGTCAGCGTAGAAGCGATGACCGAGATACCTACCTCGTTGGTGGCGTGTACAGCCGCTTGCTTGGGGTAACTACCACGCTCGATATGCGTCGTGATGTTCTCTAGGACGACGATCGCATCATCCACGACCATCCCAATAGCAATCGAGAGGGAGGAGAGTGAAATGATGTTGAGCGAATTGCCCGATACCAAGAGGTAGACAAACGATGCCACCAGCGAGATCGGGATCGTCAGGATGATGATGAATGTAGCTCTCCAGCGCCCGAGGAAGAAGAGCACCACCAGCACGACGATGAAGAACGTGATGAAGATCGTCTCTTCAAGCGAACCGATAGTATTGACGATGAAGCTCGAGGTATCGATCAGGTAGCTGAGCTTGACGTCCGAAGGGAGGTTCTCCTGTATCTGAGGCAGGAGGGCTTGTATCTGGCGAGCGATCTCGACAGAGTTCGATCCTTCCTGCTTATTGATGATGATGATCGCTCCGCTCTTGCCGTTGACATAGCTCTCCTGCTGACGTTCGCCGATGGCATCCTTGATGGTAGCGACGTCACGCAGATAGATATCCTTGCCCGAGACGCTCGAGACGACGATCGAGCCCAGCGCTAGAGGATCGACGAATTCCCCCTGGACACGTATCGAGCTGGTGCGTGAGCCGAGGTCGATCTGCCCTGCGGGGATGTTCGTATTCTCTGCAGCGATGAGCTGGGAGATCTGTGCTAGGGTGAGGTGGTAAGCTTCGAGCCTAGCGGGATCACAGTAGACCTGGATGACACGCTTCGAAGCCCCTACTACATTGATGGTACCGACCCCGTCGACTCGCTGGAGGGGGTTGCTGACCCTATCCTCCAGGATCTTCGCTAGACCTCGTGCGCTCTCCTCAGATTCGACCGAAAGGATAGCTACGGGGATGTTACTCGTATCGAACTTGAAGATCGCTGGCTTCTTCACTCCAGAAGGAAGGAAGTCCGTGATCGCATCCAGCTTGTCACGGATATCGTTCATCGCATCGGCGATAGGCGTACCAGCACGGAATTCCAGCGTGACGATCGAAGCGTTGTCCTGGCTCTTCGTGCTGATATGCTTAAGCTTGTCGATCCCATTGAGACTATTCTCCAGTGGCTTGGAGACATTAGTCTCGATATCTGCCGCACTCGCTCCTGGGTAAGAGGTGACGACCATGACCCGTGTCGTATCCGTCTTGGGCATCAGCTCGATGGCCAAGCGTGACAGGGCGAAGAGTCCGAGCACAGCTATCGCCACGTAGATCAGTGCCGTGGTGATCGGCTTGCGGACGGATGTTTCGTAGATGCTCATAGCGAGAGAAGGCGTTTACTTGCGGGTCTTCACTGGAAGCCCATTCTTGAGATTGGAGGGAGCCGAGGTGATGACCTCGTCGCCTACCTCGAGACCACTGAGGATCTCATAGCGGTCGCCCTGCTGTGCGCCGAGCTCTACAGAGCGATAGACCGCCTTGCCTCCTGAGAAGAGGTAGACATAGCGGGCACCACTACCGGGCTGGCGGACGACAGCCTTGTCAGGGATCGTCAGCACTTCCTTAGCCCCGAAGTCGATATGCACCCGAGCGTACATCCCTGGGCGAAGCTTCAGTTCCTTGTTAGCCACCTCGACCTCTGCGGAGACCGTGTGGGTGATGGGGTCAAGGGTGGGATAGATATTAGCGATCCGTCCGGAGAAGCTCTCAGCGCCGAGGGCGTCGACAGTGAGGGATACCTTCATCCCTTTCTTCAGGAGCGAATAGTATTGCTCAGAGACGCCAATCATCGCCTTGACGGGCGCTATCTGCTGGATGACGACCACGGGGAGCTGGGGCGAAGTCATATCGCCGTTGTCGTAGTTCTTAGCCGTGACGAAGCCACTGATGGGACTGCGTAGCACGGTATTCTCCGCCGCATGGCTGTAGGCGAGCTTCGCCTGCTCGACAGCACTCTTGGCCTGCTCCCATTGCGCCTTGGACACCCCACCTACCTTGTAGAGTTCATCCATACGGGCGAAGTTCGTCTTAGCGTCGGAGAGCTGGATCTGCGCCTGCGAAGCCTGGGTAGCCTCTAGCTGGGCAACGGCCTGACCGGCAGCGACTCGGTCGCCGACCTTGACGAGGAGTTGCTTGAGGCGACCACCTGCTTGGGCGGTGATATTGTTGAGCACCTTAGCTTCGAGCTGTGCAGTGAACTCCTGTGTGATCTCTAGGCTACGCATCTCGGCGGGTGCGATATCCACGAGGCGAAGGCTATCGGCGGGCGCTGTCTCCTCGGTCTTGGTGCTGGAGGAGGAGCAGCTAGAGAAGAACCCCAGTCCCACGAGCGCAAGGGAGAGGAGAAGGTTCGACTTCTGGTGTATCATCGTTTATCTATATTCTTTGGGGTGATCATGTGGATGGGGTGAAGCGATAGCGGTCCGACCTACTTCGCATCCGTGAGGGTAGTGCCTCGGAGGGCATCGAGCGAGAAGACGGCCACCATATAGTTGTACACCGCCTGACTGTAGTTGAGTCGAGCTTGCAGGAGCGCCATCTCGGCGTCGTTGAGCTCCAGGACGGTGCTTGCACCGCTCTTGTAGCGCACCTCGGCGATCTTGTGACCTCGCTCAGCGGTAGCCACGGCATCTCGGGCGGAGGCGAACTGCTCCAGCGCCTTACGTTGCTCGCTGAGGCTATTCATCACCCCGAGGCGCAGTTGACTCTCTGCCGCTACACGCTGGGCTACGAGCTGACGGATCTGCGTCTCCGTGCTCCGCAGGTCGTAGTAGCGCTTCCCCCCGGTATAGACGGGGATATCCAGTGCAAGACCGATCGTGGAGAAGGGGCTCCATCTCTTCTTGTCACTCAGGTGGAAGCGGTCAGAGGCAAAGCTGTACTGATAGGTGAAGCTCATCGAGAGCGTCGGGAGGAAGGCCATCCGCTTGACCTTGAGCGCAGCATCGAGCTGACGCCCCTGAAGGTCCAGCTGACGGAGCTGGCTATTCCCCTCGAGAGAGATATGCTTCGTCTGCTCGGGGAGATTCTGATAGACTCGGTCCGTATAGTCCGCCAGTGTCTCTGTGATCTCGATCGGAGTATCCAGGTCAAGGCCCATGACGACCTTGAGCTTAGCCTCGGAGAGACTGACGGCAGTACGTGCCGAGACCACGTTGGGCAGGATGTTCTTCACCTGCGTCTCCATGCGGATCTTGTCGTATTCGGCCACCAACCCATGCTCGTACTTCGCAGCCGTCTGGGTATAGTTGGTCTGAGCGTTGGCGTAGTTCGCTTCGAGCACACGGAGCGACTCACGAGCTAGAAGAACGGCCATGTACGCCTTGCGCACCTCAGCCTCCAGATCGACCTGAGAGCCTCGTGCTCGCTCTTCGGCCAGCGCTACGGCTTCCTTGTCCAGCTGCAGGCTCACCCAGAGCTGTGGAGCGATGAGGGGAAGGCCAGCCGATATGCCCCCCTGCAAGCTATGGGTCTGTCCCATCTCGATCCCATCTGAGGGGAAGAACTGTCCCATGGGCGATGAAGACATATCGTCCGATCCGAAGTACACCCGTTGCTTCTTCAGCATGTGGGTGTAGGATCCACTCAGCTTGATCGTGGGGAGAAGCGCCCCCTTATTCTTTCGCTGATCGTATTTGGCACCTGCAACACCTAGGACAGAAGCCTCGAGCGTCGGACTCTTCTTCAGGGCAAGGCGCACCGCCCCTTCGAGGCTAAGAGCGATCGGGCGCTCGGTGGAAGCCCCCTGAGTCTCAAGGCTCTGGGCCTGCGGGATCTCCTGAGCGAGCAGACCGACAGGCCAGGCCAAGCACCCACAAGCCCACGCAAGGCAAGCAGACACGGCGACTCGTTGAGTTATCTTACTCATATATATGAATGTTCTTGATTGGTCGTGGAGTCTTCCCGGGCAAACGAAGACTCCTTTATTAGCGACAAAGTTAACGAAATTTACCACTGAATACTCGCCCTTCGCCCCGTCCACCTAGTTCTTCTTCCCTCGCTCACGGCCGAACAAAAATCCAGCCAAAAACCGAAGAAAAAGCCGGCTCCAAGCACCGAAGAAATTCCGTCCCTTTCTCTGGGTACAAACCCCACCTTCCGAGCTCCCCCTCCCAAGGGCTCCAAAAACGACCCACGGTAGGTCGTCGAAAAAACTACTGTAGGTCCCTTTTTGCCCCCCATCAGCTAGCCTCCCCATCCCCCCTCTAGGTAGCCCCTCGCACCCCTCTCAGGCACCTCTTCATCTCCCACTCGCTCAAAAGCTTCTCTTTTCCCTCTCAGAGGCACCCCGTCTCTCCCTCAAAGACCGCCACATCCCCTATCCCTCAGCTCTCCCCATCCTCGATCTCAACGGCCTCTCCCCACCCTCGTAGGCTCCTTCTCTTCTCCCACAAAGACCGCCACATCCTCTATCCCTCAGCGCTCCTCATCCCCCTTGCACAAAAGCGTCTTATCCCCTCCGGTCAAAGGCTTCTTATCTCCTCAAATCTCCCCCCACATCTCCATAGCAAAGCAACCAGCCTCTGAAGTAGATTTTCCTCCGATCACGGCTAGTTTTCTTCATCCCTTACCAAACCTTTCGCCTGCCCCCAACTTGCATATTCCCCGAGAAGCACTATCTTTGCACTCGTTAAGGGTTCGCTGGTTATCGCAAGGCACCAGTGACATCGACCCCAGGAGAGATGGCAGAGTGGTCGATTGCGGCGGTCTTGAAAACCGTTGAACTGAGAGGTTCCGGGGGTTCGAATCCCTCTCTCTCCGCAAAGAGGCTTCAAAGTGACTGCAAAATGGTCGTCACAGAAGCATTCAAGACAAGAGGAAGTCGCTGTAGGACATAGTTCTACAGCGATTCTTCTTTTATATGCACTCATGGGTATGATGGCTTGAGCCTTGGAGCTAATAAGCTTCTAGAAGAGACGTTCTGCTACAGAAACTGCTACACAAATCAAGGCGTAGCAATTAGTGTAGCAGTGACGGCTAAATGAAGGGCTAATTGAACTAACCTAGATGCCATCTCTGCCAGCCTCCACTCCCTCTACCACAAGTACCAA
>NZ_KI259257.1:47115-48394 GCF_000467855.2 Porphyromonas sp. oral taxon 278 str. W7784
AATCCAGGAGTTCAGTACCTTTCTCCCTGTCTACCATATCTCCGACGAAAGGAAAAGGAGATAGCTCCTCCTCCCATTACCGCATTAACTTGGAGGATGGGGCGTATATACTGGAGGATGATGAGTGTTGAAGAGAAAGAGAAAGCTCGATACACTTGACTTGGGGGCGGATATCCTTAACCCAAGCGCCATACATATCGAGAGAGGGAGTGATGAATCAGATCCTATCACGAGCGAGACAATAAGCGGGAGATCACTGAAGCAATCGCAAGCACTGCATCTCGAGAGATAGAGCAAAGCTATGAAGCATCCACTCTTTCTACTGCAAGGTGTGTCTTTGTAACACAAACTGCAGTTTGTACCACAAAAAAACCTTGCCTCAGTGCGAGGGAGCGATTACCCCGAAGTCGTAATCAATGAACCCAAAAGAAATATGAGCATAGAACGCTGGGATAACTGGCATGTACGCCTACCCAATCCCAAAGACCAATAAAAGTCATCGCTCTCTTCCATAAATCGGGAGCTGAAACGAAGTCAGACTTCCTCCGAGCTCGCTTACTAGATGAAAGTTTCAAGGCCATCACCGAGGATAAATCTGCAGTGGCGTACTACCGCAAACTCTCCAACATCATAGCGCAGATACATGAGATCGGCATCCTCTGTAACCAAACAGTAAAGGCTATCAACAGCTACCACTCGGTCAAGGCAGCACAGGTAATGCTTCAACGCTTAGAGCAGTACTCCCAGCAAATAATCATCCTTGAGCAACAGGCTATTGAGCTAACCTGGGAAGGTGCTTAGAACTCATCATGCTCTGAGAATCTGAAGTGTCTCAGCTTCCTCAGCGTGTCAGCTTCTCTTACATACCAGACGGTGATGAGGCTATCAGCCTTCTCCCGCCACGTAAACTCTAGGATCCAGGTCTTATGAGCCATCCGTTGCTCCATAGGGAAGAGCCTCTCTGTCGGATTTCTAAACTCATCATGTAGCTCCTGCAAGATGAAGCTATCCCGGCAAAGAGGCTGATAGAGCTGATCCAATTCCTGGGGCATATAAGTCGTAGGACATACTCTATGAACTGCTCGTTGCTCTTTGCTACGGCAAGAGCAAACAACAAGACATACTGAAAGGCACACTCCCAGAGCGAGAGCATTCGCTCTATCCATATACCAGACCATCTATTACTTTATCAATCTTGAAATAACTATCTAAGAGATACTCCTATGCCATCGCCAGCTCAACCGAGGGATAGTGCCTGCCTTTGCGCACCCAACGAGCT
>NZ_KI259258.1:0-48621 GCF_000467855.2 Porphyromonas sp. oral taxon 278 str. W7784
CTACCTCTCATGAGGCGCTAGTAGTACCTCTTTGCTTATAGAAGTACTTTCCCCACAGAGCTCATGGGAGTGCTACACGGGCGCTAGCGAAGCAAGTAGTGGATAATATGTACCTTTGTGGGCTGTGCGCCCTCCTCGGTCGCTACAGAGATCCATCAGTACAATCCAATAGCTAAATAGAATACAACGATCTGCTCATGGCACAGCAAGAAGACCTCTTCAAGAAGGTAATCGCCCACTGTAAGGAATATGGTTTCGTCTTCCCTTCCTCCGAGATTTACGACGGTCTGGGAGCCGTATATGACTACGGCCAGCTGGGGAGCGAACTCAAGAACAACATCAAGCACTACTGGTGGGAGGCCATGACCCTCCTTGCTCCCAATGTCGTAGGGATCGACTCAGCTATCTTCATGCACCCCAAGATCTGGAAAGCCTCGGGCCATGTAGACGCTTTCAACGACCCCCTCATTGACAACAAGGATTCTAAGAAGCGCTATCGTGCCGATGTGCTCATCGAGGATCACCTAGCGAAGATAGAAGAGAAGATCAATAAGGAAGTAGCCAAGGCAGCGAAGAAGTTCGGTGAGAGCTTCGACGAGGGCCAGTTCCGCTTGACCAATGGCCGTGTCCTCGAGTACCAAGCTAAGTGGGATGAGGTGCACGCTCGCTTCTCCGAGGCGATGAACGCTTCGGATCTGGAGGGCTTGCGCCAGATCATCCTCGACTGCGAGATCGTCTGCCCCATCAGTGGCACACGCAACTGGACGGAGGTACGTCAGTTCAACCTGATGTTTGCCACCGAGATGGGTTCTACGGCCGAAGGCTCGATGAAGGTCTACCTGCGCCCCGAGACGGCCCAGGGGATCTTCGTTAACTTCCTCAACGTACAGAAAACGGGTCGTATGAAGGTGCCCTTTGGGATCGCACAGATCGGGAAGGCCTTCCGCAACGAGATCGTCGCCCGTCAGTTCATCTTCCGCATGCGCGAGTTCGAGCAGATGGAGATGCAGTTCTTCGTCCGTCCTGGCGAAGAGCTCAAGTGGTTCGAGTACTGGAAGGAGCTACGCCTGCGCTGGCACAAGGCCCTCGGTCTCGGCGACAAGAAGTATCGCTACCACGACCACGAGAAGCTGGCTCACTACGCCAATGCTGCTACCGACATCGAATTTGAGATGCCCTTTGGCTTCAAGGAGGTGGAAGGCATCCACAGCCGTACGGACTTCGACCTAAAGCGCCACGAGGAGTTCAGTGGCAAGAAGATGCAGTACTTCGATCCCGAACTCGGTGAGAGCTACGTGCCCTACGTCGTAGAGACGTCGATCGGGGTAGACCGTATGTTCCTCAGCCTCGTCTGTGGCTCCTTCGAGGAGGAAGCTCTGGAGGGAGGAGAGAAGCGCACGGTGCTTCGCCTGCCTGCTGCCCTTGCTCCCGTCAAGCTCGCCATCCTGCCTCTGGTGCGCAAGGACGGCCTTGATGACAAGGCTCGTGCTATCTACGACGAACTGAAGTTCGACTTCAACTGCCAGCTCGATGAGAAGGATTCCATCGGCAAGCGCTACCGCCGTCAGGATGCTATCGGTACGCCCTTCTGCGTGACGGTAGACCATCAGACGATGGAGGATGGCACCGTCACCCTGCGTCATCGTGACAGTATGGAGCAGGAGCGTGTAGCTATCGCAGAGCTCTCCCAGCGCCTCTACGAAGCGACCTCTATGAAGAGTCTCCTTCGCAAGATCTAACCCACCCTTACCCCCACCCGCCTCTATGACTAGCAAGACTTTACAGAGCCTCCTCCTAGGGAGCCTCGCCCTCGCGTCCCTCGTTGGTCTCTCCAGCTGCAATAGCACCATCGACGTAGACCAAGAGCGACGCAGTGAGAACGAAAGAGCCTTCCGTAGCTTCGCCGATAGTGCCTACATACGAGCTACTGTGCCCGGCATCGGAGGCAGTGGCTTCGTCTATATGAAGGTAGAGAAGGAAGGCGACAAAAGCATCGGTGTAGACTATACCGACGCCGTACAGCTCTTCCGTGACACCTACCGTACTACCGACTGGCTCAAGGACAAGCTCAAGGCTACCCGTCTGCGTCAGACCCTCGACATGAACGCTATCGAGCAGGAGCCTGTGGCGAACCTACCCGTAGGCCTGCAGATCGCTGTGCAAAACCTTCATCAAGGTGCTGAAGCCACCATCGTCATACCCTGGTATCTCAACAATACGACCAGTACCTCTGAGCGTACCGACAGCTATACTTCTCTCTACTATCGTGTCCGCCTAAAGAAGGTCATTAAGCCCTCTACCAAGTAGGACCTAATCAACACTGAATGCATATACTCCTTAGTAATGACGATGGCTTCCGAGCCGCAGGAATCCAAGAGCTTGCCACGGCGATGCTCTCCCTAGGCAAAGTCACTATCGTCGCTCCAGATGGACCACGGTCGGGTTTCTCTGGCGCTATCACCACGACCCAACCGCTACGCCTCAAGCACCGCCACAGCGACGGAGACCTCGAGATCTACAGCTGTGAAGGTACGCCTGTAGACTGCGTGAAGCTTGCTCTGAATACCCTCTTCCTCGAGAAGCGCCCTGACCTGATCATCTCGGGCATCAACCACGGGAGCAACGAGGGCATCTGTGTCAGCTATTCGGGCACGCTAGGCGCTGCTCGTGAGGGCTGTATCTATGGTATCCCTTCGCTGGCAGTATCGCTCGATGATACGGCGTGGAAGCCTGACTTCACCGCCAGTATCGCCTATACCCTGCGGGTGGTCGAACTGATGCAGCATACCCGCCTGCCCTGGCAGACGATGCTCTCGCTCAATGTACCTAAGACCGAACCACTGGGGCTGAAGGTCTGCCCGATGACTGTAGGTCGCTTCGTCGAAGAGTTCGTACACTCCGAGGATGGCAAGGGGAAGAAGATCCATTGGCTCACCGGTCGTCAGGACCCAGGACAAGACCCCTCGACGGGCGACTGGCACTACCTCAAGGAGGGCTGGGCTACGCTCACGCCCCTCCAGCTCGACTGCACGAACCATCGCTGGATCGAAGAGCTGACTACGCTGGCACAAGCACAGCACTAGACTATGCGCTACTTCTTAGTCGCAGGCGAAGCCTCTGGTGATCTGCACGCCTCAGCACTCATACGAGCGCTGAGGGAGCGCGATCCAGAGGCTTCGTTTGCCTTCATGGGTGGGGACAAGATGCAGGAGGCCTCCGGTGTCGCTCCCCTCGTACACTACCGAGAGGTAGCCTTCATGGGGGTGGTCAGCGTCCTGAAGAACCTCCGCAAGCTCACCCGTATCGGTCGTGAGGTCCAGCAAGCGATCCGTGCCTTCCAGCCCGACGTAGTCATCCCTGTCGACTACGCTGACTTCAACTTCCGCTTCATCCTACCCTTTGTCAAGCGGCAGCTGGGCATCCCCATCGTCTACTATATTCTCCCTAAGGTGTGGGCATGGCGCTCGAGTCGGGTAAAGACCCTTCGGCGCTACGTCGACCTGAGCCTCAGTATCCTCCCCTTCGAAGTAGGGTACTTCGAGGAGCGTGGCCTTAGGACGACCTATATAGGCAACCCTTGTGTCGACGCCCAGATAAGCTATCTAGAGGCTCATCCCGAGCCCGTCGGGCGGGAGCAGATGATCCTACTCGTCCCAGGGAGTCGACGCTCCGAACTCCAGCACAACCTCAGTGAGATGCTCCAGGCGACAGCACCGTACGCCTCCACCGGCTGGCAGGTCGTCATCGCTGGAGCACCTGGGCTCACCGAGGAGGATTACCGCCCCTACCTCCAGGATCACCCCGATACCCCGATCCTCTTCGGAGACACGTACGGACTGATGAGGCGAGCTCATGTAGCCCTCGTCACCTCCGGTACAGCTACCCTAGAGGCAGGACTCTGGGGTCTACCGATGATCGTCTGCTACCGCATAGGCGGGAAGCGTATTGCTCGGTGGGTCTTCGAGCGCTTCTTCCAAGTCGATTACTTCTCGCTGGTCAATCTCATCCTCGGTAAGGCTGCTGTGCCCGAACTACTAGCCGACCGAATGCATTCGGCTCAGATCCTCTCTACCCTCACCCACATCCTCCCCGAAGAGGCACTAGAGCGCAAGGCGATGCTTCATGACCTCGACGAACTCCAGAGCCTCATGGGTCGAGAGAAGAGTGCGCCCCGTGCGGCAGAGGCCATCCTCCACTTCCTCCGAGACTAGAGTGCTACTTGAGCTCGAGCTAAGAGCGTACTTGACCGTATAGATAAGGAGCAGTCTCCCCAGAATCGAGGCACTATCTAGGACCAGATACAGGACGCTGTACTCCTCGGCTTGGAGTACTCCTTAGAAGCAGATCGGGTACCCAAGGCTTCTAGCCTTAGAGCACCACTATCCCCCAACTACCAGCCCACATCGTGCTTGTCATGGTGTGGGCTGAGTCGCTCTCTAGCCTTAATAATAGGGGTGCATAGGTCGCTCTAGAGGGTGCATAGCCGTGGGATAACCTTGGGATAAATCCACTCCCCTATGAGAGGGGTCTTCCCCCCTCCCTAGGGGTACCCTTGGGGATGTAGATAAGTCACCCGCTTATCCCAACGGCATACACAGCTCCTCATCCCCTTTCGCTCCTTCGGTATCCCCCCGAGCTGTGGATGAAGGGCGGTAATTTCCTCCCAGCGCTGATACCAAGGGCAATCTCTCCTGTGTATCCTCTGTGGGTAGCCTACGGATAGCTTTAGGATAAGTACGTGTATTCCCCTCCCCCTCCCAAGCGTCACCCCCAGCGCTTACCCACGATTCCACAGCCTATATTAACAATAGGGTATATAGAGAGTATATATTCTTTCTCTCTTTTATACCCTTATATTAAGCTCGGGGGATAAGTCCCGGGACCGAGGGGAAGAGCCTCCTGGGAGATCTACTGCTGCCCTCACGGCTGATCCGTGAAAACTACTATCTTTGTTCCTAAGAAGAAACTATTTATCTCACAGTAGACACATCATCAACTAATGGAAAAACCCTATGTAATAGGTGTAGACCTCGGAGGCACCAACACCGTCTTCGGTGTAGTAGACGCCCGTGGTAACGTCGTCGTCAATGCTTCGATCAAGACAGGGACGCACATCGATATCGAGCTCTACCTTAACGATCTCGTCACCGGTATCAACATGCTCATCGAGCAGGTAGGTGGCAAGGACAAGATCCGTGGTATCGGTGTCGGAGCTCCTAATGGGAACTACTTCAACGGCTGCATCGAGTTCGCTCCTAACCTCCCTTGGAAGGGAAAGATCCCCTTGGCACAGATGCTCCAGGATCGTCTAGGCATCCCCGTAGCTCTGACCAATGATGCTAACGCTGCTGCCATCGGGGAGATGACCTATGGCGCTGCACGTGGGATGAAGGACTTCATCGTCATCACCCTCGGTACTGGTGTCGGTAGCGGTATCGTAGTCGGTGGACAGCTAGTCTACGGGCACGACGGCTTCGCTGGCGAGCTTGGGCACATGATCGTCCGACGCAACGGCCGTATGTGTGGCTGTGGTCGCCAGGGCTGTCTCGAGACCTATACCTCCGCCACAGGGGTAGCACGCACGGCACGTGAATACCTCACCATCCGCACCGACGAAAGCAAGCTTCGTGAGCTGGATATAGACACGATCACCTCTAAGGATGTCTTCGATGCAGCCAGCGTAGGTGATGCTCTTGCTCTGGAGATATTCGAATCGACGGGGGCTATCCTTGGTGAAGCTTGCGCCGACTTCGTCACCTTCTCTTCTCCTGAAGCGATCATCTTCTTCGGTGGCCTCACTAAGGCTGGGGACCTCCTGATGAATCCTATTCGTCACCACATGGAGAAGAACCTCCTG
Source organism: Porphyromonas sp. oral taxon 278 str. W7784 (assembly GCF_000467855.2). GTDB lineage: Bacteria > Bacteroidota > Bacteroidia > Bacteroidales > Porphyromonadaceae > Porphyromonas. The sequence continues at coordinate 5,858 of NZ_KI259258.1, forward strand.
AAGATCTATCAAGGCAAGACCAAGCTCCTCGTCTCTCAGCTCAAGGAGAGCGATGCAGCAGTCCTAGGGGCTAGCGCCCTTGGCTGGGAAGCAAAGGAGATCTAAGCCTCCTATCCATCCCTACGAGATACCTATGAAGTAGAAGAGCTAGTCCCGACTAGCTCTTTTACTTTTACCCTCTTTCCTCACCCTCATCACCAGCCTAGCGGGAATCATATCCACTCCACAAGCTGGGTGATCTTCCTGCGCTTCAGGAGACGGTCACCACCGGCGTAAGCAATCGATGATCCTTCGTAGAAGCGAAGCACGCACCCACATCCTAGGCTAAGCATCCCCCTTACCTCTATGATCCAGCATCCGCTCTCGAGCTTCACCTTCTGCCCTCGCTGTGGGGCTTCGGGACTAGAGCATATCCATGGGCGTGCTATCCACTGCCCGAAGTGTGACCTCTCCTATTACCACAATGTAGCAGCAGCCGTCGCCTGCTTCATTCTCGACGAGGAAGGGCGACTGCTCACCGTGCGTCGCTCTAGAGAGCCTGCACGAGGCACGCTAGACCTCCCTGGAGGCTTCGTAGACCCCGAGGAAGGGGTAGAGTCCGCCGTAGTGAGAGAACTACGTGAGGAGACGGCTCTAGAGGCTAAGTCGGTGCGTATGCTCTTCTCCCTGCCTAATATCTACCCCTACTCGGGCATTGATGTCTATACGGCAGATATCTTCTATCGTGTAGAGGTGGCGAGCTTCGAGGGAGCTCAGGCCCTAGATGATGCAGGCGAGCTGGTCTTCCTCCGTCCTGAGGAGCTCCGAGCTGAGGACTTCGGTCTTCGCTCCATCCGTACGGCTATCGAGCGGGTGATCGCTGATCCTTCACTGCTAGAGGTTAAGTAGATGTTTCGGGTCGATTGGCACAGGCTCAAGGGCTATGCCCCACTCTGCTTCATCACGCTGGGGATCGTACTCTGGCGGGTGACGGCACCCTTTGCGGTGATCCTCCCCTGGATCATCTCGGCGATGCTCTTCTTCGCTGTGCTCAATATGCCCCTGAGAGCCGTGGCACCCCGACCGAAGCATCTTGTCCTGCTGGCGCTACATCTAGGACTCGGTGGAGGGCTGTACTTCCTCCTCGCGCTCTGGAATCCTCTGATCGCTACAAGCCTCTTTATGTGCTTCCTCGCTCCAGCAGCTACGGCAGCGGGGGCGATGACTAGCCTCATGGAGGGAGATACGGGCTTCGCTACGGGCTATACGATACTGACGCACGGGCTGATCTGTTTCCTCGCTCCCTTCCTCCTTCCCCTGCTGGATGATCACAGCCAGCTCCCCTTCTGGACGCTCTCGGGGCAGATAGCCCTTCTGGTGGCACGTATGGTCATCCTACCCATCACGCTCGCTTGGCTCGTGCGCTATCTGATGAAGCGTCGGGGGCGCACACCTGGGCCACATCGTACCCTGACCTACTGGCTCTGGCTCTCTTCGCTCATCTTCATTCTCGGGAAGGCCGTAGCCTTCGTTTCCGAAGAAGGGGGTGGTAATCCCCTACTCCTTGTAGCCTCGTTCGGTGTGGGCTTCCTTGCTTGCGCCCTACAGTTCACCCTAGGTCCTCCCCTCTCCCGATGGATAGGTGTCGAGGAGGTCGCCTGCAGGCAAGCTATGGGGCAGAAGAACACGGCCCTTACCCTCTGGCTCTGTATCTCCTTCATGCACCCCCTTGTAGCTCCTGGGATCGCTGGCTACATAGCGTGGCAGAACTTCTTCCTTACCTACTACATGAATCGCTACCTAAGGCAGTCGACTCGCTCCTAATTCACCTATTCCTTTACGATCATGAGACGTATCTTTCAGCTGCTCTGTGTGCTCCTACTCGTTCCCCTCGCTTTGTCGGCACAAAGCTCCCTCAGTGGAGACTGGGAGGGGAAGCTATCCCTCCCCATGGGGAAGCTACGACTGATCCTTCACCTTACCGAAGAAGCGGGGCGCTGGTCGGCTTCGCTGGATAGCCCCGACCAAGGTGCTTATGCCCTGCGTGCTGATGAGGTAGAGGTGCGGGGAGATAGCTTAACCCTAAGGCTTAGTTCCCTTCATCTTCGCTATACGGCGCTGAGGGACGGAGAGGATCAGCTGGTGGGCAACTTCGAGCAGGGCGGTATGAGCCTTCCCCTCTCGCTTCGACGGGTGGCGAAGACTGAAGACACTAAGTCCGCTCCCACCACATACACAGAGGAGGAACTGATGATCCCCGTATCGGACTCTTCCGTCATCCTCTCTGGTTCGCTTGCCCTTCCGAAGGAGGGTAAAGCCCCCTACCCTACGCTCATCCTCATCACGGGTAGTGGTCCGCAGGATCGGGATGAGACGGTCTTCGGGCACAAGCCCTTCCTAGACATCACACGGAGGCTCACGGAGGCGGGCTTTGCCGTCTTCCGCTACGACGACCGAGGTGTAGGTAAGAGCACGGGGATCTTCATGGCCTCGCATGTGCAGGACTTCGTACGGGATGCCGAGGCGGTGGTCAAGGCTATGAAGGAGCATAAGGCCGTGAATGCTCAGCGTATCTTCCTCCTAGGCCACAGCGAAGGGAGCTATATTGCCTCGAAGGTAGCTACCCAAGACCACTCGCTTGCTGGTATTGTCTCGCTCGCTGGTCCTGTCTTTGGTATGGATCGGATCCTCGCTGATCAGATGGATGCCCTCAGCCTACTGGGAGGCAAGAGTGACGAGGTACGTGCCACCCTACGTAAGGGTAATCTTGAGGTCTACGCCTTGATGAAGGATAAGCGCCTTTCGCTCGATGAAGTGAAGGCAAAGGCTGCTAAGGTCGTCGAGCGACTCCTCCCTGTCATGACTTCGGATACAACGATGTACGGCACGATACGCACGCAGATCATGGGGCAGTTCACGCCCTATCTGAGGGAACTTCTTCAGTTGGATATCGAGGGGACGTGGCGGGCCGTTAGCTGTCCCGTCATCGGGCTCTTCGGAGAGATGGATAAGCAGGTCTTACCCTCCAATGCTACGGAGCTCCTTCGCCTCCAGCCCAAGGCCAAGGTGAAGGTCTTCCCCAAGCTCAATCACCTCTTCCTCCCCTCGGCTACGGGTTCGCCGATGGAGTACCCTACCCTTCCTAAGGGCTTTGATCCTTCGGCCCTCGACTACCTAGCTACTACCCTCCGATCCCTCCTCTAAGTCGAAGGAAACACCTCCCCCATTCATACACCCCACGAACGACCCATCATGGGTCGTCAAGGTGACCCATTCATGCCTCCCTCCGGTGACCCATGAATGGGTCTCTTTTTACCCCCATGATTTGTCGGTCAGTAAAATGAAGTGTGACCCCTAGAAGCAGTGCCTTAGAAAGAGCAAGCCCCTAATGCTGATCAGCACTAGGGGCTTGCTCTTAATCTTCTTTAGAGGTAACAGAAGGATTGCGGAGGAGTGGTGTTGGGATACTTATCTGCTAGCCTTTTAGGAGTACGATAGGGATGGAATGCTTTTATCTCGATAGCGTGAGCGTGAGACCTCTCTGCGAAGTATGAAAGGAAGAAGTCTTCACTGATACCTGACTTTTCCTTGGTACGCTCCCAGAGAGCCTCAGGCGTATCAGTTAATAGTTCTCCTACCTCTATCTCTCCGACGATACGACAGACGGGGCTTGAGGCATAGACCACGATACGTTTGATGCCTGTGCGCTTGTATAGGACTCTGCGATACTCAAAGCACTTGGCTCCCGAAGCAATCTGCTCGACGAACTCTGGCTTAATCGATAATAAAACCTTTACTGACATTTCCTTTGCTAAGAATATACTTGAATTGTTCGTTTGCTAGAGGAAGGAAGCCCCAGCGTAGCTGTCCATCCATACCAGCTTCCTCTATTAGGCTTTTTCTAGTGACTCTCCCAGGGAGGGCACAATTATAAAGCATATGGATGACATAGAAGTTCTGCCTCCCAAAGAAGTGTGTCAGTTCCTCCTTAGAGAAGACGCTATAGGGATACACATCCTTGAGGAAGTCCTCACATGAGTGCCAATGACTTTTTTCAAGTACACTGGTTACGGTGCAGATGGAAGTCACTACGCTTCTGTAGTGGGCAGGAGCTTGCAGGTCACTCATACGATAGATGGCGAGGAGGTCACCTCTCTTCAAAGTTGTGACCTCTTTATTCCACGAGATATAGACCTTTCGTATGCTGTTCGTGTGTGAGCAGTCTTGAATGAGTTCTTTTGAGTGTGCCTGTTCGTTGTTCAATATCGAATCAGGGAATAGTCTTGTATGATACTCAGGCTTCACCGAAAGTAAGAATGCTCGTCTGTCTAAGCTAAAGCGTGGGTAATCAAGCTTGATATCTCCTCTAGAAGAGTTCATCATCTTGATGAGCACGACTTCATCATTCTTCCGTCCGTACATCTGAAAGCCATAGGCCTCTAGGAGTTGAATAAGCTGTTTGTGCTTGGGGAAGGTAGTTAGATAGATCTTCTCAAAACGATATGAAAGAGCTTGGTCAAATATGATCTTCAGAGCACGCTCACCCAGCTTTGTTTGGTGAGCTTCTATCTTAAGTGTCCCCACTTTGAGTAGACGGCAAGGTGCAATCGGAGGCTCGACATCATCGATGAGCTGATTAATCTCGCTTTTGATGAAGATGAAAGCTTGTAGTCTTTGGTCTCTATATAGGACGAAAGCTTGTCTGCCCTCGTCAGCTTTGCGCCTATACCAAGCATCAAAACCATCATAGTCCTGACGCAAGCTATCGAAGAAATGATCGTCTAGATCAATTTCCTTTAAAAGCTTGTATTGAAATTGTGTCTTCATTTGTACCGTTTACTACTCAACAAAGCTACTAAATTTAGTTCATCAGTCGGATAAATTAGCCTCTTATTCAGGGATGTAGTTGCCTCCCTACTCCAGTCTATGGAGGAGTGTACCTCTGTCGAAGAAGGCGCATAGATAGTAGGGCGACCGTCAGCATCTCTGCGGTCGCCCTTAGAGAGATCTTCGTAGTGATCCTGCTGGGACTTTGGAATGGGGCTTAGGAGATCTGGCTCCAGTTAGGGCGCTCGTAGTAGATCTCTTGGAGGCGATGCCTTAGGAGGGAATTCTTGGGAAGGCTTAGTTCGGGGTCTTCGGTGAGGATGCTCTCGGCGAGCTCTCGGGTGTACTGGACCATCGCTCCATCAAGGGCGGGATTGGCAATGCGTAGACTCAGCTGCTGGCCACTCTGACGGGTACCATCGATCTCCCCAAATCCCCGGAGGCGCATATCCTCCTCGGCGATCTCAAAGCCATCATTGGTCTCGACCATGATAGCGATACGTCGCTTGGCTTCTTCGCCGAGCTCATTGCCCGTGACTAGGATACAATAGCTCTGGCTGGCACCACGACCTACACGGCCACGGAGCTGATGGAGCTGAGAGAGCCCGAAGCGATTAGCCCCTTCGATGACCATGACGGAGGCATTCGGCACATTGACACCTACCTCGATCACTGTCGTAGCTAGCAGAAGCTGGGCTTCACCCGAACTGAAACTTCGCATCGCCTCATCCTTCTCCTCGGGCTTCATCTTGCCATGCACATGGACGATCTTCAGCTCTGGGAAGTGCTCCGTGTACCTGCGTACTCCTTCTTCTAGAGCTCGCATAGAAGCCTCTTCGCTCTCTTCGATCATTGGGAAGACGACATAGGCTTGCCTCCCTTCGGCGATCTGTGCTCTGAGGAACTGATAGACCTCATACATGTGGCTCTCGCTCTGGTGGTAGGTCTCGATGGGCTTGCGTCCTGGTGGCAGTTCGTCGATCACCGAGATATCCAGATCGCCATAGAGGGTCATCGCCAGCGTGCGGGGAATAGGCGTAGCGCTCATGATGAGGATATGCGGATGGTAGCTCTCACCCTTCTGCCACAGCCCCGAGCGCTGGACAACCCCGAAGCGATGCTGCTCATCGATTACGGCTAGCCCTAGGTGGTGGAACTGTACGACGGGTTCCAGCAGAGCATGCGTCCCGACGATGAGGCGAAGGCTCCCTGTAGCTAGTCCTTCAAGGAGCACACGTCGCTCTCGCTTCTTCGTACTGCCGATGAGGAGACCTACTTCGATACCTAGCGGCTCTAGATATTCCCTCAGCGAGGCATAGTGCTGGCGTGCGAGTATCTCGGTAGGAGCCATCATGCAGGCTTGGTAGCCATTATCTAGGGCAAGAAGCATGGAGAAGAGTGCTACGAGGGTCTTACCACTACCTACATCCCCCTGAATAAGACGATTCATCTGCTTACCTCCGACGAGATCACTCTGGATCTCTCGGATGACTCGCTTCTGTGCGCCCGTCAGGTCAAAGGGAAGGCTTGCATAGAGCCCCTTCACTCCTTCGCCCACCCGAGGGAAGGGAAGTCCTGGAACTAAGGTCTTACGCTCTCGCTTCATACTCAGTAGGCGGAGCTGGATGAAGAAGAGTTCGTCGAACTTCAGTCGCCTACGTGCTGCCTCCAGCCCTTCCTTACTCTCAGGGAAATGGATCTGATCGATGGCTTCGGCATAGGACATCAGGCGAGCTCGCTGGATCACCTCCTCGGGGAGCGTCTCCTTGATATGGGGCAGGCAGGCTTCCTTGAGGATGTAGAGGAGCTGGCGCATCTGACGGCTGGCGATGCCAGCACGACGGAGCTTCTCTGTGAGGGGATAGACAGGCATGAGCCCTCCACTGACTTGCTCCGCCTTCGACTCATCATCGATCTCGGGATGGGTGATGCTGTAGGCGCCGTTGAAGTAGACGGGCTTGCCGAAGATGATATACATATGCCCTTCGGCATAGAGATGCCTGATGGCCGAGAGGGAGCGGAACCATACCAGCTCGATCGTCCCTGTACCGTCGGAGAAGTAACCCACGAGGCGCTTCTTTCGCCCTTCACCTACTTCCTTGAAGTCACGGATATAGCCTTGTAGCTGGACATAGGGCATCTCGCCCCGTAGCTCACGTATGGTATAGACACGGGAGCGATCTACGTACTTCGTCGGGAAGTAGTGCAGCAGGTCAAGGTAGGTATATAGGTCGAGCTCTTCGGCGAGCACCTTAGCTCGTCGAGGTCCGACACTGGGTAGGAAGGTAAGCGGGGTATGGAAGAAGTCCTGAGGCATCGATAGAGTAGGGAGCTTCCTAGTGAAGAAGGCTACTTCTCACGAAGGAGAAGTTCGGCTAGGAGCAGATCACGGGGAGTCGTGAGCTTGATGTTCGTCTCCTCACCAGCCACTAGGGTGATGATGCCTAGCGAGGCAGCTTCGTAGACCGAAGCGTCATCGGTGAAGAGGGGAGAGTAAGCCTGCTCATAGGCCTGCTGTAGTCGCCCGAGGTCGAAGGTCTGTGGGGTCTGTACTGCCACGTAGCGGGAGCGATCGACAGCCTCGCTCTTCCCCTCATCTTGGCGAAGTCTTAGGCTATCTGTCACGGGGCAGGCGGGTAGGGCAGCACCACTGCGCTCAGCCTCTTCGAAGGAGCGGCGGATGAGGGCTCTACTAGCTAGGGGACGCACCCCATCATGTACGGCTACTAGCCCCGCTTGTGGCAGGTGACTAAGACCCGAGCGTACGGAGTGGAAGCGGGTTTCTCCCCCGAGGGCTACGGTGTGGGGTAGGGTGAAGTGATACCGCTGGCAGAGCTCCTCCCAGAAGGGGATATGATCCTCGGGCAGTACCAAGATGATCCGACTAACCTCCCCCTCGAAGAGCTCTAGGGTACGCATGAGGACGGGCTTCCCACAGAGGGGAAGGAATTGCTTCGGCAGTTCCCCACCCATGCGCAGGCCTCGACCTCCAGCGACGATGATGGCGTAGCGCTCTTTATTCATTCGTTCCTTCCTCAGGCTCTTCGCTGAGCTGTGCCATGAGCTTGGAGAGTTGCTTATCGGCTTTGGTGAGCTTCTCTCGGCAGAACTTCGTGAGCTGTACCGCCTCCTCTACGAGGCCGGTAAGTTCATCGACATCGGGGCTCTCCTGCTCAATGCGTCGGACGATCGCATCAAGGCGCTGAGAAGCCTCTTGGTATGTATAGTTTGGGTTTTCCTTCATCTCGTCTATATATTCGATTGGATCTCTTGCTCACAAAGTTAGCTAAAAGCCCCCAGCCCTCTGGAGTAAAGCCCCCTCGCTCCCCTTTGCAGAGATGGTGCTTAGGTAGGAGGAAGAGTAAAGAGGTTACTTCGCTATCTGTGGAGCATCCCCTCTCTTTTGTGTACTTTTGTGCCACTCTGATGAGCCCTTTAGAAGCATGAACGAGAAGAAGATCCGACCCCAAGATATTCAGATAGCCGACTACGACTATCCCCTGCCAGATGAGCGCATAGCTAAGTACCCCCTTGCCGATAGAAGTAGCTCTAAGCTCCTTCGCTATAGCTCGGGCCAGATCGAAGAGTTTACCTTCCGTGATCTACCTAGTCTCTTGCCCGAGGGGACGGTGCTGGTACGCAACAATTCAAAGGTCATCCGTGCACGTCTTCTCTTCCAGAAGGAGTCAGGGGCTCGCATCGAGATCTTCTGCCTTGACCCAGCAAGTCCTACTTCCTATGAGCTTGCCCTCACGGAGCGTCATACCTGCTCATGGCATTGCCTTGTGGGGAATGCTAAGCGCTTCAAGGTCGGCTCCCAAGTGACCCGCCTTATCCAGAGCGATGAGCTAGGCGAAGTGCTCCTGACTGCTGAGCGTACGGGCGGAGCAGAAGTACGCTTCTCCTGGGATAATGATCGCTATACCTTCGGCGAACTGCTGGAGCTCATGGGCATCCTTCCCATCCCTCCCTACCTTGGTCGTGAGACGGAGGCGAAGGACCTAGAGACCTATCAGACGGTCTATGCCCAGCATGCTGGTTCGGTGGCTGCTCCTACGGCAGGCTTGCACTTCACACCTGAAGTCTTCGAAGAGCTTCGCCAAAGGGGAGTACGCGTCCTTGATGTGACGCTACACGTAGGGGCGGGTACCTTCCGTCCTGTGAAGGCCGAACAGATCGGGGAGCATGAGATGCATGCGGAGCTTATTAGCCTCAGTCGTCAGACCATCGAGGAGCTCCGAAGGAGCCTCGGGCATATCATAGCCGTAGGCACTACCTCGGTGCGTACGCTGGAGAGCCTCTATCATCTAGGAGTCTACCTCTATCATCATCCCGAGACCCCGATGGCGGAGCTTCATGTGGAGCAGTGGCAACCCTACGAGGGTGAGCCTAAGGAAGAGCTGACAGCAGATGCAGCGCTTGGTGCACTCCTTAGCTACCTAGAGACTCATGGCGAGGAGACGCTGGTCTTCCCCACGAGCATCATCATCGCACCCAGCTATACCTATCGGATCATCCGAGGGATGGTGACGAACTTCCACCAGCCTCACAGCACGCTCCTTCTGCTCATCGCAGCACTGATCGGTGAGGACTGGCATCGTGTCTATAATTATGCCCTCACGCATGACTTCCGCTTCCTGAGCTACGGGGATAGCTCACTCCTGCTTCCCTAGGGAGAAGGGAGTCGCTGAGGAAGCTATATAATAGGAGAAGCCCTCTGGAGCTGTATGCTTCAGAGGGCTTCTCTCTATCCTAGATACTAGGGGAGGAGGTAGGTGTGCTACTTCTTCTTAGCCCAGTAGATCGGGGTGAAGACCTTATCCTCGCCACCGAGGGCCTTGACAGCACTCTCATGTCCCTGTCTATTGCCGTTGATGATATTGCTAGGCAGAGGGAGGCGCTGTGGGAAGAAGTCGATGGAGACCGTCTCGAAGTTGCTCGAGGTGAGCTGAGGCATGTTGTCCAGTGCCTTCTCTACCGCAGGGGTTTCGAAGAAGGGGAGACCGAGGCGACGGAAGTCATTCCATGTCTCCAGCGGTAGCCAGGGTGTATTGGCGATGAACTTCTGGGTGATGATCTTCGTCAGATGGTCATTCATCGCCTTAGTATAGAGACGGCTCTTCATCTCGGGGTAGTGGTAGGTATAGGTACCTGCCGTCTTCGTGTAGCCGTCGATGTACTTCATAGCTACCGTAGCGCTAGGCTCTGCCGTGTGATCCCAAGCGACGGAGGTACCGACACGGTTGTAGTCCGTAGATGCTAGGTACTCACTGACGAAGCCGGCACCGTGGTAGGCGAAGCTTGCCTTCACGCCTGCTTCGTAGGCATTCTTAGCGCTCATGGATACATTCCAGCCACGTACAGAGGCTTCAGCCAGCAGGAAGTAAGTCTCCCACTCAGCGAAGAAGATACGCTTGCTGGTGCTATTGCGGTACTTATTAGCTAGGCGGGGCATCGTACCTATCTGCTGCAGGTCATTGATGGCACTGAGCGTACCCCAAGAACCGCTGACCCAGGTATTCCAAGTGAAGCGTGTATCTATCTTCTCGAGTTCCTTGTCACTCTCACCGACCTTCTTGAGGCTATAGTCCGTCTTCTTAGCTGCATCAGGAGCCCAGGAGGGGTAGAAGCAGAACTCAGGGTTGAGCGTATCGCCTGTGATGATGAAGGTCTTGTAGGCACGAGGGTCGATCGTCGCAGGTAGCCCATCGAAGTAGAAGCCTCGGGAGGGGTCTGTCGTCGTCAGAGGGAAGTGATGCTGGTAGCGAATACCGAGGTAGTTGGCTTCCTTGAAGTACTTCTTGTACCGCTCTTCGGGGAGTTGCTTTGCTGAAGAGACACCGCCGAGACCGAGTACAAGGTTGTTGTACGTCGGAGAGATGAGCTGGTGGTTCCACTGACGGCTCATGACACCTGTGAGGTCATCCCAGCCGTCCTTCTCCTGGATCTCTAGGCGATCACTTGCCTGGAGGATACCGCCAGCGGCAGCTGCTTCCTCGAAGTTCGTCTTAGCTGTCTCTGGGTCTACCTCAGAGAGGCGCATAGCTAGACGCATACGAAGGGAGTTAGCAAAGGCACGCCACTTACCCGCATTGTACTTGTAGGCATAGTCTAGCGAAGTGACACGAGCATCATCTGAAGGCTTGGGGGAGGGAGAAGTCTTGAGCGTCTCGGAGGCTTCCTTGAGCTCCTTGAGCATATAGCTATAGGCTTCCTTAGCTCCTACATAGGTAGGGTTAGTACCCATATAGCCATCGATGGCCACGACACCAAACATGTCGCAGATCTCGGACAGCTGGTAGGCACGCCAGATACGAGCTACAGAGAGGATCGTGGGCTCAAAGGGACGAGCAGAGCCGTCCTTGATGCGCTCTTCTGCTAGGGCAATAGCTTCGTAGAGAGGCTTGAGCCCTTCGGTGGACATACGGCTGTAGTAGTCGCTACTCCAGCCATCATTGAAGCCCCCGAGGGAGATACCCCCAGCACGATGCTGGTGGCCAGCGGTCTTCCAGTAGAGTATGAAGGCACGCTCAGCGACGTGAGGATTGAGCTGAGTAGCTAGGATCCCACGGTTGATGAGGTATTCGGGTAGTACTTGCTCTCTATCAGCTGCCACAGGGTTGTTGTTGACCTCATCGAAGTCTCGGCAGGAGGTAGACAGGCAGAGTATAGCGCAGGAGGCTAAACCCGCCAGGAGCATATTCTTCTTATTCATGATCTATATGCGGATAAGGGCGGCTAGAAGCCAAGCGTGATGTTGAAGAGGAAGGAGCGAGTAGTGGGGGAGGAGGCGAACTCATAGCCCGTCGCATTTGATCCGGTAGCGAAGACAGACTCGGGGTCTACACCGTTCATGTAGCTCTTGATCATCCAGACATTGTTGCAGGAGAAGCCTAGCTTAGCTCTGGTGATAGGAGTCTTCCTCAAGAGGCTCTGAGGGAGGGTATAGCTCAGGGCAATGTTGCGCAGACGGACGTTCGTAGCGTCGAAGACATTGGCTTCATTGATCCCGAGGTTACCGCTACGCCCGGAGATAGCACCCCAGTAGTCTTGGGGAGTGACTTCCGTCGTATTCTTCTCGTAGACCTTCTTTCCACCTACATTCTTCTCGACGGCCCCATCGACGGCGAACTTCTTTCGCCCGTTTACTGCCGTGTTAGCAGACGAACCATTGGCCTGCAGGGCGTGGTTGGTCCCTGAGAACATCTTCCCGCCTATGCGAGCATCGATGAGGAAGCTCAGATCAAAGCCTGCGAAGGAGAACGTGTTGGTAAGCCCTGCTAGTAGGTCGGGCTGCTGATCACCCAGCTTCTTCTTCTCGCCTGCTATAGGTAGACCGTCGGCATCGGTGAGGATCTTGCCGTAGAGTGGGCTAGAGGGATCCTCGACACGCTTGAAGGTCGTACCCCAGATCTCCCCGTACTTACCTCCCTCACGTGCTAGGATCTGGAGGTTGTCATAGGTGCCGAGGTCGTACTCTGTGACGGGCGAATCCTGACCATTACCCTGGTAGAGCTTGATGATGCGGTTCTCGTTGTGGGAGAGGTTGAGCTGAGCGTTCCACTTGAAGGCTTCACTGCGTAGGATGTCGGCAGTGATCATGAGTTCGAAGCCCTCGTTCTGGATGTCCCCCGCGTTGATGATCTTCGCTTCATAGCCACTGGCAGGGTCCATAGGCAGTCGGATGAGCTGGTTCGTCGCATTACTGCGATACCAAGCGAGGTCGAAGCCTAGGCGGTTGTCGAAGAGTCGGAGCTCTAGGCCTACTTCACGAGACTTGATGAGCTCGCTACGGACCTTGTCGCTATAGAGGGTGTTGTCGACATTGGCCATCGTCCCACCGTTGGGATCCTTCTCGATCTTGTAGGTGCTGTAGAGCTGATAGGGCTCGAGGTCATTACCTACCTGGGCGATCGAAGCTCTGACCTTAGCGAAGGAGATCCACTGGGGTAGCTCGATGTCCTGCTTGCGTAGGAGGTCGGTGATGACGAGGGAAGAGCTCAGCGAAGGATAGAGGAAGGAGCGGTTAGCCTTAGCTAGTGATGAAGACCAGTCATTGCGCAGTGTCCCATCGACGAAGAAGTAGCCATCCCAGTTCAGCTGCATCGTCCCGTAGAGGGAGTTGATCTTCTTGTGGCTGAAGGTCTCTACGTTGTCAGGCTTGTCGACACCATTGGAGAGGGAGAAGAGGTTTGGGATGATCAGCTGACCGACGCTAGCTCTGAGACCATTGAGCTTGCGCTCCATCAGGTTCCCTCCGATAGAGGCAGAAGCCCCAAGCTTCCCGAAGAGATGATCCTTGTGTGCCGAGAGGAGGAAGCTGTAGTTATTCTCGTAGAACTTGATCTGCTCCGTCTCGTACTTACCTCCACCGCCTACGATCGGCGAGCCGGAGTGAGTCTTGCGCTCGATACGGGTGGAGTACTGGTCAGAGCCAAAGCGGAGCTCGGCATTGAGCCAGTCGGTGATCTTGTACTTCAGAGCAGCACTGAGTAGGAATCGGTCACGGGTATCGCTGTTGAGGTTATACTTGCTCGCCCAGTAGGGGTTCACTTGGCTACCGACGCCATACCAGCGCATAGCCCCCTGAGGGGTGCGAGCGTCTGAGAAGTCTCGGATATCCATACTACGGGGCAGGGAATACATGGTATAGAAGGCATTCGATGCATTGCGCCCATTGAGAGGACGGTTCTGCACGAAGGAGCGGATGTACTGCACCTTGGTATCGGTACTCCAGCGATCACTGGGGCCGAACTTGGTCGTAGCACGTAGCGTCATATTCGTACGCCCTAGCGAAGAGCCAGGGATATGACTCTGATTGTCGGTACGGGTCACGGATGAATAGATCGAGGTACGATCGTACATCTGAGAGAAGGCGAGGTTCTCGGTGAGGTCTACCCCTGAGCGGAAGTAGCTAGCGACATTATCATAGGCCTGCATGCGTGCCTTCGTGCCGTCCCACTTCGTGTACTCTTGTCCCTCGATACGGGGACCCCAGCTGGTGGAGACATTGTCCTTGTACGCTCCTTCGGTACCTTGCCCGAATTCGTTCTGGAGCTTAGGACTCATGAAGAGACGTTCGACGCCTACTGAGGAGGAGATGGTGACACCGAGTCCCTTGTTCTTGCGCCCGCTCTTCGTGATGATCTGGATGACGCCATTACCAGCACGGGAGCCGTAGAGAGCGGCTGCCGAAGCCCCTTTGAGGACGGTCATGCTCTCGATATCGTCGGCATTGATGTCCGAGAGTCCGTTACCCATGTCGGACGAGGGATTCCAGAAGTCGTTGTTGGTACTACCGGTGGTATTGTCTAGGGGGACACCGTCGACGACGATCAGGGGCTGGTTGCTCCCCGAGAGCGAACTGCTACCACGTAGGACGATCTTGGACGAGGAGCCTGGCCCACTCGATCCCTTGATGATCTGGATACCGGAGACCTTACCGGAGAGCGCGTTGGTGATGTTTGATTCACGTACGGCCATGAGCTGGTCACCCTTGACTTCCTGCATGGCGTAGCCGAGGGCTTTGCGCTCCCGGCGTATCCCTAGGGCCGTGACGACGACACCACTGAGCTGGGTAGCGGTGTCCTCTAGTACGACCTCCAGAGCAGCACCTGTCCAGCGGAGCGTTTGGCTTTTGTAGCCGAGGCAGGAGATGGTGATCTCTGCTCCTGGCTTGACGCCTTTGAGGGAGAAGTGCCCCTTGGGATCGGTGAGGACGCCCTTACCGCTCCCCTTGACGAGGATAGAGGCTCCGATGATCGGTTCGCCCTTGGAGTCCTTGACAGTCCCTGTGAGGGCGCCAGCCTGCTGGGCTTGTGCCTCGACTCGTGGAGCCTGTGCTTCCGAAGCGCTGGCCTCACTGGAGGCGAATCCAGGTAGCAAGCTCCCCAGGAGGAGCAGACTACTGACAGTCTTCATTCGTTTCATAGGTTTGTATTTAGTTAGTGATAAAAGGGTGTATAAAGGTAGGTATTTCTTTCACTCGATAGAGGCACTAAGTGCCTTACTTCTAAAAATTTATATAAAATAACATTTGCTTTTCAGTGCTGGTGCGAAGGTGGCTGTACTTTGCCCTCTTTTCGGCCTCTTCTAGTGAGGGGATCGGGGGAGAAGGTGGGGCGGGAGAGCGCCCATGTTGGTGCTTCTATATCAAGGGCATTAGATCAGCTGGGCTACTACCTATATATAGGACAAGCTCCGAGCAGGTATCGCTAGATACACTGCTCGGAGCTTATTCTTTGGAGGTGCTATGGAGCACCTGACTCATAATCAGGGAGGCCTACTTCCTCGGTGCTAGGGACAGGGCCGAGGGGTGAACTTTAGCCCCTTCTCACGGAAGAGACGCAGATCCTCCTCCGGCAGGCCTAGATCTTCGATCGGCACACACTCGTAGCGGTCATTGAGGTAGAAGCGTACGCCCCCTCGGAACTTAGAGCTCACGAGTGAGAGGCGATCGTCTCGGTACGGGGTACGTATGCCTGCTAGCTCTAGGAGGGTATGGAAGACGGCGTTGGAGGAGATGGCTTCTCGCTCGTTGGCTCGTGCTGAGGCAAAGAGATGGGGATGAGCCTCTCTCCAGCTGGGGGAGCTCCACAGGAGAAGGGGGACGTGGAGCTGGTAGTAGGAGACATCTGGTGACGAGTGTAGGAAGCGCTCCCGATCATCGTCGAAGACATCCTCGCCGTGGTCGGAGATATAGAGCATCGACGCTGCTCGGTCGCCCGAGGCAAGCATGTCGATCACGGAGGTGATGAACTTGTCCGTCTGTCGGATGGCATTGTCATACGCATTGCGGAGCATGAGGCTGTCGGCCTTCGAGCCCGAGTAGCGATGGTCGATAGGGAAGAAGCCTTCCTCCTGAGGATAGCGGTCACGATAGCTGAAGTGGCTCCCGTAGGTATGCAGTACCACGAAGAGCTTGGCGTGGTCACTCTCCATCAGGCGGCTCAGGTAGGGGAGCATATCGGAGTCGTAGAGGCGGCGCTTGGTCTTGCGGAGCTCCTTGCGTATCGGGTGGTGCTCGTCGCCCTGCATAGCGAAGAAGTCGACGTAGCTATGGTTGCCCGGCTGATTGGTGATGTATGCCGTGTAGAAGCCAGCCTCACGGAAGGCCGAGAGGATACCCTTCACCCTAGGAAGTTCGTCTGGGCTTGAGGCGTCGACATGAGAGAGGATGATGGGGATGCTCTTGTAGGTGGTATTCGACTGGGTGAGCACGTCGGAGAAGGCGATGAGCCCACTTCTGTCCATGCTGTCGAGCCGAGGGGTCGTAGAGCGGGGATAGCCGTAGAGACTCCAGCTGTAGGCACGGGAAGTCTCCCCGAGGATGAGCACGTAGATCTCTCGCTCTTCACGGGGTCGCTCCGACTGGGCATGGAAGGTAAAGTCCTCGCTTGTCCTATCGTAGTGGAGTACCTGATGAAGCTTCTTCGTCGCTAGGTACATATTGTAGAAGACGCTCATCGGATAGACCTCCGCCCGTAGATGCAGGTAGGGGAAGCGTCTCTTAGCACCTATATAGGTAGGTAGGGCTATGAGGAGGCACAGCAGGGCCACGAGGCCTGTACGTCGGCGGAAGCGAGGCGTGAGTCCTCTCTTGTCACGAGCCGAGAGCCACGCCAGGACGAAGGTCAGTAGGTAGAAGCCTCCGACACCGATGACGGGCCAGAGGATGTTGGAGAGAAGTTCTCCTGCTTCATCGGGCTCCGAGGTGAAGAGATTGAGGATCATATCTACGGCGACCACTGAGCCACTGAAGATCGTCAGCAGTACCAGCTGGAAGGCGTGCAAGAGGACGAGTACCCCCAGCCCCCAGTAGATGCGTCCTGGTCGCTTCACGACTAAGAGGAGAAGCATATAGAGGGGGAGCATCAGGAGTATGTTGAGCACACGGCCGATCATCGGCTGTTGCATCACGATCGAGAGGACGATGTTCGGCAGGAGGAGGGCCAGGACTAAGATCCAGTAGTAGAAGCCTTGGCCTAAGGAGCGGGCTGCACTCCTAAGTCGATCCCATAGCTGCATAATATATCTAGGTCGAAGTAGTGGTGTCTAGGGGCAAGTAGCGAGCCTTACTCATGGTGATAAGGCTCGCCACGAAGGATCGTCTGCGCTCGGTAGAGCTGCTCCACGGCGAAGAGGCGTACCATCTGGTGGGAGAAGGTCATCTGACTCAGGGAGACTCGGTCATTGGCTCGGGCGTAGACTTCGTCTGAGAAGCCGTAGGGACCGCCGATGACGAAGATCATCCTACGCTCCCCCGAGACCATCACCCGCTCTATATAGGAGGCGAAGGCCTTGCTCGAAAGCTCCCGTCCCCGCTCGTCGAAGAGGACCAGGCGGTCTGTCGGCGCCACCAGACGAAGAATCTCCACTCCCTCGGCTTGCTTCTGGAGCTCGGGGGAGAGTTTGCTAGATCGTCGGATGTCGGGGATGATCTGAAGGGTGAAGGGGAGGTAGTGGCCGAGGCGGTCGGCATAGAGCTTCGTGAGCTCTTCGATATGCCGGCTGTCGGTCTTGCCTACGGCTAGGAGCATCAGGTGCATCGGCGAGCGTATAGGGATAGAGGGCCTAGTGAGGGTGGGATAGGGGAGTGAGGCTATACTCCAAAGAAGACCCACTAGACTACGCCCCGAGGGGAGCGTATGTAGTCTAATGGGTCAGGAGGGCTCATAGGTAGCCGGAGCTACGCTAGAGCTAGAAGGGGAGGTCGTCGGCTGCCGTGGGGGCTACCGTAGGTGCTGCGGGAGCAGCAGCGACGGGCTGTGGAGCTACAGGAGCACCGAAGCCTGGAGCAGGCGCTGGTGCAGCTACGGGAGCACCAGGGAGCTGGACACCGTTGAGGACATTCCACGCACGGACATCTGTGTACCAGCGTCCGTTGAACTCACGACTCTCGATGTCGATCGAGACGGTCACGTCTTGCCCCACTTGCATGGGGAACTTGTCGACATTGTCACCGAAGAGGTTGAAGCAGACCTTGCGGGGGTACTGCGTGCCGAGGGTTTCGAGGATATATTCCTGCTTTTTCCAGGGGTTGCCGGCCTTGGAGACTCCCTCCTGAAGGGGGAGCACCTGCACGATCTTTCCGATTAGTTCCATCTGTATAGGATCTTATTATTTATGAGGCTGATTTAGCGGGGGCGGAAGCCGATGATGTGTCGGATCTCCTCTATGGTCTTGGCGGCGGACTCCCTAGCCTTCTCGGCGCCGATACGGGCTACACGGGAGAGGAGCTCCTTGTCCTCACGGATGTCGAGGATACGCTCACGGATAGGGGAGCAGAAGGCGTTGATGTCCGCAGCGAGCTGCTTCTTCATATCGCCGTAGCGGATAGCGCAGTCATTGTAGAGCCCGTCGAAGTGCTGGTAGACCTCTGGTGCTGAGACGATCTCCATGAGCGTGAAGAGATTCTGGATCGGCTCGGGCTTCTCGCTATTGGGCTCCGTAGGTCCTGCATCGGTGACGGCACGCATGACCTTCTTGCTGATGGTCTTCTCGTCGTCGATGAGATAGATCGCATTGCCTTCGCTCTTACCCATCTTCCCAGAGCCGTCGAGCCCGGGCACCTTCAGGGCACGTGCCCCTAGGGAGAAGGACTGAGGTTCAGTGAAAAAGTCTACCCCGTAGATGGTGTTGAAGCGACGGGCGAACTTACGTGCCATCTCCATATTCTGCTCTTGGTCCTTGCCCACGGGTACCTTGTCGCCCTTGTGCATGAGGATATCGGCAGCCATCAGGGACGGATAGGTCAGCAGGCCGGCGTTGACATTGTCGGGTTGCTGGCGGGCCTTGTCCTTGAAGGAGGTCGTACGCTCTAGTTCGCCGAGGTAGGCATTCATGTTGAGGTAGAGGTAGAGCTCAAGCACCTCACGTACATCACTCTGTACGTAGATGGTGGCCTTCTCAGGGTCGATACCGCAGGCCAGATACTCCGCTAGGATGGTATTGGTACTGCGGATGATGTCGTCGGGATGAGGGTGCGTAGTGAGCGAATGCCAGTCAGCGATGAAGAAGAAGCACTTGTACTCCTCTTGCATCTGAATGAAGGCACGTACGGCGCCAAAGTAATTCCCTAGGTGAAGGTTGCCTGTGGGGCGGATACCGCTAACTACTGTTTGCATCTCGATCGAATATATAAAGGATTATACCACTATCTATTGACTTGCGAAGATAGGGAATAATTCAGATATGAGCCCCCCAGAAGGGCCGGGTGGATCGGCGCACAAGGCGGGCTTCGCTGACCGCTCTAGTGCTCTCAGGCTGGGCCGTACCCCGCCTGGGAGCACGGACGGGGCTCCCTCATGCTCTCAGGGGCTGTAGTGTCGTCTCGCTCCGCTTACGAGCGGTGCCCCTCTCGATGTGGCTCATCTAGGTGGGCTCGGGAAGCCTGCTCTAGAAGCAGTGGAGGAGGGAGAAAAGCAGGGAGATCAGCCCTGCAGACGTCAGGAGGGTAGCTGGGATGATGATCCAGGCGCTCTGGCTGTACTGGCGGGCTGCTAGCAGGGCTAAGAAGAAGACGATCACAAGGGGAAGGACCACAGAGAGCACGATCATCCCGGGTCGATCGCCCAGGAGGAGGTGGTTCATCATTTGCATAGAGAGCGAAATGAAGAACGCTAGTAGTGAAAGGGTGAAGATCACTATTACTGTCAAGATGGTAGGCCTTGGGTACACGATCAGGTGGTGTTGTGGCGGGCGTGTGCTTACAGTAAGCGAGCGTCTGTCGGTGAGCTAAGGGGCGGGACTCCTGCGGGCAGGCTACGGGCGGGGGAGGAATCCTATCGCTACAACAAATGTACAAGTATTTTCTTGATAAGCCTCTACTTCTCTGTGTTAAGTTTGCTTAAATAGAATGATTTAGCTGAAGAAGCTTCTCCTCCACCCCCTCACTCCGTCTTCTCGCCTCCTAGTACCAGTAGCGCCTCTCGCCTGGTACCAGTAGTGCTTCGAGGGAGGTACCAGTAGTGCCTCCGAAGCTTTGTCGTGGAGGGGAGGAAGAGGGATGTACCCTTCCTCCACAGGCAGGGGGAGAGCCACTCGCTGGTATTCCCTTATCTTTGCAGGATGGGAGTACGCCTCCCACGGCTAACGAATCAGCTCCTATACGACCCTCATGACAGACAGCAGACTGACCCTCTCCGATGCTCAGCGCCTCGTCGACGAATGGATACATACCTACGGCGTGCGCTACTTCTCCCCCCTGACAAATATGGCTGTCCTCACCGAAGAAGTGGGCGAGGTAGCCCGCCTCATGGCACGCCAGTACGGGGATCAGAGCTTCAAGAAGAGCGACGAGGGTCGAGAGCTCGCTGACGAGCTGGCGGATGTACTCTGGGTGCTCCTCTGTATCGCTAATCAGACGGGTGTCGACCTCGAGGCTGCCCTCACGAAGAACCTAGAGAAGAAGACCCAGCGGGATCAGGAGCGTCATCGCTCCAACCCTAAGCTAGCCGTCCCCGAAGAAGAAATAGAATCTAAGAAATAGTTTACCCCATGGTAGAGACAAACACAACCAAGTACACCGAGGCCTTTGATGCCTTCGCCCCAGCCCTTTCCCTCGAGGAAATCGATCGTCGTATCTCGGAGATCCTCCAGGAGGGATACGAGCGCAATAATACCCGTGAAGTGAAGAAGTTCCTCCACTCCACTATTGATCTCACGACGCTGGCAGGAGCAGACACCGAAGAGAAGGTAGCTCAGCTCGTGGGCTCCGTCAACGACTTTGAGGGTACGGAGGATGTCCCTTCGGTAGCTGCCATCTGCGTCTACCCCAACTTCGTCAAGACCGTGCGTGAGGTACTCACCGCCTCGGGCGTACAGGTCGCCTGCGTCAGTGGTGCCTTCCCCGCCTCACAGAGCTTCACGGAGGTCAAGATCGCCGAGACAGCGCTGGCCATCGCCGCTGGTGCCGACGAGATCGACATCGTGCTCAATCTAGGGGCTTTCCTCTCGGGCGACTACCTCGAAGCCTCTACCGAGATCGAGGAGCAGAAAGCGACGGCTCGAGGTGCGCACCTCAAGGTCATCCTCGAGACCGGTGCGCTCAAGGAGCCCGAACTGATACGCCGAGCCAGCATCCTTGCCCTCTTCTCCGGGGCTGACTTCCTCAAGACTTCCACGGGGAAGGAATACCCAGGTGCAGACCTGCGTGCCGCCTATATCCTCTGCTCCGTCCTCCGGGAATATAAGGACAAGTATGGCGAGCAGCGTGGGGTGAAGTTCAGTGGGGGCATCCGTTCGGCCGAAGAGGCTGTGAAGTACTACACGCTAGTAGAAGCGATCCTCGGCAAGGTGTGGCTTGACAATCGCTTCTTCCGCATCGGTGCCAGCAGTCTGGTAGGCAGTCTCCAGCAGGAGATCCTCGGCTAATCCCCTCCCCGCACCACTAGTTCTAGCCCTTGGCCTTCGGTAGCGCCAGCTAGAGCGTGCGCCGAGCTTCTACCGCTCAGCACCGATACACACAGCTACCAAGCAGAGCGAGCGCTCGGGATACGTCATCCCGAGCGCTCGCTCTATAGTATACCTGCTCCCAGAGGGGAAGCGCTGTAGCTCCGCCGTCACGGTAGAACTAGAAGGCCAAGAGGCGATAGCGCTTACGCACCTCGCTCATCGGCATACGCTCCTGATAGTGCCACCACTCTTTGTCGTAGGGACGCAGACCTTCTGCCCCCAGCAGACGACGCATGAGCGCCCTATTGCGTGGCACTGCCTCGGAGAAGATCCCCGCATGTACCCGAGCCTCTTCGTTCCCTAGGTGAGCTTCCTCGCCGAAGTGGTCGAAGGGGCTTCCCATATCTAGGGGCTTGCCCTTGTCGTCGATGATCGTCAGGTCGACGGCTACGCCATAGTTGTGCCGTCCTCCTCGCTCGGGTGCTGCTACGTAGATCTTCTTGGGAGTCCCAGCGACAGCCTGATACATCCGTCGCTGTACGCTCTGGGGTCGGGCTGCGTCGTAGATGAGGAAGCGGTAGCCAGGGAGCTCTTCTTCGAGGGCTCGCTGAGCACGGGCCAGTGCACGGGCTAGATTTGGATGAAGGTAGGCCTTCTTCAGCGAGCCGTACATATTCTCCCCGATGAAGTTGTCTCGGGTGGCGTACTTCAGTTCGACACGGATATGCGGGGCTAGCTGGGTGACTTCGACCATACCATGAGCACGCATGAGGGAGTCGAAG
Source organism: Porphyromonas sp. oral taxon 278 str. W7784 (assembly GCF_000467855.2). Classification (GTDB taxonomy): domain Bacteria; phylum Bacteroidota; class Bacteroidia; order Bacteroidales; family Porphyromonadaceae; genus Porphyromonas. The sequence continues at coordinate 27,841 of NZ_KI259258.1, forward strand.
CCCTGAGCTGAGAGGCTTGTGCTCCAGAGGAGGAGCAAGGGGAAGAGGAGGCGTAGAAGCATTTAGTGAGGAGCGCTCTGCTTAGTCAAGAGTGGGCGCAAGATACGTAAATAATAGGAGCGGGGCAGTGCGGGTAGGTCTCGGGGAAAAGTACACTCCTCTTCGAGGACGTCGTAGTAGATAGCCTTCCCTTGGGGTAAGGGTATCCCTTGAGAAGTACCCAGCTTTCCTCTAGGCTCTTCTTTATGGTGGAGCTACCCCACAAATGAGGCGAGGCTACGCCACGAGCTAAGGGAGCTTGTGGCGTAGCCTCGCTAGTCTCAGGATGCTGTGACCCTAGAGGCGCTAGGGGCGACGGCCATTGAGGAAGATGGCATTGACATCCGCTGCGTAGTGGAGGTCAAGCTCACGGAGCTTCTTCGCTGGGGCATTGCCCTCCTTGAAGAGCGGGAAGACTAGGACCTTCGTCAGATCATGCAGGAGAGGACCTGAGCGCCCCTGGTCAAGGTAGGATATGAAGAGTTCGTCGAGGTCGGGGTTAAGCCCGATCTGCATCTTGTAGCCCTGCCTATTATCCGCCTCTGTACGCCCTGCGATGGTGTAGTAGCGAGTAGCTTGGAGTCCCTCGACGCTAGCCCCCTGACTCGGGAGGGTGAGCTTCGCTGTGTAGACGCTACGCTCCTTGGCGTCGGAGCCCCCTTGACTAGAGGTACTCCCCGAGTAATATAGGCGTGTAGAGCGGGCATCATAGCAGATACTGCGACCGACTTGCTCGGTGAGGGTGAAGCGAGCCACCACCTTCCCCTCCTTCATGGAGAAGAGGTAGTAGCGGGCGGAGCTGTCTCGTAGGATGAGCCACTCTCCGTCTGCTCGGTAGACGTCCTTGATGGTAGCGCCAGGGAGGGTGATGGGTATCTGGCGGGCTACAGTACTCCCTTTGTCGAAGGCGAAGGCAGTCGTGCCGTAGCGAACGAAGAAATACCCATGATCCTCCCACGCTGCCCCGCCCGAAGCGTAGCCCGAGATCCCTGATAATGACTTCATCTCACCCGTCTCGACGTCGAGGCGGTAGTAGTGGCGCTTGTCGAAGGAGAGATAGGTAGACCCGTCGGTGAGGGTAAAGGAGTGGCGTACCCATTCATCCCCGTCGCCTGGCTGGTGGATGAGGAGGTTCTTGACGATCTTCAGCGTCTTTGCCTCGAAGAGGAGAAGACGGGAAGCATGCTTGGAGCCCGTGAAGTCATACTTAGCTAGATACGCTAGGTAGTCCCCGGCAGGGCTGAGGGTACCTTCGCAGATCTCCCCCTTGCCCTCGAAGTCTTTAGTGCCTTCAGCTCCCTTCTCGGAGAAGATGGTGGTGAGACCCCCGCCCTTCCTGTCGAGGAGGTAGAGCGACGGAGACACGCCGACTTCGGAAGGCTGGCTCGTCAGGACGGAGGCCAATCCTTGGTTGAAGAGGAGGGTATAGCCTTGGTAACCCTCGTAGGCGGGGGGCTGTGGTGTGGGAGGTGGTGTAGGCGTGGGGGTAGGAGTAGGCTTCGGTTGGGGCTGGGGTAGGGGTGCCGACTTGTCGCTACAGGCTGTAAGCAGGCCGAGCGCAAGCACCACTCCATAGAGGCGGTAGTTCATAGTCTGAGGTATATACAGAGGAACGAGAAGTAAGAAGGCGAGGTAGCCACGGGGGTGGACTACCTCGCCTTCGTGAGGGAGAGCTTACTTCAGCTCCTTGACGGTGAAGTTCATCCACTTACCGTCGGTGAGGGTATAGGTCTTCAGGTTTTCAGGCGTCGTGTAGAGGACGGGCTCCTTGAGCTGACCGAAGGCTACAAAGCCTTCCTGAGGAAAGTCTTCATAGGCCTTGGTGTCGACCTTAGGTTGTGCTCCGAGGACGAAGACGACGCCGGAGTTCTTGTAGTTGCCGTGGAAGGCACCTCGACTAATCGTCTTAACAGCAGGGAGGCTGACGTACTGGATCTTCAGGCCATTCCCGCTGAAGCTGGCTCCACCAGAGAAGCAGACAGGACCGACTTCCTCCAGCTTAGGGAAGTTCACCGCCGTCAGTGAAGCATTGTCGGTGAAGGAGCCTTCTCCGATGCTCTTCAGCTTAGGCAGGTGAGCGAAGTTGAGGCTTGCTGTAGCGTTGAAGGCATAGAGCCCGATCGATTCGACCCCTTCAGCGTAGATGGCCTTGAAGTTCTGGAACTTCTCATTGAATACCTGACCATCGATCTGCTTGATATTGGAGGGAAGGACGAGGACCCCGTTCTTACCCAGCCCAGAGAGGAAGCTCTGACCAGCCTGCGTGATACCACGGAGGACACCATTTTGCACTCTGAAATACTTCTTGTCTAGCTCTGCAGGGATGGTGATCCCATCAAGCTTAGCGAAGTGGTGGCGAGCGATGTACTCGAGATACTGTAGGAAGTTAGGCTTGTTGGCTTCATTGAAGGTAAGAACCTTGTCTTCAGGAGTGCCCCAGAACGCATCTGCTGCTGTCCCGAACTCCTTGTCGGTCTCGTCGAGGGCAAGGGGAGGACGCTGTGCCCCGCCGAAGTCGACCTTTACAAGTCCGATACAGCCCTTGAAGGCAGCAGCACCGATCTTCTTGATACCAGGAGCATGGATCTCCTTGAGACGGATGTTCCCTTCAAATACATGGTCAGCGATCTCCTTGACAGAAGCCTCGAGCTTCACTACGCCATCTTCTGGGGTCTTGTCAATAGGATAGTTGAGGAGGACACCATTCTCGATCTCGATCTGAGTGCCTGGGAGAGGAGTGCCGTTGATGGTCATGAACTGATACTTCTTAGCGAAGTCTATGAAGTCAGCGACCTTCTCTGCAGGTACGACGAGATCCTTCTCTTCGGAAGTACCTTCGAAGGCTCCTTCGCCGACGGTAGGCACGGTAGCGCCGAGCTGGAGGCTCTTGAGCGAAGAGCCCTTGAAGGCAGCTGCACCGATCTTGGTGAGCTTGGGAGCTTGAAGGGTTCTGAGGGTCTTGTAGCCTTCGAAGACCTTATCTGCGATCTCGGTGACCTCAGGTAGAGAGACCAGCTCTGTAGGCATGATCTCCTTCTCAGGATAAGCGGAGAGTACCCCGTTGTTGATCTTGATCCCGCTCTTAGGGAGCACGGGTGTCACATCATCCGAGGTACAAGAGGTAAGGCCTAGTGTCAGTGTTAAGGCTAGGGCTAGAAACTTCTTAATCATAGTGATGAATTGGTTGGGAAAGTAAAGGGGTAGCCTCTCCCTCAGAGCTGAGGGAGAGGCTGAGCGAGCCCGATTGATTACTTAGGCTCGTTGGAGAAGCCATAGCCCTCCTGCTGAGGCACGAGGTGCTTCAGCGTCTTGGGGTAGGCGAGGTATTCGGCAGGGATGGAGCCCGTGAGCTTGTTCCCTGAGAGAACGAAGATCGTGTAGCCGTAGCTAGGGATACCCTGGATGGCGGCATACTTCTCAGCCTCAGGCAGCGTACGCTTGATGCGTGCGGGGATGCTACCGGTGAGCTGGTTGTTGCGGAGGTCTACCCAGAGGAGGTTGTTTTGCTGTGCACCACCGAAGTCAGCGGGGATCTGGCCAGAGAGCTGGTTATCGTTGAGGTAGATCTGATAGAGGCCTTCGAGGGAAGCGAGCTCAGCGGGGATGCTACCGGAGAGCTGGTTGTGCTCGAGGTTGAGGTTCTTCAGCTTCTTCAGACGACCAAGCGAGGCAGGGATCTGCCCTTCGATCTTGTTGTAGCTGACGAGGAGCTCTCGTAGGTTGGAGAGATTACCCAGTTCAGCAGGCAGAGGCTTAGAGAGCTCGTTGAGCCCTGCGGAGAGGTACTCCAGACGCTGCAGTCTGCCTAGCTCTGCGGGAAGGCCACCAGTGAAGTGACAGCCGTAGATGGAGAGGTAGCGCAGGGCAGAGAGGTTGCCTAGCTCAGCGGGGAGATCCCCCGTGAAGCCCTGGAAGGAGAGGTCGATGTAGCGAGCCTTAGTCAGCTGTCCGATCTCACGAGGAAGCTTTCCAGAGAGCGTGTACTTATTATCGCGATGCTCACGAGCCGTCTTTGGATCGCCATTCCACCACTGACTGAGGTCGTAGCGGCTGTTGCTTAGGTCAAGGGTGTCGATCTCCTTGAGCTGACCGATGGCAGAGGGCAGTTCGCCGGTGAGGTTCGTGAAGCGAAGACGCAGGGAGTTCAGTCGGGTAAGCTGGAAGAGTTCCTCAGGGATGCTTCCCGAGATCTCACGGTTGTACTGGAGCTGGAGCGTACGTAGCGCCGTGAGCTGACCGATAGAGGCAGGGATGGTGCCCTTGAGGTTGTTCGCCCCTAGGTAGAGCGCCGTGACACGAGGTTCACCAGCGACCTTAGTTACCTGGACGCCGTACCACTTGCTGACAGGCTGTTCGCTTGCCCAGTAGTTGGAGTTAGACCAGTTCATCCCACCGAGGGAGTTGAAGAGATCGACCAGCGCCAGACTGTCTGTCTGGAGCGAGCCGGAGAGGGGAGCCGTGAGCTCTGTCTCAGCAGAGAGGTCTCCTGTACGTGGGGCATCCTGTGCACCCTTGCTACAGCTAGATACCCCTGAGCCAACGGCGAGAAGCGTCAGTGCGGATAGAAGAGATTTCTTCATCGAGAGGTGATGTAATTTAGTGAATGATTATTACTCAAGGTACGCTTTGACCTTAGCCCCCGAAGGGGTAAGACCAAAGCGTCCGGTGAATACGATGTTCGAGTTAAGCGAGGGCTGTATCTGGGCTCAAAGCTGTGAGCTCAGCCTTCGCTATGGGATGAAGTAGAAGCCAGCGGGGAAGGCATTCACATGCTCACGCTTCAGGAGGACTTTCCCGTCGTGATCGAGGACCAGCGTGACGTTCTTCTTGTAGGTGCCCCAGTCATCGAAGGAAGCATAGTAGATATGTCCCGTCTTAGGATCAATGCCGAGGCTATTGTAGTACATCTTAGCCTGCTTGTCTATCGTCTGGACATCGACGACCTTCTTAGTCTCACCCGTAGAGAAGTCATGGCGGTAGATGATAGAGGTCTGCCCTGTGAAATAGATCTTGTTCCCTTGTGCAAAGAAGGCTGAGCTACTCGTGACATTCCAACCGAGAGAACCCACAGAGGTAATGGACTGCTCAAGTTCGTGCTTGTCGAGGATCTTGATCTCTGAGGCAGATACACCCACCTTCGCAATCGTGCTCGGCTTGAAGTAGGAGAGCCATAGATGCCCATTTGGAGCTAGGTCTATCCCAGAGATAGTCCCTTCGGGGAGAGTTAGTGTCTTCTTTACCTCTTCATCTTGGATCACTAGGAGCTTGTTCGTAGACGTCGTAGCGATGACGAGCTCACCGATGGTGACCATACGAAGCTTGTTGGCCTTCTCAGTGCCTGGGATGAGCTTGAAGCTACCTTCCTCTGTACCTCGGTAGATACCCTTATTCCCTCGGAGGTAGATACGACTATGGACGACAGCGATATGCGTAGGCTGGTCCTTGGCGAGAGTAGCGTCGTTGATGACCTTGTGCTTCTCTAGCGTCTTAGCGTCAGCGATGGTCAGTAGGCCTTCGCCACCATTCCTAGGTCCATTCTGTGAGAGGATGTAGACCTTACCATTGGCGAAGGTCATGTCCTGACAGACATTACCGAGCTTCGTGCCATTGACACGGATGTAAGCGCTGTCGAGGACGAACTGCTTCGAGGCGTCGATATAGGTAAGTGTACCCGTCTCGTTGCCGAAGTTCCCCTCATTGAGGAGGAAGGCTCCCGAGGTGAAGCGACCCGTGACGGAGAAGTCCTTGCTTACCTTCTCCCCACTCGTCTTGTCTACGAGGCTTACCTGATAGCGACCTACACGAGGCTGGGTGAAGGCGTAGTCCTTGCCTTCGCCGACTTCCTTGCCATTGATCACCCAGCTGAGCTTAGCATCGGCCTTCGCTCCCTGAGCAGAGAGGCGTACGGTGTCAAACTGTAGGAGGTCGGTCGTCTTAGCTTCGATCGTAAACCCAGGCTGAGGGGTGGGGGTAGGGGTAGGCTTGGGCGAAGGATCATCCTTCTTACATGCAGTAGCTAGGCTGAGGATACCAGCAAGCCCTGCGAGGAGGAGTTTCTTATTCATATAGTGATGAGTTTAGGTTTGTCTTGTCTATCTGGTGGGGATGTCCTCCTTGAGGAGGTGCAGGTCATTGACCCCTGCGACTTCGGTCGAGCATTCGCCGAGCCAACCATTGACTTGGTTGATCCCCGTGTGGATGCGGATGAAATCAATGCCAGGGAGATGCACCTTACGACCATACTTGTCGATAGCCCAGTCGATATCGATAGCTGAGTCAGCTAGGTCATTCTTCTCGTTGTCTACGTAGCCGTAGCGGAACTTGAAGAGGACATAGTAGCGCCCTACACCACTCTGGTCTCGAGCGTTCTGTGGAAGGCGTGTACCACGGAGGGTGAGCTTATCACCCTTGATCCACTTGGGGTAATAGGACTGGCTGTGGAAGGTATTCTTAGGGAGCCAACCTGAGCCCCCCTTATTATCCGTCCAGTGTACATACTGCACGATCCCTACGAAGGGGACACCGGTGTCGGGAGACATCTCTTCCTTGGTGGGACGCTCGTAGGTCATCTCGTAGTCTCGGTAGAAGTTCATGTCCGAGCCTGGGACAGACTTCACGAGGTTGTACCAAGGCTCCTTGGTGTGATCCACGTGGGCGCTACCCTCGATCTCATACCATTCGTCTTCGTCGGGCTTACCGTTGCGGTTCACGTCGTAGGCGACCATGATCACACCTGGTTCGCAGCTGCCACCAGCATAGGGTTGCTCATTCTGGTCACCATAGAAGGCATTGCCTAGGACACGGAAGTCACGCTTGCCAGGGACGTTGAGGATGGTATGGTCGAAGCCTACAGTGATGTAGCCACCCCAGCCACCGAGGGTGACGAGGCTACGCTGGTTGTCGGCGAGATATTCGAGTGCCTTCTCGTTCATCTTCTCCTGAGTATCCCCGTCTTCGTACTCGGGGAGCTTGTTGGTGAACTGCCCAACGGCTGGTAGGTACTCGAGGACTCGAGTGACATAAGGTGTAGCGTTGGGATTGACCTCTGGCTTAGGGAACACAGGGACGGGAGGGACGACAGGAGGCTTGGGGGCTTCGTCCTTCTTACAGGAGACGAAGGTGACAGAGCCAAGTGCTAGGAGCGCCATCAGGAGCGAGCTCCAGGGTTGGAAGGGTTTCATAGCTGTAGGTGTTTACTTGGGTTGAAGTTGCTTGCGTGTGAAGGCGAAGTGTGCAGGGATGTCACCCGTCTTGACGGACCACTTGCGTGTACCGGTCTTGAGGTCGTAGCAGTGGAGTTTGCCCGGGGTGACATAGTTCTTAGCGTCGGTGACGTAGAACTCTCCTCGCTCCCTATTAGTAGCGATGCCGTAGGGGATCTTGATATCCTTAGCCGTGCCATCCTTGATGAAGTCTCGGTCGATGACCTCCTGAGTCTTGGTGTCGATGACGGTATAGCTGATGGTATTCTCCCCAGTGAGGTAGCTCCACTCGGTGCTGTAGACGAAGAGGGAGTCGCCGGAGAGGGTCATGTTGGAGCACGAGACGTCGAGGGTCTTGGTCACCTTCTCGGTCTTGGGGTCGAAGACGAACATCTTCGAAGGGACATGATAGTAGTCCCCACGAGAAGATACCCAGATCTTCCCATAGTTGTCTAGCTCGAGGCGGTGGAGGTTGATGGCGACATCGACCTTCTTCTCTTCGGTGAAGGTCTTCAGATCGATGATGGAGATGGTCTTGTCGTAGTTGGGGACACGGTAGCCACCTGAGTTGGCGACATAGAGCTTGTCGCCGTAGATGACGATCTCATCGGGCTGGTAGCCTACGGGGCACTCCGCTACGACTTTGAGGGTGGCGGTATCGACCTTGGCGACGTAGCCCAGACGTGCATTGGGATCGATCTTCACGGGGCCAGCGTAGGAGCTGACATAGGCAAAGCCATCCTTGAAGACGATGTAGCGGCAGTTGGGGATAGAGATCTTCCCGATGTGCTTGGCTGTATTGACGTCCATGACCTCGATGAGGTGGGAGACGTTGATGACGGCATAGAGGCGGTTGCCATAGATCTGTAGGTCGTTGCCTACGTCACCGAGCTCCTTGACGACTCCGGGGTTACGTTCGGCGTAGATATTACGGGTGTACTTACCTGTCTCGTAGTCGTAGTAGTCGAGGGTGGACTTATTAGAGCCCATGTTCGCCTCATTGAGTAGGAAGAATCCTTTGATAGGGCCAGCAGGCTCTGGCTTCCCCCCTTGCTCTTCGGTGGAGGGGATGATCTCGTCCTCCTTGCGACAGGAGGAGAGGAAGAGGGCAAAGATACCTACCCAGAGGAGTAGGTGGGTGATGGATGAAGTCTTCATAGCTAGGGCGGTGGTCATAGTGTGTAGTCGATCTTGAGCTTGGTGTTGATACCAGGCATCGGATAGGAGCGTACGACTTCGTACTGCTGATTGAGGAGGTTATTGACCTCGGCGGTGAGTCGTAGGCTGTGCTTCTTCAGAGTGAAGAGGCGGGAGAGGGAGAGATCGCTGGTGTACCAAGGGCGGGTATAGTTCTCTCGGATGTTAGCGCTGGCATCGTAGCGCTCTCCCGTATAGATGAAGCTGTAGTTGAGGTCCCATCCTCCCCAAGCAAGAGATACGATGGCCGAACCGCTATGCCAAGGAATGTAGGGGATCTGCCCTCCGTAATAGGTGTCGGAGGGATCGGTAAGGTCTTGGGCTCGCTGGTAGGTGTAGGTCAGGCGTGTCGAAGCACGAAGCTTCCCTAGGCGCCACCCTCCCTCCAGAGCAAGGTCTATACCTCGGATACGGACGTGACCGAGGTTGACCATCGTCCACTGGAACTGGTTGGAGGTCGGCATGGCGATGATCTTGTCATCGACATAGTTGAGGTAGCCGTCTACCTGCACCTCGAGGCTACGGAGCACACCTCGACTGAAGGGCTTGGTGTAGACCAACCCGAGGTCGTACTGGGTCGTGTACTCGGGGCGGAGGTATTTATTCCCGATGAAGGTATAGTAGAGATCGTTGAAGGTGGGCATGCGGAATATCCGCTTGTAGAAGCCTCTCACGCTCAGTTCGTGCTGTGACCACGGCTTGTAGCTGAGAATGAAGGTAGGGGTCCACTCGCTCTTCTCGGGCGCTTGTCCGTCCTTAGCCTTCGTCCAGTCGTGCACGTAGGTGTGTAGGAGGCTAGCCTGAGCCTTGAGCCCTCGGTAGGTGAAGTCTGAGGCCAGGGCGGTGAGTGCCGTCAGGCGGGTAGGGTAGGCGAAGGCGTAGAGGTCGGCCGAGAGGGTATTGTACTGTAGGTCCGAAGACAGCGCTAGTCGCCAGCTGTCGGTCAGGGCAAGTTGGTGCGCCGACGAGAGGTAAGCCTCCTGCTGATAGTAGTGATTGTTGACGTACATCGTCGTCACATCCAGCCGAGGGTCAGAGAGGTAGTGGAGGTAGTCGTAGGCAAACTTCCCATTGAGGAGGAGCGTATAGCGCCCGAAGCTCTTACGTAGGGATCCCTGAGCCATCAGGTCGGTATCCCACTGGCGATCCTCGTGCTTGAACTTCCCTGGCTCTTCACGGACGAAGGCTCCGGGGTAGCCACGCTCCGAGCGGTAGAGGTAGGCTTTGGCTCGCCATTCCCCTTCGTCGATACGGCCGAAGAGCCCCGCCTCGAAGCGAAGGGAGCGCACGTCGCCGTTGTGTCGGATACTGGTCGTGTCGTAGCCGTTCTTCTTCTTGTAGGAGAAGCTGTAGCGCCCCGAGGTGTAGAGGTATTCGCTACTGATGGAGAGGTCGAGGGAGGGGCTTAGTCGACGCTCCCAGAGGAGGGAGGGATTGATCGTAGAGAAGGAGCCCACCTTGAGGGAGGCCTTCAGATGATCCCGCTTGGTAGCTGATACGTCGGGGCGTCGGGTAGTCATGTAGAGCGCCGCTGCGGAGGCAAAGCTCTTGGCGGGCTGGAGGATGGTGCTGCGCTGACCATTGTATATAGAGACCGACTCCATGTTGTCCAGGGAGAAGCGCCCGAGGTCGATCTGCCCGTTCTGCGTATTGCCTAGCTGGAGGCCGTCGTAGAAGACCCCGACATGCTGGGAGCCCATACTGCGGATATTCACCGTCTTGAGCCCACCGATACCGCCGTAGTCCTTGATCTGGACGCCTGCGAAGTAGCGAAGGGCGTCGGCGACACTCACGGCGCTGAGGCGCTGAAGTTCACGGCCCGAGAGGGTTTGGGCAGGGATGACATCCTTAGAGACAAAGCGCTCCCGGACCACCACCCCTTCGATGAAGTGGAGGCTGTCGGCTTGGCGCTGAGCCCATCCCATGCTGCAGGAGAGGAGGGCAAGAGCGACCATAGCCCATCGGCTGAGGCTACGCGTCAAAGTGGTCATCGATACAATATACTCTAGGTTGGCTAATCGGTAAGGCTTTGGATTCTGTGTCTTCCCGCTATTAGCACTCGTGCAAAGGTACGGATTTTGCCCCAATCGCTAGGGTCGGGACTCGGGGAGAACGAGGCGAAAAAATGGGGGCTCTCCAGCCCGCTTGGCAAAAGGCTTCTGAAGGGGTGCCCCAAAACCTACTGTAGGTCGTCGATGCGACCTACCGTGGGTCGCTCACGACCTACTGTAGGTTTTTTTGACGACCTACCGTAGGTCCCTCCGACACCCCCTCTCGGAGCGCAATGTGTATAATTGTAGACTTATGCTTAATTTTGATACAGAGGGACGAGAGAAGCCTCTCGTTCGCTCACTCGACAGCATATACATTCACCACCTTACTGTACTGCACGATCATGATCCTCGAGACGAGTTGGGAAGTCTGCAACAAGATGGGAGGGATCTATACCGTCCTCTCCTCACGGGCAGATGTGATGACCCAGCGCCACCCCGATAAGGTATGCTTCATAGGGCCTCTGCTCACGGGCGAAGGCAAGTCTCTTCCCTTAGACTTCATCCCCGGGGCTATCCCCGAGCTCGAGGGCTGGACGAGGGAGGTCCTCCCCACGCTCGGGCTACGTGTCAAGACAGGACACTGGGCGGTCTCAGGCGAGCCCCCCGTGCTCCTGGTGGACTTCTCCCCGCTCTGGGAGGAGAAGGGCGACCTGTACTTCGAGCTCTGGAGAGCCTATGGTCTGGAGAGTGACAAGGGCTACGGTGACTACGACGAGTGTAGTCTCTTCGCTGTGGCTGCTGCCCGACTGATGGAGAGCATCGCCTCCTGGACGGCGGAGCCCACCACGGCGATCTTCAACGAATGGCAGACGGCCATGGGACTCCTCTACCTCAGGCAGCATGCTCCCGAGGTACGTACCCTCTTCATCACCCACGCCACGACGATCGGGCGCTCCATCGCAGGCAATGACAAGGAGCTCTACACCTACATGGACCAGTACGATGGGGATCAGATGGCTCGTGAGCTAGGTGTCGAGGCCAAGCATGCTGTGGAGAAGCTCGCTGCACACGAAGCGTCGGTCTTCGCTACCGTCAGCAAGCTCACTGCTCGGGAGGCTAAGCAACTCCTCGGGCGTGAACCAGTAGTCCTGCCCAATGGCTTCCACATCGGAGGCTCTCCCTTCACCGCCCCGATGCAGTCGAAGCGCCGTAAGATGCGTCGCCTTCTCGCTCAGGTGGCTTCCCGCCTCTACGCTCGGCCCATTGACCCTGAGAAGGCCTTCTTCGTCTCTCTGGGGGGGCGCTATGAGTATCGCAATAAGGGCATAGACCTCTTCATCGAGTCCCTCTACCACTTCCAGACAAGCTACACGGCAGAGCGGGAAGTCGTCGCCTTCCTCCTCGTCCCCGCTTGGGAGGCTGGTCCTCGATCCGAACTGCAGTACCTCCTCAGCCATCCCGCCGAAGAGCAGGAGCGCCCCCTACAGTACCCCTGCCTCTCTCACTGGCTCTACAACACGGAGAACGACCGTGCTGTTGCCCACATCCGTCACCGTGGGCTCGACCGTGCCGAAGGGCATGTCAAGGTCATCTTCGTACCCTGCTACCTCAACGGCATCGACGGGATCTTCGACCAGACCTATTATGACCTCCTGCAGGGGATGGACCTCACCATCTACCCCAGCTACTACGAGCCTTGGGGCTACACGCCACTGGAGAGTATCCGCTATGGTGTGCCGACGATCACGACGACCCTCGCAGGCTTCGGACTCTGGGCCGAAGAGGAGGAAGCGACCTCACCCTTCGCAGAAGCGCCCTGCCCTCCTGTACACGTCGTAGAGCGAACTGATACCAACATCCTCGAGACCATCCAGACGATCTCCTCCCTCATCCGTGAGCAGCTTCACCTGAGCCCCGAGGAGGCTAAGGCTCAGCGTCGCCTAGCCTACGAGCTGGCTCGCCGTGCTGACTGGAAGCTCTTCTACCGGCACTACGAGGAGGCCTACAAGTTCACCGAGGAGCTGCCTTCCCTCTTCTCTTAGAGCGGGGAGGCACCCTAGCCTTCCCTTCGGAATAAAAGCAAATCGCCCCTGCAGTCCAGAGTAGACTGCAGGGGCGATCTCTTTATCAAAAGGGCGGGCTAGACCTGATCTTCCTCTTCGAGGAACTGGTCGATCCACAGCGCCGAACCATCCCAAACGGCGAAGGAATTGTACTGAAGCCAATCCCCCAGGATGACGATCCGCTTCTCTCCTCTTAGAGCGAGGTCCACCAGCAGATGTCGGTGTCCGAAGAGGTAGTAGTCCACCTCGGGATGCTCCTCGATATGAGCCTTCGTCCAGCGGACGAGCCACTCCTTCTCGATCTCGAAGTATTCATTGTGATAGGCGTGGGGGATCTGTCCTAGGGTAGCCTTACGTACCCCTCTCTTGCGACTTCTCAACGAGCAGCTCAGAGCGAAGCCCACCGTCCAGCGGGGATGGACCGCAGCGTAGAGACACCGAGCGACGGGATGACGGAAGAGACGGTAGAGGAACCTATTCGTCCACGAAAGTCCACAGTACTCCTTGTCGCCATGCGCTAGGCGGAAGGTCTTCCCATCCAGCGTGACAAGGGCCTCTTCGTGATGCACCTGAGCTCCCAGCTCCTTCTCTAAGTAGTCGGCGAACCAGACATCATGATTGCCCGCAAAGAAGTGGATCTCTATCCCCGCATCGGCCATAAGGGCGACCTGACCGAGGAAGCGTACATGACCCCTAGGGACGACCGTGCGGTACTCAAACCAGTAGTCGAACATATCCCCGAGGAAGTACACCGCACGAGCATCCCCCTCGATGCTCTGAAGCCAGCGCACCAGACGGCACTCTACCGCCCGAGGGTCAGCATGATAGCCCGACCCCAGATGTGCATCGCTCGTGAAGTAGACCTTAGTCCGTCCGTCCATAGTCTTACAGGAAGCCGAGCTCCAGCATGGCTTCTTCGCTCATCATGTCCTTATTCCACTCGGGCTCGAAGGTCAGCTGGATCTCTACCCCACTGACCCCAGGGACGTCCTCGACCTTCATACGCACATCCTCGAGGATGAAGTCTGCGGCGGGGCAGTTAGGGGCGGTGAGTGTCATCGTGATCGTGACGAACATCTCATCCGTCAGTTCCACGCAGTAGATGAGCCCGAGATCGTAGACGTTGACGGGGATCTCAGGGTCGTAGACGGTGCGTAGTGCCGCTACTATATCCTCCTCGATACGGAGGTATTCGTTTTCTAGTTCTTCTGCCATAAGATGGGTGATAGCGAGACGGGTGAAGTCCCTCTCTATAGAGAGAAATAGGGAGAGCCCCCTGTAGGTTCGCTAGAGGTGAAGCGTGCGGTCACATTGGGCCGCTACGTCGGGATGGTGCGTGATGAATATGACGAGCCTATCGGATGCGTGGGCTCGTAGGTATCCGAGGAATTGGGCTTCGGTATCTTGGTCTAGGGCAGAGGTCGCTTCGTCCAGCAGGAGGATCTTCCCTGGACGCAGTAGGGCACGAGCGATGGCGATACGCTGTGCTTGCCCTTCGGAGAGCCCTAGACCTCGCTCCCCGATGACCGTATCTAGTCCCTTGGGTAGATCAAAGACAAAGTCTGCTACCGCTAGGTGTAGTACTCGCTTGAGGTCGGCATCAGTGGCCTCCTCGTCCCCGATGAGGAGATTGTCTCGTATAGTCCCGCTGAAGAGCGATCCGCCCTGAGGAACGTAGACGAAGTTCCCTCGAGTGATCTCGTTCACAGGGTAGATGCCCGTCGCCGAAGTGAGGCTGATCGTCCCTTCTGTCGGGGGTACGAGCCCCAGGAGTAGACGTAGTAGTGTCGTCTTACCTGCACCGGTGCGCCCCATCAGAGCGATCATCTCTCCTGAAGAGGCTTCTAGGGAGAAGTGCTGGTAGACCCAATCTTCGTCCTCGGCGTAGCGGAAGCTCATATCCTTGACCTCGAGATGCACAGGACCGGTCAGCTGTACACTGCGCCCCGTCTGCTCGGTCTTGAACTCAAGGAGATTCACCAGACGGTCCAGAGAGGACTTCGATGATATAAGGGTGGGAAGGATACCGATGAGGGTAGTCAGAGGAGACTGTATGCGTGCTACGAGCTGGAGGAACGATGTCATCAGCCCGAAGGTGATCGTACCACCATACAGGCCTCGAGCACTCCAGAGGAAGGCGACGATATATCCGCTGGAGAAGGCCCCCTGCATGAGGAGGTTAGCGAAGACCGATACGAGGGTCTGGCGCTTCACAGCACGGAGGTACTTCCCCTGACGCATCAGTAGGTGGTCGATCGAGGTAGCTTGGCGCTCGAAGGTACGGATGACCGTCTGGTTGAGTAGTGTCTCTTGGATCTGTGCTGTGATCTCACTCTCCGCCTGCTTCATCTCATCGGTATAGTGACGCATGCGCTTGTAGTAGACCTTGCTGAAGATCGCTAGTAGTGGCATCCCCACCCCCAGGATGAGGGCAAGAGTAGGATTGAAGTAGTAGAGGAGACAGAGTGCCCCTAAGAGCTGTGCTGCTGCTAGGATCGCTGTCGGGAGTGAAGAGATGAAGAAGGTGACTAGCCCATCTGTATCCTTGAGCATACGCACCACCATATCCCCGCTGTGCATCTGCCCGAGGTTAGACCAGCGTGTATAGAGGAGATGGGCGAAGACCTTTGATTGTACAGCATTGTTCATCTTGGCGCCGGTGTAGTTCGTCAGACGCACCGAGATGATCCGGAAGAGTACTTGTAGACCGAGGGTGATGACCAGGGCGGCCGAGAAGGTGTGTATGGAACCTGCTCTCTGATGTGCAGCGATGTCGATGACACACTTAGAGAGCCAGATGAAGACAAGGTTAGTAGCGACGGTACCAAGACCGAAGAGGATGATCAGGATGATCCCCCACTTGTGTCCTCTTAGGATGAAGCGTACTAGGTCGATCATCTCCTACGACGTACTAGGAGTAGAAGATGCCCGAGTACCGATCCCCAGATGATGCGGGAAGCATGGACAGGGGTGATGGAGTAGAGTCGGCGAGATCGGCGTGCTTTGAAGACGAGCTTACGCCAGTTCGTGACCCATACGTTCTGCGACTTGCCTGGGCGCTGTGCGAAGCCGAAGTTGCCACTATAGAGGACGTCTAGCATCACCTGGTCTGTATTGGGGTCTTCCTGCTCCAGCAGAGGGAAGGGGAAGATGCTTGGGGAGACACGGAGGTGACGGATCGCAGCTTGGGCGAAGAGCTGCATCGGATAGAGGATATCCAGCTCACGGGCATAGGAGAGGATCTTGTCCTGATCGAGCTGTCCCTTCAGCTGGGTCATCAGGAGGAGCCAGTCGCTGTACTGACGAAAGCCTACGCCCCAGTGTAGCCAATGGAAGAAGAGGTGGATGAAGACATAGACGACATTGAGCTCGTGGGGGAGCGTGTCTACGGTGTAGTCTCCGAGGGGTAGGGGGATGAGGCTCCCTGACTCTGTAGCCTCACGGACGAGCTTGTCGAAGGCTCTATTGTGTCGCTTATGGTCGAAGAAGACGGCTCGGGCATGATTCTCGATGACCGTACGGCCGTAGGAGAAGGCCGTATGCCCATAGCGTACCTCTGAGTCGTCGTGTAGATGGAAGCCCTGCTCAGTCAGCAGATGATTGGCCTTCTCGTAGTGGTCACCAGAGGTGAAGAGCACATCTAGGTCTCCCCCCGAGCGCAGGGATGGATCGGGGTAATACTGACTGAGGCTTAGCCCCTTGAGTAGGATGAAGGGTAGGCCTGCATCTTCGTAGAGCTTGGAGAGCTTGCCTAGGGCGCCGGTGAGGTAGATATTAGCTCGTCGTGTCAGCTCGATCTCGGAGAAGATCGTCAGACACAGGTTGCGATTGGGCAGCGAGCCCTTAGGGAGCGTAAGGATTCGGTCCCCGACGAAGGCGGGTACAGCATGGGAGGTGGCTAGGCGATGTATCCTACGCCACGACCGCTCCTCTAGGCCTGCGAAGAGTTCAGGTCTAGGAAGCTCGCTGTGTAGAGCACAGCTCAGGAGCTCCAGGAAGAGCTCCTCATCATGGGTGAGTGTCGCTGTGGTGCTCAATCGATGATCTCTGCCTCCTTGAGCATCTGTATCAGGAGCTCAACGTCGGCACGAGCCTGCTCCCCACTTACTTCATAGCGGTCGGTCAGGAGCTCTACCCAGTCCTCTAGGGTGAAGTCCTTCCCTCGTACACTCTCGATGAGATAAGCTGCACTATCGTTGAGGCTCACGGCCTGTGTATAGTCTAAGCTATCACCAGAGCCCACGATCATGATATACTCATCGGCAATCTTACGTAGAGAGATTTGGTCTTTGATTCTCATCCTATGGTTGTGATTTGTTGTTTGTCGTTGCTGAGCTTTCCTCCGCTGTGTCTCTGGGCGTTAGTCCCAGTCCTCCTCCCAGTCGAAGAGGTCTAGATCCTCGGGTAGATCGTCTGCGAACTGATCCAGGTCTCGGCGGTCCTTCTTGGTGGGTCGCCCTAAGCCTTTCGCTCGGTCGACGAAGCCAGAGATACGCTGGAGCTCTAGGATCTCGTACTGAGAGGCCGGTGTGACATTCTCCATATACTGGGGCACGAGCTTAGCGCCTACCCGATGTCCCAAGAGATCAAGTACACGGAAGGAATACTCTATCGGAGGCTTACGGACGGAGATGACTTCCCCACGCTGTACGAGTCGAGATGGCTTGACACTCGTCCCTGCGATACTGACACGCCCTTTCTTGCAAGCGTCTGTTGCGATCGAGCGGGTCTTGAATATGCGGACGGCCCAGAGCCATTTGTCTACACGAACTTCTTCCATACACTCCTTCTAGAGTTTTAGCAAAGATATGTAATCTCTGTCGAAATCTATTGTCTCCACCCCGAAGATCGTGATAGAGGGTATCTATCTCACGTCTCTTTGCAGAGCTGTAGGTTAAGAAACTGCTAGAAAACGACCTAATGTTAGCCGAAAAAGTGAATAAATCGATGGTGCTCTTCCTACCGATTAGTATCCCAAGCTGAGGTCTACAGAAGACTCTTACTCCTGAGGGTAGTCGCCTGCCTAAGGAGTCTTAAGCAGGTGCTGGATCTCACTGAGCTTATTGAGTGCCTCTAGTGGGGTGAGGCTGTCGATCTGCACCGAGAGGAGGCGCTCACGGATATCGGAGAGTACAGGGTCATCGAGCTGGAAGAAGCTCATCTGTACGCCCGTAGAGATCTGCTCGGTAGGTAGCGTGTCAGGGCTGGGGGCACGGCTGACCTGCACCTCCGCGCCTAGCCCTGTGACCTCGTGGATATGAGCCGACTCGAGCTGAGCAAGGATCTCGGAGGCTCGGGTGGTGATGCTCTGTGGCATCCCCCCGAGGCGTGCTACCTGAATCCCGAAGCTATGTTCGCTCCCCCCACGGACGAGCTTGCGTAGGAAGAGCATTTTCCCTTCGATCTCTCGGGCGGAGACGTTGTAGTTCTTCACTCGGGGAAGGCGTGCTTCGAGGTCATTGAGCTCGTGGTAGTGCGTGGCGAAGAGCGTCTTAGGTCTTCCGTGGGGATTGTCGTGGAGGTACTCGATGATCGCCCAGGCGATGGAGATCCCGTCATAGGTGCTCGTCCCACGGCCCAGCTCGTCGAAGAGGACGAGGGAGCGTGGTGTGAGGGCATTGAGGATACTGGAGGCCTCCTGCATCTCGACCATGAAGGTCGACTCGCCCCGTGAGATATTGTCCGAAGCTCCCACACGGGTGAAGATCCCGTCGGTGAGCCCTAGGTGAGCGGCTTCTGCCGGTACGAAGGAGCCAATCTGTGCTAGGAGGACGATCAGTGCCGTCTGGCGTAGGAGGGCGGACTTACCACTCATATTAGGCCCGGTGATGACCATGATCTGCGTCTCGTCTTCGTCGAGGTGTACATCATTTGGCACATAGGTCTGTCCGAAGGGGAGCTGTTGCTCGATCACGGGGTGTCGCCCTGATCGTATGTCGATGATGAGTCCGTCGTCGACCACAGGGCAAGCATAGCGGTCTCGTACGGCGACCTCTGAGAGGGCGGTGAGGCAGTCTACCTCGGCGATGAGGCGAGCGTTCTGCTGGAGGGCACGGATGAAGCGGGATAGTCGCACGAGGAGCTCAGCGTAGAGTCGGCTCTCGAGGCTAGCGATGCGCTCCTCGGCACCTAGGATCTTCTCCTCGTATTCCTTCAGTTCGGGGAAGATGTAGCGCTCTGCATTGACCAGGGTCTGCTTACGGGTCCAGTCCTCGGGCACCTTGTCCTTGTGCGTGGAGCGAACCTCTACATAGTAGCCGAAGACATTATTGAAGGCGACCTTGAGCGAAGAGATGCCGGTACGCTCGCTCTCCCGTCGCTGGAGCTGAAGGAGGTAGTCCTTGCCGTGGGTGGAGAGCTGGCGCAGTTCGTCAAGCTCGGGGCTGATGCCTGGGGCAATGGTAGCACCACGGCCAAGGGCTGAAGGGGGCTCTTCGGTCAGAGTATGCTCGATGTCACTAATGAGCTCTTCGGTAGGGGCTAGTCGGGTGGCTATCTGGGCTAGGTCGGCGGAGTCGGAGCTGGAGGCAAGGGCTCCCAGCTGATTGATCTGTCGGAGGGAGACGGCTAGCTGGCGCACTTCACGAGGAGAGATGCGTCCGACGGCCGCCTTCGATGCTAGGCGCTCGAGGTCTCCGATGCCTAGGAGGAGTTCGGTGAAGGTGCGACGGAGCTCGTGCCCTCGCACGAGGTCGCCGACGATACGCTGACGTCGGTGGATCTCGCCGAGGTCGATCAGCGGGAAGGACAGCCAGTGTCTCAGGAGTCGTCCACCCATGGCGGTCTCCGTGCAGTCGATGATGTCGAGGAGGCTTTTCCCTTCCTCCCGATTCATCGGAGCTAGGATCTCAAGGCTTCGGAGGGTGAAGCTGTCCAGACGCATGTAGCTCAGCCGGTCGATACTGCGGAGCGTGGTGATGTGCCCCAGTTCGGTGTGGCTTGTCAGCTCTAGATAGTTAAGGATAGCCCCTGCGACGGCGATGGAAGCAGGGCGTTGCTCGAGGCCTAGCCCTTTGAGGTTCTGCAGGCCGAAGTGGGTGGTGAGCTTACGGCGGTTATTCTCCACGGCGAAGCTCCAGTCCTCGACCTCGAAGACGAAGCCTCGGTAGGAGAAGAGACGGTCGAGTAGGCTCCGAGTGCTTCGCTCGACGAGGACCTCCTTCGGCTGGTAGGAGCTCAGGAGCTTCTCTAGATGCTCGGGGCTTCCCTCAGAGACGACGAATTCGCCCGTGGAGATGTCAAGGAAGGCGATGCTCCCTGGCCCCTCTTCCCCCGAAGGGAGGTAGAGGGCGGCTAGGTAGTTATTCTCCTTGCTCCTGAGCACATTGTCTCCGAGCACGACACCAGGGGTGACGAGCTCGGTGATGCCCCGCTTGACGAGCTTCTTCGTGAGCTTGGGGTCTTCGAGCTGATCGCAGATAGCTACACGACGCCCGGCACGTACGAGCTTGGGCAGATAGCTATCCAGCGCATGGTGGGGGAAGCCTGCCAGCTCGACGTGCATCGCCGAACCATTGGCTCGACGGGTAAGGGTGATCCCCAGGATCTCGGCCGCAGCGATGGCATCATCACTAAAGGTCTCGTAGAAGTCACCGACCCGGAAGAGTAGGATCGCATCGGGGTGCTTACCCTTGAGCTCCAGGTACTGCTTCATCAGAGGGGTCTCAGCGATTTTCTTTGCCATAGTATCTAGGGGATGGAGGAGTGAGGAGGAGATTACTTCCCTTCGGGGGAGAGGACGTCCTTGAGGAGCTCGGCGAAGAACTCCCCACGGGTGAGGCGACCGTGGTCGACGACGACACACTCGACTTCGCCACGGGCAGCTAGCGTGCCGTCCAGGTGAAGGATGTCCTGATGGAAGATTAGCTTAGGTGCTCGCATCGAGCAGCGAAGAGCCGAGCGGAAGCTGTCGCCACTGCGTAGGCTCTTCTTGTAGGAGATGGTGACCTTGGTGACGAAGGCATCGAGGCCGTCCTCGTGCATCTGGCCGAAGTTGGCGCCGAGGCTCTCGAGGAATTCGTGTCGTGTGTGCTCCATGTAGTGCTGGTAGTTGGCGTTGTTCACTACGCCCTGAAGGTCGCATTCGTAGTCACGGACCTTCATGTCCAAGTTGAAGATGTAATTCAAAGCGGTCTTTTGTTTGTAGCCCAATTATCTAGGGCGAGGGTGAATGAACCGTAGCTGGCGAAGGGAGGTAGGGCCTTCTGCTACGACGATGCAAAGTTACACGAAATGCCTGAGCTATACCCTCCGAGACGACCTACGGTAGGTCGTCGAAAAAACCTA
>NZ_KI259258.1:48721-81902 GCF_000467855.2 Porphyromonas sp. oral taxon 278 str. W7784
AAAACCTACTGTAGGTCGCATCGACGACCTACTGTGGGTCGGTAAGGCGACCTACAGTAGGTTTTTTTCGGCCTCGTCGGTGGATGCCCCTCGTGACCCTTCGCAAAGCCTGATCATAAGCGACTTTGCGAGGGGTCGGAAGTTCGCCGATCGAGAGGCGAAAAAAGAGCGGTTTTTTGGTGAATTTTCCTCGGGCTCAGAAGCCCTCCTTGGAGCCCTCCCTCGAGGTCCATCAGGAGGGTAGGTAGCGGAGGTAAAATAGGGTGGAAAGACGGGCTTCTGAAAGAATTTACAAAAGTGCGTCGCTCGTGTGGATAAATTTCTGTAATTTTGTAGCGTTGAGGACAATCCTCCATCCAAGGGAACTCCTCGGCACCCACCAGATAAAGGAAAATCAGTTTAACGAAACGAAATAATAAGATGATTAAAGTAGGTATCAACGGCTTCGGACGTATCGGCCGTTTTGTCTTCCGTGCTGCCCAGAAGCGTAGCGATATCGAGATCGTAGGTATCAATGACCTCCTCGATGCAGAGTACATGGCTTACATGCTCAAGTACGACACGATGCACGGCCGCTTCGACGGTACGGTAGAAGTCAAGGACGGTAACCTCGTCGTCAACGGTAAGACTATCCGTGTCACGGCTGAGCGTAACCCAGCAGACCTCAAGTGGAGCGAAATCGGCGCTGAATACGTCGTCGAATCTACCGGTCTCTTCCTCTCTAAGGACAAGGCTCAGGGTCACATCGACGCTGGTGCTAAGTACGTCGTGATGTCTGCTCCTTCTAAGGACGACACCCCTATGTTCGTATGCGGTGTCAACACCGACAAGTACGTCAAGGGTACGCAGTTCGTATCCAACGCTTCTTGCACCACCAACTGCCTTGCTCCTCTTGCTAAGGTGCTTCACGACAACTTCGGTATCACCGACGGTCTCATGACCACCGTACACGCTACCACCGCTACCCAGAAGACCGTCGACGGTCCTTCTGTCAAGGACTGGCGTGGTGGCCGTGCTGCTGCTGGCAACATCATCCCTTCTTCTACGGGTGCTGCTAAGGCTGTAGGTAAGGTCATCCCCGAACTCAATGGCAAGCTCACCGGTATGAGCTTCCGTGTCCCTACCCTCGATGTCTCTGTCGTTGACCTCACCGTCAACCTCGCTAAGCCCGCTAGCTACGCTGAGATCTGCGAAGCTATCAAGAAGGCTTCCGAAGGTGAACTCAAGGGTATCCTCGGCTACACCGACGAAGATGTCGTATCTAGCGACTTCCTCGGCGACACCCGCACGTCTATCTTCGACGCTAAGGCTGGTATCGCTCTGACCGACAAGTTCGTCAAGCTCGTCAGCTGGTACGACAACGAAATCGGCTACTCCAACAAGGTCCTCGACCTCGTAGCTCACATGGCTAAGGTCAACGGCTAAGCCTGCCTCGACCTTCAGATCACTAGAAGCCCCTGAATCCTTCTATGCCCTCCGTGGCTCCAGGATTCAGGGGCTTCTCCTATTACTATCCTAGGGGTAGTTCCCTCGATCCCTCCCCTCCTTCGACCTACAACTATGACGATCAAAAGCTTCATGACCAAGACGCATCGCTTCCTCGGAGCGGTGCTGAGTATCTTCTTCGTCGCTTGGTTCATCTCGGGCCTCGTCCTCATCTATCACAAGTATCCTAAGTACTCGCCTGACGAGGAACTCAAGCATAGCGCTCGCCTGCCCGAAGTGCTCCCTTCGACCGATAGCCTCCGCAGAGTCCTCTCCTCTCAGGCGCTAGATACCCTTCCCCTCGAAGGGCTAGAGCTCTCCGGAGGTACCTATGCCGATCCACGGGCTCGCCTCGTGCTTAGCCCCGAGGAGGGAGAGCGCCGTGAACTCGCATTCGACGGTGACAGCCTCCACGCTCTTGTGCTGGATCGCTCTTATCTAGAGAGCATAGCCGGACGCTGGGGTCAGCGTATCGAGCGCATCGATACCCTCGATGACCTCGATCAGTGGACCCCCTTCTCTCGCCTTCGGGATGATCTACCCTTCTACCGCCTACACCTCAGTGGAGGCACAGGGCACGAAGTCTATGTATCTAGCGTGACAGGAGAGGTACTTCAGGAGTCGACCCGCAGTGAGCGTCTCTGGGCATGGGTAGGTGCTATCCCTCACTGGATCTACTTCACTTATATCCGTTCGCAGTCAGAGCTCTGGCGCTGGGTCATCATTGTCATCGGGGCGTTTGGTACGTTCATGGCTTTGACAGGCTTCTACCTTGGGATCGTCCACTACCGTACTCGTGCCAAGAAGAAGGCGAAGAAGCTCTTCTCCCCCTTCCCTCGCAAGCGCTATCAGTGGCACCATTTCTTCGGTACAGTCGGTGGGGTGCTCATCATCGCTTGGGTGCTGACGGGCTTGCTCTCGGTGGTGCACTATCCTCGTACGGAGACCAACGACTATCCCGTCGATCGCCTAGAGGGAAAGCCCCTTGCGCTCAGCCAGTATAAGACCGACCTCACTACCCTACGTCTCGGCGAACCCGAGCTACGCTCCCTCTCCTTCACTTCGCTGGGGGATATCCCCATCCTACGAGCCGAAGGTGGGAAGGACGCCCATTACTACGATGCCCGTAGTGCCGAGCCTAAGCTCCTGAGCCTCGATAGTACGGAGATCATCGGTGAGCTACGTTCGGTCTTCGGTCCACAGCACCACTACGTGACGGACTACCTGACCAAGTACGACACCTACTATATCCATCGAGCTGGGAAGCGCCCTCTTCCCGTCTGGCGAGTAGCTATAGATACGAAGGATCATCATACGTACTACGTCGATCCGAAGACGGGTACCTTCCGCATGTACGCCGACAATGAGCGGATTGATGCTTGGATGTTCATGAAGTTCCACCGCCTACAGTTCACCTTCCTCGTCAATACCCCTGGAGCCTGGACGGTGGTGATGTGGGTCTGCATGCTGATCGGCCTCGTCACTTCGCTGACGGGTCTGATGCTGACCTTCGACTATGTACGGCGCCTCGTGAAGAAGCGTAAGAAGCATTAGCCCTCCCTTCTCCCCCTAGAAACGCCTACTCCCCCACGACTCAGCGCTGAGTCGTGGGGGAGTAGTTATTTAATGATGTCTTTGGTGGGAAAGGGCGCTTTTCTAAGGCAGAGCTTGAAGGAGGGCTGTGATCGAAGGGTAGACCGACCTTGATCCCGAAGGGAGGAGAAGCACCCAGCCTTCGTCCGAGAGCTCCACCTCGGGGTAAGCTCCCGTGCTGGGGCAGACTTCGTAGCCGAGGCGTTGTAGGGCACGGCTCGTCCAGATGTAGCGAAGGCCTTCGCCCCGAAGGCAGATCTTCTTCTCTCCGCTCTGTCGTATGGAGAATTCCCCACGCTCTCGGTCGTAGCTGAGGGTCGGTGCACCGAAGACACGCTCGATATGTCCGTCGAGGATCAAGTCTTCTGGGGCAGAGGCAGTGACCTTCCCTTCCCGATCCATGAGCCAGATGGTGTCTGCCCACCCCAGAGCAAGGTCAAGCTCATGTGTGGAGATCAGTATGCTTTTCCCCAGACTACGGGCAAGCGTGCGGAGCATCGTCGTGACTTCGAGCCGAGAGGGCAGGTCAAGGTGCGCCGTCGGCTCATCAAGGAGGATGAGCGGAGTCTCTTGGGCTAGGGCACGGGCGATCATCACCCGTTGCTTCTCCCCATCACTGAGGGTCGAATAGAGGCGCTCCTGCATGCCGTCGAGGTGACAGGCTCTGAGTGCCTCATGGATGACTGCCTTGTCTTCGGGGCGGAGGCTACCACGGAAGCCCGTATACGGGTAGCGCCCGACGGCGACTATGTCTGAGATGGACATGTTGCCCGCAGGGATGCGCTCCGTGAGTACGAGGCTGAGTAGTCGTGCCAGCTCCTTCATCTTGAGGCTTGACAGAGGCTTACCCGAGATGATGACTTCGCCCGACAGCGGAGGGAGAAGCCCTGCCATGGTGTGCATGAGTGTCGACTTACCGCTCCCATTGGGTCCCATGAGCATAACCACTTCGCCAGGGGCGATAGCTAGCTCAAGGTGCTGAGAGATGACCTTCTCCTCACGGCGGGAGCGGTAGCCCGTGGAGAGATCGTGTAGCTGGATCGTAGAGGGAAGGTTCATCTTAGCGGAAGATCTGGTTCTTGTGGCTTGCCCCGAGGACTACGAGGATGACGACGGGTGCACCTAGTAGCGACGTGATGGCATTGATCGGTAGGACGAACTGATGCCCTGGGGCTTGGGTAAGGATATCGCATACGAGCAAGAGGAGCGAACCTGAGAGCATCGTCGCAGGGATGAGTATGCGATGATCGGCCGTGCGGAAGAGCAGGCGGACGAAGTGCGGTACGGCCATCCCGAGGAAGGCAATAGGGCCCGTGAAGGCGGTGATGCACCCTGTGATGAGGCTGGTGATGAGGATGAGCGAGCGACGCACGAGGCGAATGTTCGTTCCCACGGAGCGGGCATAGTTCTCCCCGAGGTTCAGCGCATTCATCTGCTTCGGCATGAGGAGGGAGAGGAAGAGCCCCACGCCGACGATGGGGAGCATGAGCGAGAGCTGTCGCCAGGTCGTCGTAGAGACACTGCCGAAGGACCAGAGGAGGTAGGTCTTGAGGGTCTCCTCCGAACTGAAGTACTGAAGTATGGAGATGACGCTACTGGCGAGGAAGCCGACCATCACCCCGACGATCAGCACAGAGATGATGTCCTGCAGGCGACTGGCTACGGCGGAGATCAGCAAGAGGACGGCCATCGCCCCGATACAAGCCGAGAGGATGATCCCCCAGCTATTGACCATTCCCGTAGAGGCGAGGCCCGGGATGAGCGTGTAGGCCATGGTGTAGATCGCCACGCCGACGCCCGCCCCGCTATTGATCCCGAGGATCGAGGTATCCGCAAGGGGATTGCGGAAGAGTGTCTGCATCTGAAGGCCAGCGATAGCGATGCCTGCCCCCGCCACGAGCGAGGTCAAGGCCTTGGGCAGGCGGAAGTGAAGGATGACGTAGCTACTCGTATGTTCGCCACCACCCCCAAGGAGGGTATCGATGACCTCACGGGCGGGGATGGAGACACTTCCCCACATGATGTCGAGGATGAAGGTCAGGATGATCCCCAGCGAGAGGAGGATGAGGAGCAAGGCAGGTCGTTTGTTCATAGGGCTCACGGAGCACGTTTTCTTGTCTGCAAAGGTACGGGAAGAATGCTTATCGAAGCAAGCAAGTTCCTTCCGTCCACCCCGCAGTAAGGTGCTCCTTCGAGCCAGCGTATACCCTTCCTGCCCGCAACGTATAGGTCTTGCGAGCAAAACGTATACGTTTCGAGCGTGAAACGTATACGTCTTGGGCACGAAACGTATACGTTTCAGACCTGGTAGGTTAGGGCAAGTATTTTTGCCCCCTTTCCCTAGGGTAGAATGTCCCCTCTTTTATATCCCTTTTTGCGACCCACGGTAGGTCGCCGAAAAAACCTACTAGGTCGCCTGAGACGACCTACCGTGGGTCGTCAAGACGACCTACCGTAGATCCCTTTTTCACCCCCTCGAGGCAGTAGACGAAGAGGCGCAAGAAGAAGGCTGTGCTCCTCGCCGAAGCGGGAAGCACAGCCTTGTCTTAGATTAGCCTTGGAAGGGGCAGGCTAGAAGTAGCCTTCGTTGCTCTGCTCGTTGCCTCCCGAGGTATAGTAGCGATGGAAGTCCATGGCCAGACGCTCCCAGTCGGTCGTGCCGAGGAGCTTCATCATGCGCTGGGCGAAGGTGCGCATCTCTTCGTCGGTGAAGAAGCCATTAGGCGAAGTGAGCTTGTCGAGGGGGATGGCTTGGTATTTGACCTTCTCCTTATCCTCGTCCTTGGCCTCACGGACACGACGGCTGTAGTCGTTCTGGATCCCTTCGATGACTTCGTCCATGAAGCGCTTCTGAGCCCCGATGTTCACAGGGAGGGTGAGGTGAAGGAGGCGCTTGCCGGACTTCACCGTAGCGTTGGGAGCGAAGAAGGGCGAAGGCTTCCCGCCCTCGAGCTTGCCCTTAGGGCTGTGCCAGAGCTCGATGTTCAGGAGGAAGCGACCTGTCTCGGGGAACTGATAGTACCCCTTGATGCCGATGGGCTCCGTGTCGGGGAGGAAGGTGTAGAGCTTCTTCCCATCCTTGTCTTCAGGGCTCTTGGAGGCTGACTTGTTCCATACATTGGTGTCGCAGTAGACATAGCGCAGGAGGCTCGTGGGGTCAGCTGCATTGACTGCGATGGGCTTGCCGTCGAAGTCCTTGGCCTCCGTCGGGTAGGAGAAGAACTGATACTGTGAGCGGAGCGCCTCGGAGGTGTACTCGTCGTTGAGGAGCTTGCCCTTAGCGTCGTAGAGGCGGATGATAGCGCCGTAGTCAGGGGCGATGGACGAGTAGACCTTGGGATCCCATGCGAAGAGCTGGAAGGCGATGAAGTCTGCATATGGAGCGCCCTCAGCGAGGGTCCATGTCTCACCCTTCTTGACGAAGGTGAACTCCTGTGTGTCGTAGATGTTGCGGAAGTCATACTTCCCCGAAGAGGGGACGAAGTGGAAGTCCTTGCGTCCGTGTAGGTGGCCCATGCTTAGGGTGAGCGTGACACGAGCGATCTCACCAGCGGGGGAGACCGTGCCTCCGCCAGGGTTGGGAGTGGGGCGAGGTGTGGGTTCGTCGTCGCTCGTGCAGGCCGAGAGACCGAGCGCTAAGGTAGCGAGGAGACCGAAGGAGAGGGTCTTGATGAAGGATAGTTTCATAATGGGTGAAATCGGGGGATTAGTTAGTAGCTACGTCGAAGTGAATGGTCATGTTGATATCAGCATCTGCACCAGGCAGGACGGTGGAGAAGAAGGGGCGGACAGCCTTCGAACCCGTAGAGGTGAACTTTGTATTGAAGAAGTGCCCCAGCGTGATGAGCATCGTCACTTCCTTCGTCTCAGCACGGGTCACGGGCTTGACGAACTGCAGGAAGCCCGATAGCCCGACAGGGTTAGCGTCCAGATACTCCGACCCATCACTTTGCTTGCGAGGGATGCGGTCGCAGTAGGCATAGTCATAGCTCAGCGCTTCCTTGAACCGGGCAAAGAGGGGAGTATTTCTCCCGTCGTCCGAATAGCCGATGATCTGCTTGAAGAAGTGCTGATGACGGTTGATCTGCTCATCGGAGACAAGCTGGGCATCCATAGCTTCGCCCGTAGCGGTCTTGTAGTTGATCGTGAGGAGGTAGACTCGGTTAGGTACCTTGGTCGTGCTCTCGACCGAGAAGCGACGTACGTAGCCAGGGCCCTCGGTGTACTTGATCTGACCACTGCTCTGGTCAAGCTCGATGGTCTGATGCACGCGGTCAAGCTCGACATCATCGGGGCTCATCAGGGCAGTGAAGGTCTTGCCTGCCTTGAGCGTACCCTGGGTGAGGGTGAGCTGGGCGATGGTGGGCTGGTCATGCCCCTTGTTCTTTCGTTCGTCAGTAGGTGGCTTTGGGGTGGTCTTACCGCAGCTGGCGAGGATAGCCATGAGGCTGAAGGCGAGTGCTCCGAAGCGGAGACCTAGAGGGAATCGGTTCATTGTCTTATGAGGGAATTAAGGGTGGAAGTCTTCTTAGGAGAAGGGAGTTAGAAGTGCCAGCGGAGCGCTAGTCGAATGTCTCGACCTGCGTCGTGGGCATAGTAGCGAGCACGGTTAGTGTACTCCTTGTACTCGGTATTGAAGAGGTTGTCTACACTGAGCGTAAGGCGTAGGGACTGACGGCCACGAAGGGGCTTGGTGAGGCTTGCCTCGAGCCCGAAGAGATGGTAGGGAGCGGGGCTATCCGTGAGGTCGGTGCTCCTGTCGAAGCGGTGCTGTCGGTCGACGAAAAGATGGCTCACAGAGAGTTCACTCTCCCAGTACTTCGGGAGGTCCAGGCGCAGTCCTACTTCCTCCGTCAGACGCAGGGCAGGGATGTAAGGGAAGTAGCGACCTGTCTTCCGCTCTTCGGCCCAGACCATAGAGCCCTTGAGGCGGGCATAGAGGTGCTGGGGCAGTACATAGTAGCGGGTATCTAGGTCGAAGCCTCGGAAGAAAGCATCCCGCTGTCGGTAGCGGAAGATGGGGTATTCCCCAGCGAGTGTCTGGGCATATTCATTCGAGGGCTCTTCGTAGATATAGCCGTCCATCCACTGCAGATATCCGTCGAGGGTCATATCCCAGCGGTCGGTGTGGTGCGAGAGTGAAGTGACCCACTTATAGCCACGCTCCGAGCGGAGGGTGCGGTCGCCGTAG
Source organism: Porphyromonas sp. oral taxon 278 str. W7784 (assembly GCF_000467855.2). Lineage (GTDB taxonomy): Bacteria > Bacteroidota > Bacteroidia > Bacteroidales > Porphyromonadaceae > Porphyromonas. The sequence goes on from NZ_KI259258.1 coordinate 56,991, forward strand.
ACGAAGATCGCCGAACCATGCTGGCTACCGAGACTGTAGAGCTCCTGCACGTGTGGGGCACGGAAAGCAAGCCCGACATTGCTCGTCACCTTACCTCCTCGCCAGAGATGCAGGTGTCCGCCGAGGGTGTAGGTGAGGTTGGTGAATGCATGGTCTCCCGAGAAGTACTCCCCTGCGATGTCGTAGCCCGCTACGCTCATCGTCATCCGATCCAGACGAAGCCCCGCCTCCAGACCGAAGCGTTCAGCTTGGTAGCGCTGTAGGGCATAGCCTCCCCAAGAGAGCTGGGTGTAATTGGGGATCGGTGGGGTGAAGCCCGTACCTGCGTTGCTGTAGTTGTCGAGGTATTCGCCGTGTAGACCGACCTCGCTATCCCAGTGGTGGTAGTGCTTGCGCCACGAGGCGTCCAGCTGGAGAGAGCTCAGCGAGAGGGAGAGGGTAGGCACGGCGGAGTAGGCACTATTCCTACGGATGGCGTACTCCTCTCGGCGGTCTTGCTGTAGGGAGCCCTGTAGGGAGAAGAGACCGAGACGCTCATCGTGCCACGTCCCTTTGAGTCGGGTGAGGTAGTGGACGACGCTATGGTAGGGACTGCCTATCTCTCGGGAGAAAGGACGGAAGAGGTCTGGCTTGCCTCGCTCTAGAAGTTCGGCCATCCCCTCACGGCTACGTAGGTGACCTGAGGGGAGAAGCCCAGTCTTATTCTGATAGCGACTGAAGAGTCCTTCGAGGGTCAGACGATCCTTCCTCCAGCCAAGGGTGAGCGCATTGTTCAGCTCACGAACGCCCGTATTCATCAGGAGGTAATGGGCGGAGGATCTATCCCCAGCATTGGTGTAGGAGGTCTGCAGGCGGTAGGCTAGGGGGGAGTAGCCAGGGAGCGTGCCTTCGAGTCGGACGGAGGAGCTCAGACGATGCCCATTGGAGGCATAAGCGCCAGCTACAGCACCACGGAGACCCTCTTCGCCGTAGGGCAGAGGGAGCTGGTCCATGACGATAGCCCCAGCGATGGCCTCAGCACCATAGCGTACGGCTTCTGCGCCCTTGATGACCTGGATACTACCATTGCTCTCGGCGTCGACCTCAGGAGCATGATCGTCGCCCCACTGCTGACCTGAGAGGCGCACCCCATTATTGACCAGCAGGACACGTGTGCCGTACATGCCGTGGATGACGGGCTTGGCCGTGGTCGTCCCCGTCTGTAGGCTCGTCACGCCACTGATGTCGGTCAGGAGCGAAGCGAGGCTTCGTCCGAGGTTGCGCTCCAGCTGTATGGAGGAGACTTTGGTAGAGACGCTATTGACGAGACGGGTACTACGAGAGCCGACGACGGTGACCGAGGAGAGGCTTCGCTCCTCGGGGTGCAGGTAGAGGGTATAGAGCTCTGTGGTAGCTCGTAGTTGCTTGAGGGGGATGAAGCCTTCGTGATAGCCGAGGAGGTGGACGTGGAGCCCATCAGTCTCTTCGGCGTCGAGGGTGAGGATGAGCTGTCCCTTGGCGTCGGTCTGCATGGTCTTCTTCCCGATGTGGGCAACGGCTGCGACCAGTGGGTCGCCCGTATGCTCATCGAGGACCTGGATGCGGACGCTATGACTCTGGGCCATAAGGTCAGCGCTCCCAAGGATGAGGAGGCAGAGTAGGCTCATGAGGAAGCCCGCCCTTCTCCACCTGTGGAGGTGTAGATAGCACATAGTGAAAAGGAAAAAGGAAGGGAAGGTATAGCTACAGCACTCAGATAGCGCACGAAGCCTATAGATCCAGCGCCCGTCACGGGTGGTGGGTACTAAGGGGGCTGATCGCTGAGCTATCGGAGGCGGGGTAGGGCACGGGCAAGCGCATACGTGGCGACGTATGACGGCCCAGCAAGCCCTACGACAGATGTGTCTGGGGGAAGATCAACAGGATGCAGGGGGAGCTCGTAGCTGTAGGATGAGCGACCTCGTGCGGTGCTCACTACGCTGCGTCCGTACCTGTAGTACGCATACGCCGAGGGTGAGGGCCGAGAGCATCGTGCCGAGACCGAGAGCTAGGAAGGGCGTATGGATGAAGTGACAGATGGAGCAGTCGGCCTGGGTCAACTGGGTCGTATATCCCTCGGCTTCGGTGCACACGCCCCCTGACACCACTTCAGCTCGGTGGCTGAGGTCGTGGAGGCTGACCATCGAGAGGAGGCTCAAGAAGAGCCCGAGGAAGATGGTCGCAAGACGCCGATGCTTACGCTCTGACTGAATCACTTCGTACAGGGATTTATTCAGCGCAAATATAGCTATTCCTTGGCGTTCGATACCCCCGTCGTTTTTCGACCCTTTCCTTGAGTGCAAACCTAGGGTGTCGGAGTCTGCCCTCAGAGAGACCAAAAAGGACCCTACGGTAGGTCGTCGAAAAAACCTACTGTGGGTCGCTGAGACGACCTACAGTGGGTCGCTCTTGCGACCTACCGTAGATCCCAAAATGGGGGTGTCGAAGCCCCCTCCCTTTCCTCGCTCCAGAGCTCCTCCCTCGACGAGGGGTAGCTATAAAAAAGGAGCTACCGCCCTACTACACGAAGTAGAGCGGTAGCCCCCGAATAGAGACCCAGATACACGCAGACTATTTCTTCGGCATCATCTTCTTGTAGACGACCTTCATCTTGTCGGAGATCTGCTGGGTGAGTTCGTCCTTAGCCTTGTCGTAGCTGACACGTGCGAACTCCATCATCTTCTCCTTCGTGAGCGCCTTGCCCTTGTCATCCTTCATCTCGGTGAAGGTGACCATGGTGCCCGAGATGGTGTACTTGCCCATGATGGTCTCTGCCTGAGCCATCCCCTTGTCCTGCTTGTCGGCGAGGGACTCGGTGGCGTCGGCGGGCTTAGCCTTAGGGATCACCTTGTAGGTGACCATGCCCGTCTTGGTGAAGGTGAAGCTCTTCTCCTGGATATCAGCTGTGGGCATGCTCACCGAGTAAGCACCCTCGAGTACCATAGCCTTAGGATCGGGCTTAGGAGTAGGCTTCTGACCAGGGTTGGGTTTGCGAGGAGTGTCTTGCTTGTTGCACGCGGGTGTACCGAGGACGAGGGCAGCCAGGGCTGCCAGTGCAATGATCTTCTTCATTGGAGTGATTTAGATTAGAGGTTTAACTTACCGATCCAAAAGTAGCGAGAATGCGAGTTCGCCCCAAGATCCTCTAGAGGCCCTCAGAGCAAGGCGAAGGTGGCGAGAGGTCGTATAAAATAAGGGAAGTCCCTACTTTTCGGAGGAACTTCCCAGGAGCTAAAATTGGAATCTGGAAAGGGGAAAATCGAACCTTCCACCGAGGTAAACGTACGATCCCGACGGATCTACCCCATCGAGCCCCCTCGTGGATTACTCCCGCCAATAGCGGCGCTGGATGCGCCCCGAGAGCCCTGTGAGGATCTCGTAGGGGATGGTGTCACAGGCCTCGGCAAGAGCGGTGAGCGGACGCTCTTCGCCCCCGAAGATCAGGACGGGATCACCCGAGCGGGCTTCGGGGACGTCGGTGATGTCGATCATGCAGGCATCCATGCAGACATTGCCGATCGTAGGGCAGAGATGGCCGTGCACCAGCACCGAGTAAGCTCCCCGACTAAGCCTACGGGAGAAGCCGTCTGCATAGCCGATCGGGATGACGGCGATGCGTGAGGGGCGGGTCGTCAGTCCCCGACAGCCGTAGCCGACAGCTTCGCCTGCAGGGAGCTCACGGGTCTGTAGGATGACGGTGGAGAGGCGGGCGATGGGCTCGATGCCGGGGTAGTTCGTCGGGCTGATACCATAGAGGCCGATCCCCAGGCGAGCCATGTCGAGGGCGTACTCGGGGAAACGCTCGATCCCAGCGGTGTTGAGCAGGTGGCGCTTGGGCTGGTAGCCTAGGGCTTCGCTGAGGAGCTCTGTAGCGGAGAGGAAGGCCTTGGCCTGCCCTTCGGTGAAGGCTCGTAGCTCGGGTTCGTCGGCGGAAGCTAGGTGCGAGAAGACCGAACTGACGCGGAGCTCAGGATGCTCCCTAAGGTACGAGCCTACGGCGCTGAGCTCTGAGGGAGCAAAGCCCAGACGGTGCATCCCACTATCGACCTTGATGTGGATGGGGAAGGCGGAGAGTCCTGCCCCGCGAGCCCTCTCTGCAAGCCCTTCGAGGAGCTCGAAGCTGTAGACCTCGGGCTCGAGGTGGTGCGAGAAGAGGGTCTCAGCCACCGACAGCTCGGGGTTCATGATCATGATGTGCGTGCGGATACCCCTGTCTCGTAGTTCACGCCCTTCATCAGCTACGGCGACCGCTAGATATTCGACCCGATGCTCCTGTAGGGTACGTGCCAGCTCGAAGGCACCTGTGCCGTAGCCGTCCGCCTTGATCATGCAGATCAGCGGGTGGTGGGCCGGTAGGAGTGAGCGATAGAGGTTGAGATTGTGCACGACGGCACTCAGGTCGATGTCGAGCACGGTCTGATGCTCTCGTGAGGAGAGTCTACGGTAGACTTCGTCGAGGGCGAAGCTACGTGCGCCCTTGATCAGGATACAGGAGTCGTGTAGGCCTCTGAGGAGGGAAGAGGCGAGGAGCTCCTCTGTGGAGGCGAAGAAATGGATGTGCATCCCTTCGAAGAGCGACTGAGAGGCCGAGAGATGAGGCCCTATGGCAAAGATCTCAGCGATCCCATAGCCTCGGAGGAGTTCGGCTACTTCGGCATAGAGGTCAGCATCCCTGCGTCCGCTCCCTTCGATATCGGAGAGGAGGAGGACGGGGCGTGAGGAAGTGGCGGAGGAGCGCCTACGGAGGAAGTCGAGCGCTATGGAGAGCGACTGGAGGTCACAGCTGTAGGCATCATCGATGAGGGTATTGCCTTGGAGACCGTCCTTCACCTCGAGACGCATCGAGATGCTGGTGAGGGAGCGCCAGGCGGAGGACTCTAGGAGTAGCTCGGGAGCAAGGGCGGAGACGACGGCGAGACAGCAGTAGACATCCTCTAGATAGGCTTGGTCGGCGAAAGGAACCGTCAGCTGGTAGCTCTTCCCCGCATAGGTGATGGAGAGTTCGCTTTGCTCAAGCCTCGTAGTACATTGGCCTATATATATCGTAGCCTTGGGATCCCTACGGCTCCAGGTGATATGCTTGCGCTCGGGGAAGCGCCTCTGCATCGCTTCCCGAACGAGCGCATCGTCGAGGCTGTAGAAGAGCGTCTCAGAGTGACGGAAGAGGAGGAGCTTCTCTTCGAGCTTCTCTTCTAGGCTAGAGAAGCCTTCCTGATGAGCACTGCCTAGCGAGGTGAAGACCCCGTACTTCGGTTGGATCACTGGCTCGAGGGCTGCCATCTCTCCCGTGCGGGAGATACCTGCTTCGAAGAGTCCTAGTTCGTCCTCCTCCGTGATGCTTAGCACCGAGAGAGGTACGCCGATCTGCGAATTGTAGCTACGGGGTGAGCGCACCGTCGTATAGCGGGTAGCGAGGAGCTGGTAGAGGAGTTCCTTGACGATCGTCTTACCGTTGCTCCCCGTGATCCCTAGGACTTCGAGACGGGAGAAGCGCTCCCGATGCGCCCGAGCTAGTTGCTGTAATGCAGTGATTGACGAGGGTACGACGTACCAGTTCGCCCCTGGGTATCGGGTGGACTCCTGCCCTGTCATTCGCTCGACGACAAAGCTCCTTACCCCAGCGCTGTACAGCGCCTCGATATACTGATGACCATCACCTGACTCGGTACGAATAGCGAAGAAGAGCGTCGCCTCGGGCTGGATGAGCGAACGGCTATCCGTGAGGATGTGGCTAATGGAAGTGCTGTGCCCCAGCAGGGGCTCGATGGAGAAGATATGAGCAAGAGCCTCCGGAGCGAAGGCGGGAGAGACTAGTCGATCCATGAAGGTAAATCGTACAGCTGTGCTAGGGGATATTGGGTGCGGAAGGCTTGGATGCGCTCACGGAGTGCCTCGAGACGCTGGGTATGCGCCTTCCCCTCTTCGTGTAGGGGACGATGGCAGAGCTCCCGTCGGAGGCGATGGGCCAGTGGGAGACCTCGCTCAGCCTCTTCATCGAGGAGCCATGAGGAGAGGCGCTCTTGGACGATGCGCTGGGTGAGTGTGCTCGGATGGACGAGGTCATCGGCGTAGTAGCGGTAGTCCCGTAGCTCGTCGAGTACCAGTTCGTAGGAGGGGAAGTAGAAGCAGTGCTGTGGGTAGAGGCGGGAGAGCTCCTCGGCGAAGAGGAGGAGTGTCGCCTTGCTCAGGGCATTGCCATGGGCTCCATCTCGGAGGTGGCGCACAGGGCTTACAGCCTGCACTATGATGAGATCGGGGAAGCGCTCACGTAGCTCTTCGACGAGTGGGCACCAGACGGAGAGAAGTTCGCCGAGGGAGGTTCGCTCCCGAGAGAAGGTGCGCTCGGGGAGCTTGTGACAGTTGCTCACCACCGAACCGATCCCTTCTCCATACTCCTCTGTGGCGAGGCGGTAGACATAGGCTGTGCCCCAGGTCAAGAGGAGGAAGCGTAGGTGGGGTAGGAGCTCAAGGGCAGAGCGTCTTGCCTCGTTCATCCTTAGGAGTGCTTCCTCAGGCGCTACAGCAGAGAAGCTCCCATGATGGAGGAACGAATGGTAGAGCCCCCCGTATTCGAAAAGATCTTCCCGCTCGAAGTCCTTCCCCTTCAGTAGCTGGTTTAGACCCTCAGCTATAGAGAGGGGATTGTACTGGATGCCGAAGGGATTGATCTCTAGGGACAGCCCTCCTTCCCTAAGATACGTGCCGATGTGCTCGCTAAAGCATGAGCCCATGCTGAGCCCACCCATCCCATAGCCGAGACGGGGAGGTGAGGGAGGAAGCTGAATAGGAGTGGATAGCTGGATCATGCGAAGATACTAGCGATGAGAGCGGCGAGACGTGGCTCTAGATCTTCTCGAGGAGCGGAGCTGTGGATAGAAGGCTGAGGTAATATGCTCGATCGTATAGCCCCCATCTTCCTTCAGGTCGAGTGCAAGGATGTCGTAGCGTACCTCTAGGTCGAGGGCATGCTGACGGACGTAGGCATTGGCTGCTCGGATCAGGTGCTCTTGCTTCTCTAGAGCCACGGAGTCCCGAGCGGAGATATGGCTCCCCACGCCTCGGGTCTTCACTTCGGCGATGATGAGTGTCTCGCCCCATTGGGCGATGATGTCTACCTCTTTGTGACCGAAGTGCCAGTTACGCTCGAGGATACGATAGCCCTTGCGCTCCAGATAGCGGCAGGCTAGTTCTTCACCAAGCGCACCTGTCTGGAGATGTTCGTCCATAGTAGCTCGGTCTGCGCTGCATCAGCATCGAAGGTTTCGATGTGACGGCTACGCTTGTCGGGGATGATATCGTCGATGGCGATGAGGATACCGGTCTCTTGGACGAGCCCAAACTCATAGTTGATCGCCGTACCGAATACCCGCATCTCGGGGGAGAGTGCCATGTAGGCGCTGACAAGGGGAGGGATGTTCAGGCCATGAGCTCGTATAGCTTGGTTCAGGGCCTTATAGTCGGTGTGGAAGTCTTCGTGGCAGAAGAGCTGAGCGACTTCCTCAGGGTCTACCTCTATGGGTAATGGCTCTGTCGGAGTGACTAGTCCCTCGGGGTCGGGGAAGTGCTTGTCGAGGAAGTAGAGGATGAGGTTGCGTGCATGCTCATCATAGTCCTTGTACATGGTCACCTTGCCATAGAAGTACCTCATCCGAGGGTTCAGCACGGTGAGCGCACCAAGACCATCCCAGAGGTTGTCTAGGGCGAAGAGGCTCTTCGCTCCCATACGTGTCGACTGGTAGGCCAGGGAGACGAAGGAGCGTCCGAGTTCGATGGTATAGGGGAGATACTTCTGGAGGAAGGTGGGACTGAAGTCGAACATCTCCGAGGTAGCCAGTCGGGGCTTACCCGTCTCCTGGTCTATCTGCACCTCGTCCCCGAAGATGAAGCGGTACCCACCGAGGATAGCACCCTCTACGGGATCCCAGACGATGAGCTGGCGGTAGCCTTCCTCGGCGAGGTCAAACTCATCGGTGTCGCACGCCTTGCCTGTCCCCCCGCCGTAGAAGCGGAAGGCTTCCTCACGGAGGCGCCCTACTTCCTGCATGGTCACAGGGGCGGCGGAGGCATGGAAGACATAGATCTCGTTGCCCCCTTTGTTTGTCTTGCGCAGGAGCTTATCTGGGGTGAGTTCGGCTCGGATCTGTTCCTTGTCCTGCGGGGGGATGAGCGTAGAGGTGTACATGCTAGCCGTGGTGCTTGTCGTAGTCTTCTCGTAGCTGGTAGCTGATGGCACGTATGCGCTGCGCCTCGTCGTCGGGAGTGCGCCCATCGGAGAGGAGGCTCTGCCAAGGGATGGGCTCACCGACGATGACTCGGTAGCGGCTACCACGGGCACGGAAGAGCTCATCGGGTAGTAGTGCTTGCCCGGGATCGAACTTCATTCTCAGGAAGTTCTTCAGGTGCCATACCCAGTAGAAGTGCCTGCTATTGCGTCCGACGAAGTGGAGGGGTACGATGTCTCGCTCTGAGGAGATGGCTTGGGAGACGAAGGTCTTGCGCCAAGGTCGGTCCTGGAGCTTCCCGTCGAAGATACGGGAGCAAGAGCCCGCAGGGAAGCTACCGATAGGGACGTCGGTCTGCAGTGCCTGCTGGAGCATCTCTATCTGGTGGCGTGCCTGAGTGCCCTGTCGGTTGTTGACGGGGAGGAAGACAGGCTGGAGGGGCTTGAGGTAGTAGAGCAGGTCGGAGACGATATAGCGTACATCACCGTAGCGCTCTGCTAGCATGTGGGCAAGACTAATGCCATCAAGTCCACCGAGTGGGTGGTTCGACACGAAGAGGCATCGCCCAGATTCAGGGAGACGCTCGGGGTGAACCCAGTCGATGTCTAGCTGGAACTCCCCTACCAGAGCACGGAGGAAGTCCTTGCCCTCTAGGTGTCCATACCGGTAGAGCACATCATTGATATCCCGCTGATGGATGATGCGCTCCAGCAGGGCGATGACAGGGCGGGGAAGATTCTTCCCTGCCTTCTCTCGGAGCACCCGCCCGATATTGATGGCGAGCGGGTGATCCTGAGAGGTGTACTTGCTTTTGTCGAAGGCCTCCATCTACTTAGCTTGGGCCTCCAGCTGGCGGATGCTCTGCTCTAGTGTGGCGATGCGACTCTCGGCGTCGGACTGCTTCTTACGCTCCAGGGCGATGACGGCCTCGGGAGCCTTGCTGACGAAGCTCTCGTTGCTGAGCTTCTTCGCTACACCAGCGAGGAACTTCTGCTGGTACTCGAGGTCGGCACGGAGCTTCTTCAGCTCTTCCTCGACATCGATATAGGCAGCCATAGGCACGGCGAATTCATCCGTCCCGATGACGAAGCTCACGGCACCCTCGCTACGGACACCGCTACGGTCGATCATGGAGAGACCAGCCATCTTCACCAGCACCTCATCTAGTTCGGTGGGGAAGCTGGGGGCAGCTTCGAGGACAAGAGCTTCACGGGGAGAGAGGTTCTTGCTCGTACGAAGGCTACGTACCGTAGTGATGATCTCCTGAGCGGAAGCGAAGCGCTGGAGGAAGGCTTCGTCTGCTGGAGCGGCAGGGCGCTGCTGGGCATTCATGATACTTTCGCCTTCGGAGCGCTCGGCGAGGTTCTGCCACAGCTCTTCGGTGATGAACGGCATGAAGGGGTGCAGGATACGTAGGATCTCATCGAAGAAGTCGAGTGCTTCCTGACAAGTCGTAGCATCGATAGGAGTGCCGTAGGCAGGCTTGATCAGCTCCAGGTAAGAGGACGAGAAGTCATCACGGATCAGCTTGTAGACGAGGGTCAGAGCCTCGCTGATACGATACTTGGCGAAGAGGTCATTCAGTTCGCCTGCAGCCTTGTTGAGTACCTGACGCATCCAGTAGGAAGCTAGGCGTGAGGCCTCGGGCTGCTCTCCTTGGGCTACGTCGGCAGTCCATCCCTTGACGAGACGGAAGGCATTCCAGATCTTGTTACAGAAGTTACGGCCCTGCTCACAGAGGGATTCGTCGAAGAGGATATCGTTCCCCGCAGGAGCGCTCATGATGAGTCCCATGCGGACACCATCAGCCCCGTACTTGTCGATCAGGTCAAGAGGGTCTGGGGAGTTACCGAGGGTCTTGGACATCTTGCGCCCTTGGTTGTCTCGGACGATACCGGTGAGGTAGACGTTTTCGAAGGGCTTCTTCCCCTGGAACTCATAGCCGGCCATGATCATACGTGCTACCCAGAAGAAGAGGATATCTGGGCCGGTGACCAGATCAGAGGTGGGGTAGTAATAGTTGAGCTCCTCGTTGCCCTTGCTCAGCGCAGGAGCGAAGACCGTGATGGGCCACAGCCATGAAGAGAACCACGTATCTAGGCAGTCGCTCTCCTGACGAAGGTCGCTGGCCGTGAGGCTAGCGTCCTTCTCCTGTGCTAGGCGAAGTGCCTCTGCTTCGGTCGATGCTACTACGAAGGAGCCATCGGGGAGGTAGTACGCAGGGATGCGGTGACCCCACCAGAGCTGACGGCTGATACACCAGTCCTTGATGTTCTCCATCCAGTGGCGATAGGTGTTCTTGAACTTCGTAGGGTGCAGACGGATCTCATCGTTCATCACCGCATCGAGGGCAGGCTTAGCAAGGCCCTCCATCTTGAGGAACCACTGCATCGACAGCTTGGGCTCGATGGGTACGAAGGTACGCTCGGAGTGGCCGACCTTATTGGTGTAGGCCTCGACCTTCTCCATGAGGCCTGCGACCTCGAGGTCAGTTTCGATCTTCTTACGTACATCGAAGCGGTCCATGCCGGCGTAAGCGCCACCGTGCTCGTTGAGCGACCCGTCGTTGTTGAAGATATCGATGGTCTGGAGCTGGTGCTTCTCTCCGAGGACATAGTCATTGATGTCGTGTGCAGGGGTGACCTTCAGACAGCCGGTACCGAACTCGATATCTACATACTCGTCTTCGATCACGGGCACTGCTCGCCCGACGAGGGGCACGATGAGCTTCTTGCCACGGAGGAAGTGGTAGCGCTCGTCATTGGGGTTGATACAGACGGCGGTGTCCCCCATGATGGTCTCGGGGCGAGTCGTAGCGACGACTACATACTTGTCGGCTTCGCCCTCGACGAAGTAGCGCAGATAGTAGAGCTTACCCTGCTGCTCCTGATAGATGACCTCCTCGTCGCTGAGGGCGGTCTGCGCCTTAGGGTCCCAGTTGACGACACGGACACCTCGGTAGATAAGCCCCTTGCGGTAGAGGTCGACGAAGACATCGAGGACGCTCTGGCTACGCTCCTCGTCCATGGTGAAGGCGGTACGATCCCAGTCGCACGAAGCACCTAGGCGCTTGAGCTGCTCGAGGATGATACCTCCGTGCTCACGTGTCCAGTCCCAAGCGTGCTCTAGGAAGGCTTCTCGGGTGAGGTCGTGCTTCTGGATCCCTTGCGAAGCGAGTCGTCCGACGACCTTGGCTTCGGTAGCGATGGAGGCATGGTCGGTACCAGGCACCCAGCAGGCGTTGAAGCCCTGCTGACGGGCACGGCGTACGAGGATGTCCTGGATACTATTGTTGAGCATGTGCCCCATGTGCAGCACGCCCGTGACGTTGGGTGGTGGGATGACGATGGTATAAGCGGGACGGTGGTCCGGGGTGGAATGGAAGAGCTTGTGCTCCATCCAATACTGATACCATTTGTTCTCCACAGCCTCGGGGCTGTACTTGGTAGCTAACTCCATAATAGCTTGATTCGTGACGTATCTATGATTGTTATTTCTGTTGCTTGTCTTCGGGGGAGAGCTCTGTGGCTGAGCTAGCCCCACACGAGCTACAAATTTACACATTTCGCACGCATCTTGACGACGGATTGCGTGGGGATGGGCTCTATATGCTTCGTTCGGGCATATGAGAGCCTTCCCTCCTCGGGGTGAGGAGAGTGGGGAAGGAGGTGGATGAAGAGTAGAGGTGGGAAGGGATCTAGCACCCTTAGCTCAGAGAGACGAAGAACAGCAGTCCCAGAAGGAGCATCCCTAGGGCTGACAGCACGACGGTGCCTACGGCGATGATCCCTCTCTCGAGACCTCGGCGCTTGGCGTAGTATGTCCCCAGTGTCAGATAGACGAAGGTGGGGGCGGAGAAAGAGAAGGAGAAGAGGAAGCCTTCGCACGAAGGGACGGCTTGGCTGAGTAGCTGGATGAGGACGAAGATCCCCAGGGAGACTAGGGTAAGCATCAGGATAAGCTCCCGATGGCGGTATCGCTTGAGCTGTGCTTCGTGCATAGGGCGGAGGGCTTGAGGATAGTCAGTGCGTGAGAAGTACAGAGCAAAGCTACAAATAATCTGGACGCTAAGGGGGCTTCATGGAGGATGGCTTGTGCCGATCTCTTGCCTTCCCTTGGGCTAGCTCAGCCTTTAGGCGGGAAGATACTCTGCCGAAGCTCACCCCAGGGGCGAGAAGAGCAGGTCGATCATCCCGATGAGGAGCATCCCAAAGAGAGCAACCCCTGCCGTGCCAAGAGCAATGATCGCCTTATTGAGTCCGTGGCGCTGAGCCAGGTAAGCTCCGAGAGTCAGGCCTATGAAGGAGGGGGTGAAGAAGGAGAGCATGAAGAGCCAGCGTTGGTAGGGTATGGAGGCTCGGCAGGCCAACTGGAGGGCGACGAAGAGAACCAAGGAGATCAGGGCGAGTACGAGGGATAGATCTCGGTGGCGATACCGCTTGAGCTGTGGTTCGTTCATTGGTCGGATGGTGAGGAGTAAATCAGAGTAAAAGAAGTGTGGGGCAAAGGTACAAAGAATCTTGAATCAGGCGAAACTTCAGGGGTGGGAATCGGAGCCTGTTTTTGGCCTCCCTCGGGAGGGTGCAAAAACGACCTACGGTAGGTCGTCGATGCGACCTACTGTTGTAGGTCGTCGATGCGACCTACCGTGGGTCGCAGTGAAACCTACTGTAGGTTTTTTTGACGACCTACCGTAGGTCGTTCTTTGAGGCCCTCGAGAAGCCCTTGTGGAGCGCCTGCTGTAGCGGGCTTTTGGGAGCTCTTGAGCTTCTCCTTTTTTGAGCATGCTGGGACGAGCCCGAAGGGGTGGGGACGACGCCTTCGGGACTCAGCGGTGAGAAAATGCGTACCTTTGCTTGGATTCGTATACATAGTCCCCATGTGCCTCGGGAGCGGTCATTGCTCCCTGAATGATGCCTCCCGGCGAGCTTCGTCCCAGGGAGGTGAGGTACAGGGCGACTGACGATCCCTTCCCCGTAGGATGCCGAGTGAAGGCCTTAGCCCTCCCCGACCTCCGATATACATATATATGAGCTGTGGTGCCTTGAGCTGTGGTGCCTCCCGTGCGCACAGCTCCCCAAGAGACGATACACCCCAATGGACTATAAGACCACGACGGCTAACCTCGGTTGCTGTGCGATGACCCCTGGGGGATGCGAAGGCTGTGATAGGAATCAGATGAGTACCTACGACTGGCTGAGCGACATCCCCGAGTCACTGCAGGGCTCCGACTTAGTCGAGGTGCAATTCAAAAATACTCGTAAAGGCTACTACCTCAATAGCGCAAAGATCGAACTCTTTAAAGGGGACCTCGTCGCCGTAGAGTCCTCCACAGGCCACGACATCGGCGAGGTGACCCTCACCGGCAAGCTCGCTGAGCTGGCGATGAAGAATCATCGCTATCGACCAGAGAAGGGTGAGCTGATGCGTGTCTACCGTGTAGCACGCCCCAGCGACCTAGAGGCTTGGAGAGAAGCTAAGCTCCGTGAGGAGCCGACGATGATCCAGGCTCGGCAGATCGCCTCGGCCCTCGGGCTAGAGATGAAGATCGGAGATGTGGAGTATCAGGGAGATGGGAATAAGGCCATCTTCTACTACATAGCTGATGGTCGTGTCGACTTCCGTCAGCTGATCCGTGTGCTAGCCGATACCTTCCATGTGCGCATCGAGATGAAGCAGATCGGTGCTCGCCAAGAGGCGGGACGCATCGGAGGTATAGGCCCGTGCGGTCGACAGCTCTGCTGCTCCTCGTGGATGACCACCTTCTCCTCAGTGAGTACCGGTGCGGCACGTGTACAGGATATCACGATGAACCCTCAGAAGCTGACGGGCCAGTGTGGTAAGATCAAGTGCTGTATGAACTTCGAGGTGAACGCCTATGCCGAGGCACAGCGCAGCCTGCCCGATCGGGACGTCGTCCTAGAGACCGCTTCGGACAGCTACTACCACTTCAAGACCGATCACTTCCAGCGTCAGGTGACCTACAGCACCGTACGCTCGGCACCCGTTCGTCTGGTGACGATCTCTGCCGAGCGAGCCTTCGAAGTCATCGGGATGAACCGCCGAGGTGAGCGCCCTGGGACGCTAGAGCCCCAGGAGGGTGAAGAGCGCCGAGGAGGTCGTACGAGCGATATTCTGGCAGACAACAGCCTGACACGCTTCGACCGTGAGCGCCGAGGTGCTCGCCGTGGAGAGTCCCGCCCACCCCGCCGTGAGGGAGGCGCTCGTCGGGAGCGCCCACAGCGCTCGGTAGAGCCCCAGGGACAGGGTGCGTCGGAGCGCCCACAGGTGCGCCAGTTCCGCTCGCCACGCACAAGGGCTCAGGAGTCAGGTGAGGGTACACCAAGCCCCCGCAGGCCCCGTACGAAGTCTCAGGGTGAGCCTGAGTAATTGATGATGCGTCAGCCTACGTATTTACTAAGGATATACTTCCTCCTGGCCTCCCTCGTGAGCCTCTTCCTCCTTGGCTCTTGTACCGAGCGAGAGGGGGGGGGTGAGTACTTCGCCTTCGAAGCCGTCCCAAGAGACGGCTGGAAGCCAGCGAAGCCCTTGACCTTCGACGTCCTCTTCCCCGAGACGACGACTCGCCTCTCGGCCGAGGTGATCCTACGGATGGATAGTCGTCTGGACCGAGGGCGTGTGCGCCTGCGATCGACACTACGTCGCTCCGAGATGATCCTGAGGCAAGATACACTAGAGATGAACTTCGCCTCGGGCGTCGGACAGTGGAGACGCCCTGGGGTGGTCTATCATGAGTTCGTCGCTCCCTTGGCACAGCCTTTGCACGTGCCCTATGCAGGACTCTTTGTCCTAGAGGTCGCTCTCCTGGATTCACTCCCACTGCAGGGAGTGGAGTCTGTGGGTCTTCACCTCGTAGACTCTACGAGAGAGCGAAAATAAACAGCTACAACCAAGTGGATTAGGCTACTGTCGGGTCATCCTCGTGGCTCGGCTACTGTGGAGCCATGCCCTCCTAGGCTCACCTCCCCGTCGCCCTAGTCCCCTTTACTAGATATAATGAGAAAGAAATATAGAACTGACGAAATGACAGCAGAGGACCAGCAACACGTACTCGCTATCCCTGTCCTCGCTACCTATGGTGAGGAAGATAGCTTTGCTCTTCCCGCCGAAGAGCAGGTAGACGAACTTCCCTTGATCGCCCTGCGCAACATGTCGATCTTCCCTGGTACCCTGGTACCCATCCTCGTGGGTCGCAAGAAGTCCATGCAGGTCATCCGTCAGGCAGAGAAGGATAATAAGTACTTCGGCGTCGTCACCCAGCGGGATGCCGGCATCGAAGACCCCAAGCTCGAAGACCTCTATACCGTCGGTACCGTCGTAGAGGTATCGCAGATCATCGAACTGCCCTCAGGGGAGATCTCGGCCATCCTCAGAGGTCGCCAGCGCTTCACCCTAGGGAGCCTCACACAGGAAGATCCCTATCTGTCGGGGAAGATCAAGCTCCTTGACGATACTTCTATAGGAGAGTCGACCGAAGAGGAGTTTAAGGCCCTCACAGACTTGATCCATGAGCGTACGCTGGGCTTCCTCGAGAAGATCGCCCCCAGTGCACCTGCGGGCTTCCTTGAGACCATCCGTTCGGTCAAGAATAGAGCCTATATCATCCACCTATCCGCTTCACTCCTGCAGGTCTCTACGGAGGTCCGTCAGGAGATGCTCGAGGCTGAGGATCTCTCCATCCGTGGTCTTCGGGTGCTTGCCCAGCTTCAGGCCCATATACAGGAGAGCGACATCAAGGAGTCGATCCTCTCACGTACTCGGCAGGAGATGGACCAGCAGCAGCGTGAGTACTTCCTCCAGCAGCAGATGCGTACCATCCAGGACGAGCTAGGTACGGGCGCTAGTGCTGATGATGAGATCGAAGAGCTCCGCAAGAAGGGCGCAGACAAGCTCTGGAGTGACGCCGTAGCAGAGACCTTCGAGAAGGAGCTCCGCAAGGCAGAGCGCCTCAACCCCCAGAGCCCTGACTTCTCGGTACAGATGCAGTACCTGCGTACCATCGTAGATCTCCCCTGGGGCGTCTACAGTCAGGACAACTTTGACCTCAAGGGGGCTAAGGAGATCCTTGACCGAGAGCACTACGGCCTCGACCGAGTCAAGGAGCGTATCCTTGAGCATCTAGCTGTGCTGAAGCTCAAGGGCGACATGAAGTCCCCCATCCTCTGTCTCTACGGCCCTCCAGGGGTAGGTAAGACCTCACTGGGGAGAAGCGTAGCAGAGAGCCTCGGCCGTCAATATGTGCGTATCTCCCTCGGAGGGGTACATGACGAAGCAGAGATACGTGGCCATCGTCGTACCTACATCGGTGCGATGAGTGGACGTATCATCCAGAGCCTGCAGAAGGCTGGTACTTCTAATCCTGTCTTCGTCCTTGACGAGATAGATAAGCTCTCGAGTGACTACAAGGGTGACCCAGCCTCTGCCCTGCTTGAGGTCCTCGATCCAGAGCAGAATACGACCTTCCACGACAATTACCTCGACATAGACTATGACCTGTCGAAGGTGCTCTTCATCGCTACGGCAAACAATATCTCTACCATTCCTCAGGCCCTGCGTGACCGTATGGAGCTCATCGAAGTCACGGGATATATCGCCGAAGAGAAGCTGAAGATCGCCGAGCAACACCTTGTCCCCAAGGAAGCCAAGGAGCATGGGCTGAAGCTCGAGGATATCCACTTCGCTCCTGGTGCACTTGACCTGATCATCGAGGAGTACACCCGTGAGAGTGGTGTCCGCTCCCTGACGAAGAAGATCGCCGCCGTCATGCGTAAGTTGGCTTGGGCTGTCGCTGCCGAAGAGCAGCTCCCTGCAGAGATCACCCCCGAGCTCGTCCGTGAGTATCTAGGGAAGACTATCTATTCACGGGATAAGTACCAGGGTAATGAGCACCCAGGTGTCGTCGTGGGTCTTGCTTGGACCAGCGTTGGTGGAGAGATCCTCTTCATCGAGAGTAGCCTTCAGCCAGGACAGAACGGTAAGCTCATCCTCACCGGTAGTCTCGGTGATGTGATGAAGGAGTCGGCAACGATCGCCCTCAGCTATATCCGTGCCCATGCTCCCCAGCTAGGCATCGATCTGGAGCAACTCAAGGATAAGGAGATCCATATCCATGTACCCGAAGGAGCTATCCCTAAGGACGGGCCTAGTGCAGGGATCACGATGGTCACCTCCCTCGTGTCGGCCATCACCCGACGCAAGGTGCGTGCTCATCTGGCGATGACAGGGGAGATCACCCTGAGGGGTAAGGTCCTTCCTGTCGGAGGGATCAAGGAGAAGATCCTCGCTGCTAAGCGCTCGGGGATCACCGACATCATCCTCTGCCGTGAGAATGAGAAGGACATACTCGAGATCAAGGATCATTACCTCGAGGGCCTGACCTTCCACTACGTCGATGAGATCACCGAGGTGCTCGCCTTCGCCCTCCTTGACGAAGTAGTTGAGTAGAGCCACGGGTGAGTAAGGTCGCCTTCGCAGGGAGGTCTTAGCCCCCTTCCTACCCTGCGAAGGGGACAAATAGCACGAAGTAGACTAACTTTGTAGCTCTATGGAACTAAGCAAGCATAATACGGAGCAAGAATGTCGTGCCATCCTCAGCCACTGTCGGGAGCTCTTCGAGAAGAAGCTCCACGACTACGGCTCCGCATGGCGTATCCTTCGCCCAGAGTCCTTGACCGATCAGATCTATATCAAGGCCGAGCGCATACGTAGCCTGCAGATCAATGGCTATGCAGCTGTCGACGAAGGGGTAGAGCCCGAGTTCGTCGGGATCATCAATTACGGCATCATAGGGATGATACAGCTCGAGCGAGGCGCTGTCTCTGCTCCTGACCTCTCTCCCGAGGAAGCACTTCGTGAATACGACCGCTACGCCGAGAAGACGCTCCAGCTCATGCTTGCTAAGAACCACGACTATGGGGAGGTCTGGCGCAATATGCGTGTCACCTCCATGACTGACCTCATCCTCTCGAAGGTGCACCGCACGAAGCAGATCGAAGACCTACGAGGGGAGACCTTCGTCTCCGAGGGCATCGAAGCCAACTATATGGATATGGTGAACTATGCCCTCTTCTGCCTGATTAAGCTCAATAGCACTGAAGCGTGATCCATCCAAGACATACCCTTGCAGAGGTCGCCCGAGTGATCGTCGGTCTTGTCTTTGTTCTCTCTGGACTCCTCAAGGCTGTAGATCCCGTGGGCACAGCACTGAAGATCGGGCAGTACCTTACCCCTATCCTCGATGTGCACGGACCTAAGGGAGAGGTCTTCACTCTAGTCATATCCTTCATCCTCTGTGGCTCCGAGTTCCTGCTCGGAGCTTTCCTGCTTATGGGTGTCTACCGTAAGCTTTGCGCCCGCCTCTCCCTACTCTTCATGCTGGTGATGACGGCGGTGTCGCTCTACTCTGTGCTGGCACATCCTGTCTCGGACTGCGGTTGCTTCGGAGATGCTATACGCCTGACACCACTGGAGACCTTCCTGAAAAACCTCATCCTCCTACCCCTCTCCTTCCTTGTCCTCCGGGATGCTCGTGCCCTGAGGCATCTGTACTCTCGACGTGAGCGCTGGGTACCTGCTATCCTTGCTGTCGTAGGGATCATCTACTTCATGGTGAATAACTACCGGCACCTGCCCTACCGAGACTTCCGACCCTATAGTATAGGTACGGACCTACGTCGTGCTATAGTTCAGGAGGAGGAAGAGCTCCAGAAGGCGCTTATTGGTTCGACGAAGTACCTCTACAAGAAGGGCGGTGAGTCGAAGGCATTTGATGCCACGAATCTCCCCGATAGCAGCTGGACCTTCGTCGAGGCACAGCAGGACACACGCCTCGTAGACTACCTGCCGAAGTATGACTTCTCCCCGCTGGATAGCACAGGGCAGTCAGTAGCTCAGGAGCTCCTTGAGGGGAAGGGTATCACACTCTTGCTCCTTGCTCCCTCGTGGCGCACTGCTAGTCAGAGTGTCATCGACGAGGTAGCCGAGCTCTACCAAGAGAGCCTAGCTCTCGGGTATCACTTCTATGGGGTCAGTGCCTCCACCAGTGAGGAGACCGCCGAATGGCGCTATCAGACGGGAGCCTCCTATCCGATGCTCCAGCTCGACGCCACACCTATCCGCACCATCATCCGCTCACAGCCGGGGCTCGTCGTCCTTCGTGACGGGCGGATCATCGACAAGCGTGCTTACGCTGACTTCCCTTCGGTGGAGAACGTGAGCCACTATCTCAAGGGCCTTCAAGACACCGAAGCTCCCCTTCCTTCGCCTAGCGCTACACGTACCTACCTCTTGTGGGCGTGGGCTGGGCTTCTCCTCCTTGGCTTCCTCCGCTTCTGGGCTAGGAAGCTTCATCTGACGATCCATCTTCACCTGAAGAAACGTTTACATTTACCTCAATAAATCTCTATTACTAAGCAATGAGAAAGAATATCGTAGCTGGGAACTGGAAGATGAACAAGACCCTCTCCGAGGGGATCTCCTTCATCAACGAACTCAAGGCAGCACTCGCAGGCAAGAGCCTCTCCTGTGACGTCATCATCGGCGCACCCTTCATCCACCTAGCGTCCATCGCTAAGGAAGCAGAAGGTAGCCCTGTAGCTATCGCTGCTGAGAACTGTGCAAACAAGGCCGAAGGTGCCTATACCGGCGAAGTGTCTGCAGCGATGGTCGCCTCTACGGGCGCTCGCTACGTCATCCTCGGACACAGTGAGCGTCGTGCTTACTACCACGAAGATGGTGCTATCCTCACCGAGAAGGTACGCCTGGCGCTGGACAATGGTCTTGCTCCTATCTTCTGCATCGGCGAAGTCAAGGAAGAGCGTGAAGCTTCGAAGCACTTCGAAGTAGTAGAAGCTCAGCTCGAAGAGGCAGTCTTCAGCCTCTCTGCAGAGGACTTCAAGAAGGTCATCCTCGCTTACGAACCTGTCTGGGCTATCGGTACGGGCCTCACCGCTACATCGGCTCAGGCTCAGGAGATCCACGCACACATCCGTAGCCTCATCGCTAAGAAGTACGGTGCTGAGATCGCTGAGAATACCACCATCCTCTACGGTGGTAGCTGCAACGGGGGCAACGCTAAGGAGCTCTTCTCTCAGCCCGACGTCGATGGTGGTCTCATCGGTGGTGCTTCGCTCGCCGTGGACAAGTTCCTCCCCATCATCGAAGCCTTCAACTAATCCCTTCCCTACAGTATATCCCCCGAGGAGGCTACTTCTCTAGCCTGCTCTGGGGGCTATTGCTTCTCGCCCCTTCTCTACGATAGGCTCCCGAGCCTACCCTCCTCCTATCCTCATCCGCTACCTTCAGCACGCTATGGCAAGACGATATCTGCGGTCACTGATGCTCCTTCTCTTGGCCGTCCCTCTTATCCACGTCGCATCTGCTCAGACTTCACCCGAGAAGATGCGCCCACGCAATATACTAGAGGCTCTTGAGCAGATCAATCCAGGTGAAGGCTTTGTGACGATCCTACAGGATCCGGACCTTCGTGGTATCATCGGCAGTGCACCTGCACCTCGCACGCCGGGAGTCCTAGGCCGAGATGGCAACTACTCCATCCTCTACGGCTACCGAGTACAGGTCTTCAATAGCAATCTCCCTAATGCTAAGAGCGAAGCCTATGCCCGTGCCGAGGCTGTGCGTCAGGTAGCGCCGACGCTCAGTAGCTACATTACCTTCCGTGCACCCTTCTGGCGTCTGACGGTGGGGAACTTCGCCACACAGGAGGAGGCTCGCCAAGCACGTGCTCGTCTGGTGACTGTCCTGCCTGCCTGGGGACGTGAGTCCTATGTAGTCCGTGAGAAAGTACGTATCCTCAACTATACTGCCCCCCATGCCCCAGAAGAATAGCCTCCCTGATCCCACCACCCTCTCCCTGCGTACTCCCGAGGACGAAGCGAGGGAGACGGCCCTACGTCACCACTATCAGGAGATCCTTCGGCTCTTAGGGGAAGACCCTGAGCGTGAAGGGCTCATCAAGACTCCGGAGCGTGTAGCTAAGGCGATGGAGTTCCTGACGTCGGGGATGCGACAAGACCCTAAGGAGATCCTCCGCTCGGCGATGTTCCGCGAGGAATACCGACAGATGGTCATCGTCAAGGACATTGACTTCTATTCGCTCTGTGAGCACCATATCCTCCCCTTCTTCGGCAAGGTACACGTCGGCTATATCCCTAATGGGTATATCACGGGACTCTCCAAGCTCCCCCGTATCGTCGATGTCTTCGCTCGTCGCCTGCAGGTACAGGAGCGTCTGACGACGCAGATCAAGGACTGCATCCAGGAGGCACTCAATCCTCTTGGGGTGATCGTCGTCATCGAAGCCCAGCACATGTGCATGCAGATGCGTGGGGTGGAGAAGCAGAATTCCTTCACGACCACTAGTGACTTCACCGGGGCCTTCCGTGAGGCGAAGACCCGCGAGGAATTCATGCAGCTGATCACGCACCCACGGCGCTAGCCTCCGTTTCCCTCCTTCCCTTTCCCCGCTTGATCACCTTCCCTCTCGGGTAAGGACGAGGACGGAAATGAGCGGAAAAAGACCGCTCTTCTCAAGGGGGCTTTTCCTTGGGGTTCTTCCCCGTAGAATCATCCCCTTCGAGACGAGGGTATGGAAGTAGCCAAATAAAACCCACAGTAGGTCGTCGATGCGACCCACTGTGGGTCGTCTCGACGACCTACCGTAGGTTTTTTCAGCGACCTACCGTAGGTCGTTTTTTTGCCCCTCAGGAAGGAATGAAAAAGCCCCTTCGTAAGTACCAGGACTTACGAAGGGGCTTCCTTTGTTTATTTGTGCTCTAGGCTACTCTTGACCACCCTCGTTCCTAGCTAGGGGAAGGGGCGACGAGCGAGCGAAGGTGAGGGCAGGTGATCCGTCTACTTAGCTGGCTCTGCGAAGCGACGGGAGCGGGCGAGCATACACGCTCCGATGAGCCCTGCTCGGTCGCCTAGGGTCGCTGTGCGTATCTGCGTGTCTCGGGTGACGACGCTCATCGAATAGATACGGATCGAAGCCTCGATCTGCTGGGTGAGGTAGCCTCCATCATCGGCGAGACTTCCCCCGATGATGACGAGTTCGGGGTTGAAGACATTGACGAGGTTCGCCACCTGCTTACCGAGCTCTCGGCCGAGTTCGCTCAGTACCTGCAGGCAGAGCATATCCTCTTGAGCGCAGGCGCTGACTAGGTCGGCCATCTTCAGTGTCCGCCCTGAGTTGACGATCGAAGAGAGGATAGAGCTCTCACCGGCACGTATGCGCTCCTGGACCTTGCGGCACATAGCCTGACCGCTGACTTCTGTCTCGAGACAGCCCTTCTTACCACAGTGGCAGAGGATCTGATTGTCGAAGGCCGAGATGTGACCAAATTCCCCAGAGAAGCCCGACTTCCCGAAGTAGATCTGCTTGTCGAGGATGATGCCGAGCCCGAGCCCCCAACTGATGTTCACATAGAGCGCGGAGCTGATGTTGCTGTCCTTAGTACAGCCGGCTGTGAATTCGCCGAACGCCATGCCTCGGGTGTCGTTGTCGATAGATACCCTCAGAGCGAGCTTACTGCTCAGGATCTCCGACAGGGGGCGATCGCCGAAGAAGTTGAATAGGCTGTAGCTGTGACCTGTGACGGGATTGATACGCCCAGGTAGATTGACGTTGATGTTGAGGATCTCTTTGGGCTGGATGCCATGACGGGTGATGAAGCCACGGATCTCCTTGCAGATCGCTTCGAGTGCCTCGGGGGTATTCTCCAGGCTAAACGGGATGTCGTAGTCAGCACAGATCAGTTCGCTCTGCAGGTTGATCAGGCCGATATGGATGTAGGAGCGCTTGATATCTACGCCGATGAAGTACCCCCCTTCAGGATCGAGCCCGAAGAGTAGGGGGAAGCGTCCGACACCGATCTCAAGCTTCCCTTGCTCCTGGATGCAACCACCGTCTTGTAGCTCTTGAAGGATCTTGGAGGCAGTAGGCACACTGACATAGAGCTCCTTGGCGATGTCGGTCATCGTCGCCGTCTTGTGCTGGAGGAGGTAATTGATGACACGGAGCTTGTGCAGCCCCTTCTTGGTCTCCTGGCTCAGGTCGTCGAGTAGTTTGGATGTCATAGAGGATAGGTGCTAGAGGTGTGGTGGTGGGGGACTACTGCTGAGGCTCCTTCTTGCCTGCTGAGCCCTGTAGACGGGGCTTGCCACGTCCTGGGCGTTTGTTACGGCTCTGGTGCTTCTGTTGCTCCTGACCCGACTGCTGATGCGTGTCCTTAGGAGCGTGCTCACGGGAGCGACCACCGCCCTTGCCCTTGCCTCCACCGTGGCGTGAAGGACCTCCACGACCTCGCTCGGGACGGCGGTGTGGCTCATAGGCGGGTGTCGGGCCGAAGTCTGCGTCGACGGGGATCTTGTATATGGTCTTCTCGAGGAACTCCTCTATGCGCCCAAAGCCGGGTTGCTCCTTCTCACTGACGAAGGTGATCGCCAGACCCTCGTCATTGCCCCCACGGGCGGTACGACCGATGCGGTGTACGTAGTCCTCGGGGTCATGTGGGATATCGTAGTTGATGACCATGCGGATGCTATCGATATCGATGCCTCGGGCTACGACGTCGGTAGCTACGAGGAGGTCGACATTGCCCGCCTTGAAGCTACGCATCACTTCCTCACGCTTCTCCTGAGTCAAGTCAGAGTGCATCTGCTCGACTCGTATGTCGAGACGGGAGAGGACGGCAGCGAGCTCCTTGACCTTGAGCTTCGAGCTGGAGAAGATGATGGTACGGGTGGGAGGGGTCTCCTTGAAGAGCTGGGTGAGGATGGGGAGCTTCTGTCGCTCATAGCAGACATAGGCCGACTGGACGATGCTCTCGGGTGGGCGGGAGATGGCCAGCTCCACCTCTGCGGGGTCTCTGAGGATCGTGCGGGCGAACTTCTTGATCTTGGGGGGCATCGTGGCGGAGAACATCACTCGCTGGCACTCCTTCGGCAGGGCATTGTGGATCTGAAGGATATCCTCCTGGAAGCCCATATCCAGCATACGGTCGGCCTCGTCGAGTACGAAGTAAGAGACTCCGGAGAGGTCTGCCTGCTGGAGGTTCATCAGCGCAAGGAGTCGCCCCGGTGTAGCGATGACGATCTCGGCACCCAGCGCCATACCTCGTCGCTGCTGCTCCCAGGCGATCCCGTCGGTACCGCCGTAGATAGCCACGGAGGAGACGGGGAGGAAGTAGGCAAAGCCCTCTACCTGCTGTTCGATCTGGATAGCCAGCTCACGGGTAGGAGCCATGATGACGGCGTTGACTTTCTTAGGGTCACCTTCGCCTCGGCTCAGGCGGTTGATGATCGGGAGGAGGTAAGCGGCGGTCTTGCCAGTGCCTGTCTGTGCGCAGGCGATCATGTCACGACCTTCGAGGAGGAGAGGGATCGTAGCTTCCTGTACGGGAGAGGTCTCGAAGAAGTTCATGGCCTCTAGGCCATCGAGCACCTCGTCCTCAAGATCTAGTTCATCGAAATACATAGTCTCTGATTGAGTTATGAGCAAATATACCGCTTTTCTTACAATATATTGATAGTGAACGCTCAGATTCTAAAAAATCTCCGAATCACCGCCCTGAGATCCTAAAGGACGGCCTCGCTCTCCTCCGACGAAAATCTCAGCGCTAAAATTAGGGGC
>NZ_KI259258.1:82002-83303 GCF_000467855.2 Porphyromonas sp. oral taxon 278 str. W7784
AGCGCTAAAATTAGGGGCGCTACAAGCCCTGTGGATACGGCTCTTCTAAGGCCTCAAAAAACGACCCACGGTAGGTCGCCGAAAAACCTACTGTAGGTCGATCGACCGACCTACCGTGGGTCGTCGAGGCGACCTACAGTAGGTTCCATTTTGTCCCTCCCCGAGCCTTGCCTCCCGAGGCTTCGCTTCACCCGCCCCGAGACTTCCCCATGGGTAGCTCTATGTAGTGGCAGGATCGTGCTTCATATTTATAGATGCGTCGCGGGGTGCCCCATTGGGACACCCCGCGATAACTCCTTGCGTAAGCTTCTTTTCACGCTCTTATGATGGCGATAAACTATGACTACTGGAGTAGCTCCTCCGTGGTGAAGGTCCTGACTATGCGCCCCCTCTCAAAGAGAACTAAGCTGAAGTGCTCCTCGTTGGTCGATCGCCCCGTGAGATCCTTGACGAAGGCTTCGTAGAAGCTGTCATGCCACTTCGTGCCGTAGTGCGTGTAGTCGATGCTGAGGATAGGCTCGGTGCGCCTCAGAAGTCCAGGCATGAGGTCAATGGCGACATAATAGGGCTCTGCTCCGATCTTATGCGCATATGCCCCGATGGTGCTCAGAGGAAGGCAATTACTCGAGGTGCAACCTTCGGTGAAGAGGTAGACCAAAGCCTTGGGCTTGGAGGCGAGTGTAGCTCGGAGTTCGGCGCCATTGACGCAGAGGATCTTCTTCTCCCGATGTACCCTATCGAGGGTCCTGTCGAGGTCACGGAGCTTATTCCGTGAGAAGACAATCCTTGCTCGCTCTTCACGGCTGAGGTACGCATAGCCTGATCTGATACCATAGACTCGGATGTACCCCGTAAGGCAGAGGCAGACTACCGTCGCAAGGAGGGCAATTGCTACAGCAGTGGCATAGGTGATTCGCTTTGTAACTCGATGCATGGAAATAGATAGACGGATGGAATATCCTCCGAATTCATCCAGATGACGATTTAGTTTATACTCCCCAGCTCTTATCTTGTCGGATCGACCTAAAGTATCGTACCCATTTGATGGGAGTATGATATCTTCATCGAACTACACAGTCGCTGATTGAGTTCTGGGCAAATATACCGCCTTTCTTCTAATGTCTGGATGGTTAAGCCTTAGATCCTAAGAAGAATATCCAAATATCCTCCCTGAGATCCTAAAGGGCGGCCTCGCTCTCCCCCGACGAAAATCTCAGCGCTAAAATTAGGGGCGCTACAAGCCCTGTAGATACGCCTCTTCTGAGCCCTCAAAAAACGATCCACGGTAGGTCGCCGAAAAA
>NZ_KI259258.1:83403-86538 GCF_000467855.2 Porphyromonas sp. oral taxon 278 str. W7784
CCGACCTACCGTAGGTCGTCGAGGCGACCTACAGTAGGTTTTATTTTGCCCCTTCCTGAGCCTCGGCTCTCGAGGCTTCGCTTCTCCCGCCCTGAGACTTCCCTAGCTTCTCAGTATCTTTGCGAGCAAAGTCCTAGGGATGAGCCCTCTAAGAGACCACTTCACCCACTAGGCTAGATCGACACTAAGAGAAGAACTATGATACTGACTGATGACTGGTTCACGACACTGAGCCATACCGAGGCGGGGGCACTCGTCTTCGTGACCGTGCGTAAGGGGATCGAAGGCTTCCGATCCAGCGGGAAGCTCCGTGTGCGTGTAGATATTAGTTGGCCGTATCCCGCCGAGGCCGACGGGATGCCCGACGAAGAGACTGCCCGTCTCATCGAAGACATTGAGCCCAAGCTCCGACGGATCATGGAGCGGGACAAGCTCGCCATCCTCACGGGCAACTATACCGGCGGTGGGCAGAAGGATTGGACCTTCTACACACGTCACCTCCCCACCTTCGGCGAGCGACTGAATGCTTGCCTTGAGCCCTATCCTACCATTCCTCTGGATATTCACTGCCAGGAGGATCCCGACTGGGAAGACTATGCGGAGATGCTGGCCCTTGAGCAACCCGAGGACGAAGACTGCGAAGCCTAACCCGTCATGAAGCAACTCTTTATCCCAGGCTCTTCCTCCACCCCTTCCCACCGTCTTATCCTCTACTTCAATGGCTGGGCGCTTGGCCCCGTGGCCGTAGAGCATTTAGCGGAGGAGCAGGGCTATGATCTCCTCATCCTCTGGGACTATCGGGATGATCAGCTTGACTTTGACTTCCACCCCTACAGGGAGCTTCGTCTCGTGGCGTGGTCGATGGGTGTGTGGGCGGCCGACCGCTTCTTCTCGGAGCATCCTCGCCTCAGAGAGCACCTCATCTCGGGCACGGCGGTAGCTGGGACGGGCTACCCTATGGATGATGTCTACGGTATCCCCGAAGCCGTCTATCAGGCGACACTCGGGAGCATCACCGAGGAGAATCGGGTGCGCTTCGACAGGCGCATGCTTGGAGGGAAGACCTATCGTCACCTCTACGAAGATGTGCGGGAGCGCCCCACGGATGTCATCTATGACGAACTCCTTCGTCCCTACACCATCGAGCGTGACCGCCCTCGTCCCGTGCCCAAGCCACAGGCGCAAGGTCTCTGGTCTCATGCCTTTATCGGCGACGATGATCGGGTCATCCCGCCCCCGAGCCAAGAGGCCTATTGGCGGGAGCAAGGCGTACCCTTCACCCTCATCGAGCGAGGCCCCCACTATCTCCTCAGCCACTTCCGCCACTGGCACGAGCTGTGGTAGCCGTCCCGCCCAGGTGCTAAAATACCAGAGCCGAGACTCTCACATCGTGAGGGTCTCGGCTCTCTGGTTTTTGTGGGAAGGAAGGGCTAGGCGCCGTGGAACTCGTACTCGGCTTGGATGTCTTCCGTCAGGCGAGTGAAGAGCGTCTCGATCAGTTCGTCCGTGACGTCGAGAGCGGAGCGAAGGAGTTGGTCAGAGAAGGCCTGAAGCAAGTCTTGCGCCCGTAGAGGCTGGGTCTTGTAGATGGCGAGATACTGCTCTTCCATCTCACGCTGACGCTGGTCGGCCTCGGCTTCGAAGGCAGCGTAGGTCTCCTTGATCAGCGGGGCATAGCGGTTGTAGTTCACCATGCCGAGGGCCTGCACCTTGCGGAACTTCCAGTAGGCGGAGTCGTGCGACGAGTGGTTAGTGCCCTTCGTGTACGCCTTGGGATAGGAGCGGACACCCTGATAGAGGGGGAGGAAGACACCGAGGTCAGCCATCCCTAGGGCGACATAGTTCACTCGGCCGATGGCCTGCGGTAGCTCGGGGCGCACCTGCAGGATATGTGTCTGCGTGGTGCGGAAGATGGAGACGGGGCGATAGACCTCACGGGGATTCTGATGAAGGTAGGGGTCGTGGTCGGTGCCGTCATAGTGGAAGCGGAAGAGTTCGCGTAGCTTGCCGAGGGAGATGGGTTCGGTGGCTTGGGCGAAGACGGGGAAGGTATTCCGAGTGACGTCGTTGGGGATGGATGGGCTGAGCTTAGCCTGTAGGCCCCAGACACGAGGATAGTTGTAGGTCGTGTCGAGTGCCACATCTCGGATATAAGCTTCGTGGAAGTCAAAGGCGCCACGGCTTGGGTCATAGAGGCCGTGCTGGATAGCGAATTCGATCAGGTCGTCAGAGGCTAGATAGTTCGCCTTGTCCAGTGGATCGTACTGGCGGAAGCGGCTCTGATTGCCGGTGACGAAGTATTGATCTTCGGGCATACGTGTGGCGAGCCAGCGGTGCCCAGAGGCAGTCTCCAGATACCAGATCTCATGGCTGTCGACGAAGCCGACACCGAAGCCTTCGGCCACACCGTGCTCGGTGATCAGAGCACCGAGGCGCTCTACTCCCTCACGGGCGGAGCGGATGTAGGGCAGGACGATGTTGAAGACGGAGTTCTCCGCCACACCCTCGGGTACGAGGGGGTCGGCCTGGAGGGCTCGGTCACTGCTGAAGATACTTTCGGTGGCACTCATACCGACACCTGCGGTATTGAAGCCTGCACTTCCCCAGTGTCCGTGTAGGTGGTAGGGGGCAAGGGCGGAGTATCCGAGGGCTTCCTTGGGTAGGTCACAGCGGAAAGGACTGTCGAGGGCGACGAAGCGCTCGGGGCCGTGGTCGGTGTCTCGATAGAGCTCGAGGTTCTTCGCTAGGACAGCGTTCCAGTCTTCGCTACGGGCGACGATCATGGAGCCATCAGCGGTATGCTTGCCGCCGACGATGATGGTGGTGCATTCCGAAGGGTAGCGGTCGGTGGACGGCTGTCGGAGGGTTTCCTGTTCCATGTCTTTCTGTATTTATAGTTGAGTGAATGGGCGGCGCACACTTTGGGGGTGAATGCGGGGCTCGGTGTATTGACTGCAATGTTACGGCTTTTTGCGTGGAGCGTCAATACCTACTTGAGGGGATCACCGAGATTTCGCCCAAGGAAGTTCGCTCTTTTGGCGACGGGAAATAGGGCTGAAAAAGGGTGGGGGGATCTATCCATAGAAAGGGTACCCTCTGAGACACCCCAAAAGGGATGTACGGTAGGTCGTCGAA
>NZ_KI259258.1:86638-118556 GCF_000467855.2 Porphyromonas sp. oral taxon 278 str. W7784
GTCGGTCGACCGACCTACCGTGGATCGTTTTTTGTACCCCTTCGGAGGACCTCCTCCGAAGGGGTGGGAGTAGTCCCCTATTTATAGTGGGGCTTCGTGGGCTTCTTCATCCCAGCCCCTCCTGAACACCCCTGACTAGAGAAGAAGCGTACCTTTGCCTTACAAATCATCCCAGCTCAGGTAGGCTATAGTCCTGGAGCGCGAACCTAGCTGGGGTATCACCATAAATATAGAGATGAAGGATGTAGAGGTATTTGCCTACTGTAGAGAGCGTCTGCAGGCGCTTTGTCCTGGGCTCACGTCGGAGCTCGTCGAAGAGCTCTCTTTGGGGTGGCGTATCCTGAGGCTGGACAAGCGAGAGCATCTGGCCGAGGCGGGGCGTATCCACGACGAAGCCTTCTTGATCATCGAGGGGTTAGTGCGGGCCTACTATCCCGATGTGGAGGGAGATGTGACGGTGAACTTCATCGCCGAGGGGGAGTTCGCTACGCACTACACCTCGCTGGAGGCTCCCCGACCTTCGCACTTCGCCTTCCAGACGCTAGAGCCTACGGTGGCCGTCGCCTTCTCCTACGAGTATGTCTACCAGCTAAGCCTACGAAGGTGGGAGATGGAGCGACTCCTGCGTGTCCTGCTGGAGCATGAGTACACGAGACTCCTAGAGCATACCGAGTGCCTACTGATGCGTAGTGGGGAGGAGCGCTACCGACTCTTCGTCCAAACCTTTGGGGCGCTGATGCCCCGTATCTCTGTCTCTGACCTCTCCAGCTATCTGGGGGTAAGCAGGCAGAACCTCACCCTCATCCGTAAGCGCCTCCTCGGCGAATGACAAATAATTGTCAGGTGGATCTGCTTGGGACTCATGAACTTTGCATCCGAAATCAAACACGAAGAATAAGATGCAAGTCAGTTATACTCAAGCCAAGATCCAGACCCTCTCTGTCGAGGGCATGCGTACAGCCTATCGCCGTATAGGCACTAGTGAAGGGACACCCATCCTCTTCCTCAATCATCTCGCTGCTAGTATGGACGGAGCAGACCCGATGCTCCTAGATGCTCTAGCCGAGCACTTCCCTGTGATCGCCTTCGACTATCAGGGGATCGGTTGCTCGGGTGGCGAAGCTCCCCTGTCGGTCGAGCAGATGGCTCGTGAGACGATCACCTTTGTGCGAGGCTTGGGTCACACACGTGTGCACCTCTTAGGACTCTCGCTGGGAGGCTTCGTAGCTCAGGCGATGCTACGACTCGCTCCCGAGCTCATCTCGAGCGTGATCCTCGCTGGTACTGGCCCCGCTGGTGACGCTGGTATCGCCCGAGTCCCCCGTATCACCTACTATGATATGCTCCGTGGTGCTCTGACGGGACGTGACGCACGCTACTACCTTTTCTTCCCACAGACGAAGGAGGCACGCCTCCGAGGAGAGGCCTTCATCGCCCGCACTAAGGGCTTCGTCGACCCAGACCAGCCTACGAAGGTGAAGACCCTACGTAGACAGCTCCGTGCCGTCGTAGGTTGGGCTAAGTCCGCCCCTCAAGATCTCTCCGAAGTCTCCCAGCGAGTTTGGGTCGTCAATGGGGATCATGACCGCATGGTATCTACCTCGGGAAGCTACGATATGGCTCGTCGTCTCCCTCATGCTACCCTGACGATCTATGAGGGGGCAGGTCATGGGGCGATCTTCCAGGAGCCCGATCGCTTTATCCAGCAGGCCACAGCCTTCTACAGAGCCAATGACAGCCAGCAAGCCAGCAAGTAGAACAAACAGAATAAACAAAATAGAGTAATGAAGGCCTTCCAGATATTCAAGCACAACAAGACTAATCTCCACGTACAGCAGGTGGAGATCCCCCGCCCTAAGCTCCAGCCTCATGAGCTGCTCATCGAGGTCAAAGCCTCTGGCGTCAATCCGCTCGACAATATGATCACCCGTGGCGATGTGCGCATGATCACGCCGTACAGCTTCCCCCAGACGCTGGGCAATGAGTGCTCGGGAGTCGTGGTGGAGGTGGGTAGTGCCGTCCAGGACTTTATCGTGGAGGATAAGGTCTTCTCTCGCCTACCTACCGACCAGATCGGTGCCTTCGCAGACTACGTCGCTGTACCCGCCGAGGCTGTGGCAAAGATGCCCGAAGGCCTGACCTTCACCGAGGCAGCGAGCATCCCGCTGACAGCGCTCACCGCTTCCCAAGCCTTAGAGCTGATGGGGGCTAAGGCAGGGGAGACGATCTTCATCTCCGGCGGGTCTGGAGGTCTAGGAGCTATGGCTATCCCCTTGGCGAAGTCCCGTGGACTCACGGTCTATACCAACGGCAATAGCGCTGCTCGTGACCGTGTCGTAGCTCTGGGGGCTGACCGCTACCTCGACTACAAGACCGAGGACTATCTGGAGCATCTGCCTCAGGTGGACTACGTCCTCGACAGCCTCGGTGGTGCCGAACTCTCCCGCCAGATGAAGCTCCTGAAGCCTGGGGGGCATATCGTCTCCCTCAGAGGTATTCCCGATGGGAAGTTCGCCCGTCGCTTTGGCCTACCTCTGTGGAAGCAGTGGCTCCTCAGCCTCGTAGGACGCAAGCTGAATAAGGAGGCTCGGAAGTATCAGGCGCACTATGACTTCCTCTTCGTGCGGAGCAATGGTCGCCAGCTCTCTGAGATCGCCCGACTCATCGAGGAGCGAGGGATACGCCCTTCGGTCGACCGTGTCTTCCCCTTCGCTGAGACCAATGAAGCTCTGGATCTTGTGGCACGAGGGGGCGCCTCGGGCAAGGTCGTCATCAGCCACGAAGACTAGCACCAGCTCCGAGAGGAGATACGCTCCATATCGCTACTTGTGACAGCCTCGAGTCCATCCGTGGACTCGGGGCTTGCTGTTTCCCCTTCGCCTCGATGCTGTGGGGAGGGGAGTGCTAAGATTTTGCCTAAGGAAGTTTGCTCCTTTGATAGCCGAAAATGGGGGTAAAAAAGGGTGGGGGTCTCTACCCATAGAAAGGGTACCCTCTGAGATACCCCAAAAGGGATGTACGGTAGGTCGTCGAAAAAACCTACTGTAGGTCGCCTTGCGACCTACCGTGGGTCGGTCGACCGACCTACCGTGGATCGTTTTTGTACCCCTTCGGAGGACCACCTCCGAAGGGAGGAGAGTGGTCTCCTCCCAGAGAGGGAGGAGATAATCCTGCTCGTTTAGACGCTTTTAGCCCTCCTCCCAGTAAAAAAACGTACCTTTGCGCACAAAGGAATGACGACGCTATGACCCAAGCAGAAGACGCAGAGCTCCAGCGCCTAGAAGTCAATATCCAACGCCTCGTTGGGATTGTCGCAGAGCAGAACGAGAAGATCGCTCAGCTCAAGGAGCTCCTCCTGCAGCGGGACGAAGCCCTTCGTGCGATGCAGGAAGAGCTTCAGTCAGTGCGACGACACGAAGCTACCGTAGCCCTTGCCTCAGCCCTCACCGCTCCTCGTGCCGAGGACGGTCGCCGACAGGAGGCTCGGAAGCTCCTCGATGGGATCATCAGTCAGTTGGATCGCTGTATCAGCCAGCTCGCTACTGAGCCGGAGACGATACACGAGTCTGAGTCCGAGATCAAGTAAGAGACCGCATAGCTAGGGACTCTATGAGCCCTGCTCCCGATATATGGAACCCGATACCAGCCTAGAGGCTCAGCAGCGCATCACGCTCGCTGTCGAGCACGCCCGCCTCTCGCTCCGTGTGCCTCGCTCCGACGAGCGCCTGTACCGAGAGGCTGGGGAAGAGCTTGCCGATACGCTGCGTATCTACCGCCGGAAGTATCCCAATCGCTCCGAGGTGCCTACCGAAGGCTATCTGGCGATGGCTGCTATCGATATCGCTACCCGCTACAAGCAGGTGCACGCCTCTCTCGAGGCGCACACCCGAGAGTTGACGCCCAAGCTCCAGGAGCTTAACGGCCAACTCGAGCAACTGATCCGCCAGGCTCGCGAGCTCATTGACGCTCCCCTCGCTTCGCCCTGATCGCCACAGCGTCCCCTTCCTCCAGCACTACTTTTATTATCGACAAGGAATGGGAACAATCACCATCATCATCATGTGCATCGCTGCGCTCCTGCTCGGCGCTGCTCTCTCGTGGCTTCTGACAGAACGTGTACTCGGTCAGAAGACCCGATCAATATTAGCCGAAGCGCAGCGCGAAGCCGAGGTCCTCAAGCAGAAGAAGCTTCTCGAGGTAAAAGAGAAGTTCCTCCAGCTCAAGGGCGACCTAGAGCAACAGGTAGCTCAGCGCAATAATAAACTCAAGCAAATAGAAGGGCGCCTCAAAGCTCGTGAACAGGAGCTCTCCCAGCGTCAGACCGACGTGGAGAAGCGCAACCAAGAGATCGACGTCCTCAAGGAGAAGCTCGCCCTGCAGAGCGAAGGCATTGAGCTCAAGAAGGAAGAGTATGAGGTGAAGAAGGCCGAATTCGAGGAGAAGAAGGCTGAGCTGGAACTGCTCCGTCAGAGCGAACAGAAGCGTCTCGAGGCTCTCGGCGAACTGTCGGCCGACGAAGCTCGTGAGCGCCTCATCGAGAGCCTTCGTGCCGAGGCTAAGGACCAGGCGCAGGGCTATATCAATGAGATCGTCGAGGAGGCGAAGATGACCGCCAACAAGGAGGCCAAGAAGATCGTCATCCAGTCGATCCAGCGTGTCGCCACTGAGACGGCGATCGAAAACTCCGTCACCGTCTTCCACATCGAGAGTGATGAGATCAAGGGCCGTATCATCGGTCGTGAGGGGCGTAATATCCGCGCTCTGGAGGCTGCTACTGGCATCGAGATCATCGTCGATGATACGCCCGAGGCCATCGTCCTCTCTAGCTTCGACCCCGTGCGCCGTGAGGTAGCACGTCTAGCCCTTCACCAGCTCGTGCAGGATGGTCGTATCCACCCCGCCCGCATCGAAGAAGTCGTGTCTAAGGTGCGTAAGCAGATAGAGGAAGAGATCATCGAGACGGGGAAGCGTACCGTCATCGACCTAGGGATCCATGGCATGCACCCCGAGCTCATTCGCCTCATCGGTAAGATGAAGTATCGCTCCTCCTACGGGCAGAACCTCCTACAGCACTCCCGTGAGACAGCCAACCTCTGTGCCGTCATGGCCAGCGAACTAGGCCTTAATCCCAAGCATGCTAAGCGTGCAGGTCTTCTCCATGATATAGGTAAGGTGCCCGACGACGAGCCCGAGCTCCCACACGCCCTCCTTGGGATGAAGCTCTGTGAGAAGTACAAGGAGAAAGCCAATATCTGCAATGCCGTCGGTGCTCACCACGACGAGATCGAGATGGAGAGCCTCATTGCTCCTATTGTCCAGGTCTGTGATGCTATCAGTGGCGCTCGTCCCGGTGCTCGCCGTGAGATCGTAGAGGCCTACATCAAGCGCCTCAATGATCTGGAGCAGCTCGCTCTCTCATACCCAGGCGTCGTGAAGACTTACGCCATCCAAGCGGGTCGTGAGCTACGTGTCATCGTCGGGGCAGAGAACACCGATGACAACAGTATCTCTACCCTTTCGGCCGAGATCGCTAAGCGTATCCAGGACGAGATGACCTACCCCGGACAGGTCAAGATCACCGTCATCCGCGAGACTCGTAGCGTCAGCTACGCCAAGTAGCGGTAGCCAAGTATTGTGGAATCTGTGCTGGCTATGCAGTTTCTCAGTTAGTAGACTGTAGGAGTGTCGCTTTTATCCTCAACTGGCAAGATGATAAGGGGGGGTGTCCCGAACTTAAGAATCTAGAAGAATCAACTCATGGCAAAGAAGAATCCTTTTGTAAGTCCGATTCTAAAGTGGGTAGGTGGAAAAAGGCAATTGATTGGCGAAATATCGCAATTGCTCCCACGGGATCTTGGTAGACGGTTGTATTGTGAGCCGTTTGTTGGGGGAGGGGCCGTCTTGTTCCATCTTCAACCCAAGAAGGCTATTATCAGCGACCTGAATGCAGAGCTCATTAATGTCTATGAAGTGGTAAGGGATCACCCTGATGAGTTGATCGAGTCTCTTGCTAGGCACGTGAATACACCAGAGCACTTCTATCAGGTGCGATCTCTGGATCGCGATCCCCTTTTTGAGCATGTGAGCGATATAGAGCGAGCTTCTCGTATCATCTATCTCAACAAGACTTGTTATAATGGTCTCTTTAGGGTGAATAGAGCTGGTGAATTCAATAGTCCTTTCGGCTACTATAAGCAACCGAATATTGTAAATGAGGCGGGCGTTTATGCTTTAAGTAGATACTTTCGAGAGAACGATATTGAGATTCTGGCTTCTGACTATGAGTCCCTTTTGTCGCGAGAGCTCCCGGAGAAAACTTTTGTATATCTAGACCCTCCATATCATCCGCTCTCAGAGACCTCCAGTTTTACTGGATATGTGCAGGGAGGATGGAATGCAGAGTCTCAGAGGCGCCTAAAGGATGTTTGTGACAGCTTAACAGAGAGAGGTATTCACTTCATGCAGTCCAATTCCTCTGCTGAGTTCATCAAGGATTTATATCAGGATTATATAATCACTTCTGTGCAGGCAACTCGTTCGGTTAACTCTGTTGGCTCGAGTCGAGGTGCCGTGGAGGAGCTAATTATCCGTAATTATGAGTAGGAGAGATCTGAATGGAGAGGCATGGGAAGTGCTTTTCCGGAGGTATGCTATTTTGGATTGTGTTCGGCAGGGTAGATTGTTTGAAATTTCAGCAGAGCAGATCAAGGTTCTTCGGGAACCTCGCCTAATGACTAAGTTTGACGATTCGGAGCGACTGCCAAGTATATTCAAAGATAATGGCCTTGGCATTTTGCCAAACACCAGAGGTACTTACCTCATTGGATCGATAAAGCTATTCCATAAATTTGAGGTGCCATCTACATCCCCTATTCGGCATATAACTCCGGTATTACCTCTAGAAAGCATAGACTACACTCAAATTATGAGTGAGGCTCTTGCTCTCAATAGTGCTTATAGTAGTGGTATGCTATCCAGCTTTCTTGAAGAGGAGTACCTATATCCAACGATAAGCGGTCGTATGAGCTCTTTCTCCTTCTCTTTCGAGGTAGAGGGGGAAAGGAAGAGGCATCCCATCAGTGTAAATAATGCACAGATCGAAATCGATGGTGGGTATGAGGGAGAGAGTAGCATTACCCTCATTGAGGCCAAGAATCATCTTGCAAATGACTTCCTTGTGCGTCAGTTGTATTATCCATTTAGACGATGGGAAGCAGTGATGCGTAAGCCTGTACGCTCTGTCTTCTTAACTTACTCCAATGGTATCTATCATTTCCGGGAGTATGCCTTTAGGGATACGAATTGCTACAACTCAATAGAGCTACTGAAAGAAGCTCGATACGTCATCGGAACAGATTCGCCTCAGCTTACTCTGCAGAGTATACGGGGCATTATAGAAGAGCTTGAGATTAGCGATGAGGATTATCACCCCGAAGGGATTATTCCCCAAGCAGATGATTTTGGACGGGTTATTAATATTCTGGAAGAATTGATGCGAGGCCAGGAGCTTGAGGCTGTAGATATATCGGAGCAACAGCATTTCACGCTTCGTCAGTCTGACTACTACATGAATGCAGCAATTTTTTTGGGGTTGGTTCAAAAAGGAGATGGTCGTTATCAGTTAACAGCAGAAGGCAGACGTATAATGGGACAGGATATCCATGGGAGGAATCTAGCCCTTGCAAGAGAAATGCTTCGTCCTCGGTTCCTTAGGCTGGCTATGAAGACCTCTATTGAGCGAGGTGGGCTTATCTCAATCCCAGAGATGAGTGACATAATGAGGGAGGAGGGTATAACTTTAAGTGATAGTACTGTCGCTCGTAGAGCTCAAACTGCTAGAGCTTGGATGAAATGGTTGTTGGATAATCGTGCTGAAGATTAAAGGCGGAAACCTTCGAGGGGGATTGGTTGTTCATTCCCAAAGAAGAGATAAGTATTACTTTTTATTGCATGCAAGATAACGATCAGATCATCGACGAGGTCACCTCGAGCGATT
This sequence comes from Porphyromonas sp. oral taxon 278 str. W7784, assembly GCF_000467855.2. Classification (GTDB taxonomy): domain Bacteria; phylum Bacteroidota; class Bacteroidia; order Bacteroidales; family Porphyromonadaceae; genus Porphyromonas. The sequence continues at coordinate 94,635 of NZ_KI259258.1, forward strand.
ATAAATATGGCTTCACGACGGACATCGATACCGAGATCATAGGCAAGGGGCTCAGCGAAGAGACCGTACGCCTGATCTCGGCGAAGAAGGAAGAGCCTGAGTGGCTCCTCCAGTTCCGTCTAGAGGCTTTCCGTCACTGGCAGACGCTTGAGCAACCCGACTGGGCTCTGCTGAAGATCCCCCCTATCGATTACCAAGACATCATCTACTACGCTGCTCCTAAGAAGAAGCAGGGCCCGAAGAGCCTCGATGAGGTAGATCCCGAGCTCCTGCGTACCTTCGAGAAGCTGGGTATCCCCCTAGAGGAGCAGAAGATCCTCAGTGGGATCGCTGTAGATGCTGTGATGGACTCTGTCTCCGTCAAGACGACCTTCCGTGAGACACTCGCCGAGAAGGGCATCATCTTCTGCTCATTCAGCGAAGCCGTCCGTGAGTATCCCGACCTAGTCAAGAAGTACCTAGGTGCCGTCGTACCCTATACGGATAATTACTTCGCAGCACTGAACTCCGCCGTCTTCAGCGATGGCTCCTTCGTCTACATCCCCAAGGGGACACGCTGTCCGATGGAGCTCTCTACGTACTTCCGTATCAACGCCATCAACACGGGGCAGTTTGAGCGTACGCTCATCGTCGCCGACGAAGGTGCTTACGTCTCCTACCTGGAGGGGTGTACCGCTCCCCAGCGTGACGAGAACCAGCTTCACGCCGCTATCGTCGAGATCATCGTCGAGCAGGATGCCGAGGTGAAGTATTCGACCGTGCAGAACTGGTACCCTGGTGATAAGGAGGGTAAGGGCGGTGTCTACAACTTCGTCACCAAGCGTGGTCACTGCCGTGGCGCTCGTGCTAAGCTCTCCTGGACCCAGGTAGAGACCGGCTCGGCGATCACCTGGAAGTACCCCAGCTGTGTACTCGAGGGGGATGACTCCGTGGCAGAGTTCTACTCCGTGGCGGTGACCAATCACTTCCAGCAGGCTGACACGGGGACGAAGATGATCCACCTTGGGAAGAATACCCGTAGTCGTATCGTCTCCAAGGGGATCAGCGCAGGGCAGAGCCAGAATAGCTACCGTGGCTTAGTCTATGCTGGTCCGAATGCAGAGAACGCTCGCAACCATTCGCAGTGCGATAGCCTTCTGCTCTCTGATCGCTGTGGCGCTCATACCTTCCCCTATGTCCATGTAGACAATGATACCGCCATCGTCGAGCACGAAGCTACCACGAGCAAGATCAGCGAAGATCAGATCTTCTACTGCCAGCAGCGTGGTATCGGAGTCGAGGAGGCAGTCGGCCTCATCGTCAATGGCTACGCTAAGGAAGTCATGAATAAGCTCCCGATGGAGTTCGCTGTCGAAGCGCAGAAGCTTCTCTCCATCTCTCTGGAAGGCTCCGTAGGTTAGTCCTTCTAGGCAAGCACCCAACACCATCCTTATTACTACCCATATCCTATAGATATATGCTTAAGATAGAGAACCTCCATGCATCCATTGGAGATAAAGAGATACTAAAGGGGATCAACCTCACCGTCGGCAAGGGGGAGATCCATGCCATCATGGGACCTAACGGCTCGGGGAAGAGTACCCTCTCCTCAGTCCTCGTTGGTCATCCCACCTTCGAAGTCACTGAAGGATCAGTCACCTTCGAAGGGCAGGATCTGCTCGAGCTCGAGCCAGAGGAGCGAGCTCATCTAGGACTCTTCCTCAGCTTCCAGTATCCTGTGGAGATCCCAGGGGTGAGCATGGTCAACTTCATGCGTGCAGCGCTCAACGAGCGTCGTAAGGCTACAGGCCTCGACCCACTACCTGCGGCAGAGTTCCTCAAGCTGATGAAGCAGAAGCGTGAGCTCGTCGAGCTAGATAGCAAGCTCGCTAGCCGGTCGGTCAACGAGGGCTTCTCCGGTGGTGAGAAGAAGCGCAATGAGATCTTCCAGATGGCGATGCTAGAGCCCAAGCTTGCGATCCTCGACGAGACGGATAGTGGGCTGGATATCGATGCTCTGCGTATCGTCGCTAAGGGGGTCAATGAGCTTCGTAGCCCTGAGACTTCGACCATCGTCATCACGCACTACCAGCGTCTACTGGACTACATCCGCCCCGACTACGTCCATGTCCTCTACAAGGGACGTATCGTACGTAGCGGTGGGCCTGAACTAGCCCTCGAGCTCGAGAAGCGTGGCTACGACTGGATCAAGGACGAGGTAGGAGAATAAGCGACTATGGAAGCGATCACCAAGCAGTACCTCGAGCTCTTCGCTGAGTACAGCCAAGAGCTACGAGAGCGCCCCCAGCTCCTCGGTCACTACCGTGAGGGGGCTTACGATACCTTTGCTCGCCTAGGACTCCCTCGCTTCAAGAGCGAAGATTACCAGCGTACGGACCTAGCGAAGCTCTTCGCTGGGGACTGGAAGCTTCTTCTCTCCGAAGGGTCGCCCTACTGGGCTTCGCACGCCTTCCCTCAGGGTATCTTCATCGGCTCTCTCTCCGACTTCGTACGGCTCTACCCTGAGGTAGCTAAGGAGCACTACGGGCGGATCGCCTCGGTGGAGACGGATGCTCTAGTAGCGCTCAATACCCTCTTCACCGCTGAGGGTTTCGTCGTCTATGTACCTCGGGGAGCGAAGATGCCCGGCCATATCGAGCTCCGCTCCATCCTACCCAGTCGAGCAGGACATATCTCTGTAGAGCGAGCGCTCATCATCGTCGAGGATGACGCTGAGGCTACGCTGTACTTCGAGGATTGCCCCGAAGAGGCTGGTCGAGCCATGGCGCTACGTACCCTCGAAGTCTATGTAGGGCGTCGAGCACGCTTCACCCTCATCGACCGAGAGGAGTCCAGCGCAGAGCGTATCCGTATCACTTCGACCTACGTCCGCCAGATGAAGCAGAGCGCTGTCGACCTCAGTGGCCTGACGCTTGCTAATGGCACGACACGCAATAACTTCTTCATCACCCTTGCTGAAGAGCAGGCCGACCTCAAGGTCTCTGGCTTCTCTCTGACGGCAGGCAGTGCCCATTCGGATAACTTCTCCTTTATCGAGCACGCTGTACCGCACTGCACCTCCGATGAGCTCTTCAAGTACATCCTCCGTGATGAGAGCCGAGGTGTCTTCACGGGGCGTATCCTCGTGGCACAAGACGCACAGAAGACCCAGGCCTATCAGAATAACCGCAACCTTCTCCTCTCTCCTTTGGCTCGCATGCAGTCGAAGCCCCAGCTGGAGATCTATGCCGACGATGTGAAGTGCTCCCACGGGATGACCACGGGGCAGCTCAGTGAGGAAGCCCTCTTCTACATGCGTCAGCGTGGTATCTCCCTTGAGGAAGCTCGACTGATGCTCAGCAATGCCTTTGCTGAAGATGTCCTAGCTCGTATCCCTGTCGAGGAGCTAGTCGAGACCCTTCGCTCCCGTGTAGAGGAGCGCCTGCGCCGATAGCTTCGGCCCCATCCTCCCCCTTCTCTAGAGACCAGCCCTCTGAGCGGTGTCACTACGATGCGCCAGAGGGTTGGTTTTTATCTAGGTTTACTAGCCTGTCCCCTCCCTTAGAGATCCTCCGAGAGGAGCTTATCCTAGGGTGGGAGGGCTCCCTTTCACTTGATCCATCTATTTACTCCCCTATGAATAAGAAAGACTACGAGATCATGGCTCCCGTAGGGTCGTATGAATCACTCATGGCGGCCATCAATGCGGGTGCTGACTCGATCTACTTCGGTATCGAAGGCCTCAACATGCGCTCTAAGAGTGCGAATAACTTCACGACGGAAGACCTTCATAAGATCGCATCGATCTGCCGTGACCACGACGTCAAGAGCTACCTCACCGTCAATACCATCATCTACGACGAGGACCTAGAGCTCATGCGTGAGATCATCGATGCGGCGAAGGCTGCCCAGGTGTCGGCCATCATCGCTGCCGACGTAGCTCCTATGCTCTACGCTCGTAGCATCGGGGTCGAAGTCCACCTCTCCACCCAGCTCAATATCACGAATGTCGAAGCCCTGCGCTTCTATGCGCAGTTCGCCGATGTCGTCGTGCTGGCTCGTGAGCTGAACATGGACCAAGTGGCAGCGATCCATCGGGCGATCCTCGAGGAGCCCATCGTCGGTCCTGCTGGCGAGCCTATCCGTATCGAGATGTTCGCCCACGGTGCTCTCTGCATGGCCGTCTCAGGGAAGTGCTACCTGAGCCTCCATGAGCAGGGCAAGAGCGCTAACCGAGGCTCCTGCTCGCAGATCTGTCGTCGCTCCTACGAAGTCAAGGATAAGGAGACCGGGATCGAACTGGAGATCGACAACCAGTACATCATGTCGCCCAAGGATCTCAAGACGATCCATTTCCTCAACAAGATGCTGGACGCCGGCGTGCGTGTCCTCAAGATCGAAGGCCGTGCCCGTGGTCCCGAGTATGTCGATACCGTCGTGCGTGCCTATCGTGAGGCAGTAGACACCTACTGCGCTGGGGACTTCACTTCGGCTCAGGTCGAGAAGTGGGACAATCACCTCGGGCAGGTATTCAACCGTGGCTTCTGGGACGGCTATTACCTCGGGCAGCGCCTCGGAGAATGGACGTCGAACTACGGCTCTTCGGCCACGAAGCAGAAGATCTACGTCGCCAAGACCAATAAGTACTTCTCCAAGATCGGTGTCGGGGAGTTCGCCGTCGAGAGTGGTGAGATCAAGGTTGGCGATGAGATCATCATCACGGGGCCAACTACGGGGCTCGTGCGCCTCACCGTCGAAGAGATCCGTGTGGAGATGGAGTCCGTAGAGAAGGCCGTCAAGGGTCAAGTCTGCTCCATCGCTGTGCCTGAGAAGGTGCGTCCTGGAGACCGGGTCTATCTCTTCACCGACCGCAAGGTGATGCAGTAGTCTTCGCTACCCCCATTTAGGACCCTACTGTAGGTCGTCGAGACGACCTACAGTGGGTCGCTTCGACGACCTACAGTAGGTTTTTTTGACGACCTTACCGTAGGTTTCTTTTACCCCTTCTGTGCCCTCCCTCGAGAATGCCCCCTTCCTACTCGTAGATCCTCCCCGTTTTTGGGGGGCGCAGACGACCCCCGAAGAAGCCCTCGAGAGGCAGTGCCTAGATCTAGGAAGTTGTGGATAATTTCCCTTGGGATGTTTGGTGGATCAATAATTTGTTTTACCTTTGCACTCGCAACTGAAGACCATTGTGTCGCTCGGTTGAATATTTGGGAGGCCCATTCGTCTATCGGTTAGGACGCAAGATTTTCATTCTTGAAAGGGGGGTTCGATTCCCCCATGGGCTACGATAACAACAAAAAAGAAGATACAAAATGGCAAATCATAAGTCATCCATTAAGAGAATTCGTCAGACGAATGCACGTCGCTTGCACAATCGCTACTACGCCAAGACGGCTCGTAATGCTGTGCGTCGCTTCCGTGCGCTGACGGATGCTGCAGAAGCTCGCGCAGCTCTGCCTCAGCTGAGCTCTATGCTTGACCGCCTTGCTGGGAAGAACATCATCCACAAGAACAAGGCTGCTAACCTCAAGAGCAAGCTCGCTAAGCAGATCGCTCGTCTGGGCTAACCCGCCACGACTCATCCGCTGTCGCCTCCGCCCTAGGGTGAAGGACGATAGCTCTAGGCGGCCCATTCGTCTATCGGTTAGGACGCAAGATTTTCATTCTTGAAAGAGGGGTTCGATTCCCCTATGGGCTACCACAGCAGAAGCACTGATGCACTCCTCTCACAGAGGGTAGGCGTCAGTGCTTTCTCTTTATAGTTACCCTCACCTTACCCAAGCCTTATCCCATGTCTTACTTCCGTACTCTTCTCGTCGGCCTCTCGGCGCTCTTCCTCCTTTCGCTCCCTGCCTGTCAGGGTGGGGGTAGCCAGGCTAGCCAGACCGACAGCGTCAGTCAGCAAAGCTCCGAAGACTTTGCCTACGCCGTCACCTTCACCCATGCCAAGGGCATCCGAGTGGAGAATCATCCCGACTACAAGCGTATCATCCTCATCCATCCCGACGAAGGGCACGAACTGGCCACCTACATCCTCTATCCTCGGGGGAAGGAGCGCCCTAAGCTCTCGGCCGAACCGACGGAGTATGTCCCCGTGCCCATCCAGTCACTAGCCTGTCTAGCTACCCCGCAGGTGGGAGCTCTCCCACTGCTCGACGCCGTTGACCTCCTCGTGGGAGTCGGCGATCCCGACTATGTGTCCGAGGAGCCTCTGCGCCGTCGTATCGAGGCGGGCAAGGTGGAGACGATCGCCAAGGGGATGGCTAAGGATATCGAGCGCATCGCTCTACTTCGCCCCGAAGTCCTCCTGCAGGATCTGATGGGCGAGCAGGATCAGGACAAGGAGCTCCGTGGGGCGGGGATCCACGTCCTGCAGGACAATGAATGGAAGGAGCGTACCCTGCTGGGGCGTGCCGAGTGGCTGAAGTTCATCGGTCTCCTCGTGGGGAAGAATAAGCTCGCCTCTGAGCGCTTCGCCGAGATCGAGCGGGATTATCTCGCGGCGAAGGCCTTGCTTCCCTCGGCCGAAGAGGCACTACCCACCCTCTACGGGCAGGACTATCAGGGGGCCTGGTATCTCCCTGGGGCGTACAGCTACGTGGCAGATATGCTCCAGGATGCAGGGCTACGTGCCGAGGTGACGCCCGACGTCGTGACGGGCAAGCCTGTCAGCCTGGAGTACATCTTCGCTCACCACCGAGGGGACAAGATCTGGATCGCCCAGCCTATGTCCCAGATCCGTACCCTTCAGGACTTCCTCGCACTGAACGCCCACTATAAGGACTTCGAAGCTGCCCGCTCGGGGAAGATCCTTGTTCCCAATAAGCGGGTCAGTGCCCTTGGGGGGAATGACTTCTGGCAGACGGGCGTCTACCGACCTGACCTCATCCTCAAGGACCTCATTCGTCTGACCCGTCCCGACCTGCTCCCCGACTACGAGCCCGTCTACTGGATGGAGCTCGCTCGCTAGGCGCCTTTCTGCGACCTCTCGGGGGGAGGTAAAAAAACGACCCACGGTAGGTCGCCTCTGCGACCCACGGTAGGTCGTGATGACGACCTAAGTAGGTTTTTTCGACGACCACCGTAGGTTGTTTTTGCCCCCTCCCAGAAGCCTTATTCTAAGCGGGCTGTAGCGGGGTGGGGAAGTGCGTCCTTCGGCACCCCAAAATAGATGCTGGGCGATGCCCCTTCTTCACCCACCGCTCTCCTTACCTCTTCTCCTGCGAATGAATGCAGATTCTCTCGTGTGTCTTCTTCCCTCGCTCCGTGCCGAGGAGGTGGGCGCATGGGCTTAGCTCAGAGGGAAATTCCGTATCTTTGTATAACCTCCGTCTCATACAGACGCTAGGGATCTTAGGCCTCGCTCCCATAGGAGAGGAGCCTTCATGTTTAATCGACAGACATATGAAATCAAGACGAATATTGTACATCTCACAGGAGATCTTCCCTTACCTCCCCGAGTCGGACATCTCGATGACGGCTCGCAAGCTGTCGCAGGGGATTCAAGAGCTAGGAAATGATATCCGTATCTTCATGCCCCGCTTCGGTCTGATCAATGAGCGACGCAATCAGCTGCATGAAGTCATTCGTCTCTCGGGGATCAATATGATCATCAACAACAACGATCATCCGCTGATCATCAAGGTGGCCTCCCTCCCCGCGGCACGCATGCAGGTGTACTTTATCGACAACGATGATTTCTTCAAGCGTAAGAGTCTCTTCGATGCAGACCCCAAGGCGCAGACCAACGATAACGACGAGCGATCGATCTTCTTCGTTCGTGGTGCTCTTGAGGCGATCAAGAAGCTCCGTTGGATCCCCGATATCATCCATTGCCATGGGACGTTCACGGCGCTGGGGATGCTGTACCTCAAGAAATTCTACCACGACGACCCTTGTCTGAAGAAGGCTAAGATCGTCTATTCAGTCTACGATGAGCCAGCACCGGTAGAGATCCCAGAGGGTCTCTTCGAGTGCCTGAAGTTCGACAAGTTCAAGCCCTCTGCTCTCTCCATCCTCGACGGTAAGACAGACTACGAGGCTCTGAACCGCCTAGCCATCCACTACGCCCATGGTGTCGTGCAGGGTAGCCCAGAGCTCTCACCCACACTGCGCCAGCATATCGAGGAGAGTGGTGCGCACTTCCTCCCCTACACGGCGCTAGAGGAGAGTGCAGCGGCGCACAATGAATTCTACAAAAAGATCCTCCCATGAAGCAGCTACTTCGTCCCCTCCTCTTCGCCTCCTTCGCCCTAGCCGGCACGCTGGCCTTCACCTCATGTGGCGACGACACCCTCTCACGCATCGGAGAGAGCATCCAGCCTGGACACGACAAGATCGAAGGGGAAGCTACGACCCTGGAGTTCGATGCCAAGACGATCGCTACTCCTACGCTCTATACCGACGGGACGCGCTCGCTCCTAGGGGCGCTGATCGATCATACGGGCTCGACAGTCACGGGGGAGTTCATCAAGCAGATCCGTACCGCTAGTCCCACGACCTTCGAGGAGTCGGGCAATGCACAGCTCACCATCGACTCCGTAGACTTCCGTATCTACTACGACCGAGCCGAGGGAGAGAAGACCTCCGAGATCAAGGTCAACGTCTACCAGCTCGCTGAGCCCGTCTCGGCTCGAGGCACGACGTATCAGACCCTCGGAGCTTATCGCAAGGGGGCTACCCTCTTAGGCTCTGCGACACTACAGCCCTCCAAGGGAACGCCCGTGCAGAAGGGCTCTTCCCTGAACTACCTCTCCATCCCGCTGACGCTCGACCTAGGGAAGAAGTTCTACGAAGCCTCTATCTCTCCGACGCTCAAGGATGCCTTCTCCACGCAGGCACGCTTCGATAAGGAGATCTTCCCCGGCTTCTATGTGACGCCAGCCACCGGTAAGGGCTTCCTCCTGGAGATCGCCGAGGTAGCACTCCTCATCCACTACAGCGTCCCCAAGAAGGACAAGCCTACGGAGCGTACCCGCTACGTCAAGAGCTTCGTCGACACCAAGCTTACAGCCCGCCTCAATGCCCTCAGTAGTGGCGATGTGTCGAGCCTCACAGCGAGCTCTGCCGAGTACACCTACGTCAAGGGCCCTGCTGGTGTGACTACCCAGTACATCCTCTCGGTAGATCAGCTCCAGAAGCTCCTCAAGACCACGCCCAAGCCCACGACACTCCCCGTCCCCTCGGGCTTCATCGGTCGCTCCTGGATGCTGGCAGATGCTAACTTCTCCATCCAAGTCAAGAGCCCCGAAGGGCAGCTGACCAACCTCCCCGAGTACCTGCTCCTACTGCCTGCCGATCAGGTGAAGGAATACTTCTCGGCTCAGGTACAGACGCTCCAGGCGGGTAAGTCCTATCTGTCGAAGAAGTACGAGGCGAAGAACAACGCCTATCAGTTCAACAACATCGCTCGTATCGTCACAGAGCACCTCGCTAAGTACGCTACCTATAACGAAGCGGCAGGGTGGACGATCACGACTCCCCTTACCCTGAGTATCGTACCCGTATCGGTCACGCTACAGCAGAATACCATCACGGGCATCTCCGAACTCATCCGTCCGAGCTTCGTCCGCCTCTCCAAGGCCTCGAAGGACCTCCGAATGAGCTTCGTGAGCGTACAGCTCCAGCAGAAGTAATTCCTATCCAAGGCGCCCACAGAGATTAGGCCAGCGTTCTTCCTCAGCGAAGAGTCTCCTGCTCTCTGTGGGCGTCGTCGTCTCCTTCATACCACTAGCTCTACACTACACACATGCAGACCTCCATCAAGCTACGCCTGACGGTGATGAACTTCCTCCAGTTCGCTATCTGGGGGGCTTACCTAACCTCTATGGGGCGCTATCTCGGTGCTGCAGGCTTCGGCTCCGAGATAGGTAACTTCTATGCCATGCAAGGCTTCGTGTCGCTCTTCATGCCCGCCCTCATGGGGATCGTCGCTGACCGCTGGATCCCAGCACAGCGTCTCCTAGGGCTCTGCCACATGATCGCAGGGGCACTGATGATGGGCGTCTTCCTCTACACGCAGACTGATGCGCCCTCTTATCCCACCCTCTTTGCACTCTACTCGCTGAGTGTCGCCTTCTACATGCCGACGCTGGCGCTGAGCAACTCCGTCGCCTACACTTCTCTGGAGCAGGCCGGTCTGGATCTAGTGAAGAGCTTCCCACCGATCCGTGTCTTCGGGACGGTAGGCTTCATCTGCACGATGATCACGGTGAGTCTGGTCGGTGTCGAAGCTACCAGCGGTCAGTTCGCCGTCTCGGGCATTATCGGTCTGATCTTAGCCGTCTATTCGCAGACGCTACCCAACTGCCCTACGGCGCCCAAGGGACAGAGCAAGAGTCTGGTGGAAGCCCTCGGTCTACGTGCCTTCGTTCTCTTCAAGGAGCGGAAGATGGCCCTTTTCTTCATCTTCTCGATGCTCCTCGGTGTGAGCCTGCAGATCACCAATGGCTTTGCCAATCCCTTCATCAGCACCTTCGGCGAGATACCTGCCTATGCGGATACCTTTGGGGTCAAGCATGCCAATATCCTCATCTCCCTATCCCAGCTCTCTGAGACGCTCTGTATCCTGCTTATCCCATTTGCCCTGCGTCGCTTCGGTATCCGTCGGGTGATGCTCATCGCTATGACGGCTTGGGTCCTGCGCTTTGCCCTCCTCGGTCTCGGTGACCCTGGTAGTGGTGTCTGGCTCTTCCTGCTGAGTATGATCGTCTACGGGGTCGCCTTCGACTTCTTCAATGTCTCGGGTTCGCTCTTCGTGGACAAGGAGACCGACCCCTCCATTCGCTCCAGTGCCCAAGGGCTCTTCATGATCATGACCAATGGGATTGGGGCTACACTCGGTTCGCTGGGAGCACAGGCGGTGATCAATTACTTTGTCAACTCCGAGACGGACACGACGGCGATCCTCGCTGGCTGGAGTATGAGCTGGTATGTCTTCGCCGCCTATGCTGCGGTGGTGACCGTGCTCTTCGCCCTCCTCTTCCGCTACAAGACGGAGACCGAAGCCTAACGCCCTTCCTCTTCCCCACGAATCCCCCTTCATCTCCCTCCTGTCGATGAATATCGCCTTTGATGCCAAGCGCATCACGCACAACGCTACGGGGCTCGGGAACTACAGTCGCTTCGTGCTGGACATGCTCACGGAGTACCGCCCCGAGAATCGCTACCTGCTCTTCTCTCCCTCCACGGGCAATCCAGCGCTCTACAAGTCCCTCCTCTCCCATCGCTCGGTACGGCTCATCACCCCGCATCGGGCGCTGGCCTTCGCTGGGGGGAACATCTGGCGCAACTTCTCTGTCCCTCGCCAATGTCGTACGCATCAGGTCGACCTCTTCCACGGGCTGACCAATGAGCTTCCCGTGGGGCTCTATCGGGCGCAACGTGTCGGCACGGTCGTCACCATCCATGATCTGGCGTTCATCCGCTACCCGCAGTTCTACAAGCCCATTGATCGCCTCCTCTACCGCAAGAAGTATGGGGCTTCGGCTCGCCATGCGGACCATGTGATCACGGTGAGCGATCAGACCCGTCGGGATGTCATCGATATCTTCGGCGTGGATGAAGATCGTGTGACCACTGTCTATCAGGGGTGTTCCGAAGCCTTTGCTCGTGTGACTCCCGAGGACGAACGACTCGCACGCCAAGCCCTCAACCTCCCCGAGCGCTACATCCTCTTCGTCGGTAGTATCGAGGAGCGAAAGAACTTAGCCCTCATCGTCGAAGCCCTTGCCCAACTCCAAGACAAGGACATTCATCTCGTAGCCATCGGACGCAAGACGCCCTACGTGCAGACCGTCGTCGACCGAGCTCGTCGCCTCGGGGTGCTCTCACGTGTCCATCTACTTCATGGGGTGGGAAGTCTCCTTCTGCCTGGGGTCTATGCTGGGGCGAAGGTCTTCGTCTACCCTTCACGCTTCGAAGGCTTTGGCATCCCACTGATCGAAGCGCTGAACGCAGGTATTCCCGTCATCGGCGCTACGGGCTCCTGTCTCGAGGAGGCAGGTGGACCCAGCAGTCTCTACACCGATCCCAACGATGCTACGATGCTCTCCGCTCTCATCGATCGGGTACTGATCGACATCTCCCTCCGCCGTAAGATGATCGAAGAGGGGCGCACCTATGTCGAGCGCTTCTCCCCAAAGCGCCTAGCGAAGGATCTCTCCTCGGTCTACGAGAATGTCCTCTTGACCTACGAATAGTTCGCCTCCCCTCCCTCACCAAAGGGGCGGCCCTTCCTCCCGGGAAGGTGCCGACCCTTTGTCGTTTCCGCCCTCATCCCTTCCTCCTGCCCCCGCTCTGCCTTCCCTTCCCGCACCCTCCCCACCACGCCTCAAGACCCCCCCCCATTCATAGCTCCCTCCGACGACCCATTCATGGGTCGCCTCGGTGACCCATGAATGGGTCGCACAAGCACCCCATGAATGGGTCCCTTTTGTGCCCCATGTTACCACCCCTTCGCCTCACACCTAGCCTCTCCCCTGAAATCACTAACTTTACCCCACACAATAGTATCTAGCTTAGTAAATTCCCATACTAATAGCCCCCATACCGATGACACCCGCACCTACTCCGAATAAGACCGAAAAGAAAGCTAGCCCTCTAGCTATACCCTTAGCCTATATCCAAAGGCAGTGGCATCTCTTATCTATTGTTGCTCGATGGATGTGTTTGATGCTGACAAAAGATAATCTACGGGCTTATCTTCGGAGACACTGGCGACTTTTGGCTTTGCTCATCCTTTATATCTTCTTTCGCCCCATTTTCGAGGAGAAGCTAGCTTCACTTCTACAATTTTTTGATCCTAGTTGGGGTAGTGCTATTGTCTGGCTAGGTGTTATAGTGATCCTTATAGCCCTAGTTTGTACTCATAGCCTTGGATATGAGTGGTACCTCTTTAGCCAAAAGTACTCCAAGTCATTTGTTGCGATCTTGTTTGGACTATGGACTTACTATCATTTTGGAGGAGCTAAGAACTCTAGGGTAATTGAGCCCTATATACCCTGTATCTACTATATGGATATTTTCTTAGTCGTATGTGCTTGCCTGCTAATTGTTAGAGTAAGGTCTTATCGAGAAGAGCGAGCCAGACAGCGTGCACTAAAAGTAAGAATGAGGCAAGCGACTATCAACGGAGTCAAGGAGGGCTACCAGGTGGACCAACCCATCAGGTCTGAAGATGAAGATTTATTAGGGAGGCGAGGAGAGGCTAAGTCTCTTTCTGAGAAAATATTCAAAACAGATACGTCAAAAGGTGCCTTTACTTTGGGGCTAACGGCTCCATGGGGGGCGGGGAAAACTTCCTTCATGTTAGTGATGAGGGAATATCTGACTAAGAAGCCTTCTCAGGAAGTGATTGTGATGGCCTTTAATCCTTGGATGTACCGTAAGGCTCCTAATCTGACACAAGTCTTCTTCGAGGAACTTAGTCGCACCCTTGCTCCCTACAATTCAGATCTCGCGTCGGCCTTTATCCGCTATGTTAGGAGTCTCTTGGCGCAAGAGAGTAATGCTTGGCTACAGCTTGTCGCACGTCTTTTGCCTCAGGAATCTAATGAGAAGAGTATTACTGAGCAGTATGACTCCTTAAGTCAAGAGATCTGTAGGTTAGGACGGAAGATATTCATCTTTATTGATGATGTAGATCGCCTTGATCGTGAAGAGCTAGTTGAGCTCTTCGTTCTGGTACGCAATAGCTCTTCCTTCCCATGTATGAGCTACATCCTCGCTTATGATAAGGAGTATGTAGCCTCTCAGCTCAAGGGGTGCTTTGATCAGCATACCCATCGCTATCTGGAGAAGATCGTACAGGTGGAGTATGCGCTAGCTCAAATCACACCAGAGCAACTAGAGCAGGCTCTTGAGATGATGCTAGAGAAGCTTGAGCCAGACTACCCTCATCTAAAGGCGGAAATTCAGTCCTCTGGTATTAAATTCGAATATCATCTTCCTACACTTCGTGCGGTTAGTCGGCTATATAATCTCCTCTTATCTATTCCCCGAGGGCTCAAAGAGAGAGTTTCTCATTTTGACTGGTTTATTATCGAGCTTATACGTATACAATATCCACTTCTATTTGGTTACTTGAGAGAGAATTATGTTAGTGCATTCTTTGTCAATATAAATAGTCAAGTAGTCATGCAGATTGGAGAAGAAGGAAGTGAGGATCTAGAGTTATATAATACGACTAGAGAGACAGTGGTTGACTTTGAGCAGTACCTCCACGAGAATAAAAAGGAGCTTGGGATAGACTCCCCCTATCATATACTGGAGCTTATGAAGAAACTATGGGGAAGGAGTCGAGAAAAACTAATCCCCCAGGCTAATGATTGGGGATGTATTGGGAGATACTTCTACAGAACAATGCGTGAAGGAGAATTTGATATTGCAGAATTCCGTCAGTATCTATCCCTTCCTTTAGTAGATGGTCAGCAACATCCTATGAAGAAGATTATTCCCTACCTTGATAGGATCTGTAACTCATCTTCCAAGGATAGATTTATTAAACTAATCCATGAGATAGATTTACGGCCAGAAGAGGCTCTGAATATGCTCTATATTTATTTCTATATACAATCTCGTGATGAAGTACAAAGAGTCTCTGCCTGGGAATCCAATAAATGGATTAATACTATCAGAGAACAAGAAAGGGGAAGGGAACGGAAAATACTTGAAGATCTCTTTTCCTATCCTGATATTCGGAAGGGTGTCTTTCTCTACGTCTGTGCTGTTATTGATCTTCTAGAGCAGATCCCCATCCCCTTTACCCGAGAAGAACTGGAGGGCATAAAAGAGAAGCTATTCCTAGAATATACTCAGGATGCTACCTCGATTGATCCCATTGCCTGCTATCGCTTGTGGTTACATTGCCAGACTTATCACAGAGAGAAAATTCCTGGTGGGGCTATTCGGACAATAGATCTTGAGAAGAGATCTCATGGAATGAATAAAAGAATGAAGGAGATTATAGAAAAGAATATAGAGCAACTGATTCCTTACCTTATACATAGTCCACTTGTGGAAGCTCCTAGCAATGAGCCTAAGCATTACAAACCCTACTCACCCTACCCCATTTGGACTCTTGACCAAGAAGAGATAAATACAGAGATTAGTGGCTTCGAACAGTTTATTTCTGGATTGAATGCTACCTCTTCTCCTGTCATTGAGGAGTTTCAGCGGTTCTTAAAGAAATGGCTTGGTTACATGGATGTGTTGGGTATGTATCTAGATGGTTCGGGGAAAAGAGACCTATACAAGGATTTGAGTGAGCATGACCAATACTGGGCTCAGCAATGGCAGAGGAATGGTTCAGAGTATTATAGAGGTTTGCGACAGGATAAACGCCTGTTCTTTATGATGTTGAGGTATCGGGGGGCAGACGAGTTTTGTTTTATGCCTTTTGACTTCAAGGTTATTCAGCCTAAAAATATTTGGGATGTATCGACATCAACGGAAGATTGCGCTATTGAGCTTTGAGGAAGGATGGGAATCTATCCCTTCCCTTGCATTACTTACATCAGCTAGGAATAGTAGCGGAGATTGGCTAACTTTGCTTCTACTCCTTTAGTCTAAGGTCAATACTATGTTTGAGATACTCTCACTCTTCCCCGTATGGCAGCTGTGGCTCGTCGCTGCATTGCTACTCTTTGCTCTGGAGGTCATTACCCCAGGCTTTATCTTGGCTTGCTTTGGTCTGGGAGCCTTGCTGGCTATACCGGCGGCGCTCTTGGAATGGAGCTGGCTGGTGCAGATCATCTGCTTCTGCGTCGGTAGCCTGGTAGCACTCTGGCTCCTTCAGCCACTGATGTGTCGCTGGTTCGCCTCGCATGATGCGAAGACAGGCATGGATGCCCTGATCGGTAGGCATGTCTTCGTCACGGAGACCATTCCCACCGGTGACGCCGGCGGACGTGTCGCCGTCGATGGCGACAGCTGGCGTGCCATCAGTCACTCCAGCCAAGACTTACCCGTGGGACAAGAAGTGCGCATCGTCGGCTACAAGAGCGTCATCCTTGAGGTCGAGCCCGTCCATCACTAGCATTCACTCTACTCTCCATCCTTAAATACTCGCTACACCTATGCCTATCGAGCTGATCATCCCAGGCATCCTCGCCATTCTGGCGGTCGTCACCATCTACAAGGGGCTCTGTATCGTCCAGCAGTCACAGACGGTCATCATCGAGCGCCTTGGTCGCTACTACCGCACCCTTTCGTCGGGGGTGAACATCATCATCCCCTTCATCGACCGTCCCCGTCCTATGCGCTGGCGCTACACCATCCCAGGGCCCAATGGTCAGACCTTCGTTCGCTTCACGGAGATCACTAATATCGACCTACGTGAGACCGTCTACGACTTCCCTCGTCAGAGTGTGATCACCAAGGACAACGTCGTCACCGAGATCAATGCGATCCTATACTTCCAGATCGTCGATCCCATGCGTGCCATGTATGAGATCCAGAACCTCCCCGACGCTATCGAGAAGCTGACCCAGACGAGCCTACGTAATATCATCGGTGAGATGGACCTCGACGAGACCCTTACCAGCCGAGATACCATCAACAATAAGCTCCGTATCATCCTCGACGAAGCCACGAACAAGTGGGGTGTCAAGGTCAACCGTGTCGAACTGCAGGACATCAATCCTCCACGTGATATCCGTGACGCCATGGAGAAGCAGATGCGTGCCGAGCGTGACAAGCGTGCGCAGATCCTCAATGCCGAAGGGCAGAAGGAGGCTACAATCCGTGAGTCCGAAGGACGCATGCAGCAGGCCATCAACCATGCCGAAGGGGAGCGCCAGGCACAGGTACTCCATGCTAAGGCAGAAGCAGAAGCTAAGCTCCTCACCGCCGAAGCTGAAGCACAGGCCATCCGTAAGATCGCCCTTGCTGTCGAAGGTTCGGGTGCTAATCCTGCGCAGTACCTCATCGCAGTACGTTACCTCGAGACCCTGAAGGAGATGACTTCGGGCAAGGATAATAAGACCGTCTACCTCCCCTACGAGGCATCGGGTGTCCTCTCTTCACTGGGCGGGATCAAGGAGCTACTGAAGTAGCCTTCCCCCTCACCCTTCTCTACGACCGCTTCCTCAGCCAAACAATAGAGCTCCATATAGGAGCGTTATATCAGTGCTTCGAGATGCTCCACGCTCGAGCACTCGAGGCACTGATATTCATTACCCTAACCCCAGTTGCTTATGACCCAACCCTACTCCCGTACAGACAAAGAAAAACTTGATCTTATTGCCCGTACCGCCTTCGAGCGCACCCAGCCTCGGCATCAAGAGACGCTGAGACAGCTCCGCATACTAGCTGCGCTCGTCTAGTCCCCTCACCCCCTCATTCCCTATCCCAATGAGTAAGCGACAGGCGATCATATCGCCTTCCCTCCTCTCGGCTAACTTCCTGCGCCTGGAGGATGACGTACGCCTCATCAATGAGAGCGAAGCCGATTGGCTACATATTGATGTGATGGACGGGGTCTTCGTACCCAATATCTCCTTTGGGTTCCCTATCCTTGAGGCCATTCGTCCTCTGATCAAGAAGCCTCTGGATGTCCACCTCATGATCGTGGAGCCGATGAAGTTCGTCCGTGAGCTCGCTACCCTCGGGGTGGACACGATGAATGTCCACTACGAAGTCAGCCCACACCTGCACCGCTCTATCGGTGCGATCAAGGACGCTGGCATGAAGGCAGCTGTGACACTCAATCCACATACGCCCGTAGAGCTGCTCACCGACGTCCTCGATGAGCTGGATATGGTGCTACTGATGAGTGTCAACCCTGGCTTCGGTGGTCAGAAGTTCATCCCCCGCACCATAGACAAGGTGCGTCGCCTACGGCAGATGATCGACGAGCGTGGCCTCAGTACGCTCATCGAAGTCGATGGCGGTGTCAACGCTAAGACTGGTGCTGACCTCGTCGCTGCAGGTGCTGACGTCCTCGTGGCTGGGAGCTACGTCTTCTCTCATGAAGATCCCAAGGCAGCCATCCATAGTCTTAAGGAACTCACTCGCCTCTAAAGTCCGAGCAAGCTACGAGCGAGGACGGCTAAGAGTGATCGAAGATCATTGGCTCGCTAGCCCTATCTTCCGCCTCCTTGCCCTCGTCATCACGGGCTACCTCTCCTACGAACTCATCCCCCATCGCTGGCTAAGCTTCGGCTTAGCTATCGGTGGGGGATGTGCTTTTTCCCTAGGTGCGCTGGCGAGTCTCCGTGGGGGAAGGGCGCTCAGCGGTGTGTGGGGTGCTCAGCGTCAGCTAAGCCGGGGCTTGCGCCTAGGTCTCTACCTGCTCCTTATCCTATCGGCCCGTCTCTACTATGTGCATACGATGGAGCGAAGTACGGGAGGGCTCTTACCCCTTGGGGGAAAGCTCACGGCGATCATCGAAGCTCAGGAAGCTAGCCCAGAGCCTGTCGGAGAAGGAGGTACAGGGACTGAGTCCGTCGGTGGTAGGACAAAGGCTGTCGGTAGAAGGATTGGGGAAGTCGATAGTGCTACCAATAGGGAGGTGCATGGCGCTGAGAAAGGTGCTCCCTTCGACTCGCCTCGGGGTGAGGAACAAGGAGGCGCTACGTCCAACCCTCGTCAGCAGGGAGCGTATCAGTTGCGTCTTCGCTTGCTTTCTCCTTCGGGAGCTTCATCCCTGCTCCTGCTTTCGCTCCGCTCTGTGCCGAAGGGCGGGGAGAATCCCCTACAAGTCGGGGATACACTTGCCTTCCGTCCTCAGCGGGTGAGCTATACCCGTGACCTCCTTCATAGGCGATCGAACTACGGGCGCTACCTACTTAGCCTCGGCGCTGTGGGTAGGGGTGTGGGCGAAGGGCTGTACGTTCGACCCGCTTCTTCTATGACGCTCCTTGTCACTAGCCCTCGACTGCTGGCTCTTCGGCTGAGAGACCGGCTTGCCGAGCGTCTCTCGGCTACCTCACTTCGGCCGGAGACGAAGCGCTTACTCCTTGGGATGACGCTTGGTCTTGTGTCGCACGATGCTGAGGGGCGGGCACTCCGTCAGTCATTCGCTCGTGGTGGTGTAGCCCATCTGCTAGCGGTCAGTGGCTTCCATCTCGCTGTCGTCGTCGGAGCTGTGGCCTTGCTCCTCGGAGCTCTCCCGAAGCTCCGAAGGCGAGAGCGCTTACGCTGGTCGCTACTCCTCGTCGTAGCCTGGACCTTCACCCTGATCTCGGGCTGTAGTGTGCCGACGCTCCGTGCCTCGGGGATGCTGACGCTCTATGCCGGTGGTCGTATCCTTCGCCGTCCCACCAGCTTCACCGAAGTGCTTGCACTACCCGCCTTGCTCCAGCTCGCCTGTAGTCCGCTGAGTCTCTTCAGTGCCAGCTTCCTCCTGACGTACTTAGCGCTGGTGAGTATTCGCCTTTTCTACCGCCCCATCTGGGGGATGCTGGGGAAGCTCCAGCACCCACTCATGCGCTACCTGTGGGGTTGTCTTGCTCTCAGCCTCGCAGTACAGCCCCTCCTCTTCCCGCTGAGCCTCTACCTCTTCGGTGCGAGTTCGCTCGCCTATCTATGGACGACCCTTCTGGTGCTTCCGCTGGCGACGCTCCTCATCCCTGTGGGGCTACTCCTGATGCTCGTGCTGTCGCTGGGCTGTGTGCCACCGATGCCGATCCTGGGGCTGATGGATCAAGGGGCGTCGCTCCTGTACGAAGGGGTCGCTTGGGCTGAAGGTCTCCCCCTCCTTCAGGTGCATCTCCCCCTCTCATTACCGATGCTCGTCGGCTACTATGCGCTACTTGCCCTCCTCTTTCTCCTGAGCTCTGCCCTTCGGGATAAGCCGACTCCGATAGTCCTCCCCGCCTGACTACAGCCGTACAAATAATAAGGACGCCCCCCAGTGTAGGAGATCCTACACTGGGGGGCGTCTCTGTATCGGTCGACTAAGCTGTGGGGTGGGGGCGGATCACAAGCACCGAGCCCCGACATTCCCGCAGAAGTCTAGTCTTCGTTGATCATGCTGAAGAGTTCTTCGGCTGCAGCTCGGGGGCCCGTCTTGGTCAGTCCCTCGACAGCTAGGCCGGTATGCATCTCCCCGACCTTGACCTGGCTGTCGAAGAGTGCCGTGAAGAACTGACGGATCAGCTGACCAGCCAGCTCCTGCTCCTGCACAGGACCGAAGGGATTAGCGAAGTACGAGGTGACAAGTCCCTGCTCCGTCGTCGTCCCCTTCGCACGACGAGCGCCGGCTTCGAAGATCTTGATCGCCTCTTCCATATCATCGAAGAGGCTGATCTTCTTAGCTGCATCCTCGTAGTTATTGGCATAGAGGAAGTAGTCTACGGGGAAGCCCTTAGAGATCAGTTCATACGTCGAGATAGGTATCGTGACTCGGGCGTTGACCTTGTCGGGATTGGTGTAGATCCCTCGGTCAAGTTGGCTGAAGGCATAGGTAGGATCGAGGTCGTCTGTACGGACGAAGGCGCCGATCTCTGTACCATAGGCACGCACGATACCATCTTCGCCGAGGCGTAGGAAGCCCATATCGTCGAAGATGACACGCATATGTCGGATGTACTTCTCATCGAGTGTGCGGAAGGCTTCTAGGCTTTCGCTCTTCCCAGCACCACTATCGCCCATGATGATGATATTAGCTTCACGGCCGTTCTTCAGGATGATGTTGACCATAGCACCATGGATGGGGAGGTTGCCACGGCTCATCTGCTTGAGGTTGTGCAGCGTGAGGAGCATCTTCTTCATATAGCCGAAGTAGTCGATCTCATCGCAGTAGTTGGCGTAGCCGATGAGGATGTCGTTCTTCTTGTCCTTGTAGTAGAAGGTGCGCTTCTCTTCATGCCCGTCGGGATAACCGAAGATGTAGATCATATCGGGCTTCTTGCCGACGTACTCATCTTCCTTAGCGAGCTCGAAGAGATTGGCCAGTCCGAGCCCGTGGCACATGAAGTCCTTGTGGAAGTATACGAAGGCCAGCAGGTCTCCTACCTTAGCGGGGTAGAGGAACCATTCATCCTCGTTGAGGATCATATTGGCCACGGGGTTGATCGTATGCTCACGGAAGATCCCATCACGGGTATTCTTCTTCGTGTACGTCACGTAGGGCGGGTTGATGACGATGGAGTTGATGAAGGGGATAGCGGATAGTCCCTTGTACTCCATCGGATAGTTCCAGGGGGCATCCATCAGGATGAGCCCTGCATTTGCCCCAGCAGTCGTCTGGCGGTAGACTTTACTAGCGAAGCCGTTTACGACTTCCTTCGTGCGGCGGTAGATGGAGAGGATGAGCTCATTGAATAGCTCGTAGGCCTGGACGAAGCGTACATTCTGCACCCCGTCACCTTGACGCTGGTTGTGGACGACGGCGATGCGCTCCATGCGACGCCAGTAGTGGTAGAGGAGTTCTACGACTTCGAGGAAGAGATCACGGTCCTTGAAGAAGGGCGCATACTTATTGTTGACCTCGAGTATCTCGTCGACGTCGCAGACACTCAGTAGACGGATGACCTCCATGAAGTCACGGATGAGCTCGTCTTCATCGCGGAAGCCCTCGATGAAGGCGTCATAGATGACGGGATTGTCTCTACGGAGCGAGGCGATGAACGACTCGACGACACGCCCATAGGCGTAGCTGGTGAGGATCTTACGACGATTGTCGCAGTACTTAGAGGTGAAGTTGATGATCGCTCGACCACGGTTGAGGGTGAATTCCTGTAGCATTTCTTATGGGATGGTTAATAGCTGAGCAGTGAAGTACTACCACAAATATAGATAAACTTCTCTAATCAAGGGTAGGGTCTACTTATCCTGGTTTTTCGTTGCTTCGATAGGTTCGTTGTTTGCTTGCTGTTTGTGGGTGCGTATGAGCTGTGACGTCGGGCTTAAGTGGCTGATCAGTGCCGTCATCCGTCGGCTCGGTGTCTACGCAAACGTACGAAGAAAGGCGAAGAAATACAAGCCCTCACCCTCGCCCCGACCAATATACCGAGGGCTAGGTATCCGTCCGCTCCTCACTCCCTCCCTGGCGTCACCCCCTTCCCTTCCCATAGTCCGCCCCGCTCCCAGCTGAAATGCCCTCCGCCTCTACGGCTCCTTCCCCCTCTCATTATAGCCACTCAGCTAGGCCTTTGCAGTTACTTCGCCTTGCCTTTACGGCTACTTCGCTCTGCCCTTTCAGGTAGTTGCTCCCCTTTTCCCGGGAACATAGCACTAACCTCTCTATTCATCCTTATGAGTCTCTCCCCGAGGAGAATATAGCTAGACTGAAGGCTGTGCTAGGGTAAAAGCTTATCCCGAGGGGGATCTCCTGTGGAAGTGAAGCGTGTATCTTTTATGGGAAGGGAGATAGGGCGATTAGAATGAGTACTAATCTTCTGCTAGCTCTTGGGATGCTGTGGAGACGCACGGGGGAACGGCTAGGAGATCGGCTGTGGCTTTACGATGGATAGTAGGCGGAATTACAATGCAATCGAGGGGCGATTACAGAAGAATAAGGGCGGAAAGGCATTAGATTAGGTCGGGACTTACGGGAGATGGACTGAGGGGCTATGGTAGGTCGCTGGAGGGATGTATCATGGGGCGCAGGGACGACTCGCCGTAGGTTGGTGAAGCAATCTATAGTAAGACCCTTTAGTATCCTTTTCTGAGTTCCCCGCCGAAGGTCGATTTATGAAGCAAAATCAAAACAGGTACGACCATCTGACGATACCACTATCGTCAGATGATCGTACCTGCACTTTGGACTCGCTTAGAGTCGGTCTACGGATCGGGTAGGATCATGAGAGTAGGTACCGATAGATGAGGTAGCCGATCACCACGACTGCCGCAATGATCTTGGCTATGAGCTGATAGCGTGCGCTGTCTTCTGGCCCTGCGGTATAGTTCTCATATATGATTTCTGAAGCGGGAAGTCCGAGGTCGCTTTGCTTGATGGTGTGCAGTTCAAACTGATCGGGCTCAGCTTTCTTACCTAAGAGCACATAGGGTATATCGTGGCGCAGTGCGGCCTTTCTGTAAGGGATCCCATATTCGGGCAATGTATAGATGACGACCCCATCGAAGGCATCACTGATCATCGAGATATTCGTGGGTTTCTTGGCATATACTTTGGTGTGCTTTCCCGTCTCTGGCTCCAGAGTCCAGTAGTCCGGACCCGCACCCATCATTGAGTCGTAGCGCATAGATCCATAATCAAGAGTGGCGACACTGGCCTTGATCTGCTCTAGAGTTTCTTGAGCTATTTCCGTGCCTTCGATAGGGAAGGCATAGACGCTGTAGAAGTTCTCGCTATAAAGGAAGCGACGGATGGGATAATTCCTAATGATGCGAGCCTCGGAGAGCTTCTGGAAGCGCTTCCTTAGCTTCTCGATCGCCTTGGGATTGTAGCCTTCTGGTAGAGTCCCCCCGGCGAGTGCTGATGTGAGTTTTGAAATTTCGTCCATGGGATAGCCTGTACTTATTGATTGGGTATCACTTGTAAAGTTAGTAAAGTTAGGGGAACGCAAAATGCATACGAGGTTCTTGCTCCTCCCTTGTTCTGAAAAGCTCTGATGATGCTCCCCTTCAAGATGCGAGTAAGTATATCTTGTGTGACCATCGTGGTAGTACATTCTTCTCTCGGTATAGGTATGTTTCCCCTAGAGTATATCGGGCTCGTGCACAAGCTGAGCCTTGCCTGGAGCAGTGGCAGATCGGACTAGCATCCTTCGGGACAGAAGGTCATGAAGGAAGATATCGCCTCTGAGTTTTGGGGGATTAGATAAGTTTTCCTACCTTTGCCGAGCAAAAAGGACGTTTTTTGCCTCTAACCTCCACTTCGGGCCTATAGCTCAGCTGGTTTAGAGCACCTGCCTTACAAGCAGGGGGTCATAGGTTCGAATCCTATTGGGCCCACATCGGAGCGCCGAGCACGAGACGTCAGAGTATGCACCTATTGGGGCCTATAGCTCAGCTGGTTTAGAGCACCTG
>NZ_KI259258.1:118656-132559 GCF_000467855.2 Porphyromonas sp. oral taxon 278 str. W7784
GGGGTCATAGGTTCGAATCCTATTGGGCCCACTTGAGTTTCCTTCAGCGAAGGAGCCGACTTCACAAAGCAAGCGCCCATCACTCCCCGAGAGTGATGGGCGTTTCTCCTTTTATACGGCGGTGAATTACAGCCAGTCGCTTCGGCGGTAGCAGGTGATCGCACGGGCTACTATGGCTCAGCGAATCACCACTTAGCAATTAGCCCCCGATCCTCTCGCTGAGGATCGGGGGCTAACTCTTATCTATCCGTGGCGAGCGGGGGGGTAGAGCGCTCCGTGATGGAGGCTCCTTGGCTCACCGCTCGGGGGAGATTACTTCTTAGCTCCGCTGGTGCGAGCAGGTGCAGCTGCAGGACGGATGCCAAGTACATCCTTGACAGCCTGCGTCAGGTCGAGAGCGGTGCTACCCATGGCCAGCATGACGCCCGACTCGAATACATAAGCACAGCCCTGAGCTTCGCAGACCTTGTTGATAGCGGTCGTGACCTTGGTGCGGATAGGCGCCATGAGCTTCTCCTGCTCCTTCTGGATCTCTTCCTGCATCATCTGATAGCTGTTCTGCGTACGGGCTTCCATCTCCTGGAGTTCCTGTTGGCGACGCTTCTTGATGACGTCCGTCATCGAGGCTTCTTCCTTCTGGTAGGCCTCGAGCTTAGTCTTCATCTCGTCCTGCATACGCTTGATCTCAGCGTCATACTGCTTAGCGAGGTCCTGGATCTTAGTCGTCGCAGCCTTGACATCAGGGAGTTCTTCCATGATAGCAGCAGTATTGACGACACCGATCTTCTGCTGAGCCTGAGCCGAGAAGGCGAGCGGGAGCATGAGCAGGAGGGAAATCAGAAACTTCTTCATTGTTGGTCTTCTATTACGTTTTATTAGGGTTGAATAATCTTTGGCTATCGACCACTGAGTCCTAGCATGGAGACGATCGACTCACTGACGTCTAGGGCGGGGTCGGCATATACGATCTTGGAGGAAGATCGGTCGATGATGAGCTGGAGACCACCACGACGAGCGAGCTCCTTCATAGCTGTCCAGACACGATCTTGTATGGGCTTCATAAGCGCTTCACGGCGCTTGAAGAGGTCGCCTTCAGGACCAAAGTACTTACGCTTGAGGTCGTAGGCCTGCTTCTCTAGGGCTACGATCGACTCTTCACGTGCTTTCTTCTGGTCGGCGGAGAGGAAAGCGGCTTCCCCCTGATAGGATTTGTAGGCCGTCTCGGCCTTCTTCTCGATCGAAGTTACTTCGTCTTGCCAGCGCTTGGAGAGGTCATCTATCTGGCGGGTCATCGCTGTATAGGCGGGGTCTTTCTTGAGGATGAACTCCATATCTACTAGGGCTACCTTCTGTGCTTCAGCTACTCCGAGGGGCAGTAGCAGGAGAGCCAGCAGGAAAAGGATCTTCTTCATAGGGCAAACTAATTAGGTGAGACTTTACTTCAACCCGTACTTCGGGGAGAAGGTTCCCGTCACTAGAGGTCGCGTCCGAGGACGAAGTGGATGTTGCTACCACCACGCTCGGAGTAGCCATTAGGACGGTCGAAGCCATATCCCCAGTCAAGACCGAGGAGACCGATCATAGGCATCATCACACGGACACCTATCCCGGCGGAGCGCTTCAGGTCGAAGGGGTTGTAGCGACTGATATCTGCCCAGGCATTACCCGCTTCAGCGAAGCCGAGTACCCATACGGTCGTCGACTGCTCGAAGATAAGCGGGTAGCGAAGTTCAAGAGAAGCCTTCATGTAGGAGTAAGCATAGTCGTAGTTTGCTCCAGCGATCGAGCCGTTCTTGTAGCCTCTCAGGCCGATGGTCTCATTCATATAGTTGCCGAATGAGCCAGACATCATGTCCCCCCCCATATAATACGTACCGAAGGGTGAACGCTTGTACTTGTTGTAGCTATTGATGATCCCCCCTTCGACGCGGGCCATGAGCACCGGTGTACGCTTCACCGTGGCGGGGTTCATCAGCGGAAGGAAGACCTTACCCGAATACTTCCACTTGTGATACTCGATGAATCGGTAGCGGTCTGCTATGGGAAGTGAGGGGTCGGAATAGTCCTTCTTGTCGAAGAGTGAATAGGGAGGCGTGAGACTTACCGAGAAGGAGAAGTCCGATCCACGACGAGTGTAGACAGGATTGTCCGTAGAGTTGCGGTCGATGCGCAGCTCAAGGTTGATGTCATTAGCGCTACCCTGGTGGAAGTTCTCAAACGTATTGTACGTCCAGTTATTGAGACGGTAGTGGGTGAAGTTGAGTGAAGCGGTGAGCTGGAACCAGTTATCGGGCCAGTTGAGACGGCGTCCGTTGGCGATGCTCATACCTATAATGCTCAGAGATTTGTCTGCATCGTACGAATCTTCATAGAGTGAAGAGCGTCCCTGTCCCGCCTGATCGTAGTAGTTGCCATAGCCACCGTAGCCCCCGTATCCGTAACCGCCGTAGTAGGGATTGTAGTAGCCCGAGCCGTAGTAGTTGCGAGCCTGCCCTGAGTAATAGCGCTGGTCGATGGCCGTCATACGTGAGTAGAAGGCGCTTACCGAAAGAAGGTTGGGGCGCTTACCACCGAACCAAGGGTCACTGAAGGATACGCTGATCTGATTGTAGTAGCGAGCATTTGTCTGCCCATTGATTGAGAGCTTCTGACCATCACCCTGTGGGATGATGCCCTTATACATACTCGGGCGGAAGAGATTTTGGATGGAGAAGTTCGTGAAGGTAAATCCGATGGATCCGATCAGCCCCGTCTGGCTCCAACCAATAGAGAGGTTGAGCTGGTCATTGCTCTTCGGCGTCAGGTCATACTCGATATCTACCGTCCCGCTCTGAGGATTGGGCACGGGCTTAGGTATAGACTTCTCAGCGTCGAAGTGGCCAAGCTGGTTGAGGATACGGAAGGAGTTCATCAGATCTTCCTTACTGAAGAGTACCCCTGGCTTGGTATAGAGCTCACGACGTACCACATCCTCGTAGACGATATCATTACCTCGGATGATGACCTTGTCGATGGTGGCCTGAGGACCTTCGGTCACTCGCACCTCGAGGGATACGGAGTCACCCTGGATATTGGTCTCGATCGGGTCGACGCCAGCGAAGATATAGCCGTTGTTGTAGTAGAGATTGCTCACAGCATCTTCGTCGATGGTCAAGCGATTCTCTAGACGCTTCTGGTCGTATACATCGCCCGGACGGATGGCAAGTAGCTGAGAGAGGATCTCGGATGAATACTTAGTATTCCCGACGAAACGGATATCCTTGATGTAGTACTTCTGACCTTCGTTGAGCTTCAGATAGATATCTACCTTGCGAGTACCTGGTACGGGCACGATACTATCGCTGACGAGCTCCGCATCACGGTATCCCGCCGCCTGGTATCTCTTGATGATATTCTGGAGGTCTTCCTTATAATCAGCGTCGACGAACTTCTTTTGCTTGAAGATCTTCAGCAGAGACGAGAGCGCACGTCCACGACCGAGGGAGAAGCCTTCATTCGTCTTGCCCATAGCCATACGTAGCTGGTAGTCGGTGAGCGAGCTATTCCCCTCGAAGAAGATATTACGCACCTTCGTCTTGCCACTACGATCGATGTCGAGTGTCAGGTTGACGTAGCCAGGTTGTCCTGGAGCTTCGGTCTCACGGATGGTCATCTTCATGTCACGGAAGCCCTTCTCGTCGTAGTATTTCTTGACGAGCTGGCGAGCACGATCAAGCGTATTGGGCGAGATCAGTGATCCCTTCCTCAGTCCAGTACGTTTCTCCAGCTCCTCACGATCGCCCTTCGACACGCCGGTGAACGTTGCTTCGGCGAGGCGAGGACGTTCAGTCAGGGCGATCTCTAGGTACACTTTGTCCCCGACATACTTGGAGACGAGGACCCGAACATTGGAGAAGTAGCCCGACTGCAGGAAGCGATTCACCGCCGAAGTCAGCGCAGGACCGGGGATCTGTATCTCATCTCCTTCGTTGAGTCCCGAGAGACTGCTCAGGACATAGTGGTCGTAGCTGGTCGATCCCGTGATCTTCACCTCGGCGATCGTCTTGGTGGTGGGATGCTCATAGCTCACAGTCGGGGCGATGACTACAGGCTCACTCGTCTTGATTGAGTCTACAGGGAGCTGTCGTAGTGTATGTGACTTGGCCTCTACTGAGCTTACCATCAGGAGCGAGGTAAGCAGTAGGAGTGCTGGGATTCTCTGCATAGGGTCTATTATCGTCGTGCTGGTCGGGGACGTTAGTCCTCCAGCTGTATTTGTTCGCTTGTCTTACCGAAGCGCCGTTCGCGTGCGGTGTAGGCCTTGATAGCATCCAGTAGCGCCTCTCGTCCAAAGTCAGGCCAGTAGATTGGAGAGAAGAATAGCTCGGCATATGCGGCTTGCCAGAGGAGGAAGTTACTGATGCGCTCCTCCCCACCTGTCCGTATCAGGAGGTCTGGATCAGGGAAATCGGCGGTGTCTAGATGACGTGAGATGACCTCTTCTTTCAGCTCATCGAGGGAGAGTTTACCTGAAGCTACTTCGCTGGCTATACGATGTGTAGCTCGGAGTAGCTCGTCACGAGAGGAGTAGCTGAGGGCGATGATGAGGGTGAGTCCCTTATTGTCTCGGGTCTTCTCTATGCTCTCACGGAGTGCTTGCTGGGCATTCTCGGGGAGTCTAGCGATATCGCCGATGGCTCGTATCCGTATGTCCTGCTTGTGGAGCTCGGGAGTCTCGGAGTGGATCGCAGATACTAGGAGGCTCATCAGCGCTTCGACTTCCTCCTGCGGACGAGACCAATTCTCGGAGCTAAAGGCATACACGGTGAGGAAGTGTATGCCGAATTCGACCGCCGCACGTAGCGTCTCCCGCAGAGCTTCCTGTCCCTGGATGTGTCCATCCGTGCGGGGAAGCCCACGTTGCTTTGCCCAGCGCCCGTTCCCATCCATGATGATCGCCACGTGCTCGGGTATTCGGAGCTCGGGCGACAGGTCAGCTAGGTGTGAAGGCGTCGTCATTGACACGTTTTCTTTCTTATACTATTTAGGGTATGTATGGGGCACTAGCCCTATACAAATATACTTATATCTTAGTTACAGCTATATCGCTGTCGGGGTGCTAGGCTATAGTGGAGTCCGATGGACCAATAGCCGTAGCTGTCGTGGTGCTTGATGCTCCCTCGCTGATCCAGTCCGAAGGGGTTGGCCATCCAAGAGGCGGGGCCCAATCCCTCGAGATGATCGGTGAAGGTACGGCGTAGTGTCCAGCTCGCCGATAGAGCCCAGCGGGGGCTTAGCCTGTACTTCATCCCCAGACGAGCGTATACGCCAGGGATGAGCTGTAGCTTGGAGTCGCTCACTCCACCTGCAAGTCCGAGCCCCGCACCGATGAAGGGCGTCCAAGATCTCGTACCCAAGTAGCGCTCCCTATCGCTGTAGGGGAAGAAATGAAATTCTCCTCCGAGGGCGATATCCGTCAGTGTACGGCTGAAGCTCAATGTACGGCCGTCCGATGGATAGGTATTCGAAGCGAAAGTACCTGATCCCCTTAGCCCACGGAGCGCTAGTTCGCTACTCAGTGTCCAGCGAAGAGATAGGACTCGTCTCAATTCTAACGCAATACCTAGGCTTTGTGGTGCGATGATCCCCTGTCGTCCCAGATCGCCGATGTAGTAGTTCGACGCCAGAGAGGCGCCGAACTCATACCGATATTCCTGCGCTTCGGCTCTCAGTAGCCCGAGATAGGAGCTGAGGAGAAGCGTAGCACTGAGGAGGAGCTGTCGCATCGGAGCTGAGGATCGCTAGGGATGGGGTTAGTCTTCGATGGTCTTCAGCCCGCCGAACTTCCCTACGAAGAGCTTGGCTGACTCGCCACTCGACTTCGCTCCACGAAGCAGATAGATCGTCTCTCCGTCTGCTGAGGGGAAGGCCTGCAGTGGATAGCCAGCGAAGTCGGTCAGTGTGAGACCGGAGAACGCCGTCGTGCGGGCAGACTCCCACGAGCGACCGTTGTCGCTGGAGATATAGAGCTCGAGCCCCTCTGTAGTAGAGGCGAAGCGGTAGATACGCTTCTGACTGGGCACATAGGCTAGAGTCTGAGCCGTGATAGCCTTTCCTTCTGTGATCTTCCCGCCGACGATCAGCCAGTCGTGGCCGTTGGTCGTGGACCAGAGGTTGGGACTTGCCTTCCCGCTAGCGGTGATCCCGCCTGCCAGATACAGGGCATTACCCTGATAGTTACCACCAGCGAGCTCGTAGCTTACGGTCTCTCCCGAGGAGGGGAAGGCGCCATCGGGCGCTTCGCCGATATGAGTCACCGAGCTAGATGCAATACCGTAGGTGAGGAAGGCCTTAGATCCGGCGGCGTTTGCACCGAGGAGGGTGAGCGAAGGGACGCCATCGATCTTGAGTCCACCGAGTATAAGGCTAGGCGAATAGTTGCCCGAGAGCGCCTTGGTAGCAAAGGTCACCCCTGAGCCTTCGTAGAGCTTCGAGGCACTTGTCGTAGCATAGAGCTTGCCTCCGTAGGAGATGACCGAGGTGAAACGCTCTCCTGCAGGGATACCTGTCAGAGAAGCATCCTGCCAAGAAGCCGTAGGACTGGCGAACGTGCTAGCAGCACTCGCCCCACTGGGCTTGACATAGTACATCGTACCACCGTCACCTGAGGTCATGACCGTGGAGAAGGCCGAGCTGAATGCAGGTAGTCCCGAGACCGATGCTTCGGACCAAGAGAAGGTATGTGGGTCTTCTCGGTAGCGCTTGAAGGTCACCTTGTAGGTGTAGCTCTGTAGCTGGCCGCTCCGGTCCTTGGTGCTGACACGTAGCTGTATGCCATGTAGGAGGGCATCACTCTTAAAGGTCTGCTTCTCTCCCGTCCACTTCGTCGTCTTACCATCGGCCGTGATCACCTCGATCTCGGCTCCCTGCGTGGCGCTCTTTATGCGAAGACTGAGGTCATAGCTCTTAGAGCTGTAGGGGAGTGCCTGTGGATTGTAGATCCGCCCCGTCTCAGTATTGCGGATGACAAAGGCAGCCTTAGCGAGGGCTTCCTTCATATCCTTGTCGGCTGTCGAGAGAGCGAAGCCTGTGATTTGGCTATTGTAGAGCTGGAAGTCCTCTAGTTCTACCTTCCTTTTGCTGTTACAGCTCGAGGTGCTGAGGACAAGAGCCAGGAGACCAAGGGCCACGGGGGCTATGGAGGTGATACGTCTCATGCTTATATCTATTGTGTTGAGCGAGCTCATCTTGATACTATGGGTGTCGGGCTACTTGATACGAAGCTTCAGGATACAAGAACCCAGCCTAACACTAGGGCACAAAGTTATAAAGAATCCCCTAAGTCAAGCCTCTCCACTGCAGAGTGTGTGCCTTAGGAGGAAAGGAAAAGGTTGACCCTACTCTTCGGTGGGGCCAACCTGGCTGTATGAATGGGGCGATCTCGCTACGGGAGAAGGCCGATGGAAGTGGCTGTATTGCCCGCTCTACTTACCTGTATTTGTCGGAGGATTTACGGGCACCTGTCGCCTTCTTCACCTGCGATCAGGCAGTGGATAGAAGTCCATCCGAGCGGAGCGCTCGTGTGGCGGAGGAGTGGACAGCATGACGGCTCCTCAGCGCCTTCAGTCGCTAGCGCTTGTGCCGAGCGAAGAAGCGACGGGCGAAATCCTTACAGACGAAGGGTAGGCGCACGAGTTTCTCACCCGATAGCACGGAGCGACAGCGCAGATAATAGGTACGCTCTAGTTCGGCTTCCTTCACGTGGAAGTCCAGTGTCTGCTCAAAGAGGGAATTTAGTTCCTCTGCCGTGAGCGTCTTATCCTTACGGTGGAAGCGGTTGGCCAGGTTCTTCGAGCCCATCCATAGGGCGAAGCGCTTATCGTCAAGCTCATTGAGGATGGGCATCAGGCCGTCGATCTCGGTCGTCGATAGGCTTAATTCCTTGATGAGGAAGGCACGCTTCTCCTGACGTACCTTGTCACGCATGGCGTTCTTAGCCTGCTCGGGAGTCGGTTTTTGCTTTTGAGGGTTCGTCGCCTCAGCGGAGACGAAGAGGGTCAGTGCAAGTAGAAGGTAGAGGAATCGCTTCATAGTAGGCTCGGAGTTAGTAGGAGGTTAGGGTGGCGATAGGGGAAGAAAGTGCGTCCTCTAGCTCGCTGTAGTAGGTCGAGTATCCTTCGGAGGCCGTCATGCGCTCACCATAATCGGCGTAGTAGTCCGTGTATTCGTCGTCGGAGCTCTGGGTCGTCTCCGTCTTAGCTACCTGCTGAGGAGCTGGGTCGGGATGGAAAGCTCGGAAGATAAGATTCATCGAGACGAACATCGCCGCAAGATAGACGATGGGCCGTAGGCGTATCCAGAGCTTGGGCTTGGCCACGGGGAGCGCTCCCTCGGGCTGAGACTCGGGGATCTGCGCCATGATGCGATCCTCCAGAGTATCGAAGTACCCGGAGGGGACACCGTAGTGTGCCTGGCTCTCTTCGGCTGATGGGAGATTCGGTTGCTTTTTCATATCGATTGAGAAGTCCTGTGATCGGAGCTTCGACACTGAGACAATTCGTTGGGGCGAAGGTTTATTTCTCTGCTTGGAGGAAGTCAGTGACTTTCTTCACTGCATGATGGTAGGAGGCTTTCAGCGAGCCCTCCGAGGTGCCAGTGAGGGCTGCCATCTGGTCGTAGGGCAATTCATCGTAGTAGCGTAAGCGGAAGACCAGCTGCTGCTTGGGTGGTAGACTGAGGATCGCTTGCTGTAGGCGCACCTCGGCGGCATCGGCATCGAAGTACTCATCTGCCGTAAGGCGCTCCAGGAGATAGAGCGAATCGCCCTCGTCGGACGGCGAGAGGAGGTGCTCTTCTTCGTGACGACGCTTCTTGAGGAAGTTCAGTGCTTCGTAGAGTGCGATACGATAGAGCCAGGTGGATACCTTAGCTTCGCCCCTGAATCCTTCGATCGCTTCCCACGCTTTGATGAAAACGTTTTGCACCAAGTCGTCCGCATCCTCGTGGATATAGACCATCCGACGGATCTGCCAATAGATTTGCTGGGAGTAGAGTCGTACGACGGTGGCGAAGGCTTCACGTCGGCGCCGAGGATCGGCTAGTGCATCCTGAAGCTCTTCTTCGGTGATCACGGGGCGAGTCATGAGTGGCTCTTCTTGCTCTTAGTGGATGTGGAGGCCTCGGGTGCCTGTACGGAGTAGGTCAGTTCGCCACGGGGCGAGAGCCCGACTTCCAGTGTCCCGCCGGGCAGTAGCTGTCCGTCGAGGATCAGCTCCACGCACTTGTCCTCGACGAGTTGCTGTAGGCGACGGCGCAGTGGTCGTGCCCCCATCGTGCGGTGGCTCTCATTGAGGGCGAGGTAGCGCTTAGCCTCGTCGGAGATGACGAGCTGGTAGAGCGAGCTGGATAGGCGATCGGCGATGGGACTAAGCTCCAGCTCAGTGATCTTCGTGAGTGATTCGTCGCTGAGACTATCGAAGGCGACAGTCTCATCTAGTCGTCCGAGGAACTCTGGACTGAAGGTACGCTCCAGCGCCTTACGGACAATACCCTCCCGTCGTACCGATTCATCTCGTTCCGTAGAGAAGCCTATGCCCCGAGCGAATGCCTTAGCTTCACGAGAACCTACATTGCTGGTCATGATGATGATCGTATTACGGAAGTCGACCGTATGCCCTTCTGTGTCGGTGAGTCGGCCGTCATCGAGGACCTGGAGTAATATATTGTAGATGTCGGGATGTGCCTTCTCGATCTCATCTAGCAGGACAAGGCGGTGGGGCTTCGTACGGACGGGCTCTGTGAGTTCCCCTCCTTCGCCGAAGCCTATATAGCCAGGAGGCGCCCCAATAAGGCGGGAGACGGCGAAGCGCTCGGAGAATTCGCTCATGTCGATACGTACCATGGCGTCTTCACTGCCGAAGAGCTCCTTGGCAAGCGCCTTTGCTAGATACGTCTTACCAACACCCGTAGGGCCGAGGAAGAGGAAAGAAGCGATGGGTCGCTGGCTATCCCTGAGGCCGAGACGTGCACGCTGTATGGCACGACTTACGGTATCGACAGCGTGATCCTGGCCGATGATGCGTCGCTTGAGCGCTGAGGGTAGTGCACGTAGACGCTCCAGCTCGGTGCGGTCTTCTATTTGGTCGAGGGGTATGTTGATGAGGCGGGAGAGACCCTTCAAGGTATCTGCTTGGGTCACTTGCATACGAGCGCCGATATTCTTGCCGTAGAAGAGGCGACCATTACGGCGTCGGGCTTCACCCCCTGCTGCATCGAGGAGCTCCGACAGGGCGAAGAGGCGAGGGAGATGTCCTAGGTAGCGCTCGGCTAGTGCCTGATGTTCGGCGAAGTCTTGCTGGAAGTTGACTCGGTAGAAATCAGCTATCTGCCCCCGACGCTTCCTATAAGCCTGCTCGAGACGTGCGCCAGAGAGGGGCTCAAGTGTATATCTCACGACAGAGCGAGCTACGCCTTCACTCCGCTCAATTGCCTGTGTGTAGCCCGAGGGAGTGGTCGTGCAGATGCACTGGAGTCCACGCTGCTCGAGCCCGAGGAGTAGGAGATCAAGGACGTCCATACCACCACCCCGATTGGAGCTCTTCAGTATATGGATGTCCTCGAGATAGAGGAGGGTCGTGGGGTATGCCTCTAGTTGCTCGAAGAGGGAATGTAGGAATTGCTCCGCTCCGCCCATCATCTGGCCCGAGACTAGAAGTCGGGTGAGGTTGAGCTGCAGAAGATTCGTGTAGCGGAAGCCTTGAGGAGGGAGGACTTGGTCGGGATAGCGCAGCTGTCTGGGCTGGTCTCCAGCGAGGCGCTCACGCTCTAGAGCACGGCTGAGTGCTAGGATAAGCTCCCGCTTCCCTGTATGTGCTTCGCCTACGATCGCCGGCGAGCAGCGTCGCTCACGAGCAAGGATCTGGAAGATACTTCCTATCTCTTCCTCATAGATATTGTCGGTCACAGCCTCCTGACTATAGAGCCCTCGATCATCGATAAGCTCTTGTCCGAACTCCTCGTAGGGGAAGCCTGCCTTGCGCTTGCCCTTCGAAGGAATCCCCTCCAGCATCTTGTCTACCTGCGCACCGATGGAGTCGGCGAGCTGGTTGAGTAGCTCTTCGTCGGGGATGTAGCGCCCATCTTTCCCCTGAGAGAAGGCTGCGATGGGGATGAAGTCACCGTTGAGCTGGACGGCTGCCCGACGTACCTGCGGGCGCTCCTTGCGGGGAGCAGAGCCCGAGGAAGAGCCCTCACGGAGGCGATCCATCTGTAGGAGCTGACCTACGTACTTGATCTCATCATCCTGCTCCTCTGTGATCCCATGTCGGGAGAGGAAGGTAGAGAGGAGGGAGTACGGACTGAAGATAAGACTATAGAGGATATACAGGGGACTGATGGCTGGAGCTCCGACGAAGGAAGAGATGCGAGCTGCCCGTGCTAGTACCTCATGTGCATCGATGCTGTAAGGCAGATGCCCCTCTGTCCGCCCTTCGGACGGACCCAGATGCTCCTCCAGATCCTGCAGTAGTTCGGGGATGGAGAGCTGTCTATTGGTGAGGAAGGTGATCGCTCTATTTGTCCCTTCCTTGAGGATACCCCACAGCAGGAGATCAGGGGTGAGTTCGGCTCGCCCCAACTCCTGTGCATGCTCGGTAGCTAGCTCTAGAGCACTGCGGAAGGTGTCAGTATAGTTGTATTTCATGCCGGGTCTATCGTGGCTTGCTTGGAGGGGGGTAGGGGAGGGGAAGGTGCTCTACTAAGCCTTCATCTGGATAGCGTGGAGCTTGGCGTAGTGTCCGCCGAGGGCAAGGAGCTCCTCGTGGGTACCCTGCTCGACGATACGCCCACCATCGACGACGCAGATCACGTCGGCGTGGATGATCGTGGAGAGGCGGTGGGCGATGACGATGGTCGTGCGGCCCGACATGAGGTGATCCAGGGCGTTCTGCACGAGACGTTCGCTCTTCGTGTCCAGGGCGGAGGTAGCTTCGTCGAGGATGAGTATAGGAGGGTTCTTGAAGACTGCACGGGCGATCGATAGACGCTGGCGCTGACCTCCCGAGAGTTTGCCCCCTCGGTCTCCGATATTCGACTGGTAGCCATGGGGCATCTCCCGTATGAACTCGTCGGCATGAGCTACCTCGGCAGCACGGCGGACAGCCTCGGCGTCAGCGCCATCGACCCCGAAGGCGATGTTGTCGAAGACCGAGGCATTGAAGAGGATCGGCTCTTGGTTGACATTACCCATGAGCCGGCGTAGGTCGGAGACGGCTACCTCACGGATATCCGTCCCGTCGATGGTGATGCGCCCCTCGACGACATCGTAGAAGCGAGGGATGAGGTCTACTAGGGTGGTCTTCCCCGAGCCTGAGTGTCCTACCAGAGCGACGGTCTGTCCCTTGCGGATCGTGAGGTTCACATCCCTCAGTACCCACTCGTCGGCATAGCGGAAGGATACGTGCTCCAGAGCGATCGAATCCTTGAAGCTGATGGGCTTAGGCTGCACTGGGTCGACGATGGTACTCTCGGCCTGAAGGATGCGGTCGACACGCTCCATCGAGCCCATACCCCTACGGATGGCGTAGGCGCCCTTACTGAGCTCCTTCAGTGGATTGATCAGGCTGTAGAAGATCACCAGATAGTAGATGAAGGTCGAAGCCGTGATGCTACTCTCCTGATTGAGGATCAGCGAGCCCCCGTACCAGAGGACGATGGCTATGGTGGTGGTACCTAGGAGTTCGCTCACGGGATGAGCTAGGAGCTGTCGGCGACTCACACCCATGACGGTGTGGCGATACTCCTCATTCGACTGGACGAAGCGCCTGTCGACGAACTCTTCGGCGGTGAAGGCCTTGACGATGCGAAGCCCCCCGAGGGTCTCCTCGACTTGGCTAATGAGCTGCCCCCACTGGTTCTGTGCCTCGAGGCTGGTGCGCTTGAGGCTCTTGCCCACACGCCCCATGATGAAGCCCGCCAGAGGCAGTACTAGGAGGACAAAGATCGTGAGTTGCCAGCTGATCAGGAGCATCGACCCCAGGTAGACGAAGATGAGGATGGGATTCTTCAGCAGGAGGTCGAGCGAACTCATCACAGAGTTCTCCACCTCGCCGACGTCTCCCGTGATACGTGCCAGCACATCGCCCTTGCGCTCTTCGCTGAAGAAGCCTAGAGGGAGGGCAAGGATCTTGCGGTTCAGTTGGTTGCGTAGGTCTCGTACGACGCCCGTGCGGATAGGGATGAGGAAGAAGCCACCGAGGTAGGTAGCTCCTACCTTCAGTAGGGTCATTAGGACTAAGTAGATGCCGAGGATGATCAGCGTGAAGGACGCTCCCTTCGTCTCGATCATGCTGGAGACGAGGTAGCCGAAGTTATTCGTCACGACATGCGTCACCTCCGACCAACCCGCCCGAGAAGTGAGGTCGAGCGAACTAAAAGGGATATAGGTCGTGACTCGCTCCTCGATCTGGAAGAGGATGTTGAGGATCGGCATCACGAGGGAGAAGGCCACTAGATTCAGCAGAGCGCTGAGGATGTTGAAGACCACTGACAGGCTCAGATAGCCCTTGTAGTAAGGGGCTATGAAGCGGCGGATCAACATGAATATATCTTTCATCTACTTGTCTGGGGTGCCTTGAGCTCGCTCTGGAGGGCTTCCCACCAGAGGCCTCTAAGGCAAATTCGTCTATTACAATTATTATATCAAAGATACGACATTAGCTTGACCTCTGAGTTCGAGCTGGCGTGTGGGTCGTGAGAAAGGCTTCTGAGGGAGGGGAAGGAGCGGGAAAAGTGGTGCTTCGGAGTGCTCCCGTTCGAAGTGTTGACTTTGCGCTTGTGGAGCGGGATCTACGGCCCTTTTTGAGCGTACTCTTGGGAGGGGGCAAAAGGACCCTACGGTAGGTCGGTCGACCGACCTACCGTGGGT
>NZ_KI259258.1:132659-142836 GCF_000467855.2 Porphyromonas sp. oral taxon 278 str. W7784
TAGGTTTTTTCGACGACCTACCGTAGGTCGCATTTTGGGCTCTTCGGAGGGCGGTGCTGCAGCCCTCGGGAGAAGGCTTCTAAAAGGGTGCGAGTCGCCCCCTCGAAGTGCAGTGAACTTCCGCCTCGCTGTGTGGCGTGCTTCTCCTACTTCTAGCGGTGTGGACACAAAGGAAGGGAGACCCCAGGATAAGTTACCTTATCGAGGGGCCTCCCTTCGGAGAGTCGAGAGTAAGGGCGGAAGCCTTACTTCGTGTGCTTAGCGAGAACTTCCTGGACGGTGTCGATCTCGAGCGTGTGAGCTGCACCGGTCTGACCGACCGTACCACTCATGTAAGCTACCTGAGTCTCAGGGGAGAGGATGCCATCCTTGATGAAGCTCTGGATACCTGCAGCAAGACGGCTCTTGGAGCAAGAAGCATCTTCGGCGTAGTGTGCGGTGACACCGTAGCTCAGGGAGAGACGGCGAGCGAGCGTAGCGTCGTAGCAGATAGCGCAGACGGGTACGGTAGCACGGAAGGAAGAGAGGTAGCGAGCCGTACGACCCGTGAAGCTATCGGTGATGATGGCTTCGGTGTCGATCTGGTCGACGCTACGTACAGCCTGCTTGGAGAGGAAGGCAGTCGTGGTGCTGACTTCCTTAGAGTAAGGAACTTCGTTAGAGTACTCACGCTCCAGAGTCGTCTCTGCTTCGCGGATGATGCTGGCCATGGTCTTGACAGCCTCGAGTGGGTACTTACCGTTAGCCGTTTCGCCAGAGAGCATCACAGCGTCCGTGCGGTAGTAGACAGCGTTAGCGATGTCGCTGACTTCAGCACGAGTAGGCAGAGGATTGTCGATCATCGTGTGAAGCATCTGCGTAGCCACGATGACGGGGCGCTTAGCAGCGATACACTTCTTGATGATCATGCGCTGGATGGAGGGGACCTTCTCAGCGGGGACTTCGATAGCGAGGTCACCACGAGCGATCATGATACCGTAGCAGGAGTCGATGATCTCATCGATGTTGTCTACCCCTTCCTGGTTCTCGATCTTAGCGATGATCTTGATATCGCTGTTGTGCTCGTCGAGGATCGCCTGGATCTCTTCGATATCCTTCTTGTTGCGGACGAAAGAGTGTGCGATGAACTCGATCTTCTGGGGGATAGAGTGGAGGATGTTGTTGCGGTCCTTCTCGGTCAGAGAGGGCAGGTCGATACGTACGCCAGGTACGTTGACGCTCTTGCGGCTACCGAGCTTCCCGTTGTTCTGACATACGGTGTGGAGCTTGTCGTCTTCCTTCTTGACTACGTCGAAGGCCAGCGCACCATCGTCGAGGAGGATACGAGCACCTACGGGTACGTCGTGTACGAAGTTCACGTAGTTGACATTGATGACTTCGTTGTTGGTCTTAGCCTCGGGGTTAGCCTGGAAGATGACCTGGTCACCGGCGTGGAACTCACGCTTGACTTCAGCATCTCCTTCGAGGACCGTCGTACGTACTTCTGGGCCCTTGGTATCCAGCAGGACGGCGACACTAGGCGAGACGGCACGGGTGTTGTTGATGACCGTGGTGATCCCTTCCTTAGTCATGTGGGCGGTGTTCATACGGACGACATTGACACCAGCCTCTACGAGCGGACGGATGAAATCTACGTCGCAGCGTAGATCCGAGATAGTAGCTACAATCTTTGTTTTCTTCATAATTCCTATTAGGGTAATAAACTATCTGTTGGGTGAAGCGCCCCCGAGGATCGCCTCTATAGCTAGGCGATAGCCATCCATGCCGAAGCCGACGATGCCCCCCTGACAGGCGCTCGAGAGGAGCGAATGCTGGCGGAGCTCTTCACGCTGATAGACGTTGGAGATATGGACTTCGATGGTGGGGGGAGTGATAGCTCTGAGCGCATCGGCTAGAGCGAGGGAGGTATGGGTGTAGGCACCTGCATTGAGGACGAAGGCATCTACGCCGGCATCTTGGCTCTCATAGAGCCGATCGATAAGGGCCCCCTCGTGGTTCGACTGGAAGTAAGTCAGTCTCAGACGATCATCATACAGCTGGTGGAGCGTCTCTAGGCAGGAGTCCATCGACACGGTGCCGTAGATACCTGGCTCACGCTTCCCTAGCCTGTGTAGGTTAGGGCCGTTGATGATCTCTATCCACATTTGATCGTTGCTGGGGGGTATTCTTTTTGTCTGCTTATCTTACCTTTGCAAAGATAATTTAAAATTCTCACTTTCGTGATGTTGCCCTCCGATATTCGCACGCAATTCCTCTCCTATCTTCGCTTCGAACTGAACCTCTCTGCCAACACCTGCGAAGCCTACCTCTCCGATGTCGATAAGCTCCTGAGCTATCTCGACTCCGAAGGGATCCAGATGGAGGAGGTCGACTATCCACGACTCCAGCACTTCATCGCCACCCTACACGATCTGGGCATCAGCCCCACGTCGGTCTCCCGCATCATCTCGGGGATCCGCTCCTTCGGGCGCTATCTCCTCCTGGAGGGCTATATAGAGACTGACCCCACGGCTCTGCTGGAGGTACCCCGCAAAGGGCGCTACCTGCCCACAGTGCTCACTACCGAAGAGATCGACCGGATCATCGAGTCGGCAGGGAGCAAAGGTGGGGTCGAAGGCCAGCGCAATCGGGCCATCATCGAGGTGCTCTTCAGCTGTGGTCTACGGGTGAGCGAGCTGTGTCACCTCACCTTCCCCGACCTCTTCCTCGACGAAGGTTACCTGCGTGTCCAGGGCAAGGGAAGTAAGCAGAGGCTTGTCCCGCTGAGCGAAGCTGCTGTGCACGAACTCACCCGCTATCTGGCCGATCCCGACCGTGCCACTCCTCGCCGAGGACAGGAGAACTATGTCTTCCTCAGCCGTCTGGGCAAGGCCATCTCACGCATCACCGTCTTCGTCCTCATCCGTGAAGCTGCCCAGATGGCTGGCATCACTAAGACGATCAGCCCCCATACCTTCCGCCACAGCTTCGCCACGGCTCTGCTCGAAGGGGGGGCTAATCTCCAAGCCATCCAGCTCATGCTCGGGCACGAAGACATCGCTACGACCGAGATCTATACCCACATCGATCGCTCGAAGCTCCGTGAGCAGATCGAGCACTTCCACCCTCGCAATCGCAGGTAGCGATTCGCTGAATTTTCCCGCTTCTTCTCTCTACGCTCACGCCTCACGATCAGGCGTGACTCCCTAGGATTTAGCCCCGCAGTCGAGGCGTTTCTCCTTGGGGCGTGCCTTGCTATTCCTTCCCCTAAAATGGGGGAGCGAAGATCAGGACTTCTGGAGGCTTTCCCTCCGCTGTTTTTGAAGCGATGATTTTGCGCCGAAGAAGGGGGCGCTACATCCCGCTTAGAATGGGCGTTTGGGAGGGGGTAAAAAACGACCTACCGTAGGTCGTCGAAAAAACCTACTGTAGGTCGTCTTGCGACCTACCGTGGGTCGCCGACCCACAGTAGGTCTGTTTTGGGGCTCCTTGAAGTACCCCTCCGATACGCCCCTTCTTCACCCTCCTTTTGCTCCGCCCAAAATGAAGGGAGGCAGCCCCGTAGGACTGCCTCCCTGATTTACCTCATGCCCTTAGATGGGTCGCTGGTGCTGGGGAATCCAACCCCATCCTGCTCGCTTCCACAAGATCGGAGCTTTGATCCGTCCCTTCGGCTCTTCGCCCCCAGACTTGCCTAAGTCGCTCCACTCGTCTCCGGTGAAGGCTTTCGACCTGCCCTCTCAGCTCTTAGCTAGAGTGCAGCCAAAGCTCTTCGCCCGTTCCCGGGGAGGCCTTAGACTTGTCTTGGACTAGGAGTCCGGTCCGTCTCTCTACTCTTCATCTCGTGGGCTCGCCGTTCGCGTAAACTATGCACCGACGGCCCAAGTCGCACCGACCTTAGACGCTGCTGGAGCGACTCCAGCTGGTGTCTAAGCGTCCGATGCTCAGGCTTCAAGGATCGTCCCAGCGCAGTATCCTCTGGACAGACGCTCTGCTTGCACAGACCGCCACATGACCGTAGCCCTCGCAGCCCTTCTCTATGTACTGACGACTCACGTACGTCTTGGTACTCTTAGCCGAATACCCATTCCGTTCAAGGCGCCTTCCTGTGGGGAGACTTCGTGCCTCCCTCGACGTATCGCTACACAGGTTCGAGAGGGTAGCCCAGCTCATCATGCCTCATTCCGCTGTCGTCTTCCGACCACAGCTTCCTGAAGTCCTCGCTAGGATCTGCTTGGTGCTGGCCTTCCGGCCAGCGGCTAAGTACATCTGATGCGGCTACATCTCCTCCGGCCCCCTAGGCCAATAGAGCAGTGACAGGAGTCGAACCTGTCTATCATCGCTAGGGGCTCCGATCGTGTGCACACCCTGCTCTTCATCTTGCGATAGAGGACGATCTACTTAGCCAAGGCTTTTCCTTATCCTTCGGCGACTATCCGTTCGACGGTCGAGGTAAACCTAATGTAGATGCTAGGAACTGGAGGAGCATCTGCTCATCGCAGTCCCCGTTCTTATCTTTTCGTCCGCTCTTGCGAAGGAGATTGATATAGCCGCCGATCTCGGTGATGCTCTGCGGGGCAGGCACTCGGGGCGGGACGATCTCCGTCTCTGAGGCGATACGCCTGAGGATCGCCTTCTTGAGCTCTAGTATCTCGTCTGAAGACTCCTGCTCGAGGAGCTTCAGGACGACTGCTTCGATGGTGCTTGACATATCTCTTCGTGTTTATTAGTCCTGTGTGATCGTAGGTAGGGCTACTTAGGAGACTTGGGAGCTTCGGCTTTCGCCTTGTTGAGCTTGGCGAGTTGCTCCTTGATCATCGTGCCATACTTCTCGGCCTGCTCCCAAGAGTAGAAGCCATAGTGGGTACAGTAGGCGGCTGCCACCCTCACTATGTCGTCTCCATAGAGCTCCCGTAGTCGCTTGTATTCGGCGAAGTGCTTGAGCCGATCATCTCCGCCAGAGACGGCGGAGAAGAAGCGACACTTGATGCCCTGGGTGTCCTCGTCGGAGAGACCGGTGAAGCCCAGTTCGTCGATCTTGATGTGAATGCCTGCGATGGCCTTCCGTTGCTGGTCATAGCGATCGCCCTTGCCTGTGGAGGGAGGGATCGCAGTGCCTGGGTCAGTCTTCGGTTCGTCGGGCTTAGTCTCAGCGGGAGGAGTCGCAGGGCCCTTCCCCTCGTTCTTGCCGTCCTCTCCCTTTTCGTTGGGCTTGGTCTCAGAGGGAGGAGTAGCGGAGCCTTTACCCTTGCTCTTGTCGCCCTCTCCCTTTTCGTCGGGTTTGGGAGCTTCGGGAGTCTCCTTCTTTTCCGCTTCCTTGGCCTTGGCCTTCTCAGCCTCACGCTCCTGCTTGCGTGCTTCGGCTTCTGTCTCGAGCTTCTTCATCTGATACTCTAGGGCCTTCTTCACGATCTCCGCATTCTGCGTGACCATATTGGCCTGAGCATTGGTATTGGCTACACCCGTCTGCTGGAGAAGCTGTGCTGTAGCGTTGGCCGCCGTGATGTCGGCGAAGGTAGGAGCAGGTCTGCTGGTGAGTGCCTTCAGGATCTCAGGTGCTGTGACTGCCGTCGGAGCGGTAGCTCCTGTGAGCCCTAGAGCGCTGATGTCCTTGGTCTTCTTGTCTGCCAGCAGGTCGTGCTGAGAGAGGGCTTCCGGACCAATAGGCATGGAGTCGATGGGCGAATCCTTCCAGTTCCAGAAGCGAGTCAGATCGATCTCTTCGCTGACATTCGTTTCGCCGAGGACGGCCTCACCGATCATCCCTTCTGTAGGTAGAGAGATCGAGGTGCTTGGGACTCGGAAGCAGGAGGTATGGTAGCGGTAGAGCGATTCCTGTACCTCGGCAGATGTCTTGCCTAGCTTCTCCGCCAGCTCCTCGGGATAGGTGAAGGGGAATATCATACAGTTGCCGTAGAAGCCCAGCATTTTCTTGACGTTGATACAGTTCAAGAGGGGCACCTTGACCTCATCGGTCTTCTTGCCTCCTGCCGCCTGTTTGTCGGGTTTAGCGTAGTACTGGCTCCTCTGGAAGTCCATCTCTACCGTGTACTGATCGAGCATGAGGACACGCTCGTTGTCACTGAGCGAAGCCCAGACACACTGGGAGTAGTGCATCGTCTCGGTAGCTACATGCTGGAGGGTCGCTTCGATGCGCTGCAGGTCCGCTAGCTTGAGGATGGGGATCGACTGCGACAGCTCGATGTAGACGGCATTGTACTGGAGTCTATTCGAGGAGAGCCCTGAGCTCTTGGGCGAGCCTGCACTGCCGTCGCTGACACTGCACGAGAGGAGTACGACGGGTGAGAGCTGTACGATGGTCTGTGGCGAGAGCGTAGCGCCGTGCTGTAGTTCGTTGACGATGAAGTTGTCGGGGAGCCCTTGGTAGTAGTGATTCAGGCGGCGGATATCCTTCCTGATCTTATCGTCGTCCTTATAGAGGTCGTCTAGCCGATCGAGGTAGTTGATCACCGCCTTAGTGTTATGCTCCATCCAGCTGGAGTCGGCGACGAGGAGCTTACCCTTGGTGTGATCGATCTCGTAGTCATGAGCCAGCTGGTACTTCAGCGGCGAGGGGTTATTCTCGATGCGGATGCGACTGAGATCTTCGTCGGTCACACTCGCTGGCAGGCTGAAGCTATAGCTGATCTCTTCCGTGGGGAGTTGACTGCGTAGCCCACGGAGATAGGTGTCGATCTCAGACCGTTGCTTGATGCCTTGATCCTGGATGAGATCGGCTAGGGACTGTCCCTTCGAGCTAAAGCCTACAGCCTCGCCTATGATGCTTCCCTTGTTGTTCTTCA
This sequence comes from Porphyromonas sp. oral taxon 278 str. W7784, assembly GCF_000467855.2. GTDB lineage: Bacteria > Bacteroidota > Bacteroidia > Bacteroidales > Porphyromonadaceae > Porphyromonas. Next base: position 139,442 of record NZ_KI259258.1, read on the forward strand.
GCTGAAGGGTCACAGAGATATTGTCGCAGGGTAGGAACTTCCCCTTGAGGGTCAGTAGGAGGGTACGCCCCGTGGACTGTGAGTCGATCCGCTCCATCTTCCACATCGGATAGGAGGCATAGCGCTGGAGAAGCTCTAGCCCCGCCCTATAGCGGTAGGGGAGCCGGTAGTGGAGCATGTCGAAGTAGCGAAGTAGGGTGTCGTAGCGCGTCTTGAAGTGCTCCCTCGTGAACTCGGTGTGGGCAAAGTTGTCAAGGTAGAACCGCTGACCTTCGGGGAGGAAGGGTATGAGGCTCATCGGTACGAAGAGCACAAGATCCACTCCATCGATACAGGTCTCCAGACGGTAGCGGCGCATCACTTCCCAGTACTGGATCGTCATAGCATGGGAGTGGTTGTGATTGGCGATGATGCGTGTGGCTACCGAATCGGTCTCACTGCCCGTGGCCGAGGAGATGCTGACTCTGCGTGCTTGGGAGAGACGCTCCGAAGCGCTGGTGATGAAGTGCTGGAAGCGCTGGGCTGCCGAGGAGGTCTCATGAGCGGCATTGCTCTGCCGTGCCGAAGAGCTGGCAGATCCTCTTGAGGAGGAATGCCCGACACTCGCCCCGACACTTACCCCGAAGAGACTGAAGCCTAAGCTCCCTCCTACAGAGGTGCTCGAGGTGCGGAAGGCCGATTGGCTATCACCGGCCGACATCTGGTTGATCGCATAGTTGTACGCTGCACTGGTATCGTCTACCTGCGAAGAGCCGTAGCGGTCACGTACGGAGTCACTCCCCTCAGATACGTCGCTGAGCGAATAGGACTGATTGCGCTCCCGGACGATGAGGCGCTGCTCTTCGCCTGGGGCAAGGACGGTGGAGTAGAGCAGGGTGCCCAGAGCAAAGCCATCGGGTACCCACGCCTGATGCATATTGAGCACATAGCCGATCCCCAGCGAAGAGGCTTGTGGGATAGCATGGGCATTCTCTGCCATGCTCCTCTTGTAGCTCATAGCGTCGATGGGGCGCTGTAGCTTGACTCGCTCCATGGCTTGTCCCTTGGAGGGATTGGAGATCGTCGGCTCTACCAGACGCTGAAGCATCGAGTAGGTGAACATACGAGAGGGGGCGGTATCTGTCGGGAGGCGTATCGCATCATCTCCCTCACCCATGAGCTTCACGCTCGGTAGGACTCGGGGCTTATCGTCGTGGAAGCCCTTGAAGATCTTTTCACTGAGGATAAGGTCTCCTAGGTCGACGCACAGGTCGGTGCGAGAGAAGAGATCGCTGAGGCTCTTCGTAGCCATCTTAGCGGGGAAGTCCACACCGAATATCATCTTCAGCAGGTCACGGCGCTCCTCTTCCTTCTTCTCCTTATGCTTCTTGACTTCCTCGGGTTTGTACTTCTTCTCAAACTCCTCGGTAGAGTAGTAGCCGGAGGGTTCGCCACTGGAGCTTCCGCCCCCAGCGAACTCTTCCCGCTCTAGGTGCTGTAGCTGCTCATAGGCATCGATGATCTGCTTGTCTGCGAAGATCTCCTTGTTGACCGAGTCAAGCTTGGCTAGGAGCTCAAGGAGTTCGTTTGCATAGAGGCGCTTGTTTGGATCGTTCGGATCTTTAGGATCCTTGCGTCCTGGTATGAATACCCGCTCCAGGATCTCTGAAGCCATACGTACGAAGGTCTGCTTATATCCCCCCTGTGTGAGGGTGAAGGTGATCTTCTCCTGTAGGTTGTATCGGTCGGGTAGGGTGATGACGAACTTCCCCTCGCCATCGGTCAGACTGCTGGGGTCTTCGTTCTTCTCTGGCTTCTTGTCCGTGGGGCTAGCTATCCCTTCGATCCGAACGAGGATATCTGCCTGTGGGCTGGGTGTGTCACCGGAGGATTGCTGCTCACCCCGCATCTTGACCGCTCCCATGATGGTGCGTGGTAGCGGGAGGCTCATATCTACGTTGAGCAGGGCAAGGAGCCCTTCGGTGATGATCTCCGATTCGGTCTTGACCTTCGGGATGATCCTCTTCTCTCGGAAGAGATGGACGGGCTCCTTGAGGTCCTCACCATCGAACTCTATACGGAAGTTCGTGCGCTCCTCTTCCCCGCTAGGCTGTAGCCACCATGCCTGCTGAATGATGCCACCGAGTAGCTCTCTCGCTTCGTTCAGTAGCGTCTGCTTCTCATCCTCCTCTCGGATGAGAGTAGGGGTCGAGAAGTTTGCTTTACTAAGGAGCTCGTAGGCCTTGTGGAAGGCGGTGTCTATGGGCATCCATGCCTCCCTCTTGGCAGGAGGGAAGAGGCGGAAGGCCTGGAGGACGACGCCGAGTAGGACGTCATCACCAGGGTTGTCGAAGTCTGGATAGATCGTGAAGATCGGGTCGATAGCCTGTCGTAGCTTGTGGGTATCGACCTTAGCAAGGTCATAGGTACAGCGTACGCCCACCAGGGTGAGCACGAAGGCTAAATCCGTGGTCATACTAGGCACTCGCCAGAGGTCGGCCTGCTTGACCCAGTTGGTCACGTACTGTGATTTAGTCTGAAGTTTCGCTGCTATATCGGCTCGAGCAGCTACAGTGCGCCCATTGAGGAGCAAGCCAGAGATATCATGGATACCACAGTCGCTGGCGAGCTTCTTCTTCATGGCGTTACTGATCCCTTTGATCGGGATGAGTGTGCTGAGGTCATCTGTTCTCTGTCCCATAAGAATCTATGTCTTTTAGGCTCCCAAGGATGAGACTTGGGAGGTGGTAGGTCTGGGTAGAAGGGTTGCGCTACCTCTCCGGTTTTGTAGGAGAAGGGGTGTATAGGTAGGGGAAATGCTCTGACGAAGGAGGATGCAGATCTCTTGGAAGGTAGGAGCGGAGAAGACAGACCAAGCGTGGGGGCGTGCTGGTGGGCGAGGGCTTGCTAAGAGCCTTCGCGAGGGCGTCTGGTCTGTCCTTCATAGTGGCAGGGCTCCACCAGAGGGAAGGGCGGTAGCGTACGGGGCCGTCGTGTGCTACTTGTCTGAGCGGGTGCGGATGAGGGTCTTGTTCACAGCAGGCTCATTCCCTCGTAGGGGGAGATGAGGTGTCCAAGAGCTCCGCTTTCGTCTCGAGCGTTATGTCGAAGTTCGGACGAGGCTAGGGGTGTGGGGGATGCTAGCCAAGTGTCGTCGTCGAAGGAACTCAGTAGAGATCTTGTTTTCGGGCGCTAGGCTCCCGTTGTACTCCGGCTCTCTCAGGGAGAGCAATGTCCTTGGGGTGCGTTGGGATCCCCATAGGGACAGATCTCTACCGCAAACCTAGTGATATTCTTTTTATTTTCCAAATCATCGATGAAGATCCTTTTGCTAGGCTCGTAGGTAGTGGATAAGTGCTCTTCAGCCGAAGCTATTGGGAGGCAGAAAAAGAGACCTACGGTAGGTCGTCGATGCG
>NZ_KI259258.1:142936-155289 GCF_000467855.2 Porphyromonas sp. oral taxon 278 str. W7784
TTTTCGACGACCTACCGTAGGTCGTTTTTGGGATGCTCGAGAAGTCGCTTGTGGAGCGGGCTGTGCTGGGGGGCTTTCCTTAGCCCTGGAATGTGGGCGTGATCTAGGAGACGAGACCGAAGAAACGACAGCTCCCCCACGGGCTCTAAGAATAGAGGCCGTGGGGGAGCTTGGTTGGTGCTTAGGGCTACTTACTCCCAGAGCTTGCTAGGCGGAAGCGCTGTCTACTTGAAGCGGGCGAGGAGCTTGTCTCTCAGGACACGACATACGAGGCACGTAAAGAGATAGCCCTTGGCAACCTTGGCATATAGAGGTCGGCCGGGTGTCGTGATGATGGGTGTGTAGGCCTTGTTGTAGTTGGCCTTGAGGGCCTTCTTATGCCCGTAGACCCCAGCGGTGTCGTAGATGGAGTAGCGCAGGCCTACATCCTGAGGCTTGTCAAGGAGGCGGTAATCTTCACCTTCGATGAGCGTGGAGCGCATGGCCTCGATGGTCTTGGTGTACATGACGGGCCCCGTGGTATGTAGGACGCCCCACAGCCCTGCTCCGTGCTTGAAGGGAGTGTACTCGTCGATATTGCGGAGCATCTGCAGGATGACGGCTCTGAGGAAGGGATGGCCAGCCACGGAAGCGATGCACCACTGGATGTATTCGCCTCGGGGGAGGAAATTCAGTTCGGGGAAGATCCCGATCCCTTCGTATTGCCCTCCGGGGAGGTTGTCCCAATGGGTGAGGATGAACTTATCCTCGGGGCGGAGTACTTCCTTGAGAGGTCGATCCAGGGATGACTTGATGTCGATGTACACCCCTCCACACTCGTAGACGAGGAGGTAGCGGAAGAAGTCTGCACGGGCAGCTCCATAGGCAGGTGCGATGCGCTGATAGTAGCCCCAGATGACTTCGCCGTAGTGCTCGAGGATGAAGGCTTTGATGTCTTCGTCATCGAAGAGATGATATTCGTATTCGGGGTTGGAGCGCTTGAGGTATTCGATGTTCTGCTCGATCTCGTGGGGCAGTCCCGTCTTGGACCGATAGGTCTGGAAGATATGGTGACTGATCTCCTTCCCCAAAGCCTTCTGGGGAACTAACTCTTGATAATTTATGCTCATTACCTTGTGCCTAACTTTGTCAATACCAGGGGAATCACAGCCCGCAGGGCAGGCTAGTCCACAAAGATAATGAAAAGGGCAGGTAGTATCGAACCACTGCTCTAACGGTGAGGGGTGGGAGCGAGCCGAAGAAGGGTGGATGCCGGGAGGCAGAAAAAACGACCTACGGTAGGTCGTCGATGCGACCTACCGTCAAGTGAAACCTACAGTAGGTTTTTTTGACGACCTACCGTGGGTCGTTTTTGGGGTACTCGAGAAGTCGCTTGTAGAGCGGGCTGGAGAAGGCCTCGATGACGGAGGTGCGGATGGCTCTTCTTCGCTGGGGTGTGAAGGGGTGAAGAAGCGCAGATCTTTGGAGGGGAAAGTGTACTTTTACGACAGAGGAATTTGGGCGCTCTTCCTTGGAATGAATCCGCTGGTGGAGGGAGTGGAAGAGTCGGGGGAAGGAACTGCATCCTCGGAGGAAGAAGACAGCTTGAGCTCTACCCCTCGGAACATGAACTATAGCTAAAGTAACTCTATGAGAATCGAAACGCACCGTATAGGTCAGGCGAAGGTCGCCGAGATCCAGGCCGAGGGGCTCGTCTTGACTTCCGTCGAGGATGGGCTTAGCCTGCTGGGCGACTTATATTATCAGGGCTTCGATAAGATCATCTTGCATGAAGAGAATATCGCGCCGGAGTTCTTCGACCTGAAGACTAAGCTCGCTGGGGAGGTGCTCCAGAAGTTCGTGCAGTATCGAATGCCGCTAGCCGTGGTGGGCGACTTCTCGAAGTATACGAGTAAGAGCCTTCGGGACTTCATCTATGAGTGCAACCAAGGTCGGCAGGTCAACTTCGTCCAAGAGCTCAGTAGTGCGCTGAAGGACCTTTGATGGGGGCGAGAGCGAAAGCCTTGCCCTTCCCGAGAGGGAATAGAAAGATGTATCCCCTAGAGACTGCCGGAGCAAGTCTCTAGGGGATACGAGTATGTGGGGGATAAGGGTGTCGGCTACGAGGGCTCAGCGTCGTCGCTGACGCCAACTCTTGACTATTGGGTAGAAGACGATCACGCCCGAGAGTAAAAGGGTCAGGAGTGTGGGGCCGTCGAGCCGAGCGCCACCGAAGAGGAGCCAGAGGACGAGGGCAAGCCACAGGGCGGAGATGATGACCATCTGCGTCGGGGTCAAGGGGCGACGATAAGCCATGAGCGTAGCAGGTAAGGGAAGGGGATTAGCGACGAAGCAGTTCGGCAGCTTCGCGGGCGAAGTAGGTGAGTATGAGGTCGGCTCCCGCACGCTTGATCGAGAGGAGGCTCTCCATCATGATGCGCTCTCGGTCGATCCATCCATTGAGGCCTGCGGCCTGGATCATCGCATATTCGCCACTGACCTGATAGGCAGCCAGAGGGAGGTCGAAGCGGTCACGAGCCCAGCGCAAGACATCTAGGTAGGGAAGGGCAGGCTTGACCATGACGATATCCGCACCTTCGGCGATATCGCCTTCGATCTCACGCATCGCTTCGCGGATATTCGCCGGATCCATCTGGTAGCTACGACGGTCGCCGAAGCTAGGAGCGGAGTCTGCTGCGTCACGGAAGGGTCCATAGAAGGCGGAGCTGAACTTCGCTGCATAGGACATGATAGGTAGTTGTTCGTAGCCCGCTTCGTCTAGTGCCTGACGCATGGCAGCGATACGGCCGTCCATCATATCCGAGGGGGCGACGATGTCGACACCTGCCTGAGCGAAGGAGACAGCTTGACGGCAGAGATAGGGCAGAGTGGCGTCATTGTCTACCGTGTAGTGATCGTGGAGGATACCGCAGTGCCCGTGATCGGTGTATTCGCACATACAGATATCTGCGATGACGATGAGCTCTGGGAGCGCTTCCTTCAGCACTCGTATTCCTTGCTGTACGATGCCCTCTTTAGAATAGGCTTCACTGCCAGTTTTGTCCTTGTGGGCAGGGATGCCGAAGAGCATGACGGAGAGGACGCCTACCTCGTAGAGCGCCTGACACTCCTTGACGAGCTCATCGACAGAGAGGCGGTACTGACCAGGCATGGTCTTGATCTCCTCTCGGATGGAAGAGCCATGGACGACAAAGAGAGGAGCGATGAAGTCTGAGGGTTCGAGGGAAGTCTCACGGACGAGAGCACGGAGGTTGGGGGTCATGCGCAGACGGCGCAGACGAGTCGTAGGATACATTGTTTAGGGTTGGTTTAGGATCGTGTCGGAGTGGGGATAGGAGGAGGCCGTCGCCCTTGGGCTGTCGACGAAGTAAGGGCTGAGGCGAATGCTGTCTTCCCTAGAGAAATGCCCCTCGGCACGGAGGGCGCTCCAGGAGAGCCGTGAGCCGTGGCGGAGGATGAGTTTCCTTAGTGCAGAGCTCTGCTCCCGACTGAGGTAAGGATGCCAGGGGAGCGAGTCGGCTCTGAGATGAGTGAGGGGATGCTTCCTGGGAGGAGTCTTGATGACGAACCACGGACGGAGCGAGAGGAACTTATCCTCATCCATGCCGTAGACCTCCTGAAGCTGTAGGACGGTGTAGTACCCACCTAGGCGAGTGCGAAGAGCGAGGATGCGGTGGGCGAAGGCTGGTCCGATGCCTGGGACACGAAGTAGCGTCAGGGAGTCTACCGAATTGAGATCAAGGTGGACATAGTGCCTGAACTTCTCTGCGGTCTTAGCCTGTCCCGCTGGAGGACCTACATAGTGGGGATCCTTGATGATCGAGTCTTGCCCTCGGTGTGACGCGCCCTGTGGAAGGGAGGCTTCCGCCTCCGTGCTCTCAGAGCGAGGAGCGGTGCTGTGCGGAGCGAAGGCATAGAGCGCCAGCCCTGAGAGGGTGATCAGGGCAAGGATGAAGAGGAACATTCGTTCGCTTCGGCTGGTCGTCATCTTCCTCTGGCGCATGGGGGGGGATTAAGGGTGGGGCTCGGTCGTAAGGTCTTGGCGAACGTGGATGGCTTCTATGAGGCCGTCCTTGAGGCTGATCATGCGGTCCGCCTCGGCGGCGAAGGCCGGATCATGGGTGACGATGACGAAGGTCTGTCCCAGCTCGGCACGTAGGTCGAAGAAGAGCTGATGGAGGCTTTCCTTGTTCGCCGTATCGAGGCTTCCTGAGGGTTCGTCTGCGAAGATCACAGCGGGTTCATTGATCAGAGCTCGGGCTACGGCTACACGCTGACTTTCGCCACCCGATAGCTCGGCGGGCTTGTGGTCCATACGTGCTTCTAGCCCTAGACGACAGAGGAGAGCACGAGCTCGGTCCTTAGCTTTGCTTCGGCGATCACCACGTAGTAGGGCTGGGAGCATCACGTTCTCCAGAGCGGTGAATTCGGGTAGAAGCTGGTGGGCTTGGAAGATGAAGCCGATCTGCTCATTACGTAGCTCTGCCTGCTTACGTGCACTGAGTGTCGTGACCTCTTGACCGCAGATCTTCAGCGAAGCTCCTGCACTAGGCGCCTCGAGTGTACCGAGGATCTGAAGGAGGGTGGTCTTGCCTGCACCACTGGCTCCGACGATCGAGATGACTTCCCGAGCATCTACCCGGAGGTCGATTCCCTTGAGGACTTCGAGCGTGCCGAAGCTCTTGTGGATGTTGGTCGCTTCTATGATCATGGGGCTGGGGTTGTCTCTGTGGAAGGAATGGACTTCTGTAGGTGCTGGATGACGTAGGCGGCTAGGTGACAGCCGAAGAGCGCAGGCATGTAGGAGACGGTACCAGCTGTAGAGCGCTTGCACTGCTCTCCCTGGATCTCCTTCACTGCATTCGGATCAGGTAGCTCGGAGGAGAAGACTACGGGGAGGCCTTGGTGTACGCCGAGTTTGCGTAGACGCTTACGTAGTACACGAGCCAGAGTACAGCTATTACTGCGACTGAGGTCCGCTAGTTGGATCTTGAAGGGATCGCTCTTCGCCCCAGCACCCATCGAACTGATGATCGGCAGACCTCGCTGAAGGGCTTGGGCAATGAGATGGGTCTTAGGCGTCAGGGAGTCTATGGCGTCGACGATGTAGTCGTAGCGATGGCGGTCAAGGAGTTCGGTGAGGGATTCGTCCTTGAGGAAGGCCAGTATAGCCTCGAGCTGGAGCGAAGGGTTGATCGAGCGAAGACGATCTGCAAGCACCGCCGACTTAGCTTGCCCGATGGTCTCGGTCGTCGCTACGAGCTGGCGGTTGATATTGGAGGGCTGCACGGTGTCGGCATCAACGATCGTCATGCGCCCTATCCCTGCACGAGCGATGAGTTCGGCTGCATAGCCTCCTACACCACCGAGGCCGACGACGAGCACATGGCACGCTGCGAGCTCCCTGACTCGCTCCTCACCGAAGAGGAGCTCAGTACGCTCCGTCCACGCTGGACTCTCTGGGGTAAGGCTCATTGGATGCCTCGCTGATTAAGGACCTGCTGATAGCGGTTGGCATTAGCCAGATGCTCGGCGAAGGTCGAGGCGAAGTTATGGTAGCCAGAGAAGTCCTCCTTGGCACACATATAGAGGAAGTCGTGGTGCTCCGCCACAAGGACGCTATCGATCGTACCTGTGCGAGGTAGGACGATGGGCGAAGGGGGAAGACCCTTCACTAGGTAGGTATTGTAGGGGGAGACGACACGGAGATGCTCGCCACGGATACGCTTGAGAGAGAAGTCTCCCACGGCATACTTCACTGTGGGGTCGGACTGCAGACGGATGTCCTTCTTGAGTCGGTTGAGATAGAGACCTGCTATGCGTCGGTACTCTTCGGGCTTAGAGGATTCACTCTCGACGATGGAGGCGAGGGTCGTCACTTCGAGGGGAGAGAGACCGAGGCGAGATGCTTCTTCGGTACGCTTCCCCTGCCAGAAGCGGAGGTAACCGCTATGGATACTATCGAGGAGGGTCTTCGCTGGAGCATCCCAAGCAAGCGTCATGGGCTGGCGAATAGCCTGAGCGTAGAAGTTCACGCTGGTAGCCCCATAGCTTCTCATGAGATCTGAGTCTTGGAGGAGTGCTTGTATGCTGTCGGCCTTGACCCAAAGGTGCTGGGCAAGGAAGTCGACCAGTTCCTTATTCGTCCGTAGTGCTAGAGGGGTAAGGGTGAGGGGTGTCTGCTCTCCGTGCTGGAGGAGATCTATGACTTCGAGCATCGTGTAGTCACGGGGTATGGCATAGCGACCCGAGCGTAGAGGGTGCTGGGGAGCATTGAGCCCCTTCCACGTAGCAAGCTGGTCAAAGATACGGGGGAAGCGTAGCCAGAGCTTCTTCTGAAGCTGAGCATGAAGCTCCTGATAGCTGCTACCTGGCGAGACGAAGATGTAGGTTGTGTCGGTAGAGGGACGACCAGCAGGCGTCATATAGAGGTACCCACCCGAGAGCCCCGCACCTACGAGGAGGACGAGGAAGAGGATGAGGAAGATGCGCGTCCACCGACGCCCATGGTGATGTCCTCGGTGATGGCCGTGTGAGGCGAAGGCGCGCCGTCCATTGAGGCGCTGATAGTGGGAGACAGAGTGCTTGCTCATACGCTGGAGGAGTGCTTGGGTTTAACGAAGGATGTCAGCAGGTTCGTCAAGACGGCGAAGCTCTGTACCACGGATGGAGAAGAAGGAAGGGAGCGACTGGACGTTGTAGTCGACCGCTGCCTCACGACTTAGATCCTGGGTGCTGATCCAGGGAAGCGAGCGGGAGGCATTCTTCCAAAGGTAGGCATCTTGGTCGAGAGATACCTCGAAGATCAAGAGGTCGGGATGGGAGCTCTGTAGGCGGCGGAGCTCTGCGACGAGGGCGGGTGACCAGGCGGCAGCGTAGCTAGTGAAGGATACGAGCACGGGGCGACCTTTGGCTACTTCGGCACGGAGGGAGCGGAGCTGACCCTGCTGGTCCTTGAGCTGGATCTCGGGGAAGGCTACGGCTTCTACCTGACGGGTAGCAAGGCTATCGGGCTGGGAGGCCTGCCGTCTAGCCCGAGCAAGAGCTACGGAGCGTAGGGCCGCCTGCTTGAGCAGAGGGGTGTAGGGAGCATTGGGGTAGAAGGCTTCGTAAGCTGTCCCTACAGCTGCGAAGGCACGATCATCACCGGGGCTATCGACAGAGAAGTACGTCCCGCCCTTGTAGCTCTGAAAGAGAGCGAAGTACGCAGCAGGACTCCTCGGGTCACTATAGATATAGCGATCGGTGAGCGCTTCCTTGAGCTTGGAGGAAAGGGAGTCGATGGAGCTCAGGGCTGAGGCCTGTGAGATCGTCCCCGCCTCTAGGGCAGAGATGATGCCTTCGATCTTCTTGTCGGTAGCGGAGCGTAGGAGGGTGATCTCTCGGATCTGCTCGTTGGCTTTGTCGCCTGACTTGATCTTGTAGGAGGAGAAGAGATCCTTGCCCGAAGCCGAGAGGGATAGTCTCGTCGTGGAGTTTGCTGTGAAGGGGATGAAGCTCTCACCTAGGCGCAGACGGAAGAAGGAGGGATAGCTGTGACCCTCTCTGTGGAAGGAGAAGTGCCCCGCCTTGTCGAGGGTCACTGAGTCGAGGGCTTGTGGTTCGTCCGTGTCGGTGGACTCGAGGTAGAGCACTTGGCCCGAGGCATCGGTGATCGTCCCTTCAGCGATGAATTCGCCCGACTTACCTCCTGAGCAGGAGGCGAGGAGGAAGGGTAGGAGGAGGACTAGGCGGAGTGTCTTCGTATTCATGATCTGCCGTATGATGGGGATAGGAATAGGGATATTCTATGGGGTGGGGAAGGGCTTAGCTCTGAGGTGCCCAATATTCGCCCGTCGCCAGAAGGAGCTCCTCTGCATGAGCGATCTCTGCGAAGAGCTCTTCGCGTGTCGTAGCACGGAGCATAGCGATACGGACGGGGCGGAAGTGGTCGATGCCCTTGAAGATGGGGCTGGCTGCGATATGTCGGCGACTATGCAGGATACCTCGCCGTTCGTCGAGCTTACGGATATTATTGTCTACCAGCTGGCGAAGGATATCGACGTAGAAGGCCTTGGCTCGTAGGGGTAGCTCTTCCCCCGTATGGAGGTAGTGCTTCATCTGCTCGAAGATCCAGGGCTGACCGATGGTGGCACGGCCGACCATCACCCCATCGACGCCGTAGCGATCGAAGGCAAGTCGGGCCTCTTCGCCCGTGGTGATATCCCCGTTGCCGATGATGGGTATGTGCATACGGGGATTGTCCTTGACGGTACCGATGAGCGTCCAGTCAGCCTCTCCCGTATACATCTGTGCTCGGGTGCGTCCATGGATGGTGAGGGCTTGGATACCTACATCCTGTAGGGCTTCGGCTAGGGTGACGATGATCTTGCTATCGTTATCCCAGCCAAGGCGAGTCTTCACTGTGACGGGGATCTTGACGGCCTTGACGATCTCCTCGACGATACGGAGCATTTGGTCGGGACAGCGGAGCATACCGCTTCCTGCTCCCTTGCCGGCGACCCGCTTGACGGGACAGCCGAAGTTGAGGTCAAGCACCTCGGGACCTGCAGCCTCAGCGATGCGGGCAGCCTCGACCATGGGCTCTACCTCACGGCCGTAGATCTGGATAGCTACGGGGCGCTCCTCGGGGTCGATCTCTAGCTTGCGTGTCGTACCTGCTACCTGGCGAATGAGGGCATCGGCGCTGAGGAACTCCGTGTACACCATGTCTGCTCCGAAGCGCTTACAGAGGAGGCGGAAGGCTACATCCGTCACGTCCTCCATAGGGGCAAGGAGTAGGGGGCGCTCCCCAAGATCGACTTTACCTATTTTCATTCGTCTGCTGTGCTAAGTATTGAGTGGCTGTGGCTAGGGCCTCGTGAATATTCGGACAAATATACGGCTCTCCTATGAGATCCGCTATCCCTGTAGCTTGGAGGGTGGCATGTACTGAGGGGCGTACACCCGAGAGTACAAGACGGATGCCTTCGCTCTGTGAGGTCTCGATGAGGATACGGAGGTTGCGCACGGCGGTGGAGTCCATGAAGGGCACCTGACGCATACGTAGGATGCGCACCTGAGGGCGGGCCTTCGTCGCTAGGACGATCTCTTCGAAGCGGTTAGCTATACCGAAGAAGAAGGGTCCTTCGATCTCGTAGACCTCGACGCCTTGGGGTAGGTGAAGGGTCTCCGATCCACCCTGATGCTGGGTGTCATCCTCCTCAGAGTGGAGGTGGAGCTTGTCTCGGGAGACGACGATACGGGTCGATTCGATCACTCGGCGCATGAAGAGGAGCATCGCTAGAAGTAGCCCAAGCTCAATAGCAATGGTCAGGTCAAAGAGTACAGTCAGGAGGAAGGTCACGAGAAGCACAGCTGCATCGCTACGAGGCCCACGGAGGGACGCACGTACGGAGCGCCAGCCACTCATATTATAAGAGATGACCACGAGCACTCCCGAGAGGCAAGCCATGGGGATGTAGGCCATCAGAGGCATGAGGAAGAGGAAGATCAGGAGCAGGACGACAGCGTGGGTGATCCCAGCGATGGGGGTGCGCCCGCCGTTGTTGATGTTGGTCATGGTGCGTGCGATAGCGCCGGTGACAGGGATGCCGCCGAAGAAGGGGACGATGATGTTCGCCACGCCCTGAGCCATCAGTTCGGTATTGGAGCGATGACGCTCACCGATGACCCCGTCGGCTACGCTTGCCGAGAGGAGGGACTCAATAGCTCCAAGGATGGCGATGGTGAAGGCTGGACCGATGAGGCGCTCTAGGGTCGCCCAGCTCAGCTCGGGAGCGACGAGGTCGGGGATACGAGCCGAGATGGTGTAGCGGTCCCCGATGGTGTTGAGGCCTGTGATGCCAGCATACTCCTTGAGCAGATAGCAGGTGATGGTCATCACGACGATGGCGACAAGCGAGCCCGGTATGACCTTCGTCAGTCGAGGGGTCAGCTGGATGATGAGGATGCTCCCGAGGCCGATCAAGAGCGTCGGCAGGTGCGTCAAGCCCAGAGAGGAGAGGAGGACTCCCCACTTAGGCACAAACTCCTTCGGCAGACCTGTCAGCCCGAGACCGAAGAGATCATTGACCTGAGTGGTGAAGATCGTCACGGCGATCCCCGCCGTGAAGCCTAGGATGATGGGGTAGGGAATGAACTTGATCAGCGACCCCAGCCTCAGTGCTCCCATCAGCAGAAGCAGAATTCCTGCCATGAGCGTGGCGATAAGGAGGCCGCTCTGTCCATACTCCCCGATGATCCCGAGGACGATGATGATGAAGGCGCCCGTAGGCCCTCCGATCTGGACAGAGCTCCCCCCGAGGGCGGAGACGATGAGCCCCCCGAGGACGGCTGTGACGAGCCCTACTTCGGGCGACACTCCACTGGCGATAGCGAAGGCGATAGCCATGGGGAGGGCGACGATACCGACGATGAGTCCTGCCATCAGGTCTCGGGTAAGCGCCTGCTTCGTATAGCCTCGGAGGCTATCGACGATCATGGGGCGAAAGTTCAATTTGTTCATCATTAAGCTTACTTCTAGCCAACTGGTGTTTTGGGCATACAAAGATAAGGAAAAGCCCCCGTGCCTCTTGGGGCGCTGGCCCCGAGGACAGGGCTTCCGCATCGAAATCCTCCCGTGCAGTTCGCTCCCCCATACGTCGCATCGTCTCTATGTGTACTCCTCGTTGTACATCACGACGTCAGCATATCCTATTGCCCGTCCAGCTAGGGTAGAGCCGGAAACAAGACAGGAGAAGGCACCTGCCTTCTCCTGCTAGTTTGTCCAAGGTAGCCCCTATGCAAAGGTGAGCTTCAGTATGCTTTGCCCGAAGCTATCCACGCATCATACAAAGGACCTTTCCCTACTTCTTTACCCGTCGTAGCGTACAGATTTCTGCCAGATAGCCCCTAGGAGGGATATAATCAGGGATATTCGGAATCTCATCAATTGCAATAATAAATCCCCGGCGTAGCACGATCGTGTCTTGATCAGCATTTATATAGAGAAGTACATCGACTGCCGCCTTATAGGGCTTGTCAGCTTCCCCATAAGAGAAGAGGACCTTATAGATATTAGGGTCTACAGCCTTTTTCTCCTTATCCCATCGGAAGTCAGTGCCTTGGATGAAAGAAGTCCCAGGGATTAGCCTCCTGGTCGGCGTGATAGCTGGCTTACGATCCTTAGTGATTGATAGCTCCAAGCCCAAGGCATCAGACCAATAGTCTCCGAAGCAGTCTAACTTCTTTTGTACCGCGATACGTACGCGCCAGTGATAGTTTCCAACGCCAACGCCTTCCCACTCTCCTGCGAACTTATCAAGGTCGTGGTGTTGATCCTCAAAGTAGTAGTCTCGAGGAAAGTTTCGATTCTCCTCTGGTATCTTTTCTTTGTCGCGCAAGGCCACTACCTTCGTCTGTGCAGAGCATACTTCAGTGAGGAGAAATAGGGAGAAGAAGAGTAGGGCTGAGACTGCCCTTACCAAAAACACTCCCTGTCGCTTCTTTGTGTTATTTGCAATCATGAGGCGCAAGTTCAATTTGTTCATCATTAAGCTGCTTGTCACTTCTAGCCAATAGGTGTTTTAGCCATATAAAGATAAGGAAAAGCCTCCGTGCCTCTGGGGGGCTACCTCCGTAGACTGGGCTTTCGTATCGAAATCCTCCGGTGCAGTTGGCTCCCCCATACGTAGCATTGTCTCTACGTGTGCACCTCGTTGCACATCGAGACCGATTCACATCCTATTCCCTGTCCAGCGAGGGGAGAGCCGGAAACAAGACAGGAGAAGGCAAGTGCCTGCTCCTGCTAGTTTGTCCAAGGTAGCTCCTGTGCTAAGGCGAGCTTCAGTATGCTTTGCCCGAAGCTATCCACACATTATACAAAGGAACTTTCCCTACTTCTTCTTTACCCGTCGTAGCGTACAGATTTCTGACAGAAGGCCCCCGGCAATGACATAATCAGGGATATTCGGAATCTCATCAATCGCAATAATAACTCCCTGACGTAGTACGATCGTATCTTGATCAGCATTCAGACAGAGGTACACTTGGATTGCCGCCTTATAGGGCTTGTCAGCTTTCCCATAAGAGAAGTGGACCTTATAGATATTAGGGTCTACTGACTGTTTCTCCTTATCCCATCGAAAGTTAGTGCCTTGGATGAGAGAAGTCCCAGGGATTAGCCTGCTGGTCGGCGTGATCGCTGGCTTACCATCCTTAGTGATTGATAGGTCCAAGCCCAGGGCATCAGACCAATAGTATCCGTAGCAGTCTAGCTTCTTTTGCACCGCGATACGTACGCGCCAGTGATAGTCCCCAAGGCCAACGCCTTCCCACTCACCTGCGAACTTATCAAGGTCGTGGTGTCGATC
>NZ_KI259258.1:155389-193007 GCF_000467855.2 Porphyromonas sp. oral taxon 278 str. W7784
GTAGTCTCGAGGAAAGTTTCGATTCTCCTCTGATATCCTTTTTTTGTCGCGTAGGGAAGCTACTTGCGTCTGGGCAGAGATCCTCGCTCCAGAGAGAAGGAATAGAGAGAAGAAGAGTAAGGCTGAGACTGCCCTTACAACAAACATTCCCTGTCGCCTTTTGGCCTCATCTGTAATCATGGGGCAAAAGTTCAATTTGTTCATCATTAGGCTACTTGTCACTTCTAGTCAGTAGGTGTTTTAGCCATATAAAGATAGCGAAAAGCCCCCCGAGTCGTAGGGATGGGAAGTCTGGGGTGAAGGGAGGGGCTTCGTGGCGATGAAAAAGGTGGGTGAAACTACCCGCTCCCAGAGCGACTTCTCGGAGGGTCAAAAAGGACCCTACGGTAGGTCGCCGAAAAAACCTACTGTGGGTCGTCAAGGCGACCTACCGTGGGTCGTCTCGACGACCTACAGTAGGTTTTTTTCTGCCCCCTCAGAGAGCCCCCCGCCTTGCCCTAAGAGAATAGGAGGGGTCTGCACCCTGTATCGGCTTGCAAATGTGGCAGAAAATAGCGAAAATTGTAGTCCCAAAAGACCCGTGTGAAGGTGGGGCGGAGACGGACGTCTTCTCCCCACCCTCGGCGTGCATCAATGAGAGCAACATTATGATAGAAGAGAAGTACAAGGCCGTAGTCCTTGGCGCTGGCGAGAGTGGTGTCGGCGCAGCCCTATTATACCAGAGCCGTGGTATATCCGTCTTCGTCTCCGACTACGGGCACATCGCCCCGAAGTACAAGGCTGAGCTCGAGGAGCAAGGTATCCCCTACGAAGAAGGCACACACAGCACCGAACTGATCCTCCGTGCCGAGGAGATCGTCAAGAGCCCAGGTATCCCCGAGAAGGCACCCATCATGCAGGCCATCCGTGGGGCAGGTATCCCCGTGATCTCTGAGATCGAGCTGGCCGGTCGCTACCTCAAGGGTAAGGTGATCGGTATCACAGGTAGCAATGGTAAGACGACGACGACCATGTGGCTACACCATATCCTCTCCGAGGCCGGGATGAAGCCCGGTCTGGCGGGGAACGTCGGCTTCAGCCTAGCCCGTCAAGTCATCCCTGAGGACCAGCCCGAATACTTCGTCGTCGAGCTAAGTAGCTTCCAGCTGGATGATATGTACCGCTTCCGTGTGCACATCGCTCTGCTGATGAATATCACGCCCGACCACCTTGATCGCTACCACTACAACTTCGAGGAGTATGCTCTCGCGAAGATGCGCATCCTGCAGAATCAGACCGCAGAGGATGCCTTCATCTACTGGGGTGAAGACGAGTTCATCTCCCGCTATGTCATGGCTCATCAGCCTATGCCCATGCAGACGCTCCCCTTCCTGACCTATCCTCAGGTGGGCTCGGCAGCGGACAAGTCGGATGACAATGTGATGCGCCTCCACTTCGACGATCATCAGTTCGAGTTCCCCATCGATCAGCTTGCCCTACAGGGACCGCACAACCTGCAGAATGCTATGGCGGCCTCCATCGCAGCCCTGCGCCTAGGGGTCTCGACTGAGGTGCTTGCCAAGGCGCTCAAGGACTTCGTCAATGTCCCCCATCGTCTAGAGAAGGTCGGTGTCCTCGACGGCGTACGCTATATCAATGACTCTAAGGCTACCAACGTCAGCTCCACCTACTACGCTCTTCGCACGATGACCACGCCCTACGTGCTCATCCTCGGGGGCGAAGACAAGGGGAATGACTACATGGATATCACCGACCTCATCACGTCTGGCGCTCGAGGTCTGGTCTTCCTCACCACCGATGTACTCAAGCTCTACAAGAGCTTCCACGGCAAGGTCCCTCAGATCGCCTCTGCTCTCTCGATGGAGGAGGCTATAGAGCATGCCCGCCAGATGGCTCAGCCGGGGGATACCGTCCTGCTGTCACCTGCCTGTGCGAGCTTCGACCTCTTCCAGAGCTATATCCACCGTGGTGATTGCTTCCGAGAAGTCGTGCAGTCGCTGATCCAAGACGAGGAGAAGCATGTCTAGCGCCGTGCTCGACGCCCCCAAGAGTCGCTCTTGGTATCAGCGGATCTTCGCAGGGAATGGACTCCTGTGGTTCCTCTACTTTGTCCTGATCCTCGCCTCGCTGATCACCGTCTCGAGTGCGATCAGTTCGGAGTACTACAAGAGTATCTCCCGAGGGGGACTCAACCCCATCCTCAAGCATTCGCTGATGCTGGTCATCGGCGTAGCCTCAGCCATCGTCATGAGCATGCTCTCGGGCAAGGCTTACCGCTACGTCCTGCCTCGGGTGAGCACGCTCGTGATGCTGATCCTCTTCTTCGCACAGGTCTTCCTCGGGCATAGTGCCAATGGAGCAGAGCGCTGGATCAACCTGGGGTTCATCACCATCCAGCCGGCCGAATTCCTCCGTGTCTACATGGTCATCTGGGGAGCTTTCGTAGCGGGTAAGGATCAGGAAGAAGACCCCCGCAAGGTGAAGACCTATGCCTTCTATTGGCTACGCATCCTGTTCTTCTCCATTTTCGTGATGCTGGGCAACCTGTCGACCTTCCTGATCTTCATCGCCTTCCTCTACCTCTATTCGTGGGTGCTGAAGGCGCCGAAGCGCTTCATGTATTGGGTGTCGGGGCTAGGTGCTATCATGGCAGCGCTCTTCGCCCTCTATATCCTCTTCGCTCCAGAGAGCCTACTCGTCGGGCGTACCCTCACTTGGCACAATCGTATCCATGGCGCCCTCACGGAGCAGACCGATCGCTTCGCTATCACCGACGCCAACCGTCAGGAGCAGATGGGGCGCATGGCTATTGCTAATTCGCAGCTCATAGGGCGAGGTCCAGGGAAGAGTAAGATGCGTGACTCCCTTTCGCTCGCCTACTCCGACTACCTCTATGCCATCATCATCGAGGAGTATGGGATCCTGGGGCTTCTCTTCATCCCCAGCCTCTACTTCTGCTGGATGTTCTTCGCTTATCGGGAGGCCCGTAAGCAGACCAACGTCTACCGAAGCAACCTCATCAAGGGCTTCGGTATCCTCTATCCGCTACAGGCTTTGGTCAATATGATCGTAGCCTCAGGGGTCATCACGACGGGGCAGACCCTTCCTCTGATCAGCTATGGGGGCTCCTCGATCATCGCTACCAGCATGGCCTTCGGGATCATGATCGGAGCATCGCGTGTCGATAAGCCTAAGCGTGTCGAAGCTCCCATCGAAGAGGCCGTAGTAGAGGACCTCCCTCTAGAGGACGATGCCGTAGAGCCCAACGAAGACGAACAACTAGATACACTATGATACAGCGAGCCATCATTAGCGGTGGAGGAACGGGCGGTCATATCTTCCCCGCCGTCTCCATCGCCGAAGCTCTCCGCCGTCGCTACCCTGAGATAGATATCCTCTTCATCGGGGCAGAGGGACGTATGGAGATGCAGCGTGTGCCCCAAGCGGGCTTCCCCATCCGAGGACTCAAGATCCGAGGTCTTGACCGAAAGCGTCTGTGGCGCAATGTGGGGGTCGTACGTGACTTCCTGCGTGCACTCATCACCGCTCGTGATATCATCCGAGAGTTCAAGCCCCAGATCGTCATCGGTGTCGGAGGCTATGCCAGTGCTCCGACGCTCAAGGCTGCTCAGAGCCTGGGTATCCCCACGCTCATCCAGGAGCAGAACTCCTACGCCGGGGTGACGAATAAGTTCCTCGCACGGCGGGCCGACAAGATCTGTGTCGCTTATCCCGACATGGAGCGCTTCTTCCCCAAGGACAAGATCGTCCTGACGGGCAATCCCATTCGTCCTGCTATTGAGCACCTCAAGGCAGGGCGACAGGAAGCCTTGGAGCACTTCGGTCTCCCTCTGGATACAGAGCGGGTGGTGGTCGTCGTGGGCGGTAGCCTAGGTGCTCGTAGTATCAATGAGAGCATTGGATCTCGCCTCAAGGAATGGGCGGACTCGGGTGTCGCCCTCATCTGGCAGACCGGGGTAGGCTTCGAGGAGAAGGCGAAGGAGCTTCTAGCAGGCTACCACTTCCCTGTCTATTCGTCTGCCTTCATCCAGCGTATGGATCTAGCCTATACCATCGCCGACGTCGTGGTCTCTCGTGCCGGAGCAAGTGCCATCTCTGAGCTCTGTCTCCTAGGTAAGCCGACGATCCTCGTACCCTCCCCTAATGTGGCTGAAGACCATCAGACGAAGAATGCCTTGGCTCTCTCGACACGCTCAGCGGCGATCCTCATTCCCGACAAGGAGGCAAGAGAGGAACTGACGCCTCGGGCTATTGCGCTGGTCAAGGACGCTACGCAGTGTGCTTCGCTCTCCGAGGAGATACGTAAGCTTGCCCTCACCTCCGCTGCCGACAAGATCGTCGATGAGGTAGAGGTCCTGCTCTCCTCTAAGAAGGAGTAGCCGTAGCTACCTACACAAAAAGAGCCTCCCTACTTGCCGTCCTCGATCGAGGCGGACAAGTAGGGAGGCTCTATTATTATGGTAGGCTTCAGCTCGCCCCTAAGGGCGTAGGCTTAGAGGAAGCGCAGGTATTGGGCGATCGTCGGAGCGAAGAACCGGTGCTCCAGCTCGTGGACACGGTTGGCTAGCGTCTCCAGCGTGTCCCCTTCGTGCACAGGGCAGGTAGCCTGCAGGAGATGATGCCCGTGGTCGTAGTCTTCGTCTACGAGGTGGATGGTGATCCCGCTGTGGCTCCTGCCAGCCTCCAGCACAGCTCGGTGGACGTGTGCCCCGTACATCCCCTTGCCTCCGAACTCTGGGAGTAGGGCCGGATGGATGTTGATGATGCGCTGCGGATACTCCTCTATATATATAGGAGTGATCAGACAGAGGTAGCCGGCCAGGACGATGAGGTCGATCGCCTTCTCACGCATCAGAGCTAGAGGAGCTGTCCCTTCACGAAGCTCCTTGTTGGTGAAGTAGTGGCACGGGATGCCTAGGCGCTCCGCCCGCTCGACGACTCCAGCTTCTCGCTTATTGGTGAGGATGAGAGCCACCTCAGCCTCCCTAGTAGAGCGGAAATAGTGCACGATGGCTTCGGCGTTGGATCCGTTGCCAGAAGCGAGTATTGCTATTTGTTTCATAAATAGTTGTATCTTTGTGCACAGATGAAGCCTATCTGTGCAGTGTCTGCTCAGTGCCTAGGACTAAGAGGTGAGGCTTCGGATGCATCAGCCCTGAGTACTCTATAGGTACAAAGGTAACCGAATGCAAGTAAAGTAAGAATATTATAACCAAGTAAGAAACAGAATCATGTCACAGATCAACGACAAGGTAGTAGAAATCATCGTCGAAAAGCTTAACTGCGAAGCTAGCGAAGTAACTCCAGAAGCAAACTTCTCCAGCGACCTCGGTGCTGACTCCCTCGACACCGTAGAGCTCATCATGGAGTTCGAAAAGGCTTTCGACATCCAGATCCCCGACCAGGACGCTCAGGGTATCAAGACTGTCGGTGACGCTATCAGCTACATCGAAAGCAAGAAGGCTTAATCAGCCCTTTCTTCAGATATAAGGAATTCGCAGATGGAACTCAAAAGAGTCGTCATCACGGGAATAGGCGCTATCTCACCTCTCGGAGCTACGGCTCGCGAGACGTGGGAGGCTGTCATAGCAGGTAAGAGTGGGGCAGGACCCATTACACTCTTCGATGCCTCGAAGTTCAAGACTACGTTTGCTTGTGAGGTCAAGGATTTTGACGTCGCTAAGTATATCGATAAGAAAGAGGCTCGCCGCTTAGATCGCTATGCTCAATTTGCTATGGTGGCAGCTGAAGAGAGTATCGCCGATTCCAAGCTTGACGTAGAGAAGACAGATAGAAACCGTGTCGGGGTCATCATCGCCTCCGGTATCGGTGGGCTAGGTACCTTCGAAGAGGAGGTGCGTGGCTACAACGCAGAGTCTGGTCCTCGCTTCAACCCCTTCTTCATCCCCAAGATGATCTCTGATATCTCAGCAGGTCATGTGTCGATGAAGTATGGCTTCCATGGGCCTAACTATTCGACGGCTTCGGCTTGTGCTTCGTCCACGAACGCACTGATCGATGCCTGTCACCTCATCCGCCTGGGTAAGGCAGATGTGATCATCACTGGTGGGGCTGAAGCCTCTATCTGTGCTGCTGGTGTCGGTGGGTTCAACGCAATGAATGCACTCTCCACACGCAACGATGATCCTCAGGGGGCTTCTCGTCCCTTCAGCGCTTCACGTGACGGCTTCGTCATGGGTGAAGGTGCTGCTTGCCTTGTGGTCGAGGAGCTCGAGCACGCTCTGGCTCGTGGTGCACACATCTATGCAGAGCTCGTCGGTACGGGCCTCTCTGCAGATGCTTACCACCTGACAGCTACCCACCCCGAAGGGCTGGGAGCTAAGCTCGTCATGCAGAATGCTCTTGAGGATGCTGGACTCGCTCCCGAAGACATTGACTACATCAATGTACACGGGACGTCTACGCCTGTCGGGGATATCTCCGAGTCTAAGGCGATCAAGGAAGTCTTCGGTGATGCAGCGTATAAGCTGAACATCAGCTCTACCAAGTCCATGACGGGTCACCTCCTCGGGGCTGCTGGAGCTATCGAAGCTGTCTTCGCTCTGAAGTCAGTAGAAGAGGATATCATACCTCCTACGATCAACCACGCTGCAGATGACGAAGATCCTGAGATCGACTATGCGCTGAACTTCACCTTCAACAAGGCTCAGCACCGTACCGTCCGTGCTGCTCTCTCGAATACCTTCGGTTTCGGTGGGCACAACGCGAGCGTGATCTTCAAGAAGTACGTCAAGTAACTCGCTCCACAAAAGCGTATCGTCAAAGATCTGGACTTAGCTCTATGATTATACGTATTGTGCGAGATGGACTCATGAGGCTCTTTGGGCGACGCCCCAAGGAGCCTCTCTTCCTACTCGTCGAGCTCCTTGGCTTCGAGCCTAGAGATCCCGAGCTCTACGACTTGGCATTCCGGCATAGCTCCATGAGTAAGCTCGACGCAGAGGGCTTCAAGGTCAATAATGAGCGCCTAGAGTTCCTCGGTGACTCGGTCCTTGCCACTGCGATGAGTCACTACCTCTATCGTCAGCACCCCCATTGGGATGAGGGCGAGATGAGCAAGCGTCGTGGTGCGATCGTCAAGCGGGCGGTGAACAACGCCGTGGCTCAGCAGATGGGGCTTGATCGGCTCCTCCAGATCCGGCGAGAGGCTCGTCAGGGTAGTGCGGACATCTATGGTAATGCCCTTGAGGCGCTCATCGGGGCTATCTTCCTTGACCATGGCTATGCACGAGCTGAGTCCTTTGTCTTGACGAAGGTCCTCCCCCTCTTCCTTAAGCTGGAGGGAAGCCTTCGAGAGCAAACGACGAACTATAAGTCACTCCTGCTGGAGTGGACACAGAAGCATCACCTCGTCCTAGACTTCAGGATGCTTCAGGAACCCAAGCGTGCTGGTGCCCTCTTCGTGTGTGCCGTCTACGTAGATGATCGCAAGGTGGGGGTGGGAAGTGGTCCAAATAAGAAGGTTGCCCACCAAGATGCCGCCCATCGAGCTCTGCTAGCCTTGTGCCAAGCGGATGATTCGGTTGCGACAGAGCTGGGACTCGACTCCTAGGTGCGGGTCGACTTCGCCACAATGTGTAGATGCTCATTTAGACTAGGGCGAAGTCGGGCATGTGGACCGTACGGGATATGTATCTGATGTCCTCCCTTTAGGGTGTAGATATGGGGTGATTCTTGTAAATGAGGGCCTGGGGAAAGGACTCTGGCGAGTTGTGAGTATTTGTAATTACATTAAAAAGCTATATCTTTGTCCCGTGTGTAAGTGTCCCTTTATGGTGCTTGCTCGGGCTCCACAGATATGTGGCGTAGCCTTGAAGCTTTGGTTGATGGGCTACCTCTTCCCCGAATCCTCCCACCTCCATCACGATGGCTTTGGGTGGTAAAAGGAGGGTCGGACTTCAGCTTTTCGAGAGGGTATTCCCTTCGTAGGGCTTGGTGTTTAATCCGATTACAGAACAGAAAACGTAATATATTATTTGAACATGATGTTAAAAAAGAGTTTAGTTGCAGCGGTTGCTTGCCTTGCTATGGCTCCAGCACTGCGCGCACAGCAGATGACTGACTCCGTCTATACGGTGGAAGTCAGAGACGCAGACAAGTACAGAGTCGAAACGAATAGATTTGGTGCTAACTGGTTCATCGGTATCGGTGCTGGTGCTCAGATGTATTTCGGTGACCACGACAAGCAGATGCGCTTCGTCGATCGTCTCACCCCTAACTTCGAACTTTACTTTGGTAAGTGGTTCACTCCTGGTCTCGGGATTCGTCTCGGCGCTAACGGCTATAAGATCAAGGGTGTATCAGGTTGGACTGGTCACAGTCTTGCCCATCCTAGCGTAAACTACAAGAACTACGCTGGCTACATCGTAGACTGGAATCCTGCTACGCGTACTGGGAAGGTCTATCAGCACACTCCTGCTAATGTTGGCTATCCTCTCTACGAAACGGAACAGCAGTATATCCACGCTCACGCTGATGTCCTCTTCAACCTCTCTCAGCTCGTCTGCGGGTACAATGAAGATCGCTTCTACTCGCTGATCCCTTACGCAGGGCTTGGCTTCGCAGCTAGCCTTGAGAAGGCTTCTCCCTCAGGTGAACACTCTCACGAGCTCTCTGCTAGCGTCGGTATCCTGAACCGCTTCCGTGTTAGCCGTGCCCTCGATATCAACCTCGATATCCGTGGTGCCTTCTTCAACGACCACTTCGACCAGGAAGATGCGTCTCTCACTCCTCAGGGTAAGATCGCTCTGACCTCTGGTAGCTGGGGTGAAGGCCTTCTGACCGCTACGCTTGGTGTTAGCTACAATATCCCTCGTCGTGGTTGGGACCGTAGCACTAACACTACGATCCGTGTCAATGAGAATGTCCTCAACGATCTTCGTAACCGCCTTGGCGACCTCGAAAATCAGAACAACGACCTCCGTCGTCAGCTAGAGGCTGCTCTCAACCGTGAAGTTACTCCAGAGAATGTCGTTTCGGCTATCCCTCTCCTCGTAACCTTCCCAATCAACCGCTGGACGCTCAGCAACAAGGATCGTGTCAACCTCGGCTTCCTTGCTGATGCACTCAAGGCTAACCCCAAGCTCGTCTACTCAGTCACTGGGTTTGCTGATAAGGGAACCGGTAGCAAGAAGCGTAACATCTTCCTCGCTCGCAAGCGTGCTGAAGCTGTCTACGATTGCCTCGTGAAGGAATTCGGTGTATCCGAGTCTCAGCTTAAGAAGGATTCTCAGGGTGGCGTAGCTAACATGTACTACAACGACCCGCGTTGCAGCCGTTCTGTTCTGAGCAAGGTGGCTGAATAAGAGTATCTCGCTATTCCTAGCCTCCCATTTGCTACGTCTATCGTAGCCAGGGTGGCACACAGAAGAATGATCTCCCTCTAGAAGCCTATCTAGCGTTTCTTGGGGGAGGTCATTCCTCTTTAATGTGAGTATCTTACCTTGCTCTGCGGGTAGAAAATACTTCCCGATATATCAGGATAAGGAATAGATAAGGGCTAACTCTTGCGTCTTATCTCTGCGGGTGATCTCTGCAATAGATCTCCAGAAAGATCGCTGGTAGTATGCCGCTTCCAGAGGATAGAGCTCCTGTGAATAGCTACTCTTTCACTAGTGCGAACTCACCCATCCAGCTACTTTAGACTCGCTTCTTATGACTCCCCTCGTTTCGATTATTATCCCTGTCTACAAGGCCGAGCAGACTTTACCGGCTTGCCTTGCTCAGCTGAAAGCTCAGACCTATCGTCATCTACAGATCATCTTCGTTGATGACTGTAGCCCTGATGGTGGGCTTGTCTATTTAATGGGACAGAAGCCACAGCTGGAAGAGCTGGGGATAGAGGTAGATATTCTCCACCATGAAGTCAATCAAGGGGTAGCTTCGGCAAGAAATACAGGACTCTCCGCCGTGCGTGGTGAGTACATCTATTCCGTGGATGCAGATGATGAGCTGAATCCTCGGGCTATCCAGCTTTTTGTGCAGCGGGCTCAGCAGACAGGAGCTGATATCATCGGATGTGAATATCACCTTTCTCAAGGATCTAGCCTACGTCATATTAGTCAACCTGAAGTGAAGACTGGGATAGAGGCGTTGCATCAGATCTTTGCTGGGAAGATGAAGTGGAACCTCTGGCTCTTCATGATTCGCCGATCGCTGATGGATGCACTCGGTGCTTCACCTTTCTTGCCCGGGGTGAATATGGGCGAAGATCTCATGGTCATGGGGAAGCTCCTCTATCGAGCATCTTCGGTCTCGATTATCCATGAGCCTCTCTACACCTACGTTCGTTCTGATCAGCAGATCACGAATGTCTATCGCCCTGAGCATTGGCAACAGGTGGAGACGAATGTTCGGGAGCTAGAGTCTTACCTCACGACACATGAAGCCACACAAGAGTTAGAGCTCCTTCACTATCTGAAGCTCAACCTGAAGCTCCCTCTTCTTATCTCAACGCGACGTGATGACTTCGATCGCTGGGGAGCAATGTACTCAGAGAGCAATGAGTATATATTGAAGAACAAAGAGCTTCCCTTCCGTACCAAACTCCTACAGTATATGGCGGCCAAGGAGCAGTTCTGGTTTGTCGTACTCTACAATAAGGTCATCATGCGATGGCTGTATAAAATCTTATACCGGTAGCCCTTAGCTTCTACTTTTTATGAGGAAGATCCTCCTAATGATTCTTATAGGGGTACTGATCACATGCTCGTACTACTCCTTTGACCTGGCAGCTTGGCCTGGCGGGCCTAATACGAAGATGATTGTGGCCGTCATTGGCCTGTTGTGGTTTGGCTATGATGCTCTCTTGCGTCGTAATGTACAGTTGCCCCAGGTGATGGTAGTCGGTTTGCTCTTTGCGGGGCTCTATTCCATCATCAATATCTTTGCAATCGAGTTTAATGCCACGGATGACTATAGCTATGCTAACTATGTCACCACCTTCCTTGTCTGGATTTTTAGCGTCTACCCAGCCATTGCCTTAATTAGACTTACACATGGAGAGGTAACCCTTCCTCTTATTACCTATTACCTAGTCGCTGTGACTCTTTTCCAGTGTATCACGGGGCTCATCATGGATAATAGCCCTGCATTTGATGAGTTCAATGGAAAGATTGTGGTTTGGGAGAGAGACTTCTTCGATCGTATTAATCGTATCCGTTGCTTCAGTACATCGCTCGACTTAGCTGGGGTGCGCTTTGCCCTTGTTCTTATCCTTATTATGGCTACGCTTGGGGTAGAGGACTCTGTTCGAAGAAATAAAGGAGAGGTGCTCTTTTTGCTTTTCTCCTTCTTCGTGATCACTGGTATTGGGTGTATGGTAGCCCGTACGACTTTTACAGGAACAGCCGTGGGGCTACTTCTGATGATTGTGTTGAAGATCAACCATCTTGGACAACGAATGCAAGGTGGAGGCTACCTCTTTGGGGCATTTGTTGCATGGGCCTTGCTATTCTCTGCTGTTGGTATTTATCTGTATAATACAGATGAGTACTATAACGATCTGTTGCGCTTTGCTTTTGAGGGATTCTTTAATTTTTTCGAGCGTGGGGAGTTTACCACGGGATCTACGGAGGTCTTAGAGACCATGTGGAAATGGCCTTCGGATACCAAGACTTGGATTATTGGAAGTGGTATTTATGACGCGTTTGCCTACGGGACTGACATCGGTTATTGCCGCTTGATTCTCTACTCTGGGCTTACGGGGTTTGTGGTCTTTGCACTGAGCTTTGTCTACTATGCCTACTTCTTTGCTCGGAAATACCCCCGTTATGTTTGGCTCTTTGTTGGCTATCTAGCGATGACATTCATTGTTTGGATGAAGGTATCTACGGACATCCTGATGATCTATGCTTTCTTCTTCTGGTTCACTGCAGAAGAGAGTGACCGCATCAATGGAATCATCCCTGAAGAATCGATTGTCTCATGAGAATCGTCTACTGTATCCCCGCTACCTCCAACTCTGGGGGAATGGAGCGTGTCCTGACACGTAAGGTGAACTACCTAGTTGGCCTTGGTCATGAGCTCATCATCATCACGACGGACCAGCGTGGTGCGAAGCCCTTCTTCCCGCTTGACGAGTCTGTCAAGCAGTATGACCTTGGGATCAACTATGATGAGAACAATGGTCAGGGTATTCTTGCCAAAGCCTTAGCCTACCCCCGTAAGAAGCGCTTGCATAAGCAGCGTCTACAGGCATTGCTCCTGGAGCTTCGTGCCGATATCGTGATCTCGATGTTTGGGGATGACTCCTCGTTCCTCCCCAAGATCAAGGACGGTAGCAAGAAGATCCTAGAGTATCACTTCTCCAAGCTAAAGCGCCTGCAGTATGGCCGTACAGGACTCTGGCGACTCGTAGATATCCTGCGCACCAAGATGGACGAATGGACTGTGAAGCCCTTCGATCGCTTCGTCGTGCTGACAGCTGAAGACCAGGGCTATTGGGGCGCACTACCCAATATCCGAGTCATCCCTAATCCCCTTCCCTTTACTTCTGATGAGACTTCTTCCTGCAAGGCGACTAAGGTCGTCGCTGTGGGGCGATATGACTTCCAGAAGAACTTCTCCAAGCTCCTTCAGCTGTGGGCTCGTATTGCGCCACAGTTCCCCGAGTGGACGCTAGAGATCTATGGCGATGGGGATCAGAGGTGTCAACTTGAACAAGAGGTCAAGGAGCTGGGTATATCCAGCTCAGTGACCCTTGCTCAGCCGACCCATCAGATGAAGGAGGTCTATCTCAGTGCCTCGATCTATGCGATGACCTCTCGCTACGAAGGCCTTCCTATGGTCTTGATCGAAGCGCAACAGATGGGGCTTCCTATTGTCTCCTTCGCTTGTCCTTGTGGCCCACGTGACGTGATCCATGATGGAGAAGACGGCTTCCTCATCCCTATGGGCGAGGATGATATCTTCCTCAAGGCCCTGGGTACTCTGATGGCTTCGGAAGAGAAGCGTGTCTGCATGGGGCAGCGTGCCCGAGAAGCTTCCGCCCGCTATGAAGTCAATGCTGTGATGAATAAGTGGCTCACACTCTTCTCCGAGCTTGTCCCTACTAAGCCTACCGCCGGACTATGAAGCAGATCGTCATCTCGGCAGTCAATCTCCGTAAGGGGGGGACACTCACGATCCTTCGCCAGTGCCTAGCCTTCCTCTCCGAGTGGGCGCCAAGTAAGGGCTATGAAGTGATCGCCCTAGTGCACCAGCGTGAGCTCGCTGACTATCCGAATATTCGCTATATCGAGATTCCCTGGGCTATCGAAGGCTGGGGGAAGCGCCTCTGGTGTGAGTACGTCACGATGGGGCGTATCGCTCGAGAGCTGGGGCCGATTGACCTTTGGCTCTCCCTTCATGATACGACGCCACGGGTGAAGGCCCGACGTCAGGCGGTCTATTGCCAGACTTCGTTTCCCTTCCTTCGATGGCGATGGAGCGACTTCCGCTTCGACAAGAAGATCCCGCTGTTTGCCATGTTCACTCGCTTTGCGTATCGGATTGGTATTCACAAAAATCGCTATCTTGTCGTCCAACAGCAGTGGCTTAGAGAAGGCTTCAGCCAGATGTTTGGGCTTCCCGAAGATCGGTTCATCGTAGCACCTCCGCAGCGAGAGACCCTTCCTCCCCAAGCGCCAGAAGAGGGAAGTGCAGGACGTCCATTTACCTTCCTCTACGCAGCTACAGCGGATGTCCATAAGAACTTTGAGCTCCTCTGCGAAGCTGCTCAGCGTCTAGAGGGGAAGGTCGGTAAGGATGTCTTCCGTGTGATCCTGACGATCGATGGCTCCGAGAATAAGTATGCCTCCTGGCTTCGCAAAACTTGGGGGCACGTCTCGAGCCTAGACTTCTCGGGCTTCATGACTAAGGAGCGCCTTCAGGCTACCTATGCGAGCACGGACTGCCTCGTCTTCCCTTCTCGCATCGAGACTTGGGGCTTGCCGATCTCGGAGTTCCTGCCCTATGACCGGCCGATGCTCCTCTCTGATCTTCCCTTTGCTCACGAGACAGCAGCGGGTGCTCGTGAAGTAGGGTTCTTTGATTCCACCTCTGCCGATTCGCTAGCCCAGGCGATGGAGCGTGTCCTCTCGGGGGATCATAAGGGGCTGGCACCTGTCCATCCTCGTCCCCTACAGCAGCCCAAGGCAAGCTCTTGGGTCGAGCTCTTCGAGCTCCTTCTCTCCGAGGATTGAAACAGCTTCTCTAGCTGACGAGATCCCTCGTCTTAGTCCCCCATGCATGGGGTGGAGCACAGACCCATTCATGGGTCGCTCCAGGACCCCATGAATGGGTCCCCCGTGGTACCCATGTATGGGTTCTTTTTCTGATGATGACAAAGGCTTCACGCCCTCATCCTTTCCGGAGCTCTTGAGCTAAGGTGGGGAAGCATGGAGCGGATCACTGGAGCGAGTATCTTACACGTTCTTCGAGGTGTAGTGATTAGCAAGGCTTTCTTCCGGCCCCACACTTGCAAGCTCGTATATATGGCACAACATGATGAAGGTATTACAACTTGGTAAGTTCTATCCCATCAAGGGTGGGGTAGAGAAGGTCATGGAGATTTTCACCGAGGGCTTAGCCGAACGAGGCTTCCCCTCCGATATGCTCTGTGTCTCTCGGAATGGCAATACAGAGAATGTCATCCTCTCCGAGCATGCGCGTGTCCTGCGTACCCAGAAGTTGGCTGAGATCGCCGCTACGATGATCTCTCCTCAGCTCATCTGGCGCCTGCGCTGTATCCGCCGTAAGTATGACATCATCCATGTGCACCATCCCGACCCGATGGCAGCCTTGGCTCTGTTCTTCTCAGGCTATAAGGGGAAGGTGGTCCTACATTGGCATAGCGATATCCTCAAGCAGAAGTTCCTCCTCCGTTTCTTCAAGCCTCTTCAGAGCTGGTTGATACGGCGTGCGGATCTGATCCTTGGGACTACGCCAGTCTATGTCGAGGAGTCGCCCTTCCTCAAGGATGTGCAGCACAAGACTTCCTTCCTGCCCATTGGAGTCGATCCCTATCCTTGGCTTTCGGATGAGATCAAAGATATCCGTGCTCAGTATCCTGGGAAGAAGATCATCTTCAGCATGGGACGTCTCGTCTCTTACAAGGGCTATGAGTATCTCATCTCCGCAATGACTCATCTGCCCGAAGAATATGTCCTCTTGATCGGTAGTGATGGCCCGCTCAAGGAGCAACTGCAGCAACAGATCGAAGAGCTTGGACTGAAGGAGCGAGTGACCCTACTTGGTGGGCTCAAGGAGGAGAAGAAGCAGGCTTACTTCGGAGCTTGTGATGTCTTCTGTCTCAGCTCGGTCATGAAGACTGAAGCCTATGCGATTGTGCTCGTCGAAGCGATGTCGCTTGGACGTCCTGTGGTCGCTACTAAGATCCCAGAGTCTGGGGTCTCTTGGGTCAATGCCCATGAGGTGTCGGGACTCAATGTGCCAGTGCGTGATCCCGAAGCTTTAGCCGAGGCTATTCATAAGATCTGTGGAGATCCTGAGCTATGGAAGTGCTATAGCCAGGGGGCTCGACAGCGCTATGATGACACCTTCACTAAGGACGAGATGATCAACAACTTGATCGAGGCTTATACCCAATTACTCAATAACAATTAAAGTTCTATGAATGCATTCGAACGCGTAATTAAGAGAGCATGTGACTTCATCTTTGCTCTTATCGCCCTCCTTATCTTCTGGCCTGTGATGGTGATCATCGCTATCCTGATCAAGAGAGAAGATCCATCGGGAGATGTCATCTTCCGTCAAGTCCGCATAGGCTACAAGGGGAAGCCCTTCACCCTCTATAAGTTCCGCTCCAT
Source organism: Porphyromonas sp. oral taxon 278 str. W7784 (assembly GCF_000467855.2). GTDB lineage: Bacteria > Bacteroidota > Bacteroidia > Bacteroidales > Porphyromonadaceae > Porphyromonas. The sequence continues at coordinate 171,241 of NZ_KI259258.1, forward strand.
GAGAATGGATGCAGAGAAGGACAATCGTCCTCAGCTCTATAGCGATGGTGATAGTCGTCTGACGCGTGTCGGGGCATTCATTCGTGCTCACCACCTGGATGAGTTCCCACAGCTGTGGAACGTGCTTAAGGGTGAGATGTCGTTCGTTGGTCCTCGCCCTGAGCGCCAGTTCTTCATCGATCAGATCATGGAGCGCAACCCCGACTATGTACGCCTCTATGCCGTACGTCCAGGACTCTTCTCCTACGCCACCCTGTATAATGGCTATACAGACACGATCGAGAAGATGCTTGAGCGCCTCCGTATGGACTTGGAGTATCTTGACAACTACTCACTCTTTACCGACGTCAAGATTATCACCCTTACGGCTATTTCCATTATATTTGGTAAGAAATTCTAAGCATAAATACTTTTCACGATAATGACCAAGAGATTACTTCGGATATGGGGGGGGGCTATGATGACCCTCGCACTCCTAACCCTCGCATCGTGTGACTCGGCTAAGCGTACGAACTACCTCCAGGATATCGAGGTAGCTAAGGCTTACGGCGTCAAACATGATGTAGGGATCGTCGTCCAGAAGGGCGATAAGCTTCGTATCATAGTGTCTAGCCTCGCTTCTCCCGAGCTAGCTCTGCCCTTCAACTCTAGGCTTGCTGCTCCTCAGAGCACCGCCACGAGTGTACGTGCCGAAGCGCTCCTGAAGAACGGACCTACGGTGGCTCCTGTCGATACCCTCAACTCTTACCTAGTTGATGCTGATGGCCAGATCCAGTTCCCTATCCTCGGTAATGTCTCCGTCACAGGGCTGAGCCTAGAGCAAGTGAGCGAGCACATTAGAAATCTCCTCGTCGGAGGCAACTACCTCAAGGACGCCCATGTCGTGACGAGCTTCGATAACCTGCGAGTTTACCTCCTTGGTGCCTTCGAAGTCAATCGTACGCTCTCTGGCAGTCAAGCCCAGCTGTTAGACAGAGGTTCCTTCCACCTCGACAATGCACAGACGAATATCTTAGAATTACTGTCTCGAGCTGGAGGCTTATCTGATCAGGCTGACTACTCTAAGTTGAGTGTCATCCGACGTGTCGGTCGTGAGTACGTCTACTACCGCCTAGATATGCGCTCGAAGAGTATCTTTGATTCTCCAGCCTTCTACCTCCAGCAGAATGATATTATCTATGCTGAGTACAAGTATCGTACTCGAGATACTGATCAGAAGGTCAGCATGGCTCTTGGCTATGTCTCGACAGCCGCTTCTGCTATCCTCTCTGCCCTAGCTATTATTTCGGTCCTCAAGCGATAGACGTCTCATTATGCCTGAACAGCAAATAACTAATCGACCGAGTGACAAGGGAGCAGACCTGAATCTCGTCGATATCTTCATGTACCTCTATCGGTACAAGTTCCTCTACATCCTCTGTGTGGGGATCGTCGTTGCTCTTGCCCTCTACCGCAATGCACGCCAGCCGTTCACTTACGAAGGGGTGGTCAAGATCTTCATCCGTGATGCTTCGCAGCGTACGATGGTCGACGACAATATGCTCCGCTACATGCGCAACACTCGACTCAATGTCTCCAACGAGCGTATTCAGCTTTCTTCTCGTCGGGTCATGCAGCGTACGGTTAGACTATCGGGAGCTAATGTCTTCTACAATGTCAAGAGTGGATTACGCACACTGGAGCTCTATGATGAAGCGCCGTTTAAGGTGACTTTCTTGGATACGCTGGATGTCGCTAATACTTTCCGTGTGTCTTATCAAGATGCTAGCCATGTCTCGATTAAGCTCGGTAAGGACGGGCGGACACAGGTGATCCCTGTAGGAGAGCCTATCCGCATCGGAGAGACTCGCTTCATCGTAGAAGCAAGGAAAACCTTTAATGCTCCTTGGGCTTATTCAGAGATCCAAGTCAGTCGCATCCCCTTTGTGGATGCTGTACGCTTCTATCAGCACTCTGTTGCTATAACTCAGCCTGAGGCGCAGACATCTACGCTCACTCTGACCCTCCGAGATAAGACCTTGAAGAGAGCACTTGATATCCTCGCTGCTCAGGTGATGGCCTACAATCAGGAGGAGGTAGAGATGCGTAATCAAGTCTCAAAGAATACTGCTGAGTTCGTCAACGAACGCTTGGAGGCTCTTAGCCGAGAACTGGGGGTTGTTGAGCAAGATATGACTCGCTTCTCAGCTCGTAATAAGACTATTGACTTTACCTCTAAGGTCGAGAGCTACAACGCTCGCTCCCTTGAGGAGGAAGATGCTTCCATCAAGATCGAGAAGCAGCTCAAGCTTGTCTCCTACATGCTCTCTCAGCTGAATAGCCCGAGCAAGCGCAACGAGCTCATGCCTCTGAATATCGCTATGCCCGACCCCGAGCTAGATGGCTACATCACGCAGTACAACCAGCTGAAGTTCCAGCGGGACAAGCTTGTCGAAAGTTCTGGTGGTAGTACGCAGAACCCCGTCATCGCTGAGTACGATGCTACGCTGGATCAACTTCGTAAGAGTGCAACCGAGATCCTGAACCAGCAGGCAAGCGCCCTAAGAGCTCGCCTCAAGAGTGTCGAGCGAGATCAGTCTGCCCTCTTCTCTAAGCTCCCAGGAGTAACCGAGGAAGGCCGTACCAAGGCTGACATTGATCGTCGCCTGGCTATCCAGGAAGGTCTCTACACCGAGCTCCTGAGCAAGCGTGAAGAGTATGCTCTGCGTCAGTCTATGACCCAGGATAGTGCCTATATCCTGGATATGAATGATGCGCCTAACACCCCTCCTGTCAGCCCCAATACACTCCGAACGATCGTCCTCGCCTTCTTGCTTGGGTTAGCCCTTCCTACGATCTTCTTGATCGTACGTCTCCTGACGGATAATAAGGTGCGTACCCGCAAGGACATCCTGGATCGTCTTACTATTCCTTTCCTCGGGGATATCCCGAAGGAAGAGCGAGCAAAGTCTGGTCATACTCGTGGTGTACGTGAGCAGGGTGGTGATGAGACGTCAGAAGCCTTCCGCGTCCTACGTGAGAATATGCGCTTCATGATCGGATCAGCAGCAGGGAAGACGAAGAAGATCATCTTCACCTCCTTCGGAGAATCAGCAGGTAAGTCCTACGTCTCCTACAACCTGGCTAAGACGCTTACTTTCTCTGGTCATCGTGTAGTACTTGTTGACTTAGACCTGCGTAAGGGGACACTCTCCCATCGTGCCGGTATCATCGGTAAGGGGGTCACCGAGTATCTCTCCGATCCGACGGTACAGGTCGATCAGATCATTCGCAAGGACCCCAATGCTCCTAAGCTCTCTGTCATCGCTTCTGGAGCAGTACCGCCTAATCCTGCGGAGCTCCTCCTTGGCGAGCGTCTCGACGAGCTTGCAGATAAGCTCAGCGAACAGTTTGACTTCGTCGTCTTTGACAACGTGCCCTTCGGTAGTGTCGCTGATGCTGCTATCGCCAATCGTGTAGCAGACCTCACGATCTTCATCCTTCGTGCTGCTAAGCTTGACCGCCGTGCGCTCCCTGAGCTTCAGCGCTTGTACGACGATCATATCCTGACTAACATGGCCATCGTCCTCAACGGTGCTACCGAGAGCGGACACGGCTATGGCTATGGTTATGGCTACGGCTATGGCTATGGTTACGGCTATGGTTACGGGAACAAGAAGAAGAAAAAGACCTTGCTCCAGCGCCTAGGCATTCGCCGTTAAGTTTACTGAAGAGATACACTCCTCCATCGACTGGAGGGGTGTATCTCTTTCTACTTTATAGCCTTACGAAGGACTGATGCTTCGTCTATCTCGTGGGCAGAGGTGTCGTCTTCCCAACGTAGACGCACAGTCTGCCTCAGAGATAGTAGTGTAGTCCCTCTAGGATCGAAGCTTCGTTAGTCTTGGCGATGAAGATGCCGTCTACTAAGGATTGACGTACCTTCCTTTTCGAGGCTATAAGTTCAGTCTGATCAGGATCGAAGCATCCTTCATCACAGTTAGAAGCGCCATGGCTCACCGGCTTTACTCTTTCCCTGCTCTTAGCTCCGACGTCGCTCTCTTGCCCTGCATAGTGCTTGGGGGAGGGGTGAACTCGTCTAGCTCCGAGACAAGGAGGCGTAAGGCGTCTAGCCCGCTATAAATGCTATGAGTTCCCCCAGCCCACTGCTCTCTGTACTCGTCCCCGTCTACAACGTCGCTCCCTATCTCGAGCAATGTCTAGACTCGATACTGAGCCAGCCCTATTCCGATCTAGAGGTGCTCGTCATCGACGACGGCTCTACTGATGGGAGCGGAGCCCTATGCGATCGCTATGCGGAGCGGGACCAGCGCATCCGTGTCGTCCATCAGGCTAATGCTGGGCTCTCAGCAGCACGCAATGCGGCGATGGACCTGATGCAAGGGGAGTTCTTCACCTGTGTTGATTCGGACGACTGGCTGACGGAAGATGCCTTCTCTGCCCCTATGTCCTACCTCGAGGCAAACCCGCTCATCGACGTCCTCGAGCTAGGCTATATCGAGGTGAATTGTCGGACGGGTGAGGAGCGCTCCGTCCTTGCTCAAGGGGCTGAATTTACCTCGGAGGAAGCCCTTCGACACCTCGCTGATCTCTCCGGAGTCACAGGCATGGCTTGGGGGAAGATCTACCGTACAGAGACGATGGGAAGACTTCGCTTCCCTGTAGGGAGGCCTTATGAGGATACGCCCTTTGTCTTCGAAGCTCTAGCTCGGGTACACCGCTACCGCTACCTCTCTTGGCTCGGCTACCACTATCGGATAGCACGCTCGGGGAGTATCACGGAGAGCTATGACGGGCGGATCGTTTACCTCTTCGAGAACCTCCTAGATCTACGGCCTACGATCGAGGCGCTACAGGCGGACTACCTCCCTCTGCTCCATGAGACCCTCTATCGCCGGCTACTCATCTTCTCGCTCTGGGCTATGCGTCATGCGCAGACGGCTCCAGGGCTACTCACTCTCCTTCTCCCCTACACGAAGCGCTTACGTAGCCTTAGCTACCCCAAGGGCTCTCAAGCTGACCGCCTTCGTCGTAGGCTTTTCCTCTCCTTCCCTCGCCTCTTTCTCTCCATCAAGCGATGCACTGGGCATCGCCACTAAAGAGACTCATATACTGTATGGACCAGCAACTGACTTATTGTATTGCTCAGGAGTATATCCGATTGATTACCCCTTCGGCAGAGGCTACACGTGCTATACTGCCGAACTATGAGCCTTTCCATGTAGACGCCCTCCCCGAAGGAGCGTCGCTACTCTTCACCTTCACGGGGGGAGTCGACCTCTCCGCCCTACCTCGCAAGACCCTCTTAGAGGATAAGCTCTTCGACGGGGTACGAGCCTCCATCTACCATACCTCTGAGTCTCGCCTCCTGCTGGAGCTATCGACTCAGGAGCGCACGCACACGATGGTCATCGACCGAGATTGGCAGGAAGTCCAGTCCGACGTCCTGATGGATGATCCTTCGGACTTCTTCTTCATCAACCGCCTGGTCATGATCGTCTACGGAGTGGCGATAGCCCCGCATCATATGCTGAAGATCCACGCTTCTGTGACGGAGCTAGAAGGCAATGCCCTCCTCTTCCTCGGTACCAGTGGTACGGGCAAGAGCACGCACAGCCGACTCTGGCGCAAGTTCGTCCCCGGGGCGACACTCCTCAATGACGACGAGCCGATCCTGCGTATCATGGAGGATGGCGAAGTGCGTGTCTTCGGATGCCCATGGAGCGGAAGTACTCCCTGCTACCGTAATGCCTCCGCTCACGTCACTGCTCTTGTTCACCTCCGACAGAGCCCAGAGAATAAGCTGACGAAGCTCCGTGGACGGGATAGCTTCGACTCGCTCTACTCCTCGACAGCCTTCCTGCATTCGGACAAGAAGCGCCACCTGGCTACCTTCGACACGGTAGCGGATGTGCTGGAGCAGATCCCCGTCTACCGCCTAGATTGCCGTCCTGATGAAGAGGCTGTCCAGCTATCTCGCACGCTACTGCCCTAAGACGTGTCGATGACTGGAGGAATAGGCCTAACAGCTCTGCAGAAGCAGAAGAAGATCCAGAGCGAACTCTTCTTCGCCGAGGTCCTAGATAGGATAGCGGCGGGGAAGCATCCTCGCCTCTTGCCTCGTGGCTCGAGTATGCGTCCCTTCATCCGAGGGGACAAGGATAAGATCGTGCTCTCTCAGCTGACAGAGGCTTCCTATACAGTGGGTCGTATCGTCCTGGTGCACCTAGATCGGGGCTACCTCATCCATCGCATCACTCGCATCGACGGCCCTGTCTACACGCTCCGAGGAGACGGCAATCCCTATCAGCGGGAGCAGTGCACACGGGATCAGATCCTAGCAGAAGTGACTGTGGTCATCCGAGGCAAACGGGAGATCCTCCTTGGGAGTAAGCTCTGGAAGCGCTATGAGCGCTTCTGGCCGGCTAACGATACCCTCCGTCGCCTAGCACTAGCCCTCTATCGGCGGACGCTCTACCGCTGGGGACTTTAGGGGAGAAGGCTTTCGAGGTTTCTGTCGCTACTGTTACCTCGAAGGAGGCGCTACTGCTACCTCCGAGTAGGCGCTAGTGGTGCCTCCCTCGTCGAATCAGGGCAACGGCTCTTCTTCCAGCTCGTCGCTTCTTCCCCCGCTTCACTACAGCTACCTGCAGACTTTCGGGCCCTGCAGGTAGCTGTTTTTCGTATGACCGTCACGGAGCTTCCCGCTTTCATACGGGCGAACTTCCCGCCTTAGCTCCTTGTGGCTTCTTCGGTAGACAGTGTTCCTTTTGTTCGCTCCTTCACTTCGTCTCGAGCCTACTTCTCCGCTCCCTCTTAGCTGGAAGAGGGAGAGGTCGGGGAAGGGGGGATTTTCCCCATGGTCTTAGGCAAAATGAATATCTTTGCTTATACTCTTAGAGTCTCTTCTCCTCCGCCTCTTGCTCGGAGAAGGCCTCGGGAAATCTCCTCCATCGACGACGATTCATCCCCCTCTGCTCCATGTATCGCTACATCTATCTCCTGCTCCTCATCGCTCTGGGCGGTGGTACGGCCTCCGCACAGCAGAGCTTCTCAGCTCCTGGGGGCTTCACTGTCCGTGTCGGAGACAGCCTACAGTTCGGACTTCCCGCCCCCGCTAAGAGCTATATCTATGTCTTCGATCGTCTCTCGCAGGAGCAAGAAGAGCTGCCTTCCCGCTTCAAGGAGGCTCTCCCCTTCAGCCGAGCCAAGGTGGAGGGCTACAAGCTCTTCGCAAGTGACTCTACAAGCGCCAAGCTGGATACCTTCCTCGTCCTTCGGCATCCTCGCTTCCCCGATGATACGCTCTTCCTCGATCTTAGCTGGGCTGTCTCTTCGGGCGAAGTGTTGGTCTCCGATCCCACGCACACGCCTCTCTTCCCCGAGGCCAAGGAGCTCACCCCCGACCTCTATGTGCCTGCCCTCCTCCGAGCTGGCTTCCTTGCTCCTGGGGAGATAGCCAAGGAGCTCTATCTCAACTTCGTCTCTACGATCAGAGAGGATACCTTAGCATCTGACTCCCCTGAGTATCTGCAGTTCGTCGCTCGGGCTACGGCTGAGCTCCAGCGGAAGACAGAGGCTTTCGACCTCGGACAGGTGTACTACATGAGCAAGGATGTCACTTGCTCCGGCTATAGCGCCAAACGGGGTGGTTATCCTGTGGAAGACCTATTCCTCGGAGGCTTCTCTGGTACTCCGCCTCGCCACCCAGGAACGCTCTTCCCTGCGAATGTGCAGGTCAAAGGGGATGTACCCTTTGTTGCCGTTCCTGCTGGGCGTGCTCGGCGCTATGAACAGCGCTCTTCGAGTGTCGGGAGCGATATACACTTACTCTCGGGGCGGGTCTACTTCGTCATACTCCCCGCCTCGAAGCCTCCTCGTCCAGAAGCTGCACACTTGCTCCCGACGATCAAGATCAGGTGTCGAGGCTTGGATCTCTATGAGTTCGCTCACTGCGAGTACTACCATCTGGGGTCGGGTCATGCCATCATCCCCCTGTAGTAGCCTACTCTTCTCCCCCTCTTTGTTTATCTACTCTTCTTCACCTCCCACATACCCTATCCTCATGCCTCAGCGCCTCTTCCTCCTCGATGCTTACGCCCTCATCTACCGAGCCTACTATGCCTTCATCAAGTCCCCACGGATCGACACCAAAGGGCGTAATACTAGCGCAGTCTTCGGCTTCGTGCTTATGCTTGAAGATCTGCTGGGGAAGGAGAATCCCGACGAGATCGCTGTAGTCTTTGACCCTCCTGGGGGGACATTTAGGCATCGGGAATACCCCGAGTACAAGGCCCAGCGAGAAGAGACGCCCGAGGGGATACGCATAGCCGTACCGCTCATTCGGGAGCTGCTGAAGGCCTACCGCATCCCCGCCGTCGAAGTCCCAGACTACGAGGCGGATGATGTCATCGGTACGCTCAGCGTTCACGCTGCCGAGGCAGGCCGTGAGGTCTACATGGTCACCCCGGATAAGGACTACGGACAGCTAGTGACCGAGCAGGTGCGGATGTACCGCCCGATGCAGGGAGGAGGCTACGAAGTCTGGGGACCGGAAGAGATTAAGGAGAAGTTCGGGCTCCAGTCGCCCCTCCAAGTCATTGACTACCTTGCCCTCCTCGGGGACAAGGTGGACAACATCCCCGGCTGTAAGGGTATCGGGGAGAAGGGAGCGCAGAAGCTCCTCGCCGAATACGGTACGATCGACAGCCTGCTAGAGCACGCCTCCGAGATCAAGGGCGCTACAGGCAAGAAGATCCAGGAAGGGGCGGAGGCTATTCGCCTGTCCTATTATCTGGCTACGATCCGCAGCGATGTCCCTCTAGACTATACCCCAGGAGCATTTGCCCGAGAGCCCAAGGACGAAGAGGCTGTGCGTAGGCTCTTCGAGGATCTGGAGTTCCGCACGCTCCTCTCCCGTGTCCTAGGCCCAGCCCGTCCCGCTACCCCTAAGCCTCAGCCTGAACCGATGGGGGATCTCTTCGCCCAGCTCGAGGAGCGGGAGGAGGTTGAGATGCCTGAAGTATCAGCCCTCCCGAAGCTCTCCATCGAAGTGCTCGATCGCTCTTCCCTCCCCGCCTTCCTCGCTCGTGCTGAAGGGGCGAAGACCCTAGCGCTTGACACCGAGACCACGGGCATCGACCCGTTGACCGCAGGGCTCGTCGCCATCACCTTCGCCCTAGATGCCGAGAAGACCTACTACCTCGACGTGCCTGCCGATGCCGAGGCAGCTCGCACCCTCCTGCAGGAGCTCCGCCCCCTCTTCACCCGTGAGGGTCTCCTCAAGGTAGGCCAGAATCTGAAGTACGACCTGCAGGTGCTCCGCTCCTACGGTGTCGAGGTCGCTGGGCCCTTCTTCGACACGATGATCGCCCACTACCTCCTCTATCCAGACATGCGTCACGGGCTTGATGAGCTGGCGGAGAAGTTCCTAGGCTATCGGATGATGCCCTTCGAGGAAATGATCGCTCCCCAGACTACAAAGTCCTTCGACCTAAGACTGGTCGAGCCAGAGCGCCTACAGTTCTACGCTGCCGAGGACACCCACATCACCTACCTCCTCTATGAGTACTTCTCGGCACGGATGGAGAAGGCGGGACTCACGAAGCTCTTCGAGGAGATCGAGATGCCTCTGATGCTTGTCCTCCTCAGGATGGAGCGGGAGGGCGTGCGCCTAGACAAAGCGTGTCTTGCCCGGCAGGCCGAGGAGCTCCAGCGTGCCCTTGCCCTTCTCGAGGAAGAGATCAACACCCTCATCGGCCATCCGATCAATATCAACAGCAGTAAGCAGGTGGGCGAAGTGCTCTTCGATGAGCTCCAGATCGTCGACAAGCCCAAGAAGACTAAGACTGGTGGCTACACCACAAGCGAAGAGGTGCTGGAGAAGCTTCGGGACAAGCATCCTGTCGTAGGGAAGATCCTGGACTATCGAGGGGTGAAGAAGCTCCTCAGCACCTATGTCGAGTCCCTGCCTGAACTGGTCTATCCCGATGGCAAGATCCACACCACCTTCAATCAGACCATCGCTGCTACGGGTCGCCTCTCCAGCAGTAATCCAAACATCCAGAACATCCCCATCCGCACTCCCGAAGGCCGTGCTATCCGTGAGGCCTTCGTACCGGACGAAGGCTGTACCTTCCTCAGTGCCGACTATTCGCAGATAGAGCTTCGTCTGATGGCGCACTTCAGCCAAGACCCTGCCCTCATCGAGGCGTTCCGTTCAGGACAAGACGTGCATCAGGCTACGGCTGCCAAGATCTACGGCATCCCCCTAGAAGAAGTGTCGCCCGACATGCGCCGCCGTGCGAAGACTGCCAACTTCGGTATCATCTACGGGATCTCTGCCTTTGGGCTCAGCGAACGGCTCTCTATCCCCCGCAAGGAGGCCAAAGAGCTTATCGACGGCTACTTTGCCTCTTATCCTGGGGTGGCTCGCTACATGACGGAGGTCATCGAGACCGCTAAGAAGCAGGGCTATGTGACGACGCTCCTTGACCGCCGTCGCCTCCTACCCGACATCAATAGCGCCAATGCCGTCGTCCGTGGTTACGCCGAGCGCAACGCCATCAATGCCCCTCTGCAAGGCTCTGCTGCCGACCTCATCAAGATCGCCATGATCCGCCTGGACGAAGCGATCCGTCAGCGGGGGCTCCACAGTCGCATGATCCTGCAGGTGCACGACGAACTGAACTTCAACGTCCCCTTCGCCGAACTCGAAGAGATGACCGAGCTGGTACGCGCGACGATGGAGTCGATCTACCCTTCGCTCCTCGTTCCCCTCGAGGTCAGCATCGGCCACGGCCCCACGTGGCTCGCCGCCCACTAGCCCCGTCGCCTCCTCCCCGCCCAAGCGCCCGCTCCTTTCCCCTCCCAGCGGGCTCTTGCTCCCCTGTCCCCTCAGCGCATCAACGATAGCCCCCGTAGCGAAAGCCTCCTTTCGCTACGGGGGCTTCTCTCTTCCCTACGCTTTCCCTCTCCTCGCCCTTCCTTCAGCGTCTCTCCCGAGGCACCAGTAGCGCCTCTCCTGAGGTACTACTGCTACCTCCAAGGAGGCGCTACTGGTGCTTCTAAGGTGTAGCTACTACTGCCTCTTTTGCTTTCTCTTCAACCCTCCTTCTGAGGCAAGAAGCCCCCTGTAAATAAGGCGCTTCTCCCGCCTTCTCCCCCTTGCACGAGCTAAGGAAAAACCTCATAAGATAGCACTTGTTAGCACGTTCCGAAACTGCTACCTTTGCTCTGATACTAGTTCCTCATTCATTACCGACCTAATACATCTTCCTAGCTATGAGTCGCACCTGGACTTCATTCTTAGCATGGGTAGAAGACATGCACCAAGCGTGGTCAAAGCATATCATCCCCGTAGTCGTCGTAGCCGTGGCCTTCGGCATGCTCCAGAAGCCCCTCTTGGCACTACTCAGTTTCATCGAGTCGACTTGCTTATCCCATCTATCGCCAAATTGGTTCGGTGGATTAGTTCTCCTCCTTGTCGGCTACCTACTTAAGCGGGAATGGGATTATCGGAAGATCTATGTCCCTCGTCCTGTCTCCTTGTGGCTCATCCTCTTGCTTGGGATCTATCTTTGCTATAGGCATTGGGAAGGCTCTTTCTCCTTTTGGTCGATCCCTTACTTAGGGGAGCTAGCTTGGGCGGATCTCTTGCTAATTCCTTGGGGTGGGGCTGTAGCCATCGCCCTCCGATCAAGGTCGAAGGAAGATCGCTTCTTCCTGGGCTTAGTTTTGCTGGTCCTTTGTGCCGTTCTTTATTTCCCACCTCAAGCACAAGGGAAGCCTTCCTTAGTGTGGGCTCTCCTGAGTCTTTGTGTTGCTGTAGGTTCTTGCCTGTTAGGTTATCTCATTCTATACCGATGGAGCGACAGACTACAGCCTACGAGCAAGGAAGAAGCTCAAAAGGTGATGGAGCTAAGTTCTCGGGTCATAGACCCTGATAATGCCATAGAAAGTGAGAAGGATGACTGGTTGAACTTTTCTGCGATGGCTTGGGTCGAGCACAAGAATCTGAAAGCATTAGACCTGAGTAAGGGGTCTTTGACGGTCGGGATTCTTGCCCCTTGGGGAAGGGGAAAGACTTCGTTTATCAACCTCTTGAGAAAACGATTAGAGAAGGATGGCGGGATCATTATTTCATTCAACCCTCGTGGCTCGAAGTCTGTTTCCTCGATCCCAGAAGACTTCTTTGATTCCTTTGCGAAGGAGTTATCCCGGCATTATTTAGGCTTTGGACTCTTACTCGCTCGCTACACTAAGCATATAGGATTGCTCAATCAGTATGAATGGACTCGTCCCTTGGGTTCGTTGCTTACTTTACTCTTGCCAGGGAAAGAGCAGGAGGCGGTCAATCGCACCCTTAGAGAGCTCGGTAAGCGGGTATATGTCCTTCTTGATGATCTAGACCGGCTCTCAGGAGAAGAAATACTGGAAGTCCTCAAGCTTATCGACCGCAACGCCTCCTTCTCGAATACGGTCTTCATCACAGCCTATGACAAGGCGTATGTGAACAACGTGCTGAAGAAACATCTAGATCACGGGCTTGATCATTCCTTCATTGACAAGTATATCTCCTGGGAGATTCCCTTGCCAGAGCTAGATAAGGAAATGCTGAAGCGACTTATGAGGATAGAGTTACATATGAGGGGAAAGGATGGTTATGCTATGGTATATGAAGAAATTCAGAAGGGATGGGAGGAGGTCGGTAGTACAGTCGTAGAATCCTTGAATTCGGTGCGAGATCTCAAGCGTTATCTTAATCTAGTTATCCCTCGCTACAGCCGGATATTTAGCAAGGTGGATTGTAGAGATTACTTCTTGCTCTATTTGCTTTGCTACAAGGATTTTGGTGTTTATTTAGCTCTACATTCGAAACGAATTCTACAACTAGATGTTCCTACCCAGACCTATGTGCTTATCCCAAGTTATGAGGAAGAGCTGAAGCAAGTGTCTCAATGGAAAGGAAGTAAAAGTATCCTAGAGAGGTTGTTCGCTCCGATCCCAGAAGAGGAAGAGACATATCCGAGGAGGCCCTCTCTTCGTAATGTGTCTCAGTTTGATACTTACTTTAGGGGGTTTAGCTTCCCGGAAAGAATTCTTTACGGGCAAGTTTTATCGGAAATAACCCTCTCTATGAGAAAGGGGACTCTTCTTAATGATATGGATGACCTGCTCAAGAAGCAAGAGGTAGGGCATGTCGTTGATACCTTCCTCTATCTAGTGAGATCTTCTCGTCAAGGGAGAGGAGTTCGAGCAGAGGCAATTAAGGCTATGGCGTGTATGTCCTTCACTGGGAACTTGCCCAAGAGGGAGGCAACGATCCTGAAGAAAGAACTTTTCGAGTTCCTTTCTTTAGATCGGTATGAGATGTATAAAGAGCTTCAGGTTGCTCCAGATCTTCCGAGCTATAAGTCCTTGTTGGAGCCAATGCTCACTTTTGTCGTTGAAGAGAACCCTCAATGGATATCTGATGTAATCCATGTGCTTAATCTTGAAGAGGGCAGATCTTCCGAGCGGTATGTTTACACTGCCAAGGAGCTTTCTAAGCTATTATCAGATCATCAGAAGAGCTAAGGAGCTCAGTCGGAGCTCTGCAATGGCATTCGGGAGGATCTCCTAAGCCTTGTTTGTAAGAGGGATAGTAAGAGCTCTGCCTAGTATCCTGCGTGGCTACCGAGCAACTTACCTCCTTGTCCCAGAAGTGTCGAACGGTGTGCGTATGGATGGTCGCATTTAGGGATAGGATCCCCGTCCTAGTATCGCCAAGCGTGAGCACGTTACAGGTCGGCGCTTGCTTGTCCTGTAGGAGGAGTAGAGAGGTACACTTGAAGTGTGATTGGACGAACAACAGATCCCCCAGCTAGATCTACCTTAGACTATGTGAGGAGTACCCCGAAGGATGAGCCTTGTAGGGGCTTTGAGCTCTTGCCTGATGAAAAGGCTGATTTGCATAGCATCGCCTACATATATCGGGCGGTCTTAGCCCAAGAGGAGTGAGAGCGTCAGTAGGCTAGCTCCGAGGGGTAAGGCTATGGCGCTACGGCGGGGACGACTGGGCTTCCTCCTTGCCCTTGCTCGGGAAAAAACAGTACCGGCCAGCTCGCAGATGCGGGCTGGCCGGTATCGTATGAGGGAGGGGGCTTGTACGCCTTACATCTTCACCATGCCACTGAAGCCCATGAAGGCCATGGCAAGGAGACCCGCTGAGATCAGCGCAATGGGTATGCCCTTCATAGCGGGGGGCAGTTCGGTGCGGCTGAGTTGCTCACGGATGCCAGCGAAGACTACTAGCGCCAGGGTGAAGCCTAAGGCAATGGAGATGGCGTAGACAATGCTCTCGAGGAGGTTGAAGTCCTTTTGGATGACTAGGATCGCTACCCCGAGGACACAGCAGTTCGTAGTGATCAGGGGAAGGAAGACCCCGAGGGCTTGGTAGAGGGCGGGTGATACCTTCTTGAGGATGATCTCTACCATTTGCACTAGGGCGGCGATGACGAGGATGAAGGTGATGGTCTGCATGTACTCCATCCCTAGCGGCTCTAGTACGAACTTCTGGAGAAGGAAGGTGCACATCGTCGAGAGGGCTAGGACAAAGGTCACCGCAGCGCCCATGCCCAGCGCCGTGTCTACCTTCTTGGATACGCCGAGGAAGGGACAGATACCGAGGAACTGCGAGAGTACAACGTTGTTGACGAAGACCGCAGCGACAAAGAGGAGGAGGTAATGTGTCATGGGTGGATTACTTCTTGCTGCTGAGCTTATTCTTGAGGGCGATGAGGTAGCCTAGCACGAGGAAGGCTCCAGGAGCGAGGACGAAGAGGAGTGCTCCGTATTCCTTGGGCAGGATCTGTAGCGTGAAGACGGCACCACTGCCGAGGAGCTCACGTAGCAGGCCCAGCACCGTCAGGGAGAGAGTGAATCCGAGGCCAATACCTACGCCGTCGAGGCACGAGTGGAGGACACCCTGCTTGGCTGCTACCGCTTCGGCACGACCGAGCACGATACAGTTCACGACGATCAGAGGGATGAAGAGCCCCAGCGAAGCGTAGAGGCTAGGGACGAAGGCCTGCATGAGCATCTGCACGATCGTCACAAAGCCTGCGATGACGACGATGAAGCTAGGGATGCGGACAGCGTCGGGGACGAGGCTCTTGATCAGGGAGATGACGGTATTGGAGCAAATGAGGACGAACATGGTCGCCAAGCCCATCGCCATACCATTGAGCGCTGAGGTCGTCGTGGCGAGCGTAGGGCACATACCGAGGAGGAGCACGAAGGTAGGGTTCTCCGTCGTGATGCCGTTGCGGATGATATCTAGCGGTTTCATAGGATCGAGGACTGAGGGTAGGGGGTTACTTCGATGCCGAGGAGTCGGCTGGCGCTACTGCGGGGGCTGGGCTGGGAGCTTCACCTGTCCTGACTTCGAGCGTAGAGAAGGTGCGCCAAGCACGATTGACTGCATCGAGGAAGGCACGGCTACTGATCGTCGCAGCGGTGATAGCGTCTACCTTCCCCCCATCCTTAGAGACGGTGAGGGGGGCTTCCTTCTTCATGTCCAGCCCACGTACATCGCGGATACCAGAGCCTTCGCTCTTCTCGTGGTACCACTCGGGTATGCGAGATCCGAGACCAGGGCTCTCGGAGTGCTGGAGGACGGAGAAGTCTACGAGCTGACCCGTAGCATCGAAGCCGACCATCACACGGATAAGCCCGCTGAAGCCCTTCTGCGTGTAGCTCTCGATGGCAAAGCCTACCAGAGCCCCGCCCTTCTTAGCAGGGTAGACGGTGAGGCTGTCTGTCTCGCCCTCGGGGAGGACGAGCATCTTCTCCGCAAAGGGGTTATTATCGAAGGCGGGGGCTACGGCACGGATAGCTTCTACCTTGGCCTTCATCTCTGCCTCGGCGATGGGAGCCGTCGTCACGTGGTTCACGACAGCGAGTATCCCCGAGACGAGGACGCATATCCCTCCGAGGGAGAGGAGCATGTTGGGGAGTGTCGAACTGAGCTTCTTCATACGGCTAACGTCCACCGAAGTGCTTCGGACGGATATACATGTTGATCAGAGGAGTGAAGCTATTCATGATGAGGATAGCGAAGGACATCCCTTCGGGGTAGCTGCCGAAGAGACGGATGAGGATCGTCAGTAGACCGATCAGCGCACCATAGAGGAGTTGACCTCGGGCGCTCATGGGGCTCGTCACATAGTCCGTCGCCATGAAGATCGCCCCGAGCATCATACCACCGGTGAGCAGGTGGAAGAGGGGTGAGGGATAGAGCGCTGGGTCAATGAGGTGCATGAGCCCAGAGAAGGCGAAGGCCGTCCCTAGTACGGCTACGGGGATGTACCACGTGATCACTCGGCGATAGAGCAGGTACCCCAGCCCAAGGAGTAGCGCTAGCGCACTCACTTCGCCCAGACTACCGCCATGGATGCCGAAGAAGAGGTCCATGGACGAAGGGATCTGGTCCCAGCTCATGCCAGGAGCACCTGTCTGTATCCCCTTGGCTATGCCTAGTGGGGTGGCGCTGGTCACTGCGTCGGTATAGCTCATGTACTGCCCAGGCTGTGGCCAGAGCGTCATCTGAGCAGGATAGGCGATGAGGAGGAAGACACGCCCCACAAGTGCGGGGTTGAAGATATTTCCTCCGAGCCCTCCGAAGCTCATCTTCCCTACACCGATCGCCACCACTGCGCCGATGAGGATGATCCACCAGGGGAGACTCGAGGGAAGATTCATCCCGAGGAGGAGCCCCGTAAGAATGGCGGATCCATCGCCGATGGACGTGGGTCGCTTGTAGAGATACTTAGTGATAGCCCATTCGGTGACGACACAGCCTAGGACACTTACAAGTAGGACAACGAAGGCTCCTAGCCCGAAGGTGAAGAGTGAGACTAAGCACGCTGGAGCTAGGGCGATGAGCACCGCATACATGTTGCGCTCGACGCTGTCACCGCTGTGGATGTGAGGGGAGGGGGATATGATGAGACGATCCATGGGGATTAGCTTTTGCGGGCACGGATGATGGCGGAGACCTTCTGCTTGCCCGTACGGATGAAGTCAAGGAGAGGGCGGTTAGAAGGGCAAGTGTAGCTACAGGACCCACACTCAATGCAGTCCACGATATAGCCCTTCTCGGTGGCTTCCCAGTCGGCATACTGGACATCCCGCATGAGGAAGGCAGGGTTAAGCCCCATAGGGCAGACGGAGACGCACTTGGCGCAGCGGATGCAGTTGCGCATGGGGCGACGGGTGGACTCTTCACGGGGCAGGATGAGGATGCCCGAGGTGCCCTTGGTCACGGGAACTTCGGTGCTCAACAGCGCCTTACCCATCATAGGACCACCGCCGATGATCTTACCCGTGTCTTCGGGTAGACCGCCCGAGGCTGTGATGAGATGCCCGATGGGTGTGCCGATGCGAGCTCGGAAGTTCGAGGGGGTCTCCAGGTGCTTGCCCGTGACGGTAGTGATGCGCTCGACCAAAGGTTTCCTCTTCTGCACGGCTTCGTAGACAGCGAATACCGTCCCGACATTCTGCACGACAGCTCCTGCGGAGATAGGTAGGGCACCGCTCTTGATTTGCTTGCGAAGGACGGCGTCGATGAGTTGCTTCTCCCCGCCCTGTGGGTACTGCACCTTCAGGGGAAGGACCTCTGTGCCCTCGTAGTCCATAGCGAGCTGGGAGAGGTAGAGGATGGCATCCTTCTTATTGTTCTCGATCCCGATGACAGCACGGCTTACCCCGAGGGCACGCTTGAGGATCTCTACGCCGACGAGGATCTCTTCTCCCTTGCTGAGCATGAGGGCGTGGTCACTGGTGAGGTAAGGTTCGCACTCTACAGCGTTGACGATCAAGACCTCAGCCTTAGCTCCTGGGGGAGGGGAGAGCTTGACGTGGGTGGGGAAGGTCGCTCCTCCGAGCCCTACGATACCGGCGGCGGAGATGCGCTCGATGATCTCCCGAGGCTCTAGGCTACATGCCTTGATGAGATCAGGGGAGCGGTCGATGCCTTCTTCCCATTCTTCCTCCTCGGTCGATACGCTGATGACGATGGCGGGGCGCTTGTAGCCCCCAGCGTCGAAGAAGCTGTCGATCTTGGTGACCTTACCGGTGACGGAGGAGTGGATGTTGGCAGAGATGAAGCCCCCGGTCTTAGCGATGACTGTACCGACTTTGACGAGGTCGCCCTTCTGCACGGTAGGGACGGCAGGAGCGCCGATGTGCTGACCTATGGGGATGATGACCTCACGTGGTAGAGGAAGCTCTCTGATGGGCTGCTCTGCCGAAAGTTTGTTTTCGGGGGGATGGATACCACCGAGACGGAATGTACGTAGCATGTGTCGTAGGTGAGAGGTCTATAGGTTAGGCAGTAAGCGGTTCGGAGGGTGGTGTAGGAGTGGAAGGGGCTGTAGGCTCCTTCTCCTTCTTGGGGGCTTCTTCCTGAGGTTCCTTAGGCTTGGGGGGAGGGAAGCCTAGCTCATGGATGGCGTGGGTAGGACAGACGGGGACGCACTTACGGCAGAGGCGACACTTGGTGTGATCGATGTAGGAGAGGTTGTCGGCGATGGTGATGGCATCGAACTTACACTCCTTGAAGCAGAGGGAGCAACCGATACACGCATTGCTACAAGCCTTCTTAGCGACACCGCCCTTATCCTTGTTGACACAGCTGACGAAGATGCGCCGACTCTTAGGCCCTTTCTTGCGTAGCTCGATGATGGTCTTAGGGCAAGCCTTGACACAGGCACCGCAGGCCACGCACTTGTCCTCGAGGATGACGGGCAGGCGGGTCTCAGAGTCCATGTACATGGCGTCGAAGTTACACGAATGGACGCAGTCTGCCATGCCGAGACAGCCCCAGCTACAGTCGGTGTCCCCCTTGTAGAGGGCGGAGGCGATGGCACAGCTACTAGCTCCGTCGTAGATGTTGGTGCGGGGTCGAGCTTCGCAGGTACCGTTGCATCGGACGACGGCTACCAGCGGGTCTTGCTTCTGAGCAGCGATGCCGAGGATCCCGCTGACCTTGTCCATGACGGGCGTCCCACCTACGGGGCAGAAGAGCCCCTCGAGGGTCTCGCTCTTACAACAAGCGCCAGCGAAGGCGGCACAACCAGGGAAGCCACAGCCCCCGCAGTTCGCCTGGGGCAGGACATCTGCTACCTCTGCGATGCGAGGGTCTTCCTTGACCTCAAACTTCCGAGAGACGAAGTAGAGCAGGACTGCTCCTATCGCTCCGATAAGCGTCAAGACGATGATCGTGATATACATAGGGAAAGAGTGCTATTCGTGGTGAGGGGCTAGGGATTCGACCCGAAGGGTAAGGCGACGCCCTAGGCGGTGGCGCTGTGAGTAGAGCAGGAGATAGTAGAGGGTAAGGACACCGAGTGCTAGAGCTACCGAGCCCCCTTCACTGAGCTGGAGCAGGGATTGCCCTAGGGCAACCGCCGCCACGAGGAGCAGGAGGGGCAGGACGAAGGCCAGGAGCACAGCCAAGCGACCTACGCTTGTCCGAGCTACTACTCGAACGGGCTCGCCGATGGAGAAGCTCCGTCCGTGCGTCTTCAGCTGTAGATAGCGATCCTTGCATTCGGTGCTGACACACCAAGAGCGGGCGTGGCACTGGCTACAGGCACTCTGTTGCTGGATCTGGACGGTGACTTCGTCGGGGGAGATAGCTGTGACGATCCCCGGACGCTGATCCGTCTCTTTAATAGTTCCGTTCATGTGGTGAAGTGCTAATGGGTGAGGGGCCGTAGTTATCGACCCAATATCATCGGTGCTCTTCTCGAGGTCGATCCGCCCAGGGAGCGGGGCTGAGAAGCTGTGGCACCAGAGCCATCTTATTCACATGAACAAATGTATATATTCAAAGAGAAAGACGCAAACCCTACGAATGTACGTTCTCTCTCCTCCCGTAGCTAACCCTCTGATCCAAGCAGGGCTAGGGTGTGGGTCGTACCGTAGGGGTATGTAAAAAAGCCCTGCCCAGAGCGCTCCGACGAGTGCTCTGGGCAGGGCTAAATATTTTAGGAAGTCGCTCGGGCTCTACTCTTGACCGAGGAGGGTGACGTCGGAAGCGACGAGCTGACCCTTGTCGTTGCGATTCAGATGGACCTCTACGAAGTCTCCGACGAGGAGGTCATTGAAGTTCACTCCGTTCAGACTCTTGTAGTGGAAGAAAGCGTTCTCCTTGACTCCGACGTCGATGAAGCCGAAGCCTGCCTTGAGGGTATTGATCTGCCCCCGGATGAAGCCTGAGGGTAGCTCTTCGCCGAGGATGATGGTTGGCTTCTCTTCGGGCAGGTCTATGTGACCGATGACCTTGACTTCGGGTGCTTCGATCGAGTCCTGCACCGAGAGGGTGACCTCAGGCTCGGGAGCCTGGGCTAGACGGGGCTTGTCGTCCTCAGCGCTAGCCTTCTCCTCTTCGGCGGGGGGCAGTTCGTCATCCTTGAGACGATCCACACTGGCCGAGTCGATGGGGCGGGAGTGAGCGGTAGGCGCCTGATAGGGGCGACCCTTGACTTCTCGGCTACGCTCTTCGGAGACGCCCTTGTTGACGAAGAGCCCGTTGATGATGGGGTCGCTCCGGAAGGCACGGCTGTCGATCAGCTCGTTCATCATGATGGGGTAGGTCGCTTCCTCTAGGAGTTCGAAGGATGTGTAGGTAGTCGTTGGCTCACGACGTGCCTCACCATCGTGCTCGAGGTCCCAGCCGAGGATCATCACACGCGTACCTAGGGCATGGAGCTTGCGCACGAGTGGGATGTAGTCGCCATCTGCGGCGATGAGCACCACGACATCGAACTCGTGCTGTAGGGCACGCTCATAAGCTTCGAGGGCGAAGAGTACGTCGACGCCTTTCTCCTTCTTCTTGTTCCCCTTGCCCGCACGAGACAGAGGGAGGTGGTGCATCGTCACGCCTTCAGCATTGAGCACATCATCGAAGAGACGCTCGTAGTAGAGCACGTCGCCCGAAGCACGAGCTGCCTCGGGAGCGGTGAGGCGACCACGGAAGTAGTGTGCATCGACGATCTTGCAGAGTTCGGGAGAAGTTCCCTCGAGTTGAGCGATTTGATATTTGAGGAAGCGATGCAGACCTCCTACGCTGAGGCGACTTTTTCGTTCGTGATACTGATAATAAAAAGTACTGACGTGCCAGAAGTAGTTGCCGTCGTAGAATACCCCAACTCGGGTGAGGTGTGATTTTTTTTCTTTAAGCATAATTCAATCTAATTGTATAATTAATAAGCGAAAACTGGTCACTACAAAGTTACTTCTTTTCTTTTGGACTAGCACGCTCCCCAGGCGTGATGGGCAGAGGTTTTGCCGATTTAATGTTCGCAGTCGTCAGAAGGGGTTCGTCCGAGGCGAGCGGTCGGAGGAGATAGGACGATCTAACCGATGGATATATATGCTCGTTTCGGGTGGGTTTGTATCTGTTTTTATGGGATTTATACTAGGTGATTTATCTTCTATCTTATTTTTATAGATATATGTGATCTGAGTGATGAGGTTCGATGCTAGAGTCAGTCATCCTACCTTCTTCCTTTAGAGGGAGGATGGGGGCGGAGGTTTAATAGCTGTGCCTAAGTAGACCCTCGATGCTCGAGGGGGACGGAGCCCTTTGCGCTCCGTGCTGTGAGGGAGGCGTGGGGGCCAATTCGTTCGTAGTCGAGGCATGGGCCTCTGTCTTACTAACGCCCGAAGGGTAGCAAGTAGTTCAGCACCCCTCAAAAGGGATCCACGGTAGGTCGTCT
>NZ_KI259258.1:193107-215483 GCF_000467855.2 Porphyromonas sp. oral taxon 278 str. W7784
GACCTACCGTAGGGTCCAAAATGCCCCCTTCGAAGTGCCCCGCCATGACCCCTCGAGAAGTCGTTCGGGAAGCGGGCTGTGAGCGGGTCGAGATGTCCAGACTTCTCTGACCAAATTTCCTCTGTGTTTTCCCCTCATCCGAGCAGGCCAATTTCACCCCGAAGAATGCTCGGGGCGAAACGAAAACAGCCAGAGCTTGGGGGCTCTGGCTGTAGGCTCTGCGGGGGATTAGACTCGGGATTTGTCGGAAGCTTCGCTACTCTATTGTAATGGAGCTATCGTGCCGTGCGCTTGCCGACCTGCTACTCCTAGAGGGATAGGCGCAGGGAGAGGATCAGCGAACGAGGACGTAGGTGATAGGTGCTCCAGTACTCCTCTAGTTGCTCCAGTCGACGGATGGAGTAGCTACGTATGTCGCTGAGGTTGTCGCCGTCGAGGACAAGTTCCACTTGTTTGGAAGGTCTGTAGCTCAGGCTTGCCCCGAGGAAGAGGAAGTCTCGCCGACCAAGGTAGGCACCGCTATTGTGGCAGTGCTTGGCGTGGAGCTTAGCCTGCAGGCGAGCGGGGGCGAAGTCGAGGGTGAGCTGAAGGCGTTGATTCAGTTCGTTGCTTCTCAGGTCCCGCCCAGAGAGGTGTGAGTCGAGTCCCTGCCAGCGGACGTCATACTCCAGACGGTAGCCCTGGATGAGGTCTAGGCCTAGCGAACCCTGTAGGCTGTAGCCTAGAGCTCGGTAGCTCATGAGATCCCCCTGGCGAAGTAGCTCCTGCTCGGCATGGGTGAGTGTAGCCGAGAGAGCCAGCTGCATCGTCTGCCAGTCGATGTCTTTACGGCCGTAGGCGGAGAGGGTGTAGCGCTCGCTGTGGTGGGGCATATAGCTGGCTTCGAGGAGGCTCTGCCCCTGGTCGTCGAGCGTCGTGCCGTAGGCGATGTCACTCCATGAGCGATGCCATCCTGCTCCGATGTGGGCGAAGATCCGACTGAAGGGATCTCTGTAGGAGAGCCGAGCATCAGCGCTCACGGTAGGACTGTCGTGGAGGGTCGCTCGGTAGCGGGATAGGCTACGATAGCTCTGCATCACAGTCGCAGAGAGGAGTTGACGCCAGGGCGTCTCACTGGTGCTGTAGCTAGCGTTTGCCTGGAGGCTATAGCTGTCGCTGGCCTTCCAGATGAGGGAGAGGGAGGGCTGGAGGTAGAGGCGAAGGCGCTGGGCATCATTATGCTCTCCCTGAATCGGGGCATTGTCTAGAGCCGTGTAGCTGAGTGCTAGTGGGAGGGTGAGTGTCCCCTGAAAGGCCCCGTGGCTGTAGCGTGCTACAGGGCCAAAGGCTAGGCGAGTATCTAGGTGGCTGAGCTTACCCTGAGTAGCCCGATGGATGTCGGGGTGGGAGAGCTGGGAGTGGAGGGTCGTATAGGTGGCGTCTAGGTGACCCGTAGCCGAGAGTGTCCAGCGTCGGGACTGGATCTTGCCTAGGAGTTCGAAGCGATTGACCGAGGAGTAGGAGCTGATACCGAGGTCCTGCCGAGCCGTCTTGCTCCCCTCGAGGCTGAGTGCTTGTGGGGTGGAGGAGAGGCTGTTGGTAGAGCTCCATTCGAAGCCCGCTCCCCCAGCTGTACGGTGTACCCAGCGGGTGCGATTGGTCAGACGGAGCGATCGGTAGCGGAGCGTCTGTAGGCTCTGGAGCCTCTTGGAGCCTGCTCCCACGATGAGAGGACTTCGGATACTCGTGGAGTGGACCTCACCACGGCCTTCGTCCCATGCGCCCGAGAGGAAGAAGGTGGAGCTGAAGAAGCTCAGCGTGCGGTTCTTCTCATAGTTCAGCTGAAGCTCTGCGGCGTGGCTCCGTGTGCGGTCGCTGATGTCTTCGGTGAGCTGTAGCTGAGCTCCCTCGGGGAGGAGGTAGGTGGTCTTGGCGAAGGAACTCCCGTGGGATAGCTGATGGCGGTAGTGGAGGTTGTAGCTGAGACTTGCGCTGTCGGCAAGTCGGGTGAGCGTGCTGAGGTTAGCCCGATGACGGTAGCCGAAGAGCCCATTCCCTACTGGAGGGCGACCATGCACTACGAGGCCGAGCAGACGGACGTCCTCGCTGGTGAAGCCTCCGTAGTGCGCTACGGCGTCGTCGAACTCCTGCCCGAGATTGTCACTGCTGTAGCGGAGGAGATGCTGTCGCTTCTTCCCGAAGTGCATGGCCTGAAGCGAGGCATCCCACAGTGGGCCTGGAGCGTAGCCTCCCGCACCGAGGCGAAGAGCCTTGGACCAGATCCCCTTAGCTCGGTCCTTGAGCTTGAGGTTGATGGCTGCCTGCTGCGAGGCCTGTTGGTCCTCGAGGGCACGCACCGGCTGGTGGTGCTCCAGTATCTGTACGGTGGCGATGTCTTGCGCCCTGATCCCTTGGGTGGCGAGGCCGTAGCGCCCACGTAGTAGGTCCAGGCCCTCGATGTAGAAGCGGTTGATGGGGAGGCCTTGGTACTTGATGACCTTGTTGTCCTCGATCGTGATGCCGGGCAGGCGCTGGAGCACGTCGCCTATGGTGCGATCCTGCTGTAGGGTGTAGGCTGAGACCAGGTAGTTGAGGGTATCCCGCTGTGCCCAGAGCTTCTGAGCCTTCACGATGACTTCACGCAGGAGGCGCTCTTCGTGCTCGAGGTTGAGGTCAAGTGTCTGGGACTGGGCCTTGAGGTGAAGTAGCCGACGCTTGAAGCCTAGACTTCGGACACGAAGCACCAGAGCGGGGAGCGAAGTCTCTAGCTGGAGTCGGTAGCGCCCTTCGCTGTCGGAGATGGTGTAGGTCAGTAGGCTGGAGTCGGAGGGCTGTAGCAGGGCTAGTACGGCACCTGCTACAGGCTCCGTGCCTGAGCGTAGCTGACCACTGAGGGTCACCGTCTGAGTCTGAGCTCCGACGGAGGCGAAGCTCAGGACGAGAGAGAGGAGGAGCAGAAGGCGCCGACACATGAGGGCTTAGTAGTCTAGGGGCTGGAACTTCGCCGGCTTCATGTTGATAGGTACATCCCCCAGTGTCATCGTGCCATCCATGACGGTCATGCTACTGATCTCGTCGGGCTTGATATAGTAGTAGGGCTTGCTCAGGTAGTTGGGGTTGGTGAAGAGTCGGTTGCGTAGCTCGACGAACTTGCTCCGTGCGCACTTCATGGCTCCTTCGGGGGCGCCGTAGCGGATCGCCTCCTTCACGGCCTCCACCCCCTGGCATTCGAAGCGGTGGATACCATCCTCCGATGTGGCTCGTAGGATCAGGCCGGGTAGTCCGCCGAGTCGCCAAGGTCCGAAGCGGGTAGGTAAGCTCTCGGCGAACCAGGCCTCCCACCGACGACCAGCGTATTCGCCTGTAGCTTTCTGGCAGGAGTGCCCACAGATCGAATCATACTGACTGAGTACCGTCCAGCGGATCTGCTTCATCGTCTCGGTGGTGAGGTAGCGGTAGGGCGGGATGATCTCGACGGAGGTCATGCGCCCCTTGGGATAGTTTTGCCACGTGGTGGGTACGTAGAGGAGCTGTTCGCTCTGATCCTTCTCTCCGTCGTGTCGCTTGCGTCCCATGGTGCAGGCTTGATCCTGTCCGACCTGGAGGGTGAGCCCGTAGGTGACGGTGAGTTCCTTGCCCTGAGCGTCGGTGCTCCGACAGCTGTATTCGTAGTTGGCTACTAGGAGGGTGTGGGCGATGCTGTCCGTGCTTTGCCTCTGAGCTGTCAGGGTGTAGCTCCCGAGGAACATGAGGAGGATGATGCTGAGTGTCTTCATATTTTATATGGGATGGTGTTACTCCTGAGACCTTGCTAGTTATGCTCCAAAGGTAGTGATTTCGCCCCGAGCTTGTTTCGTCTCGCTGGGCTGGGGGAGGGAGGATCGTCCAGTACCCCTCAAAAGGGATCCACGGTAGGTCGTCTCTGCGACCTACCGTGGGTCGGTGAGACGACCTACAGTAGGTTTTTTCGACGACCACCGTAGGGTCCAAAATGCCCCCTTCGGAGTGCCCCGACGTGACCCCTCGAGAAGTCGCTCGGGAAGCGGGCTGTGAGCGGGTCGAGACCTCTGGGCTTCTCCGACCGAATTTCCCCCACATTTGCCCCAGCTCCGAGCGTGCTGATTTTCCCCGCCGTCCCTAGGGGATAAAGAGCTGTGGATGTAGGGCGAGAAGGGTGTCCTCTGGAGAATTAGTAATATCTTTGCCTTGACGTTTCTCCCCATTCGTTCACTCATTTGATACTCACGATAATGGTAGATATTCGCACTTCCTTCGCAGGCTTAGACCTGGAGAGTCCCATCATCCTCAGTAGCTCGGGCTTGACCCGCAATATCGAGCGCACCAAGTCCTTCGTCGAGGCAGGCGCCGGTGCTGTCATCCTGAAGTCCCTCTTCGAGGAACAGATACTCATGCAGACGGGGCATCTGATCGCTCAGAATGATTATCCTGAGGCCGAGGACTACATCGCCTCCTACGTCCGTGCAGAAGCCATCGAGGGCTATCTGAAGCTGATCCGTCAGGCTAAGGAAGAGCTCTCTGTCCCCGTCATCGCTAGTATCAACTGTACCACCCAAGGGAGCTGGGTGGACTTCGCCGAGCGTATCCGTCAGGCTGGAGCAGATGCTCTGGAGATCAACATCATGCGTCTAGAGACGGATCTCTACTTCGATCCCGCTAAGGCCGAAGAGCTCTACGTCTCGATCGTCTCCTCGCTTGTGGGCAAGGGCCTGCCGATCATCGTCAAGCTCTCCCGCTACCATACCAACCTCCCCGTACTCGTGGACAAGCTCCGTGCAGCAGGGGCAGCGGCGGTGACCCTCTTCAATCGCACCTATCAGATCGACATAGACCTCAGCCGTGAGCAACTCATCGGGGGCGAAGTCTTCTCCCATGCGGGTGACTTCACCGAGACCCTGCGCTTCACGGGGCTCATCCGTGGTCTGGTGCCCGAGGTCGAGATCTCGGCTTCGACAGGGATCTATACCTGGGAGGAGGTGACGAAGGCCATCCTCGCCGGGGCAAATACTACACAGATGTGCACCGCCGTTTATAAGCAAGGCGCTACTGCTATCCGAGAGGCGCTGGTGGGACTCCAGCGCTGGATGGTCGAGCATGGCTACCAGAGTCTCGACGAGATCCGTGGTCGTCTGAGCTATGGCTCAGTGGCGGATCCTAGCCTCTTTGAGCGTGTCCAGTTCATGAAGTATTTCAGTAGCCGTCAAGGCTAAAAAGTCAAGAGACTTTATCAAACAACATAATATTGTATATAAGAATGAAGAAGCAAGCTTTTGCGGCAGCGTTCCTCGCTGGCGCTCTCGTCCTATCAAGTTGTGGTGCAAGCAATGCAATTAAGGGAGCTGGTATTGGCGCAGGTGCAGGTGCTCTGATCGGTGCTGGTATCGGTCGTGTCGCAGGTAACACTGCTATCGGTGCTGCTATCGGTGGTGTCATCGGTGGTACTGCAGGTACGCTCATCGGCAAGAAGATGGATAAGCAGAAGAAGGAACTCGAGAAGGATGTCAAGGATGCTAAGATCGAATCGATCAACGACGGTCAGGCTATCCGTGTCACCTTCGACAGTGGTATCCTCTTCGCTACCAGCTCCTCTTCCCTCAGCGCTGCTTCGCAGACGACGCTCCGTAAGTTCGCTGCTAACCTGGCCGAACACAGCCAGACGGACCTGCTCATCGTAGGGCACACGGACAATACGGGGAACGACCGCATCAACGATCCTCTCTCCTACAACCGTGCAGAAAGCGTTCGTAACTTCCTCGCTGGCCAGGGTATCGCATCTTCGCGTATCAAGGTCGAAGGTAAGGGGAGCCACGAGCCTGTAGCAGACAACTCTACTGCCGCTGGTCGTCGTGAGAACCGTCGTGTAGAAGTCTACATCCTACCTAGCAAGGATATGGTGAAGGCTGCACAGGACGGTACGCTCAAGTAGTCCGCTACCTCTCCAATAGAAACGAGCACTCGCCTCGATCCATCGGGATCGAGGCGAGTGCTCGTTTTATACGGATATGAATGGGTGGAGAGGACTGAGCCTTATTTCTTCAGTCCCTTGATGCGGGAGGGGTTTTGCTTGACGAAGTCTGCCCAGTTCTTCGTAGCACCTCCCGACGCCGACCTGAGGGGCGAGGAGGTCAGGAAGTGATGGCAGAGTGCGGCTGCTAGACCGTCGGTAGCATCGAGCTCCCGAGGCATCTGCTCGGGTGGGATCTTCAGATAGCGCTGGACCATCCCTGCCACTTGCTCCTTGGAGGCAGCACCGTTGCCCGTGATGGCTTGCTTGATGCGCATAGGTACGTACTCAGTGATGGGGATGTCTCGGGTGAGTGCTGCAGCCATGGCGACACCTTGGGCACGCCCCAGCTTGAGCATGCTCTGGACGTTCTTGCCGAAGAAGGGGGCTTCGATGGCCAGCTCGTCGGGGTGGAACTCATCGATGAGCCCCTGTACCCGATCGAAGATGCGCTTGAGGCGTAGGTAGTGATTCTCGAACTTGTCCAGCGAGATCACACCGAGAGCCAGCAGACGAGCCGTCTGTCCCTTCACCTCGATCAGTCCATAGCCCATGACGATGGTACCTGGGTCGATACCCATGATGATACGCTCTCCCATAGTCTTCGCTTCAGTCGTGTATATCTATATATAATATGGTAGGGGAGGGAGGCTCCCTTACTCTACTTCGTGCATGATCGTGCTGAAGCCGAGGACTTGCTCCCCGAAGCGCTTCACTAGGAGATCAGCTATGCGAAGGCCGGTGTTCGATAGGATGTCCTGCAGGTGAGGCTCCCCTTCGGCGTAGAAGTGAAGAGCGAAGGAGAGGGCATTGGCGTCCTTGTCCTGCGTCGTGATGCGGTGCAGACGTGGCGTGTGGACGAGTACGTCAGCCTTGAGTGCAGGGATATAGACCTCCCGCATGAACGAGAGGAAGTCAATCTCAGTGCTCGGTGCCAGGACGAAGGTCGTGTTATAGAGGATCATAACTTCGGTCTTTAGTGGAGGGTCGGGGCAAAATTTTTCTGCCCTTCGTAGGGAACAAAGATACTTGGAAATAAAATATTTACTACCTTTGTGCCGTGAAGAGGAGCACAGCGGAAGCTCCTCATAAACGTCTCTGGGGTATTAGCTCATCTGGCTAGAGCGCGACACTGGCAGTGTCGAGGTGAGCGGTTCGAGTCCGCTATACTCCACTTCAGAAGGGTGAGGATGCGTCCCCCACCAGCCTGATGTAATACCGCAAAGACGCACTTGGAGCTGTCTCTCACGAGCGCTCTGATACGTCCGGCTGACATGGGTGAGTATCTCTGATACCTACTCATGAGGTCACAGCAATGTACGGGAGGAAACGTATTGTCGAATCAGAAAGTTGCTGTATCTTTGCGGTGTTATTCATGACGAATTCGAAATTAATAACCAATTAAGTAAGAAAGAAAGATGAAGAAGTTTTTCGCATTTGCAGTTGTCGCAGTAGCTGCTACGTTTGCATCTTGTGCAGGTAACAGCGATCAGAACGCTCAGGACTCTGTAGCTGCTGATAGCGCAGTAATCGAAGCTGTATCTGCAGTCGCTGACTCTGCAGTTGCTTCGGTTGACTCCGTTGCTGGCGCTGCTGTTGCAGCCGTTGACTCTATGGCTAAGGCTAAGTAAGCATAGGATCAACCTAAAGATTAGCCACGGGCACGCTGTCTCCCTCTCGGGAGCTGGCGTGCCCGTGAGCCGTATAAGAGGCTCTGTGGGATCCTGCCCTCAGAGCCTCTTCCCCTTATGAGCAAGATGCCGTATCTTTGTATAGCTAATAGGATAGATATGATCACAGTAGAGCGCTACCACGATATCAGTATGGGCCACCGTGTCGTCGGCCACGAAAGCAAATGCCGACACCTCCATGGACATAACTATCGGATCCACTTCGTCTGCTCTGCCTCGGAGCTCGATCCTCTGGGGCGTGTCATCGACTTCTCCGAGATCCGTGATCGCCTCTGCATGTGGCTCGAGGAGCACTGGGATCATCGGATGATGATCTGGAGTGAGGACCCCCTGCTCCCTGAGCTTCAGCGCTTAGTGCCCGGAGATCTGTGTGTCGTGCCCTTCAACCCTACAGCAGAGCAGATCGCCATCCACCTGGTCTCCGTCGTCGGACCAGAGCAACTCAAGGGCTCCGGGATCACGCTCCTGGAGTGTCGGGTCGAGGAGACCCGCAAGTGCTCTGCTGCCTATAGGCTCTAGCTTCCCTTTCCCTCCCCTCGCAGAGTGGCTTCTAGCCTCGCCCCAGACGAGTGATATTGCCTATCTTTGTGCTACCGATCAGATACTACACATCTATACATAAGGAATGATGAATATCCGTAAGTTAGCTTTGCTCGCTATGGCTGCTACAGCCCTCTCTTCGACGCCCCTCCTCTCGCAGGAGGCATCTCGTACCCCGACACTTGAGGAATACACGCTCGGCTCTCCGAAGATGCTCCGTCGCACCTCGCTACGATCTCTCTCTTGGCTGGGGAATGACTACATCTATATAGACAGCACGAGGCTGGTCATCGGTACTCCCTCGGCTCAGTCTAAGGTGACGACCCTCCTTACTCAGGACGAACTTCTCTCGATCCTCGGGGAAGCCACCAAGGGTAAGGGCGCTAAGTTCTTCTCTCCCTTCGCTGTGGTCGGAGGAAGTAGAGAGCTCCTCTCCATCACCTTCGGTCAGAAGCACCACCTGGTAGATCCTCGTGCTAAGAAGCTCGTCGCCTCCTATGAGCGTGACACTAAGGAGGAGCAGGCCTTCCTCTTCTCGCCCCGTGCCGACCACGCTGCAGTAGTCAAGGGGCACAATCTCTTTGTCTTCTCTCCCGATGGCTCTTCTCACCAGCTGACGACTGATGGTAGTCCCACGATCGTCTACGGGCAGACGGTGCACCAGAATGAGTTCGGCATCAATGGCGGTCTCTTCTGGAGTCCTGATGGCGGACAGCTTGCCTTCTACCGGATGGATCAGTCGATGATCGCTCCTTACCCGCTGGTCCATACCGACGTACGTAAGGCTACCGAGGAGAAGCTCTACTATCCTATGGCAGGGATGCCTAGTCACCACGTCACCCTCGGTGTCTACGACCTCGCTTCGGGTAAGACTGTCTACATCAAGACAGGCGAACCGAAAGAAAAGTATCTGACAAACATCTCTTGGGCACCTGATGGCAAGACCATCTATATCGCAGAGCTCAACCGGGATCAGAACTACATGGAGCTCAAGGCGTATGATCCCAAGACGGGGGATTACATCAAGACCCTCTTCTCCGAAACCAATAGCAAGTACATCGAACCTCAGTGGCCGATGCGCTTCATCCCAGGGCGTGATCGTGAGTTCGTCTGGCAGACGCGCCGCGATGGCTATACCCACCTCTACCACTACAATGTCGATGGTAAGCTCCTAGGGCAGATCACCCGTGGGGCATGGGAAGTCACGGACTTCCTTGGCTTTGCTGACGGGGGGAAGACTCTGGTCTACACTTCGACGCAACTCAGTCCTATCGACCGTGTCGTCGCTTCAGTCAGCCTCGATGGACGGAAGACAAAGCTCCTCACTCCTCAGGAAGGCTGGCATGTAGCACGGCTCTCCCGTGATGGGAAGTACCTCCTCGACACCTACGAATCGCTGAAGAATCCTACGGAGCAGCGATTAGTCTCCGTCTCCACTGGTAAGCAAATCGCTAAGCTCTACCAGTCAAAGGATCCCGAAGCAGGCTTCATCAATCCCGAGATTACTTTTGGTAAGATCAAGGCTGCCGATGGAGTCACCGACCTCTATTACCGCTTGCTCAAGCCCACGAACTTTGATCCGAGCAAGAAATACCCCACGATCGTCTACGTCTACAATGGTCCCCACGCCCAGCTTGTGCAGAATCGCTTCCACGCTGGTTGCCTCGGGTGGGATCTCTATATGGCTACTCAGGGCTATGTAGTATTCACAGTCGACGGCCGTGGTTCGGCTCATCGTGGAGCTGACTTCGAGCAAGTCATCCACCGCCACCTCGGTAAGAATGAGATGGCTGACCAGATGAAGGGCGTAGACTTCCTGAAGAGCCTGCCCTATGTGGACGCTAACCGCATCGGCGTCGCAGGCTGGAGCTAC
Organism: Porphyromonas sp. oral taxon 278 str. W7784; assembly: GCF_000467855.2. Taxonomy (GTDB): domain Bacteria; phylum Bacteroidota; class Bacteroidia; order Bacteroidales; family Porphyromonadaceae; genus Porphyromonas. The sequence goes on from NZ_KI259258.1 coordinate 203,213, forward strand.
GGTGGCTTTATGACAACGAATCTCATGCTTACTTATCCCGAGGTCTTCAAGGTGGGAGTCGCCGGTGGTGCTGTCACAGACTGGGCTCGCTATGAAGTGATGTACGGCGAACGCTATATGGACAGCCCGCAGGACAATCCCGAAGGCTACAAGGAGACGAACCTCTCTCTCCGAGCTAAGGACCTGAAGGGACGCCTCATGATGATACATGGGACGATCGACCCAACGGTCGTCTGGCAGCACACCCAGCTATTTGTCGAGGCTTGTGTCAAGGCTGGCACCTACCCCGACTACATGATCTACCCCGAGCATCGTCACAACGTGATGGGCGTGGATCGTGTACATCTCAACTATACGATGGCTCGCTATTTCTTTGATCACTTGTAGTCGCGGCGAGACTTCGTATCCACTCTAATTTTCTTGTATGAATATTCTCCTATTGGGATCGGGCGGACGTGAGCATGCTCTAGCATGGCGCATGGCTCGTAGCCCGCACCTCAGTCAGCTCTTCATCGCACCCGGCAATCCTGGGATGTCACTCTACGGGACTTGTCTTCCACGGATCGGAGTCACGGACTTTGCAGCTATTGCCGATTTGATCCGTCGTGAGCAGATCAAGCTCCTTGTCGTCGGCCCCGAAGTGCCCTTAGTGGAAGGGATCGCAGACTATCTCCGTGAGGAAGCAGGCCTAAAGGATCTCCTGATCGTCGGCCCAGATGCTCGAGGAGCACAGCTTGAGGGGAGCAAGGACTTCAGTAAAGCCTTCATGCAGCGCTATGGGATCCCCACCGCTGGATATAAGACGTTTGGCCGTCAGTCCTATGATGAAGCCGTCGATTACCTCAAGACTCTTCGCCCACCCTATGTACTCAAGGCCGACGGACTGGCTGCGGGCAAGGGAGTGATCATTAGCGAAGACCTCGAGGAAGCGCAGCGGGAGCTCCGAGAGCTATTGACTGGTCGCTTCGGAGAAGCTAGTACACGTGTCGTCATCGAAGAATATCTGCACGGGATCGAGTGCTCGGTCTTCATCGCTACGGATGGTCACGGCTGGCGTATCCTGCCCGTGGCTAAGGACTACAAGCGTATCGGCGAAGGCGATACAGGCCCCAATACCGGCGGTATGGGCTCTGTCTCCCCTGTGATCTTCGCCGATGAGACCTTCATGAAGAAGGTAGAGGAGCGTGTCGTACGGCCTACGATCGAGGGATTGCGTAGCGAAGGCATCGACTATCGTGGCTTCATCTTCGCTGGACTAATGAATGTCGGCGGTGATCCCTACGTCATCGAGTACAATTGTCGTATGGGAGATCCCGAGACTGAGTCCGTAATGCTCCGCATCGATTCAGACTTCGTCGAGCTCCTGGAGCGTATGGCTAGCGGTGAACTTGGCGACTATCAGCTCGAGGAGTCTACGAAGTACGCCGCCACGGTGGTGCTGGTCTCCGAAGGTTATCCAGGTACTTATGCCAAGGGTAAGCCGATCAGCTACCCGCACGAACCTACATTCGACTCGGCACTCTTCCATGCTGGCACCGCTCGTGACACGTCAGGTCATCTCATGACTTCTGGTGGTCGGGTGCTCACTGCGAGCTGTCTCGGTTCGACGCTCGAAGAAGCGCTGGAGCGCTGCTATAAGCTAGCCGATCAGGTACACTTCGAGGGCAAGGCGCTGCGCCGAGATATCGGGCAGGATCTGCTGAAGCTCTCCTAGCGATCACTATTTATGATGCCTATGGGTAAGGCTCTCTGCACGAGATCTTGCCCGTAGGCATTCCTTTTCTCTCCATACTGACCACCTACGACTATGTATACTTCGTCTTCGGCTCGACGGCGGACGAACTGGCTGGAGATTATTCTCTGGATCCTGATCTTCCTACTGGTCTACCTGATCCCGTCGTCACCTCACCTTGGCTTTCGGGTAGAGGGCGCCGAGGGGCTTATCCCTCAGCTCCCGGCGGCATCGTCGTGGATGAGCCGGCTCATCGGTCTTCTAGCGCTGGTCCTAGTCAGTGGGCTCGCCATCTACACGGGGGAGCGCTACCTACTCATTGAGAAGGGGGAGCGAGCTACGATGGTGCTCTTCTTCGTGGCACTGATGACGACTTCGCCATCACTGGGGGCGCTGTCGGGACTGGCTGTGATCTTTCTTCAGTTGATCCTCTTCTTGAGCTTCGGTCTCTATCAAGACACGCATCAGCCACGCTTCTATCTCTTCATCGGACTATTAGTCGGGCTCCTGTGTCTCCTTACCCCGCTCTATGGTGTCCTGCTACCGATCATCCTGCTAGCGCAGTATCGCCTGCGCTCAATGGAGAGTCGCTCTCTGGTGGGGCTGATAGCGGGTGTCTTCTTGCCCGTATGGATCCTTATCTCCATACTTATCTACCAAGGCTTCAGCGTGCTGACGAGCTACGAGAAGCTATTACTTCGGGACTTCCCTCTACCACTTCCTCGGGAGGTCAGTGGGATGGCGTTTGTCTCTCCGCTTTGTTACTGGAGCTTCGTCGCGTGCTTTCTGGTCGGCGGAGTGCTGTATCGAAGGCGCTTCTATCGGGAGAATGTTCGCCATCGGGATATGTTCGCCGTCCTGCATTTCTATCCCTTGGTGCTCCTGCTGCTCGTCCCCTTCGTGGCAGCAGAGGCTCCTGCCCTCCTTCAGCTCACGGTAGTACCCATCGGCTTCATCGTAGCCCGAGGGATGGGTGCCGTCCCCGAGCGCATGGGTCTCGTGATGCGAGCGATTCTCCTAGCGCTTCTGCTGGGGCAATATCTCTACACGCTCGGGGTCTTTGACCTAGTGGAGCGCCTCCTTTCCCTATAACTTATGACAGCCACTGCCCCACGGGGCACCCATACGTATAGCTATGAATAATCCCAATAATGTGAAGGTCGGGAGCCAAGTGCGCTTCCTCAATGCCGTCGGTGGCGGGCGAGTCGCTCGCATCACGGCTGATACGGCTTGGGTCGAAGACGCTGATGGCTTCGAGATCCCTACGCTACTGAAGGAATGTGTCGTCGTAGATGCGGGGGATACCTTTATCCCCGAGATCCGTCCGCCCAAGATCATTCAGGAGAAGCTTCAGAAGACGAAGCCAGCCCCAGAGGCTCAGCCCGAGGTGAAGACGGCTAAGACCAAGCCGAGTCTTCCGAAGGCCTACCGCCCAGATGCTGATGAGCTGACGGCCACACTGGCCTTCCTCCCTCAGGATCGCACGAAGCTGGGACTGACGAATTACGAAGCTTACCTAATCAATTACAGTAACTCTTCGGTGTTTTTTACTTATTTGAGCGCCGTAGGTACGGGATATAAGCTCCGTGCCTCTGGGATCATCGAGCCTCATTCGGATGCATTCCTCGAGGAATTTGCTCCTGCTGAGCTCAACGATCTCGAGCAGCTGGCGGTGCAACTACTGCCCTTCTCCGAGGAGCGTGTGGCTAAGCTCCAGCATCCGCTCTCGGTACGCCTTCGTCTGGATACCACGAAGTTCTTCAAGCTTCACTCCTTCCGTGAGAATGATTACTTCACCGACGAGGCGCTACTGATACCGATCGTCGAGAGAGGTGCAGGCCAGGAGACTCCGACCATCGACCCCAGCGCCCTGGAGCGATCGCTCAAGGTGAAGAAGACAGCGGATCGTCCCGAGCGTCGTCCTTCGTCCGCTAGCCCTCAGCGTGACGAACCTCTCGTGGTCGATCTCCATGCGTCCAGCCTGCTGGAGACGACAGCGGGGATGTCGAGTGCGGATATTCACGCCTACCAGCTCGAGTACTTCCACCGCACGATGCGGGAGCATCTCAAGGAGAAGGGCCGTAAGATCATCTTCATCCACGGTAAGGGCGACGGCGTCCTGCGCTCATCGCTGGAGCGAGAGCTCAGATACAAGTATCCCACTTGTCGCTATCAGGATGCTTCCTTCAGAGAATACGGCTTCGGGGCAACGCAAGTCACCATCGGCTGATCGGTAGGAGATGAAAGAGATCGAACGAAAGTTCCTCGTGCGCTCCATGGACTTCATCCCCGAAGCTACTGAAGCGCTCCCGATCGACCAAGGCTATCTGCATGCCGATAGCCCGACGGTGCGGGTGCGTCGTCGGGGTGCGAAGGCCTTCCTCACGATCAAAGGGCGATCTGATGAGCGCGGGCTGATGCGAGATGAATACGAATATGAGATCCCAGTCTCTGATGCCGAGGCCCTACTTGCCCTCTGCGAGGAGCGCCGTCTCACGAAGGTGCGCCATCTCGTGCCGTACCGAGGTCATGTCTGGGAGGTCGATGTCTTTGCTGGACGGCATGAAGGGCTTTGTCTAGCGGAAATCGAGCTGAGTGATGTCAATGAATCCTTCGAACTCCCGCCGTGGGTCGGCGAAGAAGTGACGGGCGATCCGAACTATTATAATAGCGTCCTAGCCGAGAGCAAACAATACGCAAGCGCTCGTGGTTAAGTAACCGAAAGGCCTTTCTTCTCGATAGCCTCTCCCGAATTAGATTCTATCACTGAAAATAAAGAACGCAATGAAGTTCGAACTTATCCAACTCCCCTACGCCCCTAATGCGCTCGAGCCTGCTATTAGTGCTGAGACGCTCTCCTTCCACCACGGTAAGCACCTGGCTGGCTACGTGAATACGCTCAACTCCCTCATCGAAGGGACGGAGCTCGCTGATGCTTCTCTCGAGGAGATCATCCGTAAGAGCGAAGGCCCGATCTTCAATAATGCAGGTCAGACGCTCAATCACAACCTCTACTTCACTCAGTTTGGTCCAGGCAAGGGTGGCCAGCCTACGGGCAAGCTTCTCGATGCAATCGTCGCCAAATGGGGGAGCTTCGAAGCCTTCCAGCAGGAATTCCTCACCGCTTGTACGACACTCTTCGGCTCTGGCTGGGTGTGGCTCTCGGCTAAGGAAGACGGTGAACTCGTCATCACTAAGGAAGCTAACGGGAGCAATCCTGTAGTACACGGCCTGCGTCCACTATTTGGTGTCGACGTCTGGGAGCATGCTTACTACCTCAGCTACCAGAATCGCCGTGCCGATCATATCAAGGACATCTGGGCGATCGTAGACTGGGACGTCGTAGCTAGCCGCTACTAGTCGTCCGACAAGACTGATACGCCACCCTCGTGGTGGTGATAGCAGGAGCCAGCCCACAGCATCCTCCACGAGGGGATAGCTGTGGGCTGGCTACGTTTCACTCGTCCGAATGGCGGAATTGTCGTAGCTTTGTCTATCATTGATATAGATAGATCATGCAGCTAGTCAAGAAGATTATCATCGCACTCATCGTGCTCATCATCATCGCCGCCCTCATCTCGCTCTTTTTCCTTAACGAAGCGCAGCGGATGATCGTCGGTATGGGAGCCGGTCTCGGCATCATCAACCTCCTCGGTCTGCTCTACTTCGTCAATAAGAATGGCGATGGACGGAGCAAGCCAAGAGCTTAGCGCACCCTAGACAAGCCGTAGCGCTCCCGTCGGGATAAGGAAAAGCCCCAGAGATCAGCCTGCCCTAAGGGGCGCTGATCTCTGGGGCTTGATGCTAAGGGACGGGTGAAGTCCCCCGAAGTAGCAGGTGCTACTCTACGCTACGCATAGGTGGCTTGACCACTTCGGCGGCGAGCTTACGGCCACGTACCACGATGTAGATAGGCGTGCCTATCGCAGTGTGCTCCTTCTTCACATAGCCCATCCCAATCCCCGTCTTGAGGGTGGGGGACATAGTACCTGAAGTGACTTCGCCGATGATATTCCCTTCGGCATCGGCGATCTCGTAGTGCGAGCGGGGTACACCCTTATCCGAGAGCTTGAATGCAACCAGTTTGCGGGTGATTCCTTCGGCTTTCTGCTTCTCGAGGAAGGACTTGCTGGGGAAATTCTTTTCTGGTAGGAGCTTGGTGATCCATCCAAGTCCAGCTTCTAGTGGAGAAGTGGTGTCGGTGATATCGTTGCCATAGAGGCAGAATCCCATCTCCAGACGGAGCGTATCACGTGCACCGAGGCCGATGGGACGGATACCTTCGGGCTTACCTGCCTCGAAGATAGCGTTCCATATCTTCTCACCGTACTGGGGATAGAAGTAGATCTCGAAGCCACCTGCACCAGTGTAGCCCGTATTGGACAGGATGACCTCGGGGCAACCAGCGAAGGTGCCGACCTTAAATGTATAATATGGGATGCTGGAGAGGTCGACATCCGTCAGACGCTGTAGTACTTGCGTGGCCAGCGGACCCTGTACGGCGAGCTGACCTACATTGTCACTGCTATTCTCGAGTACGGCGCCGGCGGCGTTGTGTGACTGACACCAAGCCCAGTCCTTGTCGATATTAGCGGCGTTGACTACCAGCAGGTACTTCTCATCTTCGTAGTGGTAGACGAGCAAGTCATCGACGATCCCGCCCTGTTCATTGGGGAAGCAGGTGTATTGGATATCACCGACCTTGAGCTTGGAGGCATCATTGCTGGTGATATCTTGGATGAATCGGAGCGCATTTGGCCCTTTAACCCAGAATTCTCCCATGTGCGAGACGTCGAAGACGCCTACGCCCTTGACGACGGTCATATGCTCTTCGATGATCCCTGTCGGATATTCGATAGGCATGTCGTAGCCTGCGAACTCGTGCATCTTAGCTCCTAGAGCCTTGTGGATGTCGGTGAATGGAGTTGTCTTCATTGTGTTGCTTACGTTTAATGTAGTTCTGTTAGCTGTATATGCCCCCAAAGTTAGTGAGATCTAGGGAAGAAACCTAGGCTCAGGTACAATTACATTACTTCCTAAAATATTATCAAATTGCCCCGCCTTTACGGGAGGAATTCCCCAGTGAAATGGGTGATCTCTTCCCCGCTTTTTCGTGCCTGCTCCCCGCCTGTCAGGCTAGCTGTTTGTGGACTGCGATCCCTCGCTCACGGGGTAATTTGTTTCGCTGGACTTCGCTTCAAGAGAAGGGCAATTTCCTTGCCTGTAATGGCCGTGAAGTTTGCGGAAGGTTAGACGAAGTATTTCAGGTAATAAGCCTTGACTTTGTAGAAGAGCAAGCCCAGAAATGACTAGCCCCATGACCCTCGCACTGGAGGATCATGGGGCTAGCTACTTGTAGAGGGTGAGGCGAAGGCGTTACTTCAGGGCCGCAAGTACATTGCGCTCGATACGCCCTGCTAGGTCATCGGTGGGCTCAGCGACGAACTTACGGCCGGTGACGATCTCATAGAGCTCGACGTAGCGGTCGGTGACGCTCTGACAATAAGCTTCGGTCATCTCGGGGACGACTTCACCTTCACGGCCTTGGAAGCCGTTCTTGATGAGCCATTGACGGACGAACTCTTTGGAGAGTTGCTTCTGCTCTTCTCCTCGCTCGAAGCGCTCTTCGTAGCCATCAGCATAGAAGTAGCGGGAGGAGTCAGGTGTGTGGATCTCGTCGATCAGGTAGATCTTGCCGTCCTTCTTGCCGAACTCGTACTTCGTGTCTACGAGGATCAGCCCACGTTGGCGGGCCATCTCCTGACCACGTGCGAAGAGGGCGTAGGTGTAGGCTTCGAGTTGCTTGTAGTCTTCTTCGCTAACGAGGCCCGTGCGGATGATCTCTTCACGGGAGATATTCTCGTCATGCCCGACGTCTTCCTTGGTCGTCGGGGTGATGATAGGGCTAGGGAAGGCCTCGTTTTCACGCATACCTTCGGGGAGCTGGATACCACAGAGTGTGCGTTCACCAGCCTGATAGGCACGCCATGCAGAGCCAGTGAGGTAGCCACGGATGACCATCTCGACTCGGAAGGGCTCGCAGCGATGACCCAGCGATACCATTGGGTCGGGGGAGGAGATCAGCCAGTTGGGGACGATATCTCGTGTAGCTTCGAGGAAGTACGTGGCGATCTGATTGAGCACTTGCCCCTTGTGGGGGATGCCCTTAGGGAGGATCACGTCGAAGGCTGATATACGGTCGGTAGCGATCATCGCTACCTTGTCTCCGGAGAGGAAGTAGACATCACGGACCTTGCCATGATAGACCCGCTCCTGATGCGGGAAATGAAAGTCGGTGTGGACGAGCGTCTGTGCCATAGTTATGCTTGTATGAATTTGTGGGTGATGAGTACTGAGAGGAGGACTAATGAGTCTTGGACGGGAGGCGGATAAGTCTTAGCAGTCGGGTTGGCCAGTCTTGGAGACCGGGCTCACGATCCATTGAGGTCGAACTTACGATCCTTGTAGGGCAGGCTGATGAGTCGCTAGGAGGGGGAGTGGCTGGTGCGCTCTTCCTTTTTGTCTAGAGCGTCGTAGACCTCTACGATCTCTGCCACGAGTGGGTGACGGACGATGTCGGTCTTATCAAAGTGGATGAAGCTAATACTCTTGAGATCACGAAGCTTCTCCAGCGCATCCTTGAGCCCTGAAGTGACGCCACGAGGCAGGTCGATCTGCGTGAAGTCGCCCGTGACGATCATCTTCGAATTCATCCCGAGACGGGTGAGGAACATCTTCATCTGTTGAGGCGTTGTGTTCTGTGCTTCGTCGAGGATGATAATCGCATCGCTAAGCGTACGCCCACGCATAAAGGCTAGCGGAGCGATCTGTATGACTCCCGTGTCGATGAGGTCTTTGAGTTTGGGCGCTGGTATCAGTTCGCCGAGCGCATCATATAGAGGCTGGAGGTAGGGATCAAGCTTATCCTTCATCTCACCGGGGAGGAATCCGAGCTTCTCACCGGCCTCTACCGCCGGGCGGGACAGGATGATCCGGCGAACTTGCTTCGACTTGAGCGCCTTCACTGCTAGGCAGATCGCCAGGAAGGTCTTACCCGAACCGGCGGCACCTGTAGCGAAGCAGAGGTCTCGCGAGGCAAACTCCCGCACCATGCGTCGCTGACGATCTCCTCGGGGCAGGATAGCCTTGCCGTGGACTCCGTAGATGAGGACGTCGCTCTCGACAGAGGCGGGTGCTTCTTCGCTGGTCTTCTTGCTCCGATGGCGCCGTACGGCATCGATGATCTGCGCTTCGGTGAGCTGATTGTATCGACTGCAGATCTGCTCCAGCGAGGAGAGGATGTGTAGAAGTTCTTCGGCTGCTTGGTCTTCGCCAAGTACCTTGATGACATTTTGGTGAATGCGTAGCTTCGTCTTAGGGAAGAGGCTCTGTAGTGTCACCAGGTTGGCACGGTTGACACCGATGAATTCCTGGACGTCGGCTTCCTCTAAGACGTAGAGTCGCTCCATCATAGGCTGATTATATTCTTTGGGAGTGGGAGATGAGTTGCTTGATGAGTGTGAGCCACTCAGGGTAGTGCTGTCTCAGCGAAGAGATGCTGAGGGGGAAGCGATAGCTCCAGTACTGTGCTGGATCTTCGGGGTGATTGATCTGTTCGGCCTCAGGGCTAGTCAGCCAGAGACGGTGCTCTAGACTCATCCAGTCGGAGAGGGGGAGGATCGTCGCCAGGGCAGGGGAGTCGAGATGTGCTGCTACGATCTTGCGGTAGAGCTCTTCTTCGCTCAGAGGTTCTTCTTGCTTCAGCTCTTCACTTAGGTAGCGCTCCTGCTCGCTCTTCGGTAGTGCAGACCACCATCCTCTTAGAGACGGCATATCGTGCGTGGAGGTCGTGGCGATGGATCGGGAGGGGAAGGCTTTGGGATCAGCCCAGCCCGTCGGGGTAAAGCTCTTAGGCATTCGCTCAAGCTCTAGGGAGAGGATCTGCAGTGCCTCTAGCACGGCAGGTACTGTGGCGGGGATCATCCCGAGATCCTCGGCGCAGAGGAGTAGGTCTGTGTGCTCGATGAGTGCCCCCAGCCGTCGTAGAGCCGTCTGCTGGAAGAGCTCGTTGTGTCGGACATAGAAGAAGTCCCCGCTGACCGCCTGCCATCGTCTTTGAAGTTCAGCACCCCAGCGCCCGAAGAGACGACTGCGCTCCAGAGCGATCCGAGGGTGGTAGCCTTCGCTATACGGATCACGGATGAGTGCCGTCTCGGTGCACAGTCGTTGGAGTTGGAGACAAGCCTCTTCTCCGAGGGCTTCCTTCAGCTGAGGCTGGTCGTAGTCACACTGCTTCGTGTGGAGGAGGTGGTAGAAGTTTTCGAGTGAAGTCTCCTTCAGATAGCCTTGCTGACCGAGTGCTTCGAGGGCCTTCTCCCCAAGGACTTCTGCTAGATCTGCTCGGTGGATCAGGGGCTGAGTCAGCAGTTCGACGGGGAAGTCCACCCCGAGGAGTTCCTGCCATTCTCCTAACGTGTAGGGCAGGGCAGGATGGAAGTGACCCAAGAGTCCCGAGTGCTCCGATCGGGGAACTTCCCAGATACGGAAGAAACCGAGAATATGGTCTATTCGGAAGGCATGGAAGTAGTGCGCTTGGCGGGCGAAGCGCTTACGCCACCAGCCGAAGTCATCCAATTGCATTCGCTCCCAGTCGTAGGTGGGGAAGCCCCAGTTCTGCCCGTCTGCAGCGAAGTCATCGGGCGGAGCTCCTGCCGACTGATCGGTGTGGAAGAGGCTCGGGGCGATCCAGACATCCACGCCATGAGGTGCTACTCCGATGGGGAGGTCTCCCTTGAGGAAGACCCTCTTCTCCTCGGCATAGCGACGCACCGCCCGTAGCTGGCGGTCGAGGACGAACTGTAGCCAGTAGTAGTAGTGGATCTCCTCACGCACCTCTGGCTCTTCGGCGAAGGTCTTGGCTCGAAGAGCGTCGTACTGCTCCCAGCCCGCCCAGAGGGAGGGCGGGGAGCCTGGGTGCTGATCCCTCAAGACACAGTAGAGTGCATAGGGGCGAAGCCAGTGCTCCGATTCAGCGAAGAAGGCCGAGAAGTCGGGGCTTGCTAGTTCCGAACTTCCCCGCTCAGCGAACGCTAGTCTTAGGTAGCGCTCCTTGAGGGCAAGCACCCGAGGATAGTCTACTTGCGGGAGCGAACGTAGCTCACTCGCCTCTTCTTCGAAGGCCTGCTGTAGCGTGGGATCAGCCAGTGCTCCCAGCTCACCGGGATCTATATATATGGGGTGAAGGGCATCGACCGAGATGGCATTGTAGGGATAGGAGTCCCCCTTGTCTCGGGCGAAGGTGGTATCGTTGATCGGTAGGAGCTGGAGGGCGTGCATCTCCGCTTCGGCCACGAGGTCGATCGCCTCACGAAGCGTAGCAAAGTCCCCGATGCCCCAGTCCTGCTCGCTCCTCAGAGAGAAGAGGGGCGCCACGATACCTGCGGTGCGGATAGAGCGGGTGGGGAGGTGAAGGAAGCTATCCTGGAAGTAGATCCCGTCGTAGCTTGCTCCCGTGGGAAGCACCGCCTCACGATTCGCTCCTTCTTCCCAGAGCCATCCCCCTTCAGCCGTGCGGATCAGGTACTTGTAGCTCAGTGCTACCGCTTCTCCTAGTCCCGTCCCTAGAGGCAGTGGAAGGCTGATCATCCAGCGCCCTTGCCCTAGATAACTGAGAGGCAGAGCTTCGTCTGCTTCCCACGAGCCGAGTAGGGACGATGCCCCCGAGATGAAGAGTCCTTCCTCGGGGCGTAGGCTGGGGGCAAAGACAGAGAAGGCTAGGTAAGGTGTGCTCGAAGTAAGCCCATCCGCTTCACCTCTGCGCTGGTAGAGGACGTCGCAGAGTGCCCGTGAGAAGCTCGGGGCATCTGCGGGCTGATCGATCCAGCGGTCTTGGGTGAAGAGGTGCTTCCCCTCCGTAGTGCTTGGGAGCGTGTGCTTGATCCGCCACTCTCGACGCAGGGGCTTACCCTCGGGGTCGCCGAGGTAATAGTTGTAGCTGAATGAAGGGGTGTGGGGGAGGTCAAGGGTGGTTTGCCAGCGTCCGTCACCTAGGTCTTCTAGAGGGAAGGCCTCCGTAGCATCTAGCGAAGAGTCTGGGGATAGCTGTCTCTGGAGCCATATCCGCTCATTCGGAAGTGCTCGATATTCGATGGAGAAGGTGACTATCATCTAAGAGGGTGTCCTACCATTCGTTGTCTTGAGGCAAAGGGCAGGTGCTCTGCCCCTTTTACCCGCACAAAGGTACATAATTATCCCCGCTGAGGGAACGGGGAAGACCTTCCAAGCCCGAGCCTCCCAGCTCGAGGATCTACCCCTCGGGTATCGGTCAATCATCGAGGCTCCTTCATCGCCTAGTTTGCCCCTCTTTTTCGCCCGCCAAAATGAGCGCTGATTACCCCAACTTCGAGTCAAGTTTTTTCGCCCCTTTTCTAGGGGAAGACCCTCGCTTTCGGCCAAGGGCCAACGCCCCTTTTTCTTCGCCCCCAGCCAATACCCTCCAGAGGACCCTACGGTAGGTCGCCAGAGCGACCTACCGTGGGT
>NZ_KI259258.1:215583-256251 GCF_000467855.2 Porphyromonas sp. oral taxon 278 str. W7784
CAGTAGGTTTTTTCGACGACCTACCGTAGATCGTTTTTGCCCCCTCCGAAACCCGCTTATCCAGCGACTTTGAGCGAGCCCCCAATTTCCCTCCCCGCCTCCCCTCCCATTCTGCTGACTCAAGAGCCCTCTTACATAATATGTATTGCCTTCCCTCACCATGCCCCAAGTGTCCGATACTCGCCCGTCCTCCAGCCCGTTCTCCTCAGCTCTCTTCTCCCCGCACGTAGAGCCCTTCGGCAGGGAGCAAACAGGCGGGTCTTGCTCGAATCCATCCGAAGTACTATCTTTGCACTGCATTTCGTGCGCTCCTCTGTGGGTCTGTCACGGAATGGAAGGGCTTGTCTCGTGGTGTAATGGTAGCACAACAGGTTTTGGTTCTGTTTGTCAAGGTTCGAATCCTTGCGAGACAACAACGGTAGAGGGAGTTTCGGCTCCCTCTTTTCTTTTCCTCTCCTGCCCTAGCAATCGTCCATCTTTCCCGCAGGATGTGGGGCGGAACGTAGGGAATATTTGCAGGTATCGGAAAAAGTAGTATCTTTGCAACGTCAAAAGGCAAAACGGCCAAGCACGGTGTGGTAGTTCAGCTGGTTAGAATACCTGCCTGTCACGCAGGGGGTCGCGGGTTCGAGTCCCGTCCATACCGCTTAAAGGAGCTGTGTCATCCTTCTCTCACGGAGAAGATAGCACAGCTTCTCTGCCAAAAAGCCAAGCTCGGGATGTAGCGCAGTCCGGTTAGCGCACCTGCTTTGGGAGCAGGGGGTCCCAGGTTCGAATCCTGGTATCCCGACACAATAGGGAGGTCTGATGTAGAGCACTACATCAGACCTCTTTTCTTATATATCCAGCAGGGCAGGCTTAGAGCGCCTTCTGGAGCAGACTCTTCGACCGATGAGGGGCGCCTTCACGGGGAGAGTCGTATCTTTACGCCATGGGGCTATCTCCCCATCCCGACAACGAATCAGATGAAGCAAGAATCTCGCATGATCGCTAAGACGCTACAGGCTCTGGAGCCCGTCTTGGCACAAGAACTAGAAGCCCTCGGAGCGACAGATATAGAGGAAGGGCGCCGTATGGTCTCCTTCACCGGAGACAAGAAGCTCCTCTACAAGGCGAACTACTGCCTGCGCACCGCCCTACGTATCCTCCTGCCTATCGCTACCTTCCGAGCGACGAATCCCGACGAGCTCTACAGCCAGCTCAAGGGTCTCGACTGGAGCGCTTGGATGCGGTCTGGAGATAGCTTCGCCTTCGACACCGTGGTCTACTCGGAGACCTTCACCCACAGTAAGTATGTAGGCTATCGTGCCAAGGATGCGCTGGTCGACTACTTCGTGGAGCGTGGGGAGAATCGCCCCTCGGTACGTCTGGACAATCCCGATCGCCTCTTCCACATCCATATCGCTCATGACGAGGTGACCCTAGCGCTGGATAGCTCAGGGGAGAGCCTCCACAAGCGTGGCTGGCGTGTGGCGCAGACAGAAGCGCCGATGAGTGAAGTCCTTGCCGCCGGTATCCTACTTCTCGCAGGCTGGGACGGCTCGACGGACTTCGTCGATCCCATGTGTGGCTCGGGTACGCTCCTTATCGAAGCTGCGCTCATCGCCCGAGGGATCGCTCCGGGATCCTTCCGCCGAAGCTTCGCCTTCCAGCGCTGGCTCGACTACGATGCAGGGCTCTTCGACCTAGTCAAGCAAGAGGCCGAAGAGCAGCTTCGTCCCTTCGAGCACCATATATATGGGTCGGACAATTCGATCGAAGCCGTCAAGATCGCCCGATACAATGTACGTACGGCAGGCCTCGGGGACATCATCACCGTAGCGCACCGAGCTATGCAGGATTGCCCTGCTCCCGAGGCGCCCGTCCTTCTGGTAACTAATCCTCCTTACGGCGAACGCCTACGTCCACGCTCCATAGAAGATCTCTACCGAATGATCGGGGAGCGCCTCAAGCATAACTATGCCGGCTCCAAGGCGTGGATCATCGCCTACAAGCCCGAGCACTTCGACTCCATCGGTCTTCGGCAGAGCGTGCGTATCAAGATGCTCAACGGATCTCTCGAGTGTGAGCTCCGTGGCTATGAGCTCTTCGCAGGGAAGCGTGATGACTACAAGCGTGAGCGAGGTGGGGAAGGTCGCCCCGAAATGCCCCGCCGAGAGCGTGCCCCACGCTCTGAGCGTCCTCGCCGGGAGTTTGACCGCTCTCGTAGGCCATTCGACCGCTCTGATCGTCCTGACAGAACGGATCGTCCCGAACGTGATCGCAGGGATCGACCCGAGAGGGGGGAGTGCTTTGACCGATCCAGTCGCACTGATCGTCCCGAACGTGATCGCAGAGATCGCCCCGAGAGAGGGGAGCGCTTTGACCGAGCAAATAGATCCGAGCGTCCAGAGCGTACCGATCGGCCTAGTCGCCCTCGTCGAGACCGAGACTTCGATCGTGGCTCTTCGTCGGATCGTCCCCGTCGTCCTCGCCCTACAGATGACAGACCTCGGGAAGAAAGAGGCCCTCGCCGAGAGCACTCCGAGAAGAAAAAAGAGGGTGGTCTCTGGCCCAACGATCGCTTCCGTTACCGAGACGAAGAGGGGCGTGAACGTATTCGTTCTAAGCGCTCTAGCCATATCCAGGTATTCTCCCTCGACAAGGAGGAGTAGCCTGTAGAAGCCTCGCTAGGTACGGATATTCTCGGGAGGATATTTGGTCGTTTCGATTTTTGTTGTACCTTTGCAGTGCAAACGGGTCAGCCCAGGTGGCGGAATTGGTAGACGCGCTCGTTTCAGGTGCGAGTGTTCAAAAGACGTGCAGGTTCGATTCCTGTCCTGGGCACAGCCTGACGCTAAGCGTCTCAAGTTTGCAGAGCTTCAAATACGCGGGTGGTGAAATTGGTAGACACGCTACTTTGAGGGGGTAGTGCCGGTTACGGCGTGTGAGTTCAAATCTCATCCCGCGTACAAAGAAAGAGAGCGAGACTCCTTAAGAAGTAATTCTTGAGGAGTCTCGTTGCTTTTGTACAGATACAACGATCGTATAGCGCATGAAAGATAAGAGCATGACCGTCTATCCCAATGCCAAGATCAATCTTGGTCTCTTCATCACTGGCCGACGCTCCGATGGGTACCATCTGCTGGAGACCGGCTTTCTTCCTATTCCCCTTTGTGATGTCCTAGAGCTCTCCGTCCTAGTAGACGAAGAGGAGGATCGGCTAGAGGTCGTGGGGGGCATCGAGACGGGAGCGCTGAGTGACAACCTAGTGCTCCGTGCCGTGCGAGCCCTCCGTGCTGTCCGCCCGTTCCCTGCGCTCTCCCTTCGCCTGGCGAAGCACATCCCTTCGGGGGCAGGTATGGGTGGTGGATCGGCAGATGCTTCCTTCACCCTCACTGCTGTCAATGAGCTCTGCGCCCTCGGACTCTCCCCAGAGGAACTGGAGCAGATCGCCCTAGGCCTCGGAGCAGACTGTCCTATCTTCGTGCGCAATCAGCCTGCTTTGGGTCGAGGGATAGGCGAGGTGCTTACCCCCCTTACCCTACCACAGCTCGCTGGCTATCACCTAACGATCGTCAAGCCAGAAGTCCATATCTCCACCGCCGAAGCCTTCCGTGGACTCCTTCCCATTGAGCCTAGGGAGACTTTTCTCGAAGTACTCCTTAGTCAGCCCGTTTCCTCCTGGTCTTCGTCGGTAATCAATGACTTTGAGCCCAGCCTCTTCCCACGCTATCCTGAGCTGAAGGAGATCAAGGCGGAGCTCTACCGACTCGGGGCAGACTTCGCCCTCATGACAGGCTCGGGAGCAGCGCTCTATGCTCTGTCTAAGGAGCCCCTATCTCTAGAGACCTTCGAGAAGAAGGGCTACTTCCTCTGGCAGGACAGGATCTAAGCCCTCCCTCTCTCCCCAACCAAACCTTACCCCAATGACTCCCTCTACATCTATCCCCCAGCTACTTGTAGCCGCTGGCTCTTCGGGCAGTGGCAAGACGACCTTTACCCTCGGACTTCTTCGTGCATTGAAGAAGCGGGGTCTGAAGGTGCAGAGCTTTAAGTGTGGGCCTGACTACATCGACCCGAAGTTCCATCACCTAGCCAGTGGCAGTTCGTCGATCAATCTTGATCTCTTCATGATGAGTCCCGAGCATGTGCGTGCCGTCTATGCACGGCATACCCAGACGGCGGATGCTACCATCGTCGAGGGCGTGATGGGGCTCTATGATGGCTATGTGCGTATGCATGGCTCTTCGGCTGAGGTAGCACGGACGGTAGGTATCCCCACGGTGCTCCTGGTCGATGCCCGTTCGTCGGCCTATTCTGTCGGGGCACTACTCTATGGCTTCAAGCACTTCCGTCAGGACACGGAGGTCGTAGGCGTGGTCTTCAATCGTGTGGCGTCGGAGAATCATTACCGCTTCCTCCGTGAGGCGGCGGAGGACGCTGGAGTATGCCCCCTAGGCTATATCCCGAAGGCCAAGCTCCTCGAGATCCCCTCCCGTCATCTCGGCCTATCGCTCGAGGAACTGGAGCGTATGGATGCCTTGCCCGAAGAGGTAGCCCAGATGCTTGAGGAGCACGTCGATCTGGATCGCCTTCTCTCGCTCTGCTCCCGTCCCCGCCCTCAGCAGGTCGAGGAAGCACTCCCTCAGCCCACCAGCTCCCGACGTATCGCTATTGCCTGGGATGAAGCATTCAACTTCATCTATGAGGAGAATGTACTTCGTCTGAAGGACTTCGGGGAAGTCGTCTTCTTCTCCCCGCTGAGGGACGAGCCCCTACCCCAGTGTGATCTGCTGTATCTACCTGGGGGGTACCCCGAGTTCTACCTCACGGAGCTGACGAAGGCAGAGCACACCCGACGGAGCATCCAAGCTCATGCAGAGGCGGGTGGGAAGATCCTAGCCGAATGTGGAGGGATGATGTACCTCTGCCGGGCTATCCGTAATGAGGAAGGCCGTAGCTATCCCATGTGCGGGGTCCTTGACCTAGAGGCGACGATGGAAGGGATGCGCCTCAAGCTCGGTTACCGCAAGCTCTATGTCGGAGGCAAGGAATGGCGTGGGCATGAATTCCACTACTCCAGTATCGTCGCTGGAGTAGGAGGGGAAGAGACGACGGGACATCAGCTCACGGCTCGGGATGAGCCTGCGCCCACCCTCCTCTACCGCAAGGGGAATGTCTTAGCCGGCTACACCCACCTTTACTTCGCCGAGCAAGATCCCTTTGCCCTCTTCGACTAAGTCTATTCTTCGAGGATTATCTCCCACCTGATAGGATAGATAGTACTCGAGGAGCAACCTTCTTCATCACGGCGTAGCAAGCAAAGCTGAAGGCAAGTGTAAGTACTCCGATGAGGAAGTAGCCAAGCAAAGCACCAGAGCCCTCCTCTCGGAGAGCTGGGATACGGAAGACGATACCTCTTGCCCAGTTCACTAGGAGTACTGTATGTACGGCGTAGATGAAGAAGACATATTGGTTGAGGCTACTGAGGCGCTGGAGTACCTCGGGTGCTCTTCGCCCTACTCGTTGCATTAGTAGCAGGGCAGAAGCTGAACCCGTGAGGATGTAGATGCTCTCTACTGTCTTATATCCTGACCACTGGCTAAGCAGAGGGAGGATAAAGACTGTCGCTAAGGCGATGAGACCAGCGATATACTTGACCCTCTGGAGCTTCTCCAGGGGGTCAATTTGTTTGATGCCAAGGTATCCGCCAAACATGAAGCAGAAGAAGGAGATGGTGCCGAAGCCAAACTCCGCAAAGCTACACTCCCAAGCCATAAGGAAGCATACGAATAGAGGGAGAAGGATATAGCCCCTGCTCCATGTGATGAGTCGATAGAGGATGGGGCTAAGAGCACAGAGTACGATTAGATCTCGTAGGTACCAGAGAGGGTAGACGATGACCTCATTCCAATAATAGCTTAGGAACTCGGGGATACTTGTGATATAGAATGGATCGTGAGGACCTGAGCCTAGTCTGGTCTCTAGCTGGGTCTTGGATAGGAGTATGATGATGTAGAGACTATTCCAAAGGAGATAGGGTACAAGTAGTGTCTTTACTCGCTTCTTCAGTTCGATAGTCCATACCGAGCGTTGGCTCCAATCCTTCTTGTAGAAAGCATAGTAGCCAGAGATGAAGAAGAACATGGGTACAGCGATTCGAGCTAAGCTATGAGATATAAACTCGGTGGTATATAGGTAGAACCAGTCCGAAGTGCCCCACTGTGGTAGCCTCAGATCTTCTCCGACGAGGTGAATGGCTACGACGAAGAGGATGAGAGGGAAGCGCAGGGCTGTGATGACAGACGAAAAATTAGGGGTAGAGCTTGTACTCATAGGGGGAGAATAGTGAAATAGAGGATTTGTCTTGCGAGGCAAAAATAGCTATTTCCTCTTACTCTAACTCCTTAGCTTATCCTTCCACTAGGGCTGAGGTATGATAGTGTACCTCTCTGATCACGAGCCTGCATCTGAGGAAGAGCTAGGTGCGCATGCCGAGCAGGAGAAGAGTCGCATCACTAATTCGATCGCTGTGTCCAGCTCGCTACCGCATCTGACTTGCTAACAAGGGGGAAGAAGTAGACCCCGAAGTAGGGTGGTTTGGGGATCTACGGTGGATCGCTTCGACGACCTACCGTGGGTCGTCAAGGCGACCTACAGTAGGTTTTTCTTGCGACCTACCGTAGGTCACTTTTTAGCCTCTTTGTGGGAAGGGGAGAAAGGGGCTGTAGATCCCGCTTGGTAAGCGGGGAGTCTCGACCTTGGATGGGGTGAGGTGAAGGGATGAGAAATGACCCGATTTTTGTCCCCTTTCTGAGGGGTGAAGACGAAGGCGATTTTCCTACCCAAATGATAAAAATGAGTAAGCCCCGAGCATCAGATCATCTGATGCTCGGGGCTTGCTCGTTGGGGCAGTCGGAGCTTACTTTGCTAGGCCACGAGAGCGGAGTAGGCTCGACATATCGGGCTCGGTGAGCCCTGTGAATTCGGTGAAGAACGTGCCGACGGGCTTCGTGTTGCCTCGTGAGATGACGAGGTCACGGAAGCGCTGACCATTCTCACGAGTCATACCGCCGTGCGCCTGGAACCAGTCGAAGATATTGTCATCGAGGACTTCGGTCCAGAGGTAGGAATAGTACCCTGAGGCGTAGCCACCACCGAAGACATGGAGGTAGTAAGCCGAGCGGTAGCGGGGAGGCACGAGGGTGAAGGGAAGACCCGACTTCGTCAGGGCTTCACGCTCGAAGGCATCCACGTCGGTGATCTTCGTCCCTGCAGGGAGTAGTCCCCAGGCCATGTCGATGGTCACGGAGGCGAGGTTCTCACCGAGCGCATAGGACTGACCGAAGTTCGCCGAGGCCTTGAATTTGTCGATCAGTTCCTGAGGCATGGGCTCGCCCGTCTGGTAGTGGCGTGCGTAGTTGCGCAGGACGACGGAGTCGGTCATCCAATGCTCGTTGAACTGCGAAGGCATCTCGACGAAGTCTCGTGGGGTGTTAGTCCCCGAGAGGGTCTCGTACTTCTGCGAAGCGAAGATGCCGTGGAGTGCGTGCCCGAACTCATGGAACATCGTCTCTACGTTGTCCGACGACAGGAAGGCAGGAGCTCCCTTGGCAGGGGCGGGGAAGTTGCAGACGTTGTAGATGACAGGCTTCGTACCGAAGAGGGTGCTCTGCTGGACGAAGTTGGACATCCAGGCGCCACCGGTCTTGGTGGGGCGACGGAAGTAGTCGGTGTAGAAGAGGGCCAGTGGGGTGTTGTCCTTGTCGAAGACCTCATAGACCTTCACGCCGTCTGCATAGACGGGGATGTCAGGACGAGGCTTGAAGGTCAGACCGTAGAGGCGGTTAGCGGCGAAGAAGATACCATTCTCTAGGATGCTGTCGAGGACAAAGTAGGGCTTGAGGTCGGACTCATTGAGGTCGAACTTCTCCTTCTTCAGACGTTCGGCATAGTAGTCCCAGTCCCAAGCTTCGAGTTTGAACTCTTTACCTTCGGTCTTCTGTGCGAAGGCTTGTAGCTCGGCAGCATCTTCGGCTACCTTGGCACGGCAGGCTGGAGCGAGCTGGTCGACGAGGCGAAGGACGGCCTCGGGGCGCTGTGCCATCTGGTCACTCAGAGCCCAGGCAGAGAAGCTGGAGAAGCCGAGGAGCTTGGCCTTGGTGGCACGAAGCTCTGCGATGCGGGTGATCGTGGCGTGGGTGCCTGTGCTATCGCTTCCGGAGCAACGATTGAGCGAGGCTTCGAGCACACGACGACGCAGGTCTCGGTTGTTCAGCTCGGCGATATAGCCTGGGCGGGTGGTGTTGGCTTGCTCGAGGAGGTACTTACCTTTCTGCCCAGCCTGAGTAGCCGCTTCGGCAGCACGAGCGATGGCTTCTTCGGAGAGGCCATCGAGGTCTTCTACTCGATCCACGAGGACGGCGGCGGCCTTAGTCCCTGCATTCACCTGATTGGTGAACTTGGTCTGAAGGACGGCGATCTCGCTATTGATCTTCTTGAGCTCCTCCTTGTCTTGGGGTGAGAGGAGCGCTCCTTCATGGACGAACTGATCATAGAGGAGCTCGGTGAGGCGTAGGTCTTCGCCCTTGAGACTAGCGCGCTGGTCGTAGACGGCCTTGATACGGGCGAAGAGCTTCTCGTTCAGCAGGAGGGCATCCTGATGATCGGAGAGCATGGGGGTAGTCTCTTCGTCGATCTTCTGGAGCTCCTCCGTGCCGTCGGCACCGACGAGCCCTGAGAGGATGGCGGTAGCACGGGCAAGGAGTCGTCCGGACTTCTCATACGCTAGGACGGTATTCTCGAAGGTCGGAGCTTCGGGATTCTTGGTGATGCTGTCGATCTCGGCCAGCTGGATACGTATCCCCTCTTCGATGGCGGGGATGAAGTGCTCAGGGCGGATCTTGCTGAAGTCTGGCGCATGGTAGTCCAGAGTACTCTCGGTGAGTAGCGGGTTCTCCTTCGTAGAGGAGGAGTGACAGGCTGCGAGCATAGCTAGGAGGCTAAGGGTAGCGATGAGTCGTTTCATTGTCGTATGGGTTAGCTCGTATGGTTAGCGGTGGGGCTAGAGAAGAGGCTGGGGCTCACCGATCCAAGCGATACCCTGGTCGATGGTGCGGATCTCTGTGATGTGGAGCAGGCGACGTAGGTCTTCGATGGTGCACTTGACGCAGTAGTCACCCGCCAGACCTGCTATGTCGACACGCATGGCATTCATCAGGAGGTCGGGCACGGCATCATGGAAGGCACTGTAGGCATCCTTCTGACGGGTCATGGCCTTAGGGATGAAGAGGACGTTCATCCCCTTGCGCTTGAGGTCCATGATGACGTCTGCTAGAGGAGGGTAGAGCGCAGCCCCGACGGTGAAGCGGACGCAGTGGATGGGCCACTGTCCCCCCTGTACTTCGAAGCTACAGTGATCAGCAGGATGCTGGTCCATGGTGATGATGATGGCATCGTACTCCGCATGGTGCTCTCGGGTCCAAGCGGTGATGTAGTCCATCGCAGCGGTTGCTCCTGGGACAGGGAGGGTACCGGTGATGAAGTCGTTCTGAGGGTCTACGATGAGTAGGACGTTCATAATCTGTAGTTGAGCGAGGTGATGTGTGAGATGTGTGATGTGTATGGTAAGGGCAGAGGCTGTACCCCGACCTTGTCCCACGAGGGGACTAAGCGAAGGATACAGCCTCTGTCATGTGTGCTAGGAATATGGGGGGATCAGAGCTCGAGATCCAGGTCGAACTGCTCATGCCAGGGCAGACCCTGCTTCATGAGCTGCTCCATGAATGGATCGGGATCGAACTCCTCTACATTATATACACCTGGACGGCGCCACAGGCCCTTGAAGAACATCAGGGCACCGATCGTAGCGGGTACGCCCGTCGTGTAGCTCACGCCCTGGGCACCCGTCTCCTGGTAAGCGGCCTGATGGCTGCAGTTGTTCCAGACGTAGTAGGTCTTCTCCTTGCCGTCCTTGATCCCACGGATACGACAGCCGATGGAGGTCTCGCCGGTGTAGTTCTCACCGAGCTCTCCGGGGTTGGGGAGGATCGCCTTGAGGAACTGGATAGGTACGATCTCTACGCCGTTGTAGAGGACGGGGTCGATGCGGGTGATCCCGATGTTCTGCATGACGCGTAGGTGGGTGAGGTATTCCTGCCCGAAGGTCATCCAGAAGCGTGCACGACGCAGGGTGGGGTAGTTCTTGACGAGCGACTCCAGCTCCTCGTGATAGAGGAGGTACGACTCACGGACACCGATGCCGGGATAGGTCAGTGGCTTGTGGATCTCCTGTGGCTCAGTCTCACGCCACTGTCCATCTTCGTAGTACTTCCCCTTCTGGGTGATCTCACGGATGTTGATCTCGGGGTTAAAGTTCGTAGCGAAGGCCTTGTGGTGGTCACCCCCGTTGCAGTCTACGATGTCGAGGTAGTGGATCTCGTCGAAGTGATGCTTGGCGGCGTAGGCGGTGAAGACGCCCGTGACACCGGGGTCGAAGCCACAGCCGAGGATAGCCGTCAGCCCTGCTTCCTCGAAGCGCTGCTTATAGGCCCACTGCCAGCTGTATTCAAACTTCGCTTCGTCCAGCGGCTCGTAGTTCGCCGTGTCGAGGTAGTTGACACCGGCCTCCAGGCAGGCATCCATGATATGGAGATCCTGGTAGGGTAGTGCTACGTTGATGACGAGCTCGGGCTTGAAGGCCTTCATTAGGGCCACCAGCTCGGGTACATTGTCAGCATCGACGGCAGCCGTCTGGATCTTGACGTTGGTGATCTCGGAGGCGATCTTATCGCACTTACTCTTGGTGCGGCTAGCGAGCATGATCTCAGTGAATACGTCGCTATTCTGTGCCACCTTCTTGGCCACTACCGTGCCGACACCGCCGGCACCGATAATGAGGACTCTTCCCATACGCTATTTCTGTCTTCTTTGGACTAAAGGATATTGATTGATCGAATGTGGTGTCTCACCCTCTGTAGGGTGCAGACTGCTACAAAGATACGAAAAGTAGAGCAAGCGACTCACTCCGATACGTTTACCTGCTTCTCTTTGGAGCCTCGGAGTGGGGGTGCTCGGGAAGGGGGAAACGGACCCTACGGTAGGTCGCACTTGCGACCCACGGTAGGTCGGTGAGACGACCCACAGTAGGTTTTTTCGACGACCTACCGTAGGTTGTTTTCCGGCCCTAATACGTATCTTTGTTCCTACGCTCCGAAATGGGTGGTTTTTACCCTAAGGACGAACCCTAGCATCGAGATCAATCTAATGACAGACCACTACGTCGTCTCCGCACGCAAGTACCGCCCTGACACCTTCCAGAGTATCGTAGGTCAGGGGGCCATGGCCTCCACGCTACGTACGGCGGTCCTCTCGGGCAAGCTCTCCCACGCCTACCTCTTCTGTGGCCCTCGAGGGGTCGGGAAGACGACGGCGGCCCGTGTGCTGGCCAAGACCATCAACTGCATGAACCTCTCCCCCGAAGGTGAGGCGTGCAATGCGTGCGAGAGTTGCCGAGCCTTCAACGAGCAGCGCTCCTTCAATATCTTCGAGCTGGACGCTGCTTCGAATAACTCCGTCGAGGATATTCGCCAGCTCACCGAGCAGGTGCTCATGCCTCCCGCTCTGGGGCGCTACAAGGTCTACATCATCGACGAGGTGCACATGCTCTCCTCGGCGGCCTTCAACGCCTTCCTCAAGACGCTCGAAGAGCCCCCGTCCTATGCGATCTTCATCCTCGCCACGACGGAGAAGCACAAGATCCTGCCCACGATCCTCTCCCGCTGTCAGATCTATGACTTCAAGCGGATCACCGTCCCCGATATCACCCAGCATCTGAAGTATGTGGCGGAGAGCGAAGGCATCGACGCCGAAGAAGCAGCTCTGGGGCTGATCGCTGAGAAGGCGGATGGCGGGATGCGAGATGCCCTGTCGATGTTTGACCGCATAGCGAGCTTCGCTGGCGGGCATATTACCTATGAGCATGCGCTTGATAGCCTGAATGTCCTTGACTACACCTACTTCATCCGAGCCTTTGAGCTCCTACTGGCGGGGAACTATCGAGGGATACTTCTCCTGCTGGACGAACTGCTAGACAAGGGCTTCGAAGGGCAGACGATCCTCTCGGGGCTCTCGTCCTTCGTCCGTGACCTGCTGGTGGCTCAGCACCCCGAGACACTCTCCCTGCTGGAGAAGCCCACCGAAGTAGCCGCCTCCTACCAGCGTATCGCTGGGCAGTGCCCCCCGGCAAGTCTCTTCGCTGCACTCAAGACGCTTGTACAGGCCGACCAGCAGTATCGAACGGCGACGAATCGCCGTCTGCTCCTCGAGCTGAGCTTCCTGAGTCTGATCTCGCTTTTTCGCACCGGCTCTGAGCTAGCCCCAGCGCCTTCGCCTCAGAGCCCACCTCAGTCCAGCCCTTCCCCCCAGACAGCTCCTCAAGGGAATGTCTCAGCGCCAGCCCCCCGACCTGCCGTAGCTCCTGAGGCTACAGTAGCACAGCCTCCAGCCTCGCCTGTGAGGACGGAGGCTACGGCTAGTGTGCCTGCTCCCACGCCCTCCGAGCCCCAGCCTCGTCCAGCGACGGCACCTGTAGCTCCTCAGCCTGAGAGCGTCACGCCCGCCCCTTCTGCAGGGCGACCTACCCAGCGACTCTTCGGAGCACGTCGGCGGGTGGCCCCTGTAGAGACCGAAGCGACAGTTACGACCACTGAGCCCGCTCCGCCTCAGGAGGATCAACCCTTCACCGAGGAAGATCTCCAGCGGGCCTGGGTGCGCTTCGTCGAGCAGGAGCTTCGCCCCGAGCAGATCATCTGTCGCAATATCCTCAAGGCAGAGCTCCCTACGCTCCTCGAAGGGACGACGGCAGAGGTGGCCCTACCTCCAGGGGATGCTATCCGCACGACCGTCATGGAGGTGCACCCACAGCTAGAGGCCTTCCTCCGCACTAGCCTTCGTAATAGATCCCTTAGCCTCACACTCCGAGAGAAGAATCCCGAAGAGCAGGCGCAGGTAATACTCACCCCCGAAGACCGACTGCGTAAGCTCGCCGAGAGCAATCCCGATGTGCTCAAGCTCAAGGAAGCCTTGCATCTGCACTTCGCTTAGCAGTGGCACGGCGCTCCTGCCTCCTCCGCCCTTACCTATACATATATACATCCTATGAAGATCAAGAAGCAACTTACTGCGCTCATCGCTGCCTCGACGCTCGTGGGTACACTCCCCGCCTCAGCACACGAAGGACAGCACATGACCCCTGAGATGATGCTCTCGCTAGCACGTGTCGGAGCTTCGTCCCTCTCGCCCGATGGTAAGACGATCGTCTATAGCGTCGGCTTCCCCAACATCAAGGAGAATAAGATCCGCACCGAACTCTTCTCCATCGCAAGCAACGGCACGGGTCGCCGTCAGCTCACCAAGGGTATCGCCGGTCTGCACGGAGCCCGCTGGATCCAGCAGGGACGTCGTATCAGCTATATCTCTTCGGAGAGTGGCGAACCTCAGGTCTGGACGATGGCTCCCGATGGCACCGACCGCAAGCAGGTAACTCGCATCGAAGGCGGGCTCTCTGACTACCTCTTCTCGCCTGACGAGACCAAGCTGGCTTATATCAAGGAGATCACCTTCGGCAAGAGTACGAAGGAGGTATATCCTGACCTGCCGAAGGCCACGGGTCGTATCGTCACCGACCTGATGTACAAGCATTGGGACGAATGGGTAGAGACCATCCCCCATATCTTCATCGCTTCGGTGGGGAGCGAACCGATCACTTCGGGCAAGGATATATTAGAAGGCGAACCCTATGAAGCTCCTACCAAGCCCTTCGGTGGTTCGGAGGAACTCTCCTGGAGTCCCGACGGGAAGACGCTAGCCTATTCCTCCCGCAAGAAGACGGGACTTGAGTATTCCCTCTCCACGAATACCGACATCTACCTCTATGACCTCGCTTCGGGTGCTACCCGCAATATCACCGAGGGTAACGGAGGCTACGACACGCACCCACGCTTCTCTCCCGACGGATCGAAGATCAGCTGGATCAGCATGGAGCGTGATGGCTACGAAGCTGACCTGAAGCGCCTCTTCATCCAAGAGCTCAAGACGGGGAAGAAGACCTTCCTCACCGATGGCTTTGAATACGATGTCGACGAGACGGTCTGGTCTCCTGACAGCAAGTCTATCTTCTTCCTCGCCACGAAGCACGCCGAAGCCCAGCTCTGGGAGCTCGCACTCAAGGGCCGAAAGATCCGCCAGATCACCACGGGCATGCATGACTACACGTCCCTGGATCTTCAGGCGGGGCGCCTCCTTGCCGGTAGACAGAGCTACACCCTGCCCACCGACCTCTACCTCGTAGATCCAAAGACGGGACGTGCAGACCAACTTACCCACGAGAATAAGGAGACCCTCGACCGCCTCAGCCCGATCTCCGTCGAGAAGCGCTGGGTCAAGACCACCGACGGTGGTAATATGCTCGTCTGGGTCATCCTCCCACCGAACTTCGACAAGACTAAGAAGTACCCCGCACTGCTCTTCTGTCAGGGTGGACCTCAGAGTGCCGTCAGCCAGTTCTTCTCTTACCGCTGGAACATGCGTCTAATGGCTGAGCAAGGCTATATCGTCATCGCCCCGAACCGTCACGGTGTCCCCAGCTTCGGCAAGGCTTGGAATGAGCAGATCAGTGGCGACTATTCCGGGCAAAACATCCAGGACTACCTCACCGCAGTGGACGAAGTGAAGAAGGAGCCTTGGGTTGACGCCGATCGTCTTGGCTGTGTCGGCGCCAGCTACGGGGGCTATTCGGTCTTCTACCTAGCGGGTGTTCACCAGAAGCGTTTCAAGGCCTTCATCGCCCACGCCGGTATCTTCAACCTCGAGATGCAGTACATGACGACCGAGGAAATGTGGTTCGCCAACTGGGACATGGGCGGAGCGCCTTGGGAGAAGGACAATGCTGTCGCTCAGCGCACCTTCGCCAACTCCCCGCACAAGCTGGTGGGCAACTGGGATACACCTATTCTTGTCATCCACGGCGAACGTGATTACCGCATCCTCGCAGGCCAAGGCATGGCGGCCTTCAATGCGGCGAAGCTCCGAGGTATCCCTGCCGAGCTGCTGATCTACCCCGATGAGAACCATTGGATCCTTCGTCCGCAGAACGCTCTTCTTTGGCAACGCACCTACTTCGATTGGCTTGACAAGTACCTGAAGAAGTAATTCCGCCTTCCCCTACTATCGTCCGCACCCTGCGGAAATAAGTAGCCCCGCCCGCACTCGCCTTTGAGTGCCGGCGGGGCTTCTTCTTTTCCTCTCCCTCCTTCCCGAAGAAGGGGAGCAAAGTGACTGAAGAAGCGGGTCAAAGTAGCCGAAGCGGTAAGGCAAGGTCTCTTCTGTCGAAGGATTAAGCATTCGAAGTCGAAGGTCAAAGTAGCTGAAGTAGCAAGGCAAGGTCTCTACAGTAGAATGTCAAAGCGCCTGAGTAAAACCCGCAAAGCATCTGAAGGAAAAGCTAGAAACCATTGCACGTAAATGAAGAAATGCCTTATGAATAGTTAAATCCACGCTCGTTGATCTATGGAGCAACGAGCGTCGCTTAATAAAACCACGAGCGTAGTTTTATTAAGCGACGGACGTGGTTTTAATTTTTCATACTTCACTTTCTCACTTTTCTTCCTTCACTCTTCAGGTTTTAGTCCTTCACTTTCCAAGTTTTCTTACTGTGTTTCGCCATTTACATGCAATGGTTTCTGGCTTTTCCTTCGGTTGGTTTGGCCTCCAGCTTCGGGCGCTTTCACCTTCCCCGTCGGCTACTTTGCTTCGTTCCTTCGGTTAGTTTTCCTTTCGTTCTAAGGTGATTCGGAGCATCTTTTCAGGCACTTCGGAGGCTTTCGACAGAGGAAAGGGAAGAGGACTGCGGGAAGGCGACAAGCGAAGAGAAGGAGACGGCAGGCGGTCCGGCAAGAAAGTCCCTTCGGAAGTGACGTCACGGGGCGAGGAAAGTGCAGGCGGATCTTGCCCCGAGAATTATCGGTTACGGGGTGGAGTAGAGGCTATTAATTCGTATATTTGAGGCATCATTTACATAGAAACGCAAGGCTATGAAGACCGACATCGAAATCGCCCGCTCGATTGTGCTTGAGCCGATCGAGAAGATAGCAGACCAAGTCGCTATCCCCACACACCACTTAGAGCACTACGGCAGAAGTCTTGCCAAGGTGGATCTAGCAGAACTCAGTTCGCCTAACAAGCCCGGCAAGCTCATCCTTGTCACAGCCATCACCCCGACAAAGGCCGGTATCGGTAAGACTACCGTGTCGATCGGTCTGGCGCTGGGGATGAATCGCCTCGGAAAGAAGGCCGTAGTCGCCCTCCGTGAGCCGTCACTCGGCCCCTGCTTTGGGATGAAGGGCGGCGCCGCTGGAGGTGGTTACGCCCAAGTTCTCCCGATGGAGAAGATCAACCTGCACTTCACGGGGGACTTCCACGCCATCACTTCGGCGCACAACATGATCACCGCCCTCCTGGACAATTACATTTATCAGAACCGCAATACCGATAAGGGCCTCAGCGAAGTCCTCTGGAAGCGCGTCCTCGATATCAATGACCGAGCTCTGCGCTCCGTAGTCACGGGGCTCGGCGGTACGATCAATGGCGTGCCCGCTGAATCAGGATTCGACATCACGCCAGCATCGGAGATCATGGCGATCCTTTGTCTCTCCACGTCGCTGGACGATCTTCGCCGCCGACTTGAGAATATACTTCTCGGCTACACTAAGGCAGGCGAGCCCTTCACCGTACGTGATCTCGGCGTGGCTGGTGCCATCACCGTCCTGCTATTAGACGCCATCAAGCCCAACTTAGCACAGACGACGGAGCACACTCCAGCCTTCATCCACGGCGGACCATTCGCCAACATTGCCCACGGATGTAATTCGATCCTCGCCACTCGCATGGCACTCGCTCACTCGGAATACACAATCACCGAGGCGGGATTCGGTGCTGACCTCGGCGCTGAGAAGTTCTACAACATCAAGTGCCGTACAGCGGGACTCCAACCAGCGCTAACGGTGCTCGTCGCTACCCTCGGCGGGCTGAAGATGCACGGCGGAGTCGACGAAAAGTCACTGAAGGAAGAGAACCTCGAAGGCGTACGTCAGGGCTTGACTAACCTCGATCGGCACATCGCTAACCTGCAGAGCTTCGGCCAAACAGTAGTAGTGGCCTTCAATCGCTTCGCTACCGACACCGACCGAGAAATAGAACTCGTCCGCGAGCATTGCCAGAAGCAAGGCGTTGGTTTCGCAGTCAACACCGCCTTTGGCGAAGGCGGGAAGGGCGCAGAAGCTCTTGCCGAGCTCGTCATCAATACCATCGAGGAGCAACCTTCTGCACCGCTCCGCTTCACTTACCCTCTCGAGGCTTCGATCGAAGAGAAAGCCACCGAGGTCGCACGGCAGATCTACGGTGCTCGCTCCATCAATTTCTCCGCAAAGGCTCGTAAGCAGCTCGACCGTATCGCACGACACGGCTGGTCACGATTCCCCATTTGCATCGCCAAGACTCAGTATTCCTTCAGCGATGACCCGACGGCCTACGGCAGTGTGCGGGACTTCGACCTCGAGGTACGTGATGTCGTCATCAACACAGGCGCAGAGATGATCGTCCTTGTCCTAGGGACGCTCGTGCGAATGCCTGGTCTTCCGAAGGTGCCACAGGCCGAGAAGATCGACTTCATCGACGGACATATCGAGGGACTTAGTTAGACTGCTACATTGTAATCAATGGGGTTATCCCATATATAATTAGCGAGACTACTCCATTATATATATACTTCACCCAACTCAACGAAGCGCAATGAACTACGACTTAGCTATCATCGGTGCCGGTCCCGGTGGAACGGACGCTGCAGAGCACGCAGCCGCACACGGACTCAAAGTAATCCTCTTCGAGAAGAACAAGCTCGGCGGGGTCTGCCTTAATGAAGGTTGCATCCCGACAAAGACTCTTCTCCGCTCCGCTCACCTGCTCTCCGAAGCCCTCGAAGGGAAGAAATACGGCGTGACTATCCCTGAAGCTTCCTTCGAGCTATCGAAGGTCATGTCCCGCAAGACAAAGATCCTCAAGAAGCTGGGCGCTGGTATCCGACTTGGTCTCCAGAATCACGGCGTCGAGATCGTCACCGAAGAGGCTCGCCTCACGGATAAGACGGCCGACGGCTTCACGATCGCAGCCGGCGAATCCAGCTATTCGGCTCGCCGAGTGATCATAGCCACGGGCTCCAAAGCCTTCATCCCGCCGATCGATGGACTGAGCGACGTCCCCTACTGGACTGCACGCGAAGCCCTCGAAGTAGAAGAACTCCCCAAGAGTATCGTGGTACTCGGTGGTGGAGTCATTGGGATGGAGTTCGTCTCACTCTTCTCTACGCTCGGCATCGACGTGACGGTCGTGGAGATGCTGCCTAAGATCCTCGGACCGATGGACGAAGAGCTCTCGACGGAACTACAGCAGGCCTTCGAGAAGCGTAAGGTGAAGTTCCACCTCTCGACGAAGGTGACCGCCGTGCGTGACGGCCGGGTTATCGCCGAGCATGAGGGTGAGCAGCTGGAGATCCCCTTCGATAAGCTCCTGGTCAGCGTAGGACGCCGAGCCGTGACTGATGGACTTGGGCTGGAGACTGTAGGTGTCGAGCTCCAGCGTGGCGCTATCGTCGTGGACGAACATCTTGAGACTTCGGTGCCGGGTATCTATGCCGTCGGCGACGTCAACGGCGTGTCCATGCTCGCTCATACCGCAGCTCGTGAAGGACAGGTGGCTGTCCACCACATCACTGATTATCCAGATGCGATGAGCTATCGGGCTATCCCAGGGATCGTCTATACAGATCCCGAGATCGCTTCTGTAGGACAGACCGAGCAAGAGCTCCGTACTGCAGGGGTAGACTATCAGGTACACCGAGTGCCGATGTCCCTCTCTGGGCGCTTCGTCATCGAGAACGAGCAGGGTAATGGTTTCTGCAAGCTCCTCACCGATAGCGAAGGAGTGATCCTCGGCGCACATATGCTCGGCAATGGTTCTTCGGAGATTCTCGTCCCTGCTATCATGGCGGTAGAGCAGCGAATGACACTCGCTGAGCTGGCCCGTATCGTCTTCCCACACCCGACGGTATCGGAGATCGTCCGTATCGCTGCCCTCAGCTAGGGGCGCAAGTATTTGGGATGCGGGAGCTCTTCGCTCGTCCGCACCTCCGTCATCTATTGGGCTGGACACCTTCTTTGGAGGGTGCCCAGCCCTTATTATTATGGAGTCGGTGCCTCAAGCAGTAGGATGTCCAGATCTCCATGTATATGGTGACCGAAGTTCGCTACAGGTGATGTTGATGATTCTTACCCGTAATAGTATCCCCAATTATTTGTGATGGCTGTCCTACTTGCTCATTGTACCACCCTCGCTTGTAGGTAGGGCGCCTCTTCCTTCTCCGAGAAGGGCTACTCCCTTTGCCGTCCGTCTGGCTGGATGCTCTTGACGTTTGTCTACGATTCAGCCGGAGGTGAGTGGTGAGTTTTACGGAAGTCCGTGTCATTATCACAGGATAAGCGGGTCGGAAGTGCAGTAAAAGTGGATGCTTAATTATTTTAGTATGCTGTGTTTTAGAGGCTTGCTGACGGTGCTTTTTATCCGTATGTACAAAGGGTTTGTCAGCGCTTGCGATTAACCTTTTTATTGATAACTTTGCTGTGAGTAGAGCTAATGGTCCCGGTGTGCGCGACCACTTTACTCTCGAATACGTTTCTAAATATTCATCTACACAAATATCTGCTCTTATGAAGAAGCACAATTTCTCAGCCGGACCATCGATCCTCGATGAGAGCGTGATCAGAGACGCCGCCTCTGCAGTACTCAATTATCAGGGTACAGGTCTATCTATCCTCGAAGTATCTCATCGTGCAAAGGAATTCTCTGCTACGATGGAGGAAGCTCGTAATATCATGAAGGAGCTCCTCGACATCCCTGAAGGCTACGAAGTCCTCTTCCTTGGGGGCGGTGCTAGCTTGCAGTTCGCTCAGGTCCCAATGAACCTACTTAAGAAGAAGGCTGCCTATATAGACTCAGGTACGTGGGCTAATAAGGCTGCTAAGGAAGCAAAAGCCTTCGGGGAAGTTGTCACGTTCTCCTCTAAGGATGACAACTATGTCTGGTATCCAAAGCCTTGGGAAAAGAACGAAGTCCCCAGTGATGTCGACTACCTCCACATCACGACCAACAACACGGTCTATGGTACTGAGCTTCGCTACGACCCTAATGTCAACGTCCGCCTCGTCGGTGACATGTCCTCGGATATCTTCACTCGCCAAGTAGATGTATCGAAGTACGACCTGATCTATGGTGGTGCTCAGAAGAACATCGCACCTGCAGGGGTCACCTTCGTCATCGTACGTCGTGATGCAGTCGGCCATATCGAAGACAATCGTATCATCCCCACGATGCTGAAGTACGATGTACACTTCAAGGATTCGATGTACAATACGCCTCCTGTCTTCCCAGTATACGTAGCTCTTCAGACAATGAAGTGGTACAAGGAACTCGGTGGTGTGAAGGTCCTCGAACAGATGAACCTCGAGAAGTCTGCTATCCTCTACGACGAGATCGACCGCAACCGCCTCTTCCGTGGCACGGTCAACGCCGAAGACCGCTCCATCATGAACGTCTGCTTCGTACTCAATGACGAGTACAAGGAGCTGGAACAGGAGTTCCACGACTTCGCTGTCTCTCGTGGAATTTACAGCTTCAAGGGACACCGCTCTGTTGGTGGTTTCCGTGCTTCTCTCTACAATGCGCTTCCTAAGAGTAGCGTAGAGTTCCTCGTGAATCTCATGAAGGAATTCGAACGTAAGCACTAATTCGCTCCCACTCTCGTACGAGATCTATACGACGGCACAGATCATCCCGACCCTCCTCGCTGTGGGCGCGAGTGGTCTGTGCCGTCGCTCTATCCTAGTCTACACACAATACACATCAATACATCATGTCAAAGGTTCTCATCGCCACCGAAAAGCCATTCGCAGCACCTGCTGTAGCTGGCATCAAGCAGATTCTATCCGAAGCTGGATTTGACGTAGTCCTCCTGGAGAAGTACACCGCAAAGTCCGAACTCCTAGCCGCAGTCGCTGACGTCGATGCGATCATCATCCGCAGCGATATCATAGACAAGGAGGTCTTCGATGCTGCACGTCAGCTCAAGATCGTAGTACGTGCCGGAGCTGGATACGACAATGTCGACCTCGAAGCTGCTACAGCTCACGGTGTCTGTGTCATGAATACGCCTGGTCAGAATGCTAATGCGGTGGCCGAACTTGTCTTCGCTCTCCTGCTCTTCTCCGTGCGCAATCGCTTCAATGGTGCCTCTGGTACGGAGCTCAAGGATAAGAAACTCGGCCTCCTTGCTTATGGCAACACGGGGCGCAATGTAGCACGTATCGCTAAGGGTATCGGCATG
Source organism: Porphyromonas sp. oral taxon 278 str. W7784 (assembly GCF_000467855.2). Classification (GTDB taxonomy): domain Bacteria; phylum Bacteroidota; class Bacteroidia; order Bacteroidales; family Porphyromonadaceae; genus Porphyromonas. The sequence goes on from NZ_KI259258.1 coordinate 237,056, forward strand.
GATATCTATGCTTATGACCCATTCACCCCCGCAGAAGTAATAGAAAAGGAGGGTGTACATGCCGTAGCTTCGCAGAAGGAACTCTTCTCTACCTGTGACGTCGTATCGCTACACATCCCTGCTACTCCAGAGACCAAGGGCTCGATCGGTCGTGAACTGGTGAGCCTCTTACCTAAGAAGGCGATCCTGGTGAATACTGCCCGCAAGGAGATCATCAACGAACCCGAGCTCATCGCTCTGCTGAAGGAGCGTGAAGACCTTCGCTATCTGGCTGACATCCGCCCTGCAGCACACGAAGAGTTTGAGGCAGCTGCTGGCGAACGTTACTTCTCCACGCCTAAGAAGATGGGTGCACAGACTGCTGAAGCTAATACAAATGCCGGGCTCGCTGCGGCTCGTCAGATCGTCGGCTTCATCAAGGAAGGCAACGAACGCTTCCGTCTCAACAAGTAGTTCGCCCGTAAGTATCACCCCATTCTCAATAGATACCGATCCTCTATGGCTATCATCAAACCGTTCCGTGGCATACGTCCTCCTCAGGAACTCGTAGAGCGTGTGGCTTCTCGCCCCTATGACGTACTCAATAGTGACGAAGCTCGCGCCGAAGCTGAAGGCAATGAGATGTCGCTCTATCATATCATCCGCCCAGAGATTGACTTCCCTGTGGGCACCGATGAGCATGAAGAGAAGGTCTACCAGAAGGCAGCTGAGAACTTCCGTCTCTTTAGAGACAAGGGCTGGCTCGTACAAGATCCCAAGGAGAATTACTACATCTACGCCCAGACTATGGGTGGTAAGACGCAGTATGGCCTTGTAGTCTGCGCCGCTGTCGAAGACTATATGTCTGGAGTCATTAAGAAGCACGAGCTGACTCGCCGTGATAAGGAAGAAGACCGCATGAAGCACGTCCGTGTGAATAATGCGAATATCGAACCCGTCTTCTTCGCTTATCCCTCGAAGGACGAGATCAACAAGATCGTCGCTAAGTACACGGCTAAGGAGCCTGTCTACAGCTTCGTCGCTCCTCTCGATGGATTCGGGCACGAATTCTGGATCATCGACGAGGCAAGTGATATCAAGCGCATCACCGAGCTCTTTGCTGAGATGCCTGCGCTCTATATCGCCGATGGTCACCATCGCTCGGCTGCGGCTGCTCTTGTGGGAGATGAGAAGCGCAAGCAGAACCCCAACCACACCGGCAATGAGGAATACAACTACTTCATGGCCGTGTGCTTCCCTGACGATCAGCTGACGATCATCGACTACAATCGTGTTGTCAAGGACCTCAATGGCCTCACTAAGGAAGAACTTCTCAAGAAACTCGAGAAGAACTTCATCGTCGAGGACAAGGGGACAGAGATCTACAAGCCTCAGGCTCTGCACAACTTCTCCCTCTACCTAGGTGATCACTGGTATTCGCTCACAGCTAAGCCCGGCACCTATGACGACCACGATCCGATCGGGGTACTTGACGTGACGATCTCCTCTAACCTCATCCTCGACGAGATCCTCGGTATCAAGGACCTCCGCTCAGATAAGCGCATCGACTTCGTCGGCGGTATTCGCGGCCTCGGTGAACTGAAGAAGAGAGTCGATAGTGGTGAGATGAAGTTCGCACTTGCCCTATATCCCGTCTCGATGAAACAGCTCATCGACATCGCAGATTCAGGTAATATCATGCCACCTAAGACGACATGGTTCGAGCCTAAGCTCCGCTCCGGTCTGATCATTCACGAGCTCGTCTAAGAGCACTCTCTTACGAAACCTCCGAATAGTGCCCTAAGCCTATTCGGAGGTTTTCTTTTTCCCCGACCTTCTTACCTACCACACACCCCATGATCATCATGAGACGCACTTCTTCCCTTCGATACATCCCAGCAGTCATCTGCTGTATTGCCCTCTTCGTGGGGCTTGTACTCACAGCTTGCTCTCATAGAGACTCAGGCTATCCGCTCCCACAGCCCCAGCCGAAGGGCTCTGTACTTCACCTCTCGATCGCCACACCTCGCTCCATCGTCCTTCGTGGGCTGGAGGCCGAAGACCCGATGCTTCGGATCTCCTCTCTGAGATTTGTCTTCTATTCTCCTGAGAAGTCCGTGGTGACACAGGTCAGAGAGCTCTCGGTCTCCCCGTCGACTGACCTCTCAGATCTCGTACTCGCTTTGCCCGAAGGCAATTATAAGCTCGTCGTCATCGCTAATCCTACGACCAAACTTGTCGCACGCACAGCCGTCGGGAGTCCTCTCACCCAGCTCACAGGCTACGAGCACTATTATACGGACGAGCTAGCTACCCAAGGATCGCAGCTCACGGTGAGCCTCCTCAACGAACAAGGGCCCGTCACCGTCACGTCGGCCGCCTTCTCCAGTACCACACCTCAGGTCCGGATCCAGCTGGAGTCGGTGCTGGCTCGTGTGCTGGTCTACGGCGAGCCACGGCTAGCGGGGGGAGCGAAGCGTGGTAGTGCGCCTGCGGGCTACGTGCTATCTCCCCAGGCTCGCTATACAGCGCCCCTGCGTCCACTGGGACTTCTTCGCACCGGTGGTAGTGAAGTGGCGGGTGATGGGTCGCACCCCGAGGCCCGCTATCCCACGAGTCGCATGTGTCAGGAGTGGAAGGACAGCGCTCCTCGGTCGCTCACTGAGCTCCTCTCGCACTTTGCTCTGGATAGGATGACGAGCCACGAAGGCGGGGAGGATATCTATCTGGCTAGACTCCTACCCGATGAGCAGGCGCTCGCTACGGCTGTCTCCAACATCCATGCCTATGCACGTGAGACGACGCTTCCGCCGACGGCTTACCTCGTAGGCGCTCTTCCCTCGCTCGTCATCCGCTTCCCCTACATCCCCGGTGGGCTAACGCTCCGGGAAAATGAAGGCTGGGTGAGCTTCCGTGGCAAGTACTACACGGAGAGTCAGATGAAGGAGTGGATCCGTTCAGACGACTTCGACGACTCCACTCTAGCTGAAGCGGTGAAGGCGGCTCGCATCAATGAGGACTCATTCACCGCTCCATTTGAGAAGGGCGATCTACGCTTCTACTACCGAGGGTATAATTACTACGTCGTGCCCATCCGCCACTTCGACGACACGAAGGCGCCGACCAAGACCTCGATCGGTCGCTATGGGGTGGTGCGTGGCGCTGAATATCGCATCCGTCTCACGCAGATCCTTCGCCCAGGGACGCCTGTGCCACCCGACCTTACGGCTGATCTCACCCCCGTCGCCGAAGAGAAGAACGTGCATGCCATCGTCAGCGTTCGCCCGATCGTCGTCCATTCCTCCGAAATCCATATTTAGCAGGGATGGCGAATGGTAGCACTTGCCTTCGCCCTTACTTTGTCGAGATAAGGCCATTTCCTTACTGAAGCGCCTTCTGCTGAGGCTAATCCCCCTTCCGTCACCTGTGATCTCTCGTGCTATTACCTGCAATGGAGCGTGAGATCACAGGTGATTTTTTGTCTTCTTACGGCTTGTCGTTCGGATGCTAAGCGGTGAGAAGGCCCGTATCTTCGATGGAGCACCGAGTCTTTCACCTAGGAGAAGTCGGGGCTTTGCCCTTGGTCGTTCGTCGCCCTTCGGGTAAGTCGGGCGGGGCCTTCGGTCGAAGGAGGGCGTCCCCGATCGAAAAGGCAGGCGAGATTAGTCGCTCTTACATAGCGTTCCTACAGAATTGTCGTATCTTTGTAGGAACGAATAAGTAAACATTTCATCGTAATGAGCTCAATGATAAAAGTCACATTCCCTGATGGTAGTCAGCGTGAATATCCCGTAGGTACGACCTCTTGGGATATAGCTGGTGATATAAGTCCCCGCCTACAGCAGGATGTCCTAGCTGCCGGGGTCAATGGTCAGATCTGGGATCTCATGCGTCCCCTCAAGGAAGACACCGAGCTGAAGCTCTACAAGTGGGAAGATCCCGAAGGGAAATACGCCTACTGGCACTCGAGTGCGCACCTGATGGCCGAAGCGCTTCAGGCACTTTACCCCGGCGTGAAGTTCGGGATCGGCCCCGCCATCGAGAATGGCTTCTACTATGACATTGATCTGGGTGAAGGCGTACAGCTACGTGACGCCGACTTGAGCGCTATCGAGGCCAAGATGGCTGAGTTCGCAGCCCGCAAGGAACCCATCATCCGCAAGGATATCACGAAGGCCGATGTGACGGAGTTCTTCAAGCAGAAGAATGACGAATATAAACTCGAGCTCATCGCTGACCTACCCGACGGCTCGATCACCACGTACACGCAGGGCGAATTTACGGACCTGTGCCGTGGTCCTCACGTGCCAAACACGGGCTACATCAAGGCCATCAAGCTGCTGAGTGTGGCCGGTGCCTACTGGCGTGGCGATGAGAAGCGCAAGCAGCTGACCCGTCTCTACGGGATCACCTTCCCGAAGAAGAAGATGCTCGATGAGTATCTCACCCTCCTCGAAGAAGCAAAGAAGCGTGACCATCGCAAGATAGGCAAGGAGCTTGGTCTCTTTGCTTTCTCCCAGAATGTAGGCTCAGGCCTCCCTCTTTGGCTACCACGTGGCACCCAGCTTCGCCTGAGACTCGAGGACTTCCTCAAGCAGATTCAGAAGGAATTTGGCTATCAGCAGGTCATCTCTCCCCATATCGGCTCGAAGCAACTATATGTCACGTCGGGTCACTGGGCGAAGTATGGGGCAGACTCCTTCCGTCCCATCACTACGCCACAAGAGGGAGAAGAGTTCATGCTCAAGCCGATGAACTGCCCCCACCACTGTGAGATCTTCAAGGCCATTGGCCCTCATTCGTACCGAGATCTCCCACAGCGACTGGCCGAATTTGGTACAGTCTACCGCTACGAGCAGAGTGGTGAGCTCCACGGTCTGACGCGCGTCCGAGGCTTCACGCAGGATGATGCGCACCTATTCTGCCGTCCCGACCAGATCAAGGAAGAGTTCTGCAAGGTGATGGATATCATCTTCATCATCTTCAAGGCGCTCAACTTCGAGAGCTTTGAGGCTCAGATCTCCCTGCGTGACCAGGTAAACCGAGACAAGTATATCGGTAGCGAGGAGAATTGGGAACGTGCCGAGCAAGCCATCATCGAAGCTTGCGCCGAGAAGGGACTGCCAGCTAAGATCGAATATGGTGAAGCGGCCTTCTACGGACCAAAGCTTGACTTCATGGTCAAGGATGCCCTCGGCCGTCGCTGGCAGCTTGGTACGATCCAGGTAGACTACAATCTCCCCGAGCGCTTCGACCTCGAATATACGGGAGCAGATAATAAGAAGCATCGCCCTGTGATGATCCACCGAGCTCCCTTCGGTTCCATGGAGCGCTTTGTGGCCGTACTCATCGAGCACACCGCAGGTCACTTCCCTCTCTGGCTCACACCAGACCAGGTCGTCATACTGCCGATCAGTGAGAAGTTCAACGACTATGCGCACCAGGTAGCAGCTAAGCTCAACGCCCAGGATATCCGTACTCAGGTAGACGATCGCAATGAGAAGATCGGTCGAAAGATACGTGACAATGAGCTCAAGCGCATTCCCTACATGCTCATCGTAGGTGAAAAGGAAGCCGAGAACGGCGAAGTCTCTGTGCGTGTGCAAGGTGAAGGTGATAAGGGTTCGGTAAAAATCGCTACCTTTGCCGAGCAAATCACGGCAGAAGTCCAGCGTCAGCTCAATGCCTGGCATGCTGAACAGCAGTAGAGGACTTCAGTGATAGGATACAATCAATAATACTGAATGGCAGTAGACAACAAACAAAAGTTCCAGTACCGCACGAACGAGGCTATCCGAGTCAAGGAAGTCCGACTCGTCGGGGACAATGTAGAGCAAGGGGTGTACACGATACAGCAGGCTCTTCGTATCGCAAATGACCAAGAGCTTGACCTCGTAGAGATCTCTCCCAATGTCAACCCTCCAGTATGTCGCATCGTAGACTATCAGAAGTTCATCTTCCAGCTGAAGAAAAAGCAGAAGGAACAGAAGGCTAAGAGCGTGAAAGTCGTCGTCAAGGAGATCAGATTCGGTCCCCAGACTGACGATCATGACTACAACTTCAAGCTGAAGCACGCTAAGGGTTTCCTTAGTGAAGGCTCGAAGGTCAAGGCTTATGTCTTCTTCCGTGGTCGCTCTATCCTCTTCAAAGATCAGGGTGAAGTGCTCCTACTTCGCTTTGCTAACGACCTCGAAGACTATGGACGCGTCGAGAGTATGCCCGTACTTGAGGGGAAGCGCATGACTATCATGCTCGCCCCTAAGAAGGTGGCTACCCCCGCTCCATCGGCTAAGAAGGACAAGGCTCAGCGTGAAGAGCAGAGCGAAGATACCGCTGCCGAATAACAAGCAACCCCATCCCAGCACCTCGCGCATAGGCTGCGTCAGTGGAGTTGGGTCAGTAAATAACTCATATAAACAAAAAGAAAATGCCTAAGCTGAAGACAAACTCCAGCGCTAAGAAGCGTTTCGCGCTCACTGGCTCTGGGAAGATCAAGCGCAAACATGCCTTCAAGAGTCACATCCTCACGAAGAAGACGAAGAAGCAAAAGCGTAACCTCACCTACTTCACTACTGTGGACAAGGTGGACGTACGCGAAGTAAAGGAACTCCTCCGCCTTCGCTAAACGGCAAGTTTGCACAACGATTATTCAGTAACAGAGAGGTAAGCCAAGCCAAGTACCAGCCCACGGGGCTCGCCCCTACGGTATGGTCGCTACCAATCACAAAGAAGAAACATCATGCCAAGATCAGTCAATCATGTAGCTTCTCGCGCTAAGCGCAAGCGCATCCTTAAGCTCACGCGTGGGTACTACGGTGCTCGCAAGAATGTTTGGACAGTCGCCAAGAATACTTGGGAGAAGGGACTCACCTACGCTTTCCGTGATCGCAAGAACAAGAAGCGTAACTTCCGTGCACTTTGGATACAGCGTATCAACGCCGCTGCACGTCTCGAAGGTCTCTCCTACTCACGTCTCATGGGCGCTCTTCACGCTCAGGGCATCGAGATCAACCGCAAGGTCCTCGCTGACCTCGCTGTCAATCACCCCGAAGCTTTCAAGGCGATTGTAGCTAAGGTAAAGTAGTCGCTCTAGAGCGTACTATTCCAACGCATAGCAGGAGCTCTATCCGACGAGGTCAATTACCTCTCGGGTGGGGCTCCGCTTTTTGTATACCTCCGGCGCCTAGCCTGAAGAGGTCCACGGCTTTACCTGTAGCGGGCGCTTGTCTTTACCTGTAGTGGGCGCTCCGATTACCTGATATTTCAGTAGGCTTCTCTATGAAGCTTCCCGCCCATCCACTGCCGTGAGGTAGGGGAGTGTGATGATTACGAGAGCCGATTATGGCTAGTTTTGATTGTTGTTTTATTGATTTACTATGTTTATATGTGGTTGATTTATAGTTAAATAAAATAAAATATCCGAATTATTTTGATATAATGAACCTTGTTCCTATATTTGCCGTAGAGAATATTAACTAAACCAAACGTGCAATGAAAAGGAATTTCTTCACCTCAGTATTGCTCCTTCTCGGCTTATTCTTTAGTATCGGGCTTGTCTCTTGTGGAGAGGGAGCTCCCGATTTGTCAAAGAAGGAGCGTGATCCTCGCCTAATAGGAGCGTGGAGTTTAGAAAATAAGGATGCTTCATTTTCTCCTAAAACCAAGCATATCGAGTTTAAGGCCGATGGTTCGTGTGTTGGCTTCAGCTATCCTGGCGGTAAACGACTGTTCTACACCAAAGAAAATCATCAGCTCTATCTCTTTGTCTATGGTGAAGGACTAAAGCTATCCAATCGAACTTACGAGGAGTATTACCTGATTGAGCGAGATACTCTCTATCTTTGGTTATCCAAGGACGAGATGCTTGCACGTCAATATAAGCATGCTCTAGCTTATACTAGGACTTCTAAACCTTAGCCTGCAGGTGCAATGAAAAGGAACTTCTTCACCCCAGTATTACTCTTTCTTGGCCTGTTCTTCTATGTCGGGTTAGCCTCCTGTAAGCAGGAGGCGCCCGACTTTAGCAAGAAAGAGCGGGATCCTCGCCTGATAGGCACTTGGTATCTTATCAAGCAGGAGGGGATAAATCTTGATCCGGGCTTTAATGTTCTGGAGTTTAAGGCTGATGGTTCTTGTACTGGCTTTAACTATCCAGGAGGTAAACGCCTCTTTTATACCGAGGAGGATTACCGTCTCTTTATCTTTGTCTATGGCGATTGGCCCAAGTTAAACAACCGGATATACAATAGATTCTACGTGTTTGAAGGTGATAAACTTCATACTTGGGCGGGGGAGAGTGATATGCTTGCCCGTAGGTATAAGATTGGACGGACTTATACGAAGACTCCGCAACCCTAAAAGATTAGCGTTATGAGAAGGAACTTCTTCATCTCAGTACTTCTTCTTCTCGGCCTGTTCTTTAGCATTGGGCTGGCCTCCTGCAGGGAGGAGATACCCGATCTGTCGAAGAAGGAGCGTGATCCTCGCCTTCTTGGGCAGTGGACTCGTGTCGAAGAAGATGAGGATACCCTCCCTTCGGAAGTGCGAACTTTAGAGTTCAAACTACCTGGTTATTGTATTAGTTTCGCCTATTCAGGGAGTTGGGATTTCTTCTATACCGAGGAGGACAATCACCTCTTTATCGTCAACCCTGCTCCGGGATTTAAGTATTCTGGCTGGGCTCACGAATACTATTACTTGGTTGAGAAAGATAAGTTCTACCTTTGGTCAAGTAAGGCTGATATGCTTGCCCGGAAGTATCAGGCTGCGACGGCGTATATCAAGGCTCCCAAATCTTAGACTTCAGGCGTTATGAAAAGTGACTTATTCGTATCTGTAGCATTTCTGCTTGTGCTCTTCTTTAGTGTCGGGCTTGCGTCTTGCAGGCAGGAGACCTTTGACCTGGATAAGAAGGAGCGAGATCCTCGCTTGGTGGGAACTTGGCGACTTATTGAAAAGGGTGGAGATGTTTCCTTCCCAGTGTCGGAGACGATCAAGTTCAAGGACAGCGGCTATTGCATTGGTCTGACTTATCCCAAGAGTAGAGACCGGTATTATACCGAGGAAGCGAATCAGCTTTTCATCGTCACCTCTCCCTTGACCTTTGAGTATACGGGCTGGGCTGAGCGATACTATTACGAGATCAATCAGCATCGTCTTTACCTTTGGTCGGACAAGGAGGACATGCTTGCACGAAGACATAGAGAGGCTTATACTTATGACAGGGATACGAACTCTTAGAATCGTGTGTGCGATGAAGCGAGACTTCGTCAGATCTGTCGTGATCTTCCTCGTGCTGTCGCTCGTCTTCGCACTCGTCTCTTGCGAAGAGAAGATCCCCGATCTGTCGAAGAAGGAGCGGGATCCTCGTCTCGTCGGTGGCTGGTATGCCGTAGAGAAGGAGGGCGAGACGACTCATCCGAAGGATCGGTTCGTAGAGTTTCTCGCGGATGGCTCGTGTCGGGGCTTCACCTTCGCTGGAGGTGGACGCCAATTCTACTATACCGAGGGTAGCGATCGCCTTATGTTCTTCGTCCAGGGCGATTGGTTGAAGATCACCAATCGAGTCTATGATTACTACTATGAGATCAAAAGCGACACGCTCTTCCTGTGGTCGGAGCAGAAGCATATGGAAGCTCGGAGGTACAAGTCGGCTCGTGCCTACGTGCGAGAAGGGAAATAGTCGGTCTGTTCGTATGCCGACGAAGAGGAGCTAGTGGGCACTTGGCTCACTCGTTCTCGATAGATCAGCCTGGAGGCTGGTCTAGCTGTGCGGGTTTTTATTAGTCGTAGCCTCGGGGATGAGTCACGGAGCGTCGTGATCCTTCCCTGGGGCTACAGCGCATCTACGGGTATCAGAGACTGGTTTCTCCTGTAATGGCGGAGGAATTATCAGGATACGGCTGAGGCGTTTCCCTTAGATCAGAGCAATGCTGCTAGGATATATGAATAAAATTGTTATTTTTGAGCGAGGAGTTTTTAAATTCGGCTATCGACAGAGTATCAGAAAAAGCGGAGATAAAAACCCTTAACGGGTACAAGATTCAATTATTCATCACTAACTAAAGAGAAACTTATGAAGAAGATCTTTGTGCTCTCCGCAGCCCTGCTCATGCTAGCCTCATGCGCTGGTCAGAGCGAACAGAAGTCCACCGATACGGTGACTACCGACTCGACTACACCGATCTCCCAGGTGCTTACCGGAGAAGAGCAAGCCCGACTGACGCCCGATGCGGTGCTCGAAAGCCTGAAAGCGGGCAACGAGCGCTACGTAGCGGGCAAGCCGATGGCCCGTGATCTCAAGTCTCAGTCCGTGGCAAGCCTCGAGGGACAATTCCCAGAAGCGATCGTCCTATCGTGTATCGACAGCCGTGTGCCCGTAGAATATATCTTCGACAAGGGCGTCGGCGACCTCTTTGTCGGCCGAGTGGCGGGCAATGTGGCTGGTGCTTACATGCTCGCTAGCTTAGAATACGCCTGCGATGTATCGGGATCGAAGGTGATCCTGGTGCTGGGTCACGAAGACTGTGGCGCTGTCAAGGCGGCGATCAAGGGCGTAGAGCTGGGCAATATCACGTCGCTGATGAAGGAGATCAAGCCTTCGGTGGATGCGACAAAGTATGACGGCGAGCGTACCTATTCGAATAAGGCCTTTGGCGATGCCGTAGTGCAGGAGAATGTCCTGCAGACGATGGACGAGATTCGCAGAGATAGTCCGATCCTCAAGAAGCTAGAAGCTGAGGGGAAGATCAAGATCTGTGGCGCCGTCTACGAGATGTCTTCGGGCAAGGTACGATTCCTCTAGTCTTCTCTTAGCTGTCCCTCCGCCCTTGGTCTCCTTGGATGGAGGAGGGCGGGACGGGTAAGGGGCGGAGAGACTTCAGTCTAGCTCCTTGTAGATGAGCCGTCATGAGGCTCGAGCCTACCCAATACTCGGGGCGCTGATGGCCGTCATCTCATTCACTCCAGCATCTAATCCTACAGGAAATCTCGGGAGATAAGTCCTTATCTTTCGGGATTTCCTTATCTTGCAAAAAGAAGATGCAGAGCCAACTCTAATCTAGTATGTACAAAAGAAGATATTCAGGAAGACGAACAGCACGTCAGATCGAGCGTGATGTGATGGATGCTATCGCTCATATTATCGAGGAGAAGGGCGTCTCCTCGGTCACAATCAAGGAGGTGTCTAAGGTATCTAAGACTGACGTCATCGTGCTGGAGCGACGCTACAAGACGGACGAAGGGCTCGTGCGTGCCTATACTTCGCAGTTCGATTTCTTCCTCAACGACCATATCGGACTCGATGCCGAGCAGTACGCTACCTCAGAAGCCTTCTTCACAGATCTCATTACTCGCTTCATCGATGCGATATATAAGAACAAGGATATGCAGTCGATCATGGTGTGGGAGATGTACGAAGATAGTGCGCTCACCCGCAAGAGTGCCCGTAGACGTGAGGATACGTTGACGGAGTTCTTACCAGGCTTCACTAAGCTTATCGATGAGAAGCGGATCATGCCAGAGGCGCTCTTTGCCGTCCTTACGGGAGGACTGTACTACATCCTGCTGCGAGGTAAGCGCTCGACCTTCTGTGGTATCGACTTTAGTACCAAGGCAGGGCGACAGCTACTGGCTGATACTCTGCTGGAGATCACACGTAAGTTCCTCATCGATCACCCTGCATCAGAGTAGGGAGAAGGGGTGGGGAAGAGCCTTACTTCCCGTACCGATCCATTTGTCTTCCCATTGATTCGCTTGTCGCTATATGAAGCGGGGAACATTCGTGCGCCTCGCTTGTTGTAGTCTCGCAAGTACAATTATTCTTATTTACCCGAAACATATGCCCACCAAGATCACCCGAGAAGCCGCATTACGCTACCACGAAGAAGGTCGCCCCGGCAAGATCGCTATCATTCCTACGAAGCCTTATGCCACAGCTTACGACTTATCGCTGGCCTATTCGCCTGGTGTCGCCGAGCCGTGCCTAGCTATCGCCGAGCGCCCTGCCGATGCGTATCGCTATACGAGTAAGGGGAACCTCGTGGGGGTGATCTCTAATGGTACTGCCGTCCTCGGTCTGGGCAACATCGGTGCTGAGGCAAGTAAGCCCGTCATGGAGGGTAAGGCACTCCTCTTCAAGATCTATTCGGGGATCGATGCTTTTGATATTGAGGTCGACGCTACGGATCCAGAGGCCTTCATCTCTGCGGTCAAGGCTATCTCACCTACCTTTGGAGCGATCAATCTGGAGGACATCAAGGCACCCGAATGCTTTGAGATCGAGCGCCGACTCAAGGCCGAACTTCCCATCCCTGTCATGCACGACGACCAGCACGGTACGGCCATCATCTCGGGTGCTGGCCTGGTGAACGCCCTGGAGCTAGCAGGTAAGTCTATAGGGGATGTACGTATCGTGATCTCGGGTGCAGGTGCAGCGGCGATCGCTTGTGCTCGCCTCTACTGCGCACTGGGCGCTAAGCGCGAGCACATAGTGATGACGGACTCGAAGGGAGTCATCCGTGCTTCCCGCACCGATCTCAACGAGATGAAGCGGGAGTTCGCTACTAAGGACGAAGGACTCACGACACTTCAGGAAGCGCTCGTCGGTGCAGATGTCTTCGTCGGACTATCGAAGGGCGGTATGGTCACAGGGGAGATGGTGAAGACGATGGCTGATCGGCCGATCATCTTCGCACTAGCTAATCCCACTCCAGAGATATCGTACGAGGAAGCAAAGGCTGCTTGTCCCGAAGTGCTTATGAGTACAGGGCGAACGGATTACCCCAATCAGATCAACAATGTCCTTGCCTTCCCCTATATCTTCCGTGGAGCACTCGACACTCATGCCACAGCGATCAATGGAGAGATGGAGCTTGCCGCTACTCGTGCCATAGCAGCGCTGGCCAAGCAACCCGTCCCCGACTACGTATGTCAGGCATATGGAGCTAAGGAGCTTGCCTTTGGTCCAGAGTACTTCATCCCTAAGCCCGTCGACCGTCGCCTCATCGTCGAAGTCTCTACGGCTGTAGCTCGGGCTGCGATAGAGAGTGGAGTAGCACGCCATACCATCACCGACTGGGAGGCTTATGCCGAGCACCTCACCTCGCTCCTCGGGTAAGAATCACCTGGCACTATAGCGAAGGAGCCTCTGCGCCTAAGATAAGCGGTACCTCCCTCTGTAGTAAGGTGCCCCTTTCCACCAAGAGAACTCCTACCGATCACTAAGGTAGATCATGCTTTGCCCTAAAGCTACGCCCTCTTACCTACCCCCTAGATACAAAAGCCCCCGCCCCGACATCTCACCGGAGATATCGGGGCGGGGGCTTTTCTTTAGCTTGTGGAGGGCGAGCTTATGCTTCCTTCACTCGGCCGATGTAGGCACCGTTGCGGGTGTCGATGGTGATTAGTTCGCCTTCGCTGATGAAGAGGGGTACGCGAACTTCTGCACCGGTCTCGACGGTAGCAGGCTTGAGGGTGTTGGTAGCGGTGTCGCCCTTGAGGCCTGGTTCGGTATAGGTGACACGAAGGTCTACGTGAGCAGGGAGCTCGCAGGTCAGCACCGTCTCAGAGGCTGCGTGGACCATAGCCTCGACAGTGTCCCCTTCCTTGAGGAACTGAACTCCGTCGATGACAGCTTCGGGGATGGAGATCTGCTCGAAGGTCTCAGGGTGCATGAAGTTGAGCCCCATCTCATCCTTGTAGAGATACTGGTAGGGGCGACGCTCGATGCGAACTTCTTCGACCTTCACGCCGCTATTCCACGTCTTGTCGATGACACGACCTGTAGCCACGTTCTTGAGTTTGGAGCGAACGAAAGCTGGACCCTTACCAGGCTTGACGTGGAGGAATTCGACGATGAAGTAGTACTGCCCATCGATGTCGAGGCACATACCATTACGGAAGTCTGCTGTAGTAGCCATAGATATTTATTTAGAAATGTTTGCTCAGTTTATGCAGTGCAAAAATAGGAAAATCTAGGGAATAGCCTTGAGACTAAAGCCCATACTTCTCGTGGAGCTTATCGAAGCGACGAAGGGCAGCCTCGCCGTGCTTGGCGAAGCCACTACGCACCTTGTCGAGGCTTTTCTTCTGGCCGAGCTTGGTCTTAGAGAAGAACTTGTCGGCATAGCAGATCAGCTCCTCTTCGGCGCTCACGGGCGTATAGATCCCAGGGGGAAGGGGGATGCCTCGATTCTGGATCTCCTCAGGGGTAAGACCGCTACCGGTATGTCGCTCGGCTACGTGCGCATGGCGTGGTAGGCCTAGGCTACGTAGGAGTTCTGCCCCGAGGAAGCCGTGTAGGATGTAGGGCGCCTCGCCTGTGCAGTAGATGTCGGGAGCATTGGTCTGGAAGATCCCGATGTCGTGGAGCATGGCAGCCTCAGCGACGAAGGTGCGGTCGAGCTTTATCTCGGGGTGAGCGTCGAGGAGCTCTAGGGCAAGCCCTGTGACGTCCTCGGAGTGGAGACGCAGGACGCGCTCGATGTCGCTCCCTGGCTGGTAGTATCGGTGGATGAGGGCTAATGGGTCGATCACTTGCGGGTAGACTTGGAGGTGTGAGATGCGGGTGTCGAAGGCTTGTGCGAGCGAGAGGCCGGTGCCTTCTGCTTAGCGGGACGGGTCGCTGGGCTGGAGGCCTTGGGCCCTGTCGTCCGAGGCTTTACGGGTTCGGGCGCAGGTGTGGCGGGGAGCACGGGTTCGGGAGTCACCGGTACGGAGTCCTGAGCTTCGTCCCCACCGAAGAGGACGGTCTTCACACGGCGGATGTCGTCGACCGAACTGATAAGCCGAGGATAGAGGTAGGAGCTCTGACGTGCCGAGGGAGGCGTGCCGCTCGCTGCGTCGTAGGGCACTGTGGGGAAGATCCCTTCGATGAGCAGACAGCCGTAGCCCAGGAGGTAGACCCCGACGAGTAGGCCTAGAGCGAGCCCGATGATCCTGTCGAGGACGAAGAGGAATGTCCCCTTGGTGAGCGAACTGAACCAGCTCCCCACCATACGGATAGCCATATAGATAAGGGCGAAGGAGATCAGGGGGATGATGAAGCCCCAGCCCCCGATGCTCTGCCCGTCGCCTCCGCCGAAGAGGCTCTCGATCCACGGGGCTAAGCGCCACGCCTCACGGAAGGCGATGATCAGGGCGGCTATCTGGATGACACGTCGTACGGCACCACCAAAGAGCCCGCCGAGGGCAAAGAGGAGGATACCTCCTCCGAGGAATAGATCGAGTTGGTTCATCGCTTGCTTATGCTGTCTGTATGAGGGTACTATTTCTTTCTGTGCCCAAAGTTAGTGCATCCTCGGCATTCGTAGCTCCGAGCTAGGGAAGACCCTACCAAAATCGAGGGACGATCTGCCCCGCTGGATAAGGGGCTTAGAAGCCCCCAAAAAGGACCCTACGGTAGGTCGTCGAAAAAACCTACAGTAGGTTTCACTTGCGACCTACCGTGGGTCGTATCGACGACCTACCCGTTCTTGACCCCTCTTGTGGTGAGGGGAAAGGAGGGCTGGAGAAACGCCTCGTTCTCCCGTGGAAACACCCCTTGAGAAGTCGCCCTTCATCGTGGCTTTTCTTCCCTGATAGATTTCCGCTTTTTGCCCCTCGGTGGGGAAGGCCGATCACCGACGGGCGAGCGCCTTATCCCTCGGCTAAGAAGTCCGCCAGAGATGCTCTCGTCGGAATAGTGTATCTTTGTCTACGAGAAAACGTTTTGCCCTCAAGCGACATGTCTAAGCAATATACCATCCCGGAGATCCTCGCCGCCGAGGTCGATGCACTCCGCTCTATCCCCGCCACCAACGACTACGAAGCAGCTATCTCCTTGATTCTGGATCGTGTCCATCAGAAGGGGGGGCGTCTCATCACCTCGGGGATGGGCAAGGCTGGACAGATCGCCCACAACATCGCTACGACCTTCAGCTCCACGGGTACGCCCGCTTACTTCCTGCACCCCAGCGAAGCCCAGCACGGTGACCTGGGGATGGTCTGTGCCGATGACCTGATGCTCCTGATCAGCAATTCGGGCAAGACACGTGAGGTGCTCGAGCTCGTCGCTCTCGCGCGCCGCATGTATCCTACGCTCCCCTTCATCCTCATCACAGGGAATACAGGGAGCCCGCTCTCAGAGCTTGTAGAGGTCACCCTCTCCACGGGCAATCCTCCCGAAGTCTGCCCGCTAGGGCTTACCCCGACGACCAGTACGACCGTGATGACGGTGCTGGGTGACCTCCTCGTGGTGAGTGTGATGCAGCGCATCGGCTTCACCTATCAGGACTATTCCCTCCGTCACCACGGAGGCTACCTCGGAGATAAGAGCCGTGAGCTCGTCACTCCCGAGACGAAGTAGCTGGTCCTGCTTAGTCTCTCATCAGAGTACCCTCGGTGCGTCTCGGGAGAGGCGTAGAGCGGGGGACTCATCCTTTTCATTATTCATGGTATGCCCCCAGGAGGTCGGTCTGATGGACTTCAGCGGAGTATACACCCCTCACCACCCACCCTCACCAAGGGCTGGGGTGAGGAGAGCAAAGTACATTAGATGACATTCGAAGAACTAGGGGTCAGTGCCCCTATCTGCCGTGCCGTAGCAGAGCTCGGCTATCAGCAGCCCATGCCTGTGCAGGAGGCTGTGATCCCCTACCTCCTAGGCGAACCTATTGACCTCATCGCCCTAGCACAGACAGGGACGGGGAAGACCGCTGCCTTTGGCCTCCCCCTCCTGCAGAACGTAGAGCGAAGCCTCAGCTCCTCGGGTGGAGCGACGGGTGTGCCCCGTGCCCTCGTGCTCTGTCCCACTCGTGAGCTGTGCCTACAGATCGCCGACGATCTCACCGCCTACAGCAAGTACCAGCCTACGGTACGTATCCTCCCCGTCTACGGGGGCTCCTCTATAGAAGCACAGATCCGCACCCTGCGTCGTGGGGTGGAGGTCATCGTGGCTACCCCCGGTCGCCTCATAGACCTCATGGAGCGAGGTGCTGCTAGTCTCGACGCCATCGAGACGGTGGTCCTCGACGAAGCCGATGAGATGCTCACCATGGGATTCTCCGAGAGTCTGCAGACGATCCTCTCACAGGTGCCTCGTGAGCGCCATCTCCTACTCTTCTCCGCTACCATGCCCCGAGAGATCAGCTCCATCGCTGCCTCCTACATGCACGAACCTAAGGAGATCATCGTCGGGACGAAGAACGAAGGCAACAAGAACATCCGTCACTACTACTACGTCGTCTCCGCTCGGCACAAGTATCTTGCCCTGAAGCGTATCGCCGACTACTACCCTGATATCTATGGGATCATCTTCTGCCGTACTCGCAAGGAGACGCAGGAGATCGCCGACCAGCTCATCCGTGATGGCTACAATGCCGATGCTCTGCATGGCGAGCTATCGCAGGCACAGCGTGACTATGTGATGCAGAAGTTCCGCATCCGCAATCTACAGCTCCTCGTCGCTACCGACGTGGCTGCTCGTGGTCTGGATGTCAATGACCTGACGCACGTCATCCACTATGGTCTTCCCGACGATATAGAGAGCTACACCCACCGTAGTGGACGTACTGCCCGTGCTGGTAAGCTGGGTATCTCCATCGCTATCTGTCATAGCCGTGAGCGTGGACGCCTCCGTGATATCGAGCGCATCTCCCACGCCACGATCGAGCGTAAGCAGCTACCCTCCGGGAGCGAGATCTGCCAGAAGCAGCTCTTCCACCTGGCCGATCGTATCGAGCGTGTAGAGCTGACGGACGACACGACACTCGATACGGTCCTGCCCGACCTGGTGCGCAAGCTCGACTGGATCGACCGTGAGGAGCTCGTGCGCCGTCTCATGCTCCTCGAGCACCGTCGCCTGCTGGACTACTACGAGAGTGAGGAGGTGATCGAGGAAGCCGACGACAAGGGACGTCTGCCAAGCGAACCCAAGGAGGGTAAGAAGCGAGACAAGCGTAATGCTGTAGCCGAAGAAGGGATGAAGCGTCTCTTCATCAACTTTGGGAAGCTCGACCGAATGTTCCCCAACAAGCTCATCGAACTCATCAACAAGTGCGTCCCCGGACGTGTGAAGATCGGCAAGATTGATCTCCTACCTCGCTTCTCCTTCTTCGAGGTCGAAGAGGCTGACGCTCAGGAGGTCATTCGCTCGATGAGTAGCTACGAAGTCGATGGCCGTCGTATCGCCGTAGACTACGCTGATGCTTTGGGCTCCGAAGGCTCGGGGCGCAAGGAGCGTCGTCCGAAGCGCTCGGCAGGTGGCTTCGATTCCGAACGTAAACCACACCGCAAGGGAGGCGCTCGATCAGGAGAAGGCGCCTTCGATAAGTATAAAGATAAGGACCGCACTAAGCGTAGCCGCTCCCGTCGTTAGGGACTGGAGCCTCACCCTCCCGAGCTACAGGGATGATACAAGAGCGTCACCCCGTAGCGTTATGTCATTAGTATGCAAGTTACCTGCTCTAACGCAAACTCTTCTCACAGAATCAACAACTCAAAGCAACACATGATCATGAAGAAGTTCGTCTATGCCCTGATCGCCCTCCTCAGTGTAGGCGCAGTGACTCAAGTACAGGCACAGGGCATCCATCCACGTGTCGAAGTTGCGGGCAACTTCTCGACACACATCGTCAACAATTCGAAGGGCCTCTCAGTCAAGGACTACAAGATGCGCTCGGGCTTCCGTGTCGCAGGTGCTGTGGAGTTCAGCCTGCTCGGCCCGCTCTACTTCGCCCCAGGTCTTGCTTTCCAGCAGAATGGGAGCAAGGTCGGTGACCGCGTAGCTACGCTCAACTACCTCAGCGTGCCCGTCAACCTCGGTCTGCGTGCTGGGCTAGGCAATGTAGTCGCTATCTCCGTCGAAGCTGGTCCCTCCTTCTCCTACGGGATCTCCAGCAAATCCTCCTTCAACGATGTGCTGAAGAACCTCGAGAACGAAGGCTTCCGTCGCTTCGAAACGGGCGTGAATGCTTCGGTCGCTCTCTCGCTGAGTAGCTTCTACGTACGCCTCGGCTCCGATATCGGTCTTACCAATATCTATAAGAAGAAGGCCGATGCAGAGAGCCTGAAGAATGCCTCCTTCTACCTCGGGGTAGGGCTACGCTTCTAGGGCGAAATCATCCCTACACCCTCTACGGGTAAGTCGAGCCCCTCATGAGCCGTCCATCAAGCGACTCATGAGGGGCTTCTCTGTACCCTCGTCGGACGACCTACGGTAGGTCGTCGATGCGACCTAC
>NZ_KI259258.1:256351-273425 GCF_000467855.2 Porphyromonas sp. oral taxon 278 str. W7784
TTTCGACGACCTACCGTAGGTCGTTTTTGGGGCCTCTCGAAAGCCTCTGTTTATGCGGGCTGTGGGATGGTCTGATTTTCGAGAATACGCCTTCGAGAGAAAGCCTCATTCTAGGGGGTGCTTCACAGCCCTTGAGCCCCTAGGGTTCGCACCTCAGAGATGGGGGTGAATCTCAGGCTGTGGGGCTCTCCTTCCTTCGCCCCGCTCCGAGGAGGGATTACTGCACGTAGTTCCTCGGAAAATCGTATCTTTGCCCCACTGATTGAATAGAATAACCAACAAAAAAATAGATAAATACGTATGGCACATCAAGAGCATCGTGAGCACGATACCCTAGACACGATCGACGAACAGGTACTCAAGGGTGAACTCTTCTTCGAGCGTCACGGCAAGAAGATCATCATCGCAGTGGCAGCCCTTCTGGTCATCGCCTTAGGCTTCTTCGCTTACCATCGCTTCGTGACGATCCCTAAGAGTGAGAAGGCTACGGCACAGATGTTCGTCGCCGAAGATAGCTTCATGCTCGGTCAGGACAGCCTTGCCCTCAAGGGCCAGGGTGCTGGCACGCAGGGCTTCGAGGCGATCGCTAAGAACTTCTCGGGCACTGATGCGGCGAACCTCGCTCATGCCTACAGCGGTATCTGCCTCTACGATATGGGGAAGTATCAGGAAGCCCTCACGGAGCTGAAGAAGTTCTCCTCCGACGAAGCTGTCGTCGCTCCTTCGATCCAGCGTATCATCGGCGACTGCTACGTCCAGCTCGGTAAGCTCGACGATGCTGTGAAGGCCTACGAGACGGCAGCTAAGCAGGCTAACAATGAAGCCATCTCCCCTAGCTGCCTCATCAAGGCTGGTCACGTCTATGAGAAGCAGGGCAAGTATGACAAGGCGATCGCTCTGTACAACGAAGTCAAGACGAAGTACTACACCGCTCCCGAAGCTGAGACGGTAGAGGCTGATCTGGTGCGTGCTCAGGCAGCTCAGGGTAAGTAATCGCTAGCCCCTACACAGAATTAGCTATGTCGACCATCGACCATATCTCCTCCTCCTACCACAGCGAAGTCCCCTCAGGTGAAGGCCTACACATAGGCATCGCTGTGGCGGAGTGGAACTATAATATCACCGAACCTCTGCTGGAGGGAGCGCTCGAAGTGCTCCGCCGTCAGCAGACGAAGAAGGTCACTGTCTTCCGTGTGCCAGGTGCTTTCGAACTGGTGAACGCTTCGGCACGCTTGCTCGAGGATCCTACGGTGAATGCCGTCATCGCCATCGGCTGTGTCGTCCGTGGAGATACGCCCCACTTCGACTACATCTGTCAGGGGGTGACCTTCGGACTCTCCCAGCTGAATGCGACCTCTGTACCAGGGCTCCGAGCGATCCCTGCCCCTGTCATCTTCGGCGTCCTAACGACCGAAACGATCGAGCAGGCAGAGGAGCGTGCAGGCGGACGCCTAGGCAATAAGGGTGCCGAAGCAGCAGAGACTGCGCTGAAAATGTGCCGTCCCATTTGCACAGTTCACAAATAGTTCGTACCTTTGCACTGCAAAGAAACGGAATGGGCAGTTACCAGAGTGGCCAAATGGGGCTGACTGTAACTCAGCTGGCTTACGCCTTCGGTGGTTCGAATCCATCACTGCCCACCAAACAATTGCTTCCAATAAGGAATGCGGAAGTAGCTCAGTTGATAGAGCATTAGCCTTCCAAGCTAAGGGTCGCGGGTTTGAGCCCCGTCTTCCGCTCTGACAGCTGATGATGCTGACCACCATCGAGGAGTAGATCACGATAGATGATCTGCTCCTCGCTCTTTTTGTATATGCCCCTGTCCCTTCCGTCTTTTCCTTCCGTCGTCCTTCCCCTTTTCCTTTCCTCTCATACTCTCTGCTTAGTTCACGGGGCTGGCAGGAGATGATCGGATGGCTCTACGGCCTCGCTCCCACCACGCAAAGGGAAGGGCGTCGGGAGACCCTCATTAGCGACCTATGGTAGGTCGTCGAAAAAAACTACAGTAGGTTTCACTTGCGATCTACCGTAGTTTTTATTTTGTCCCTACCCGAAGGTGCTCAATAGAGGCTCTGTGCAGGCACTTCCCGTTCTTGGGGTATACTGCTAAAAATGTGGTGGTTAGTTGGGGCGTTTCCCCTTTGCTTTTCCTCCCCCTAGAGTATATCGAAGGGCGGGGAAATCATCCGTAATTTCCCGCCTTCTGCCACCGTCCTTGCTCAGCATTTGGCTGGTAAAGAAAAAAAGCATACTTTTGCAAGCGAAATCATCCAAGGCACCCTCTTGGCAACTAGGGCTCCGTAGCTCAACTGAATAGAGCATCTGACTACGGATCAGAAGGTTACAGGTTTGAATCCTGTCGGAGTCACTAGCTGGAGACTGGGAAGAAGGATGATGGAGTATGGCTCCGTAGCTCAACTGAATAGAGCATCTGACTACGGATCAGAAGGTTACAGGTTTGAATCCTGTCGGAGTCACTTACTACAAAGAAGAGCGCCGAGAAGCAGTAGACTGCTTCTCGGCGCTCTTCTATTGTATCCGGTTGGTAGGGAGGGTGCTGGATGGGGGTTACCCGAGGTCGAGGCTACGGGCGATCTCCTCGGCTAGGAGACGCTCTTTGGCTACGGTGTCGACTTCGTCGATGTCGTAGACCGCATGTGCTCGGCTATAGATCGGAGCTCGGCGCTCTAAGCTCTGCTTGACGAAGTCCAATAGTTCGTCCCCGCTCTTATCTCGGATGGTCGGGCGGGTGCGCTTACAGAGCTCCAGACGGGAGGCAAGCACGGGCGCTGACCCACGGAGATAGATGGTATGGCCGGCTTCGAGTAGGAGGTCCATCGTGTCTCCTTGGCAGGGAAGCCCTCCGCCGGTAGCGAAGATCGTCTCGGGCATGCTCATGAGTTCCTCGATCGCCATACGCTCCCTTCGTCTGAAGGTCTCCTCACCATACCGAGCGAAGATATCGGTGATTCGCTCCCTGAACCTAGTCTCGATGAAGACGTCGGTGTCTATGAAGCGGAAGCCAAGATGATCGGCTAGATGTCGCCCCACGGTGCTCTTGCCCGAGCCCATGAAGCCTATGAGGAAGATGGGGGATCGCATGGGAGAGGGGCTTACTTCTTCTTGTCAGGGTAGGCGATACGAGCGTGGTACATCGTCTTGAGCTTGAGGTAGAAGACTTCCTTGGTCTCCTTGATATCGTGGAAGGTAAGAGGAGTGTCGTTGAGGAGTCCTTCGGCCACGATGCTATCGACGATCTTATTGATGAGGCTACGGATGCCCTCTTCGGTGTACTCGCTGAGACTGCGGCTAGCAGCCTCGACGCTATCTGCGAGCATGAGGATCCCCTGCTCACGGGTGTACGGGTTGGGCCCGGGATAGGTGAAGGGTTCGGGATCTACCTCTTCGTCGGGATGCTCATTCGCATACGAATTGTAGAAGTAGCGGGTCGTACTCCGTCCGTGATGCGTGCGGATGAACTCGATGACGGGATCAGGGAGTCCGTGCTTCTGCGCCAGTGTGATCCCGTCGGTGACATGGCGGATGATCATCCGGGCGCTCTCTTGGTAGGTGAGGAAC
Organism: Porphyromonas sp. oral taxon 278 str. W7784; assembly: GCF_000467855.2. Taxonomy (GTDB): domain Bacteria; phylum Bacteroidota; class Bacteroidia; order Bacteroidales; family Porphyromonadaceae; genus Porphyromonas. The sequence goes on from NZ_KI259258.1 coordinate 259,931, forward strand.
TTATGGGGATTGCTCACGGGAGAGTTCTCGGTGAAGAACTCAGGATGGAGCATCTTGCCTATGTCGTGGTATAGGGCGCCTGTACGCACGAGCTGCGTATCCGCTCCGATCTTCATCGCTGCGGCTGTGGCCAGGATCGATACCTGATACGAGTGCTGGAAGGTCCCTGGAGCGATCTCGGAGAGCTCCTGTAGGAGGGGCATGTTCGTATCGCTGAGTTCGACCAGACGGATATTAGATACGTAGTCGAAGATACGCTCGATGACGAAGGCTAGGATGTAGGAGAACATCAGGAAGATCAGGTTGATCCCGTAGTAGAGGAGCTGGATCCAGTAGTCCGAAGTGATCGAATCTTCGTGGATCAGCTGGATGATCATCGAGGCGCCGATGTAGATCAGGTACACGATGAAGGCTGCCTTGATGATCTGTCCGCGTGAGGTGAGGCTTTGCAGGGAGAAGAGCGCTGTGAAGCCCGCTGCCACCTGGATGAAGATGAAGGCGAGGGGCTCTGCTGGGACGAAGTACGCCGATATGAGTATCGTGATGAGGTAGGCGTTGAGCGCCAGGTGACTCCCGAAGAAGATGCGCAGGAGCAGTAGGAGCATCACGTACGGGATGACCTGTATCGGGAAGAGCCCTGCACTGGCCTGAAGCTCCGTCAAGGCGATGAAGCTCACCATGAGCACCAGCAGGAGAAGTAGGTTCTTCGGGTGGTGGAGGAAGCTCTGGCAGAAGAGTAGGAGGTAGGTGGCTAGCACGCCGAAGAGCAGGGCACAGTAGAGCAGAAGGCCGAGATTGAAGACCGACTGTGTCTCGCCCCCCATACGCTCGATCTGCTCGATGCGTAGCGAGCGGAGTACATTATATATATAGGGAGTGACGATCTCACCTCGGTCGATGATTCGCTCGCCCTGCTGTACGAGTCCTGACGACGAGGATAGGTGACCGAGGGCGTCGTTGAGTAGCTTCGACGAATATTCCTTGTCGTAGCGGACGTTATCCTCGAGGTAGGAGGCGACACTCATCTTCTGCAGTTCGTCCCGCTGAAGTCCCGCCTTAGTTGCGTGCTCGAAGATCAGGTCATAGACTTCCTTCAAGCTGTAGAACTGGGTGATGGGTTTGCGTGTGAGGACATTGTCTGCCCCGAGGAGATTGACCTCCAGCATCCCCTGCTCCTTGAGCGAACTGAGATTAGCCGCTTGGATGATCCCATTGGTGTAGTATTGCCGAAGTTCCTCCCTGAGGAAGTCGTAGTAGGCCCGGGGGATCGTCGTGGTGAAGCGCTTCTCATAGCTATCATGGAGCTGGTTGAGCTTGCGGGGAAGTAGGTCGGCGTCGTAGGTATATACAGGGAGCGTCTCCTGACGGATGCTGTCCTGCTCCATACGTAGCTGCTCGGCGGACTTGTAGATGGGGAAGTCGTAGGGAGCTGTGACGAGGTCATAAGCCCAAGGCTTGCCACTACTGAAGGTATACTGGAAGCTCCTATCTCTAGGGGCCAGTAGCATGACGACAAGCGAAGCCACGACGAAGGTCAGGAGTACCCGTGCGCCCTTGCTCAGGAGAAGCTGCTTGATGGAGGATAGATTCATGTCTTCTAAACTATTGCTTTACACAAAGATAGCGAAAAGGGGAGATGCACTGACCTGGAGCGCTTCCCGAGGGGTATCTTCGGCTCCAAGGTGAGCGAACTTTGGGTGCTCAATCGAGGGTGCTTCAAACCCGCTTAGAATGCGTACTCTGGAGACCCCAAAAAGGACCCTACGGTAGGTCGTCGAAAAAACCTACAGTAGGTTTCACTTGCGACCTACCGTGGGTCGTCTCGACGAAGTAGGTTTTATTTTGCCCCTCTGGGAGGAGGGCTCTGAGAGGCTTGTGGCGGGGCGTGTGTAGATAGCCATTTTATTTATCTTTACCCCCAGGAAGACTTGGGCTGAGCGAAGCGGAGGTGCTCCTCCCTTCTGATTGGGCTACGTCTTCTATTGATCTAGGTGCGAATCTCAAATAAGATAGGCGTATGCAAGCAAAACTATTTACTGCAGGAGCGCTCCTCGCTTTGTCGCTCCAGGTCGCTAAGGCTCAGGAGGTGGCAAGCCCCACCTTCGGCCTCGAACTAGGTATGTTTAATGGTGTCTACTATGAGCATCCACTTGGAGGGCACTTCAGTCTGAGTGCTCGTGTGGGGCTTCTGCCTGCTCTATCGATAGAGGATAAGAAGCTCTCCTTCCTAGGGCTTCTTCCTGCGGCGGAGTTTGGTCCTCGTTATTACTTCTCTGGAGAATCATCGGGGGCTGGCTTCCGTACGGGAGGCTATGTCGGGCTCTTAGGATCGGTCGTTCTGCCTCGATGGAGCTTGCTCGAGCCTGAGCGTGTCCGCCGTAAAGATATCTCTCACTGGTATGAGTCTTCCAGAGAGAGCTACGGAGTCGTGCCTACCCTTGGCTGGGTCTTCGGTATCGGGGAGTCAAGCTATCTCGGCCTCTCTGTCGGTGTCAGTGCCTGGTGGTCAAGGTATGAGTCGGGGACGAAAAGCCGCTGGGAAAGCACGCTGAAGGACAAGGAGTATCCGATCGTGTGGAGTGTCAGCTACGGCTTCCGGCTGTAGTGCATCCCCAGTCGTATCACAGCGTCCCTCTGCCCCGAAGGTGGCAGGGGGACGCTGTCGCTTTTACCCCCAGATAGCTCTGGGTATACTATATAATAAAGTAGGGCATCCAGCCCACGCTTGCCTTGAAGAGTGAGTAGGGAGTCGAGGGGCAGTTCTGTGGGTCTTCATTCCCTCGAAAGGGTGGGGGGAAGGGGTGAAGAAGGGGGCGAATTTAGCCTTCCAATGAGTCCGTTTGAGTTGATACGATATGCCTATGCTTGTGGAAGTTGCAGGAGTCGCAAATAGTTCGTAAATTTGCATGCTTTTTGTGCCTCTATGCCCTCTCGTGAGGGAGGTAAGTAGATGGCAGAGAGCACCAAGCAGTATGTTTAAATATTGTCCGGGACGTCCGGATCAATTTAATTCTCAATTTTAATGACAGATCCTATTGCAGATTATCTGACGCGCCTGCGTAATGCAGTGAAGGCGGGCCACCGTGTGGTCGAGATCCCCGCGTCTAATCTAAAGAAAGAGATCACGAAGATCCTCTTCGACAAGGGGTACATCCTCAACTTCAAGTTCGTCGAAGATGGCCCTCAGGGGAGCATCAAGGTGGCGCTGAAGTACGACCGTACGGGCCGCGTCAATGCACTCAAGGCTCTTAAGCGTGTCTCTCGCCCAGGTCTTCGTAAGTATGTAGGGTATCGTGAGATGCCTCGTGTACTCAATGGTCTCGGTATCGCTATCCTCTCTACTTCGAAGGGTGTCATGACCGATAAGGAAGCTTCGCAGCTCAAGGTGGGCGGTGAAGTGCTATGTTACATCTACTAAAGCAAGGAGGTACAAGAACTATGTCAAGAATAGGTAAGCACCCAGTAAGCATCCCCGCAGGGGTCACGGTGTCCGTGAAGGATGGCGTCGTCTCAGTCAAGGGCGCTAAGGGTGAACTCTCTCAGAGTATCGATGCTCGTATCGAGGTAGCCGTAGAGGGCGCCGAGGTCATCGTACGTCGTAGCAGTGACGAGCGTGAAGACCGCTCGCTGCATGGTCTCTACCGTGCCCTGATCCACAACATGGTCGTCGGGGTCTCCGAAGGCTTCTCTAAGACCCTCGAACTCGTCGGGGTCGGATATCGTGCTTCTAACCAGGGCCAGATCCTTGAGCTCTCCCTCGGCTTCACGCACAATGTCTACCTTCAGCTGCCTAAGGAAATCAGTGTCGAGACGAAGACAGAGCGTAACAAGAACCCTCTGATCATCCTCTCCTCCGCTGACAAGCAGCTCCTCGGTCAGGTCTGCGCTAAGATCCGCTCCTTCCGTATGCCAGAGCCTTACAAGGGTAAGGGTATTCGCTTTGAAGGTGAAGAGGTTCGTCGCAAGTCTGGTAAGAGCGCAGGTAAGTAAACCGCTATAAACACGTATAAAGCAATCATGCCACAGAAAGAAACAAGAAGACAGAAGATCAAGACGCGTGTACGTGCCAAGATCAGCGGTACGGCAGAGCGTCCTCGCCTGACGGTATTCCGAAGCAATAAGCAGATCTATGCGCAGGTGATCAATGATGTCGACGGCGTCACCCTGGCTAGTGCCTCTTCTCTGAAGCTCACGGCTGAAGGGACGAAGAAGGAGATCGCTGCACTCGTCGGTACTGAAGTAGCTAAGGCTGCTCAGGCTGCTGGAGTGTCCACCGTAGTATTTGACCGTAATGGCTACCTCTACCACGGCCGTGTGAAGGAGCTCGCAGATGCTGCACGTGCGGCAGGTCTTAACTTTTAATACCGTCTATCGCAATGTCAGATAATCGCTCAAAGATGAATAGAGACTCCGAGCAGAAGGATAAGCTCGTCGAACGCCTCGTGGCTATCAACCGCGTCACCAAGGTGACCAAGGGGGGCCGCACCTTCACCTTCGCTGCCATCGTCGTCGTTGGTGACGAAGAGGGTCGCATCGGCTTCGGCCTCGGTAAGGCTGGCGAAGTATCCGCAGCTATCCAGAAGGGTGGCGCAGCTGCTCGTCGCAACCTCAAGCAGATCCCTCTCCACAAGGGTACGATCCCTCATGAGCAGTCCGCTTCATTCGGCGGTGCTCGTGTCTTCCTCAAGCCCGCTTCTGCCGGTACTGGGGTGAAGGCTGGGGGTGCTATGCGCGCCGTCCTAGAGAGTGTCGGTGTCACGGACGTCCTGGCTAAGAGCAAGGGCTCTTCTAACCCACACAACCTCGTCAAGGCTACTATCGAAGCACTCACTCAGATGCGTTCGCCTCTGATGGTCGCTCGTCAGCGTGGTATCTCCGTCGAAAAGGTATTCAAGGGCTAATCATCATCACTAGACTGTAAGTACAATGTCAACGATAAAGATCCAACAAGTACGTAGCAAGATCAAGAGCCCTAAGACTCAGAAGCTCACGCTCCAGGCTCTCGGGCTCAAGAAGCTCAATCAGATCGTCGAGCATAACGACAACCCACAGATCCGTGGGATGGTCGAGAAGGTCAAGCACCTGGTGCGCATCGTAGAGTAATCACCCTATAAAGAAAGACAGAAAAGAAATGGATTTATCTAGTTTGAAGCCCGCAGAGGGCTCCGTCAAGACGCGCAAGCGCATCGGCCGTGGTCCAGGCTCTGGTCTCGGGGGTACTTCTACTCGTGGTCACAAGGGAGCTAAGAGCCGCTCGGGCTATTCTAAGAAGATTGGCTTCGAAGGGGGGCAGATGCCTATCCAGCGCCGCCTGCCTAAGTTCGGCTTCAAGAATATCAATCGTGTCGAATATGCACCCGTCAACCTCGCTACGCTCCAGAGCCTAGCTGAGGCTAAGGGCCTCACCCGTGTCGCTAAGGCTGACCTCATCGAAGCCGGTCTCATCGGTAAGAATGATCTTGTCAAGATCCTTGGTAACGGTACGCTCAGCCTGAAGCTTGAAGTGGAAGCTAACGCTTTCTCCAAGTCCGCTGAAGCAGCTATCATCGCTCAGGGAGGCAGTGCAGTAAAACTCTAGTAGCTCATGCGCTTTATAGAGACACTGAAAAACATATGGAAGGTAGAGGAGCTGCGTCAGCGGATCCTCACCACCTTGTTTTTCGTCCTGATCTATCGCCTGGGGTCGTATATCGTCATCCCAGGGATCGATCCTAACCAGCTCAGCGCTCTACATAAGCAGACGAGCGAAGGTCTGATGGCACTCCTAGATATGTTCTCTGGGGGGGCATTCTCTAATGCCTCGATCTTCGCTATGGGGATCATGCCTTATATCTCCGCATCCATCGTCATGCAGCTCGCCGCCATCGCTGTTCCTTCTATCCAGAAGCTACAGCAGGAGGGTGAGAGTGGACGCCGCAAGATCGACCAGTGGACACGCTATCTGACTGTGCTCCTCCTGCTCGTCCAGGGTTCGGCTTATCTGGTCAACCTGAACATGCAGCTGCGTAATGCTGGGGGTGCTCTCCCCGAAGGGCTATGGTTCGATATCTATGCGATCGTCGTCATGGCTGCAGGGAGCATGTTTGTCCTGTGGCTCGGCGAACGTATCACCGACAAGGGCTTGGGTAATGGTGTATCTCTGATCATCATGATCGGGATCATCGCTCGTCTCCCAAGTGCTGTACTCACGGAGTGGGGTACACGTGCCTCCGGCGGTGCCGGGGGGCTTGTGTGGTTCCTCTTCGAGATCGTCTTCCTGCTCTTCGTCATGGCCGGTGCTATCCTGCTGGTACAGGGTACGCGTCGTGTGCCCGTGCAGTACGCTAAGCGTGTCGTGGGGAACAAGCAGTACGGCGGTGCTCGCCAGTACATCCCACTGAAGGTCAATGCCGCTAACGTCATGCCGATCATCTTCGCGCAGACGATCATGATGCTCCCCATCACGCTCCTCAGCTGGGCTCAGGGGGACAGCACGAGTGGCTTCATCCAGGCCTTCATGGACAATACCGGAGTCTGGTACAACCTTGTCTTCGCTATCCTCATCCTCCTCTTCACCTACTTCTACACAGCGATCACGATCAACCCCACGCAGATGGCTAACGACCTGAAGCGTAATAACGGGTTCATCCCAGGTGTGAAGCCAGGTAAGGCTACTAAGGACTATCTCGATGCGATCATGGACCGCATCACCCTCCCAGGTGCCTTCTTCCTCGCTATCGTGGCTATTATGCCCGCCTTCGCTCGTGTCCTCGGTATCTCAGGGGGATTTGCTCAGTTCTTCGGGGGAACGTCCCTCCTGATCCTTGTAGGGGTCGTCCTAGATACCCTGCAGCAGATCGAAAGCCATCTCTTGATGCGCCACTATGATGGTCTGCTCAAGAGTGGTCGTATCAAGGGACGTACAGGCTCAGTAGCTGCTTACTAAGATGATCTACTTGAAGACAGACGAAGAGATCGAACTGATGCGTGCGGCCAATCTTTTGGTGGGACGTACGCTTGCAGAGGTCGCTAAGATCATAGCTCCTGGAGTGTCGACTCTGGAGCTGGATAGACGTGCTGAGGAGTTCATCCGTGACAACGGGGCTACTCCTGCCTTCCTCGGATACAATGGCTTCCCTGGGAGCCTCTGCACCTCGGTCAATGACCACGTGGTACATGGCATCCCTTCCTCCAAGGTCGTACTCAAGGATGGTGACATCGTCTCTGTCGACTGCGGTACGAAGCTAGCAGGCTTCACGGGTGACTCAGCTTATACCTTCGCCGTAGGTGAGGTAGCCCCTGAGACGCTCGCTCTGCTACGCACCACCAAGGAGTCGCTCTACGTCGGTATCGAACATGCCGTCGCAGGTAAGCGTGTCGGTGATATAGGCTCGGCTGTACAGCAGTACTGCGAAGCTCGAGGCTACCACATCGTCCGCGAGCTGGAGGGGCATGGTATCGGGAAGAACATGCACGAAGAGCCAGGTGTGCCGAACTTCGGTCGCCGAGGCACTGGCCCCGAGCTCCGCTCTGGGATGTGCATCTGTATCGAGCCTATGGTCAACATGGGATCGAAGAACGTCGTCTTCGAGCGTGATGGCTGGACCGTCCGCACGAAGACTGGTAAGCCATCGGCTCACTTCGAGCACTGCGTAGCGATACGTGATGGCAAGGCCGATATCCTATCTTCGTTTGACTTCATCAAGGAAGTCTTAGTAGACAGAGAGTTTTAAGTCGTAAATCGCACTTATGCCGAAGCAAGCAGCTATAGAACTAGACGGTGTCATCCTCGAAGCCCTCTCGAACGCTATGTTCAAGGTAGAGCTAGAGAATGGTCACGTCATCACCGCCCATATCTCTGGGAAGATGCGTATGCACTACATCAAGATCCTCCCAGGGGACAAGGTCAAGGTGGAGATGTCTCCCTACGACTTGACCAAGGGGCGTATATCCTTCAGATATAAATAACCCTATATAGATATGAAAGTAAGAGCATCACTCAAGAAGCGCACCGCCGACTGCAAGATCGTTCGTCGCAAGGGGCGTCTGTACGTAATCAACAAGAAGAACCCCAAGTTCAAGCAACGTCAGGGGTAGTCTTAACCATCGGACTATATTAAACGAACAAGATAAGTATGGCTATCAGAATTGTTGGCGTCGACTTGCCACAAAACAAACGAGGAGAAATTGCCTTGACTTACATCTTCGGGATCGGTCGTAGCAGCGCTACTAAGATCCTAGATAAGGCTGGGGTCGATCGCAATATCAAGGTCAAGGACTGGACCGACGACCAGGCTGCTGCTATCCGTGAGGTGATCGGCGCTGAATACAAGGTCGAAGGGGACCTTCGCTCCGAAGTCCAGCTCAACATCAAGCGACTGATGGACATCGGTTGCTACCGTGGTGTCCGTCACCGTATCGGTCTGCCTCTACGCGGTCAGAGTACGAAGAACAACGCTCGTACTCGTAAGGGTAAGAAGAAGACTGTCGCAAATAAGAAGAAGGCTAGTAAGTAATAGACGTTGATATGGCAAAGAAAGTAGTAGCAAAGAAGAAGGTCGTCAAGATCGACGCTGTGGGTCAGGCTCACATCCATTCTTCTTTTAATAACATCATCATCTCTCTGACCAACAACGATGGTCAGGTCATCAGCTGGTCTTCCGCTGGTAAGATGGGATTCCGTAGCTCTAAGAAGAACACGCCTTACGCTGCACAGATGGCAGCTCAGGACTGCGCTAAGGTCGCTTATGACCTGGGCCTCCGTAAGGTGAAGGTCTTCGTTAAGGGCCCAGGTAACGGCCGTGAGTCTGCTATCCGTACCATCCACGGTGCTGGCATCGAAGTCACCGAGATCGTCGACGTGACCCCAATGCCACACAATGGTTGCCGTCCTCCTAAGCGCCGTCGTGTCTAATCCCTGATGTCGCTTTAGATCACAGAGTAGTTTCATAAGATCGCAGTACATGATAGAGAAGCTCTCGCCTAGATACACTCACCGGAGCGTATCTCTTCCGAGAGCATAGGTGATCCACCGAGCCTAGCGAAGAAGATCAGGTCGACGACGAGTGAATAGATTGGCTATACTTTCATATATCTATCCTCTCCTCATAACCGGTCGCGGCTGCACTCCGTCCTCCTTCGTCTCGCTCTCGCTCGCCTAAGGATCCCACACCTGACACATGTGAGGTGTCTCGTACTGCCAAACAATAGAAGACAATGGCAAGATATACAGGTCCAAAATCAAAAATCGCCCGTAAGCTCGGCGCTCCTATCTTCGGTGCTGACAAGGTTCTCTCTAAGAAGAACTACCCTCCTGGACAGCACGGGAATAACCGCCGTCGTAAGACCAGCGAATACGGTATCCAGCTTAAGGAAAAGCAGAAGGCTAAGTACACCTATGGCGTACTCGAGCGTCAGTTCCGCAACCTCTTCGAGAAGGCTCAGCGTTCTAAGGGGGTTACCGGTGAAGTGCTCCTTCAGCTCCTCGAGAGCCGTCTAGACAACGTCGTCTACCGTCTCGGTATCGCTAAGACGCGTGCTGCTGCTCGTCAGCTCGTCTCGCACCGTCACATCACCGTCGATGGTCAGGTCGTCAATATCCCTTCTTACACCCTCAAGCCCGGCCAGGTCGTCGGTGTCCGTGAGAAGGCTAAGAGCTTAGAGGTCATCACCGACTCTCTGGCTGGTCGTAGCCACAGCAGCTACAGCTGGCTTGAGTGGAATCAGGCTTCGCTCTCTGGGAAGTTCCTTGGCGCTCCACAGCGTGAAGATATCCCCGAGGAGATCAAGGAGCAGCTGATCGTCGAACTATACTCTAAGTAATAATCCCTAGTATCTCACTCACATGGCAATATTAGCATTTCAGAAGCCCGAAAACGTCCTCATGATGGATGCGACGGACTCGTACGCTAAGTTTGAGTTCCGTCCTCTGGAGCCGGGCTATGCTACCACAGTTGGTAATGCCCTGCGCCGCATACTCCTTTCTTCACTCGAAGGCTACGCCATCTCGACCATCAAGATCGAAGGTGTCAATCATGAATTTGCTACTATTCCGGGTGTCTTGGAGGATGTAACTAACATCATTCTCAACCTGAAGCAGGTCCGCTTCCGTGCCCTTGTGCCTGATGCTACTGAGGAGACCGTCAGCCTGACGATCTCTTCGCAGAAGCAATTCCTCGCCGGGGAGCTCAACGGTAAGCTGTCCTCCTTCGAAGTCCTCAACCCAGAGCTTGTCATCTGCCACATCGACGAAGCTTATTCGCTGACTATCGAGCTCTCCATCAATAAGGGACGTGGATACATCCCCGCTGATGAGAAGCAGGTAGACACGGCGAAGGAGAACGAGCTACAGACGATCGCTATCGACTCGATCTATACTCCTATCCGCAACGTCAAGTACTTCACGGAGAACTACCGTGTAGAGCAGAAGACCGACTACGAAAAGCTTATCCTCGAGATCACGACCGATGGAAGTATCCATCCGCTACAGGCGCTCAAGGATGCTGCTGCTATCCTCATCGACCACTTCCGCCTCTTCACGGATGATCCCGTAGAGGTAGAGGAGTCCGCTGACGACGAGGACGAAGTAGTCGAAGCAGAAGACCAGCAGGAGATCGATCGTATCTCTGCGCTACTGAAGACGGAACTGAAGGATCTCGATCTCTCTGTCCGTGCTCAGAACTGCCTCCGCTCTGGCAATGTCCTCAAGCTCGCTGACCTAGTGGTCCTCGACCGCGAGACGCTGAATAAGTTCCGCAACTTCGGTAAGAAGTCGATGGACGAACTCAACGATCTCATGGAGCGCCTAGGGCTGGACTTCGGGATGGATGTTAGCAAGTACAAATTAGATAATGACTAAGTAGAAAGATGAGACATAATAAGAAATTCAATCATCTAGGGCGTAAGAAGGCGCACCGTGAGTCTATGCTCTCCAACATGGCGGCATCGCTCATCCTGCACAAGCGCATCTTCACCACGGTCGCTAAGGCTAAGGCACTGCGTGTCTATGTCGAACCTCTGCTGACCCGCGCTAAGGAAGACAGCACGCACGCTCGCCGTATCGTCTTCGCTGAGCTGCAGAATAAGTACGCTGTCAAGGAGCTCTTCGGCCCTGTCGCTGAGAAGATCGCTGACCGTCCAGGTGGCTACACCCGTATCCTCAAGACGGGTCACCGCCTCGGTGACAACGCTGCTGTCTGCTTCATCGAACTCGTAGACTACAACGAGAACATGCTCAAGGAAAAGGCTGAGAAGAAGGCTGCTCCTAAGACGCGTCGTTCACGTCGCTCCACGAAGGCTGAAGCTCCAGCTGCCGAAAGCGCTGAATAATCCCTCTCTTGATGAACCCTCGCTTCGCAAGGAGCGGGGGTTCGTCTTTCTACGTCTATAGGGTGGCGATCCTCTGGATAGATCGATCCGCTCCCCTCAGATCTCTACCACACAGCCACCATGAATCTCTCCGAGGTCTTGGTGGCTGTGTTGTTTCTGGAGCCGATATACTCTCCTTCGAATCGGTTCACTCTTCCCCAAAGGCGAGCCCCTCACTAGAGATGGCCCTCTCGCCTCTATGATCCGCCACACGGCCCTGTGGGATCTCTATGAGCGCCTCGAGGCTGTGTAGCTTTTACCCTAATTATTTATCCTCAATTCAATGAAGAAGATTTTTTCTCTACTTCTAGCCGGTGCCCTTGGCTTCGGCTTTGTGTCTTGCCAAAAAGACAGCCCTAAGACCCAGATCGAAGAGCAGACCCCTAAGGGCTATTCTATTGTCGGTGGTTCTTGGTACTACGCTTTGAAAGATGGCGATTTCACTCAAGCCTTACGTTTCGCTTTCAGGGTTGATGGGACCTATGAGTTCCGCTACTATCGTATCACGACTCGGGAGGAGCGCAAGGATGATCTAGATAGTGAGTTCAATGACGAGTTGATCTATTCTGGTCGCTATACCTACGCTGATGGTCGGGTTACTATACTGACCACTAAGTTCGTGGGGTATGGAGAGCGCTTCGCTGAGAGACGAAAGCAGGAAAATCGCCAGCCTAGTGAGCCAGAAGATGGTAAGCTGAATGGTCTCGTTCTGCTCGTTGATGAAAAGGCTGAGACCATGACCATCTCTCGAACGCTGTCTTCTCCGAATATTGAGATCACTGATGAGCCACTGGAGAAGCCTTTCATCCGTGAGAAGTAAACTTTCGGTCATAGACCTCTCGGAGGGAGCTTGCTCTCGGTGAGCATTCCCTTCTAGGGGAAGGCTTCCCCCCCCTTCTACTGTATTTCTCCAGAGGCGAGCCTCTCACTAGAGCTGGCCCTCTCGTCTCTATGATCCGCCGCACAGCCCTGTGGGGGGCTCTATGAGCTCCTCGAGGCTGTGTAGCTTTTACCCTAATTATTTATCCTCAATTCAATGAAGAAGATTTTTTCTCTACTTCTAGCCGGTGCCCTTGGCTTCGGCTTTGTGTCTTGCCAAAAGGACAGCCCTAAGACCCAGACCGAAGAGCAGACCCCTAAGGGCCCCGCTGTACTAGGTACTTGGTCTCTCTCCCATGTGTCCAGTGGTGGTAAGCTTACGGAGACTTATCGCCTGACCTTCAAGGCTGATGGCACCTATGAGTTCCGCTACTATCGTGTTACTCAAGGGGAGTACAAGGATGATCTAAGTGCTGAGTTCAATACCGAGGAGACGATCGCTGGACGCTACTCCTATGCCGATGGCGTGCTGACCCTCCTGTCCTCTGAGTTCGTCGGCTACGGCGAGCGCTTTGTAGAAGCTCGTAAGAATAACCCTAACGAACATAATCCTATGGAGCAGAAGGATCAGATCAAGGGTCTAGCCTTCTCCTACGATGAGAAGTCAGATCTGCTGAGGATCTCACGCAAGCACTCTGCGGAGAACGTAGATATCGACGAGGATGTAGAGTCGATGCCTTTCACCCGTCAGAAGTAAACCTTCGTTTGTGGATCTCCCGGAGGAAGCTCACGCTCGGTGAGCACTCCTCCTAGGGGAAGGCGCCCCCGCTAGTAGTCTAGCCTACTGGCGGGGGCGCTTCGTTCGTTGGCGGAGGCTACCCCGTGTACAGCATGCCTTCTATAGCGGTCTGCTGGGGAGGGTAGAGCCGTGAGTCCGTAGCCTTACTCCTTGCTCAAGCGGGAAGGAGCGCTTGGGAGAAGCTTTTTCCTAGCTTCGGAGAAGGTGAGTCCTGTCTATTTTGCTTGCTGACGGCTTTGTTTTCGGATAAATGTCTATATTTGCCGTCGAAAAGTTGACTTTTGGGTGTGAGAGCCTGAGGTTGAGATGTCGTAGATCAGGATGCTCAAGCTCCTATCTTCGGACTATTTTTCATAAAGATGTAGATGTGTATTGCCTCCCCTCATCCTCCCTGCGCCAAGCTCGGAGAATGGGGGGAAGCTCTTTTATAAGCGCTAGCCCCTCGCTAGGCCTGATCTGGAGCGGGATTGCAGGGCCTCCCAGGAGATGCCTTCGGAAGCCCTAAAAAGGACCCTACGGTAGGTCGTCGAA
>NZ_KI259258.1:273525-293563 GCF_000467855.2 Porphyromonas sp. oral taxon 278 str. W7784
GGTAGGTCGCAGAGACGACCTACCGTGGGTCGGTTTTTGGGGGTGCTGGAGGGAGCCTCTTAGCCCCCGCCGTCGAGCACCTTCTCCACCCGCCTCTGCTTCCCTTCTTCCCCTCCCCCTCGACCGCCATCCGATGTCCCCCGATACCTCGCCTTGTCCTTCTAGCTGAGGAGCCCCGAGACTGCCCTAGTGAATGTCCCGATGTCTAGGAGGCGCTAGCCCAGTGTGAAGCCATCGTGTGAGTATAGCTCTAGGCAGAACCAAATGGACCCCAAAGCTCTTATCTTTATATACATATTCATCACGATACAATCATGGAACAGATCCAAGTAAACAACCTCATCATAGGCTTCGGTAAGGCGGGTAAGACCCTTGCTGCAGACCTCGCTCGTGCGGGCGAGTCCGTACTCCTCGTCGAGCGTGATGCCACTATGTACGGTGGCACCTGTATCAATGTCGGCTGTATCCCCTCCAAGACACTGCTTGTCGAAGGCGAGCTCAGTGCCCGCCTTCAGGATAAGGACACTGCCTACCAGGCCGCAATGGCACGTAAGACGAAGCTCGTCACCGCACTGCGTGCGGCTAACTATGACAAGCTCGCTGGCATCCCCGGCCTCCGTGTGCTCACGGCTGAAGCCTCCTTCGTCGCTCCGCACCGCCTGCACCTCGAGGGGGCGGAAGGAAGCTACGAGGTCACTGCTACACGTATCTTCATCAATACGGGTACACGTAGCCGTCACCTCGAGTTGCCTGGCGCTTCGGATGCACGTATCTACGATAGCCGTGCCCTGCTGAGCCTTGCAGAGCGCCCCGAGCGCCTCGTGATCGTGGGTGCAGGCTATATTGCCCTTGAGTTCGCCTGCATGTATCAGGCCTTCGGCACGGCAGTGACCTTGCTGGAGCAGGGGGACCGCTTCCTCGCACGTGAGGATAGAGATGTCGCCGAGGAGATGCAGCGTCTGCTGGAGGCTAAGGGCATCAAGATCGTGCTGGGGGCTGCCGTCGAGGGCTTCGAGTCAAGCCCTGAGGCCGTGACGACGGTGACGACGGCAGGGCGCTTCGACAGCGAAGCCGTACTGCTGGCCGTGGGGCGTGTGCCCAATACCGAGGCGCTCGGCCTTGATCGTGCGGGCATACGCACCGATGACCGGGGCTTCATCGTGACGGACGAACTGCTACGTGCTGGCGAGGGCGTCTGGGCGATGGGCGATGTTGCGGGGAGCCCGCAGTTCACCTACGTCTCGCTGGATGACTACCGCATCGTGCGGGATCAGCTCCTCGGGTCGGGGCAGCGCACGATACACAATCGTGGCGTCCTGCCTACCTGTGTCTTCACCACACCACCACTGGCGCAGATCGGCCTGACGGAGCAGGAGGCCGAGCGCCGTGGCATCAAGTACCGCCTGCATAAGATCCCCGCTAGCTCCATCCCCAAGGCAAAGGTCCTGACCCAGACCGATGGACTGCTGAAGGCGCTGGTTGATCCTGAGACCGACCTCATCCTCGGAGCTACGCTCCTCTGTGCCGAAGCGCACGAGCTGGCGAACCTCATCAAGATGGCTATCGACAACGGTATCCCTGCCAGCTACCTCCGCACCCAGATCTTCACGCACCCAACGATCGCCGAGGGGCTCAACGATCTCTTTGCTTAATTCCCCTGGCTGTGTCACCTCCTTGACCCAAGGTGGAGTGCCTAAGCTTAGGTATAGCTCGCCCCGTCATGTAGGCATGGCGGGGCGAGCTGTTTTGGGGGAAGGAGGAGGGTAGGAGCTGAGTCGAGGGTAGGGGAGGCTCTAAGGCGAGGGTAGGATCACCTCCCTGCGCTCCTTCTGGGGTATGTCTGGAGCAAGTACGTAGGCGAAGCGGGTAAGAATATGGAGCTACTAGCTCGGATAGACCTCTGTATCCAGCAGTCCCTCAAGGTAAAACTAGGCAAGTCAATCCCGCAGATACAGGCGTTGCTGGCTAAGCTCAACCCGATACGCTTCCTTGACCAAGAGCTCTAGCTGAGACTATAGATGATTATGCCTTAGCCCTAGGGGGAGGTGTGTGCTTGTATGATATTCAATATATTATCTGTATATTTGCAGTCCATTAGCGCTCCTACGGTTACCAACCCAGCAGCTACGGCTGCGGCGAAAAAGTAGAATAAATTATAACGTTATAACAATAATGAAGAAAGGAATTCATCCTGAGAACTACCGTCCTGTAGTATTCAAGGACATGTCTAACGAAGACATTTTCATCACGCGCTCGACGATGCCTGCTAAGGAAACGATCGTCGTCGACGGAGTAGAGTACCCTCTGATCAAGGTGGAAATCTCCAGCACGTCACACCCCTTCTTTACTGGTAAGGCTAAGCTCGTCGACACGGCTGGTCGTGTGGACAAGTTCATGAGCCGCTACGGCAACCGCAAGAAGTAGTCGACTCCGACCCATTCACCCTCTGGGTGGCGTGAAGTACAAACGCCCCAAGAGTGGCATAAGCTAAGAAGCCATCTTCCCCATCGGGGAGGGTGGCTTCGTTGCTTTGGAAAGGTCTGTACATTGGCGGAGAGAGCAAATAGACATCCTTAAAAATCTAATTAAGTCATTCTGTATGATTAATCTCTGTGTATAATGTAAAAATGCTATCTTCGTACCCGCAACTAGATATCCAAGCAGAGTATTATGAAGACAAGACTCTCAGCGCTGGCCCTAGCGCTCCTCCTGGGTGGAGGTATGGCCTCAGCGCAGAAAATCTTGGTCACAGGGCGCGTCACAAATGCTTCGAAGGCGGTGCTCCCTAAGATCCAAGTCGTCGTGAAGGAGACCGGGCGTAGTATGGCGACGACAGAGCAGGGACTTTATGTCATCGAGCTCGAATCCGGCCAGACCCTCCAGTTCATCCTCGATGGTAAGATCCTCAAGACTATAGTAGCTACTCAGCCTCAGCTCGATGTGGAGCTCTCTGTACCAGCTACGGGGGATCGAGATAAGACCAGAACTGACAGCACAGCCGTGCACCATCAGGGCGAAGGGAAGGACGACGTCATCCTCTCTACCTCTAGCCGTGGGGCTACCTCGATCACGGGGAAAGCTAAGCCCCTGTGGGTGCTCAACGGGGTCGTCCTCGGCAGTGATTATGGGAGCCTTGAGGCCTTCTCTGGGGCAGACCCTAAGCAGGTAGCTGCTGGGATCGTGCCTGGGCTAAGCATCGACAATATCGCTTCGGTACGCATCCTCACTACTTCCTCCGAGACCTCCAGCTACGGCCCTCGTGGTATCGCAGGGGTCGTGGAGATCACGACGAAGTCAGGTGCTGCAGGCGTATCTTCCCTGAGCTATCGTGGGGAATTCATCTACCGCCCCATCCCCTCCTACAACAACCTCAACGTGATGAACTCCCAGCAGCATGTGGCGCTCATCCAAGACTTGCTTGACGGGGGGATGTACCCGATCCACACGCTGGAGACGAACAAGGACCAGGGCCTAGTCGGACGCATGTATCAGCTCTTCAACGAGCTGGATGCTTCGGGAAAACCCCGCCTGACGAACGACGAAGCTTCACGCCTAGCGTACTTCCGTGCTGCAGAGCGTGCTAATACCAACTGGTTCAAGGAACTGTATCGCAATACCATCGTCCATAATCATACGCTGAGCTTCAACGGCGGGACGGATAAGACGAACCTCTTCGCCTCCCTTACAGCACGCGTCGACCCAGGGTGGACTATCGGTAGCCGGTCTAATACCTATTCGGGGAATATGAGTGCGGACTACAAGCTCCTACCCACCCTCAAGATAGGTCTTAACCTCATCGGGGAGTACACGACTTCCGAAGACCCTTCTACCTCAGCAGTCAAGTACGCCAATACTACGAGCCGAGCCCTACACCCCACGGAGAACTATACCAAGGACTACGTCTCCTACAATATCTTCGATGAGCTCCGTGAGAGCCGTCGTACCAAGACCCTCGGTTACCTTGGTATCCAGGGGACAGCTACCTGGGATATCCTCAAGCAGCTACGTGCGACCTTCGTCACCGACATCAAGTACACCAATACCGTTACCTTCCTCGACAATACCGAGCACTCCGTCCTAGCTCGTAGCATGCGTGCTATGCAGACGACGAATGTGCGCAACAACAATAAGAACCTGCGCACCGACCCCAACGATCCCTATGCGCTGCCTTACTCCGTCCTCCCCGAAGGTGGTATACGTGAGAGCCGTGTCGTGCAGAACTACATCAATAGCTTCAAGCTTGATCTAGACTACCACCAGACCTTCGGCAAGCACAACGTCGTAGCTGCTGCTGGGGTGGAGCTGAACCAAGGAAGCGTAGAGAGTAACTGGAACATCAACTATGGTGTCCTCTATGATCTCGGCTTCCACTCGTACTATCTTCCCGATGCCATCCAGTACCTCTACGAGCAGGGGAAGGACTACTACACGATCCGTAATCGAATCAATAACAACCTCGGGATCCTCACCCGGGCAAGCTACTCCTTCGCTAATCGCTACTCCATCGATGCGCTACTGCGCTTCGATGCAAGTAACCGCTTCGGTCCTTCACGCTATGTGCGTTGGCTCCCGACGTGGAACGTGGAGCTGACCTGGGGCGTAGATCGGGAGAGCTTCTTCCGTCACCTTCGTCCCCTCTCCTCTCTTCGCCTGAAGACCTACGTAGGGATGGTAGCGGACAACCCCTCTGTCACCAACTCTCTTGAGGAGATCTATCCAGCGATACCCTGGCGCCCGAACTCTAAGGAGATCGGTCTAGCGTACAAGGATCTGGCAAACCACGATCTGACGTATGAGAAGACCCTGACCTACGGGGCTCGCCTAGGCTTTGGGCTCTTCAAGGGGCGTATCTCTGCAGAGGTGGATGCCTACCGTCGTCGTAGCTACGACCTCGTCGGTCCTATCTATACCCAGTCCCTCGGAGGCGTAGCGCAGAAGAATGGGAACGTAGCCGAACTCCAGTCTTCAGGCCTTCAGTTCACCCTCTCGACAGTGAACCTCAAGGTGAAGAACTTCAGTTGGACCACGGGCTTCTCTTACCTACATAAGACGAACAAGATCACCTCGCTCCTGAGCAACCCCACCGTGCGTACCATGATCTCAGGATCAGGCTTCTCGTATGAGGGGTACCCACTATCCTCCGTCTTCTCCATCCCCTTCCTCGGACTGACGAACGAAGGTATGCCTCGCTTCTACAACGAACGGGGACAAGAGACCCTTGGGGACTTCAACTTCTCTAGTAGCAATATTAACTTCCTCAAGTACAGCGGTACGCTTGATCCGACGGACGTAGGTACGCTGACCAATACCTTCCGCTACAAGAACTTCTCCCTCTCGGCTAATATCAACTATGAGTTCGGAGCAGTCACCCGCCTACGTAGCATCTCCAATACCGATGACTACTCGGCCTTCCCACGTGAGCTGACGCAGCGCTGGAAGAAGCCTGGCGACGAGAAGCATACCGACATCCCTCGTCTACCGACCAGCTATGCCTTCGACCAGTACGGCGCCGACAATCTGATCAATGCTTACTACGCCTACGGAGCGTCTACAGCCCGTATCGTCAGCACGGACTTTATCCGCCTCAAGGAGATATCGATGGAGTACATTGTCTCTAAGACCCTGCTTCGTCGCACCCCGCTGAAGAACCTCGCGGTAAAGCTGCAGGCTCAGAACCTCATGCTCCTCTATTCGGATGCCCGTCTGCGTGGTGACGACCCCGAATATATGTACAGCTCTTCGGTCACGGCTCCTAAGAAGCTGATCCTAACCCTGCGTGTCGGACTCTAACCCCCGCGAGATACCATTATGATGAATAGAATCTTTGTGCTCCTCGTGGCTCTCGTGGCTCCCCTTGTCCTCGGCTCATGCAACAAGCTTCTCGATGAGCAGCCCGATGAGCGTGTACTCATCACGAGTGCCGACAAGGTACGCCGTATCCTAGCCTTCGCCTATCCAGTCTCTTCCTATGCTTATGCATGTGAGATGTCCTCGGATAATGTCGACGACTATGGGACGGACAATCCTAACTTCACGAAGTTCACCTACGACCTCGTCTACTGGAACGACGGCCCCGAATACAATGCTTCCGATGGGATGAGAGCTCTCTGGCGCTCGTACTATCTGGCGATCCAGCATGCCAACACCGCTCTTCGTGCTATCGAAAATTTGGGTGGAGGAAGCGAACTGAGTGCTGCTAAGGGCGAGGCTCTCGTGGCTCGTGCTTACGCACACTTCGTCCTAGTGAACCTCTTCGGTAAGCACTACAATAGCACTACCAGCTCGAAGGATCTCGGAGTACCCTATATGACGGCTCCCGAGGAGACGCTCGATCCGAAGTACACGCGCAACAGTGTAGCTGAAGTATATGCAGCGATAGACAAGGACCTCACCGAAGGGCTCCCGCTCATATCGGATAGCTTCTACAGTGAGAAGGCCTACCACTTCAATAAGGCTGCTGCTGAAGCCTTCGCCGCACGCTTCTACCTCTACTACGAGCAGTGGGATAAGGCGATCGAGCATGCTACGAAGGCACTGGATGGGAAGGCTCCTCGCCGGTGGGCTGACTTCCAGGAAGCTAGCATCGTCGGAGCGAAGACGGAGGATGCCTATGCCAAGCTCTACAGCCGTGAGACTGTCTCGGCTAACTTCCTCCTCCTGCCCGTGACGTCGGGAGCAGTCTCCTACTTCTCCTACGCTCAGATGAAGCGCTTCTCCATGACGCACCGAGTAGCAGAAGAGGTCTTCCTCGGCGAGAATATCTGGCGTACCTCTACGACGGCTCAGGCTGACTACTGGCAGGTGCCCTTCGTCTCCTCCTCGTACAACTACCGAGACGTCATCAACCAGTCTAAGTATCCCTACTACGCAAGTAATAAGGACAAGACGCTCTCTGTCCCCTTCACTGCTGAAGAGACGCTCCTCGTCAAGGCGGAAGCAGAGATCATCCAGAAGCAGTACGACGCTGCCGTCGCTGACCTCAATACTTGGACCTCGGCCTACCTCAACACGACGAAGAAGTCCTTCACCAAAGAGGACATCATCGCCTTCTACAAGGCTCTCGAATACAACTCTGAGGCGACGCCTACGATGAAGAAGAAGCTACACCCGGCCTTCACACTCGATGGGGGCGAAGATCAGGAGATGCTCCTGCATCACCTCCTGCAGTGCCGTCGTGTGGCTACGGCTCACGAGGGTCTCCGCTGGTTCGACATACGGCGCTATGGCATCGAGGTCTACCGCTTCGTCCACGACACGAAGGAGCGTGATAAGGTCACAGTAGCCAAGACGCTCTCCTCGTGGGACGAGCACACGACCTTCCAGATTCCCCAGAATGTCCGCAATGCGGGACTGGAGCCAACACCTCGGACTAAATAATTCTCCTACGCTCGACTAACTGCGTCACACTATGAATACGACTCTAAGGAAAGCCTCCCTGTGGGCCCTAGCCTCGCTCGTGATGGCCCTCGGCAGCTGCCGCCAAGTGGATGCTGATATTACCTCGACTTCGGTACTACAGCCCTCGGCCCATCGCACGGCTATGGACGAGTATATCGAGCGGGAGATCACCTCGCCCTACAATATCCAGATCTACTACCGCTACACGGAGAGTGAGATCGGGCGCAACTGGGTCACCTCTCCCGCCAACGAGTATAATAGCCTCCAGTTCGTGAACGTCCTGAAGTACCTCTTCCTCGAGCCCTACACCGAGGTAATGGGGGTGAACTTCGTGCGTCGCTTCACTCCTCAGGCCTTCGTGCTAACGGGGCTCCTAGCCTACAACCCTCCGCCAAGCAACTCCAATACACGTGCTTCGACGGTCAACGGGGTCAAGATCATCTTCATGAACATCAATAGCTTCGACTTCCCTTCGCTGGGGAAGTACTATCACACCCTCGATAGTCTCGGGAAGGTGCTAGAGACGGACCCCTCGGTGCAGTCCGAATACGACGCCTGGAAGACTTGGCTTGATGGTCAGAATACGACGTACCTAGATCGTCTCAAGGACGTCTACCTTCGTACGATGTATCATGAAGCAGCGCATACCTTCCATCAGCGTGTAGAGCCGACGACGGACTTTGATAAGATCACATCGCTGGACTACCGCCAAGCCGACTGGATCGCAGGCTGGACACGTGAGGGGAAGAACTCCCTCCATTATGGCTTCATCACCAACTACGCCAGCCAAGAGCCTCATGAAGACTTCGCCGAGCTCTTCGGGAACTATGTCATCATGAGCGCTGATGAGTGGGAGGCGAAGTTAGCCTCCGCCGATGTCGTCCCTGAGGGGCGTACCCGCTCGGGACGCTCGATCATCGAAGAGAAGATCCGTATCATCAAGGACTATATGAGCAATACCTGGGGCCTCGACATGGACAAGCTCCGTGCTCAGCTACAGAAGCGCTACCCCGACTTCGCTAGACAGGACTTCACCACCATGAACTCAGCCTCGACACAGCAATGAACAACAAGCAGATCCTAGCCCTCGCCACGGGTGCGCTCCTCTGGATGAGCTCATGCACCAGCTCCGGCGACCTCGATAAGCTCCCTGAGGCAGCAGTGCGCACTCAGGAGGCGATCAATGAGACGGTCACTGCGCTCGAAGGGCATAGTGGCTACTGGCGCCTGACCTACTACCCCGATTCGAAGCGTGCTTACGGGGGGTACTCGATGTATGTACAGTTCAAGGACGGGCGTGTCACCGCCCTCTCGGAGCTCTCGACGACGTCGACCAATTCCACCTACGCCGTCCGCAATATCGATATGCCTACTCTGGCCTTCGATACCCGCAGTAATGTCCTCCACCACTTCAGTACCTCCACCGAGTACTTCCGCAATGCCCGAGGCGGGGACTTCGAGCTCCTGCTGATGGGCAAGAGTGGCGACAGCATCCTCCTGCAAGGGCGTAAGTACCGCAATCGCATGAGCCTCGTGCCCATGACGACCGACCCTGCCACGGAGATCGCAGCCCTGCAGGCGATGGCCCAGAAGTTCCAGGGACGGGGGCTTGCTCCCGTCACTATCGGCACGGCGGGTCAGGTAGAGCTACACCTGCATCCGACCTACCGCCAGCTGGAATTCATCCTCGCTGGTGAAGGGACGGAGAAGAAGACGGAGCAGGTGGCTTTCGCTTACACGACCGAGGGTCTTCGCTTCTATGAGCCGATCACGATAGGCGGGGTCACGATCTCGGGCTTCCGTCTGAGCTCCGATGGGGGGAGCGTCACTTCGCTCGAAGGGGGACTGACGACGACGCTGGTCAGTCTGCCTATTGACCTCGTGGGGAAGAGCTATGTCGCCTACCTCACGACAGACTACGCCTCCTCGGGGCTCATCAGTTACTTCACCAAGGTCAATAAGTCGCTCTATAGCCAGCGCAAGGCTCGCATGAGTGCCCGCACCTACTTCGGTGTCAATACCGAGGCAGACCAGAAGACGGGACTCGTGGGCAACGATACCCAGGTCACTAGCTTCATCACTATGCCCATCTTCGAGCAAGCGGATGGGAGCTACACCCGCCTCTCCTACGAGGCTGACTTCGTGCCTGTGGGGAGCGACCCGACGCAGATAGATGTCCTAGCCCGTGATGGTAATGAGACCACCTGGTGGTACTGGTATGCTGGCTCGGCCGACTACTGGATCTCCCGCCTCAGCTCTCGTGCGCCGTACAAGGTGGAGACCCTGACGGATACAGCGGGTGATACGTACTACAAGCTTACCAGCGCCAAGGACGAAAAGACTTGGTTCTACCTCTACGAGGTCAAGTAGCCCGACTTCTTCTCTACCAGTATAAAGCGAGACCGCCCGAAGCACGCTGCGTGCTTCGGGCGGTCTCATTTATTGTAGTAGGGTAGCCTCGGGGCTAGAGGTCTTCGTAGACACGTACCCAGCCGTGCGTGTCGGGGTAATCCCCGTACTGGATAGCACGTAGACGCTCGTAGAGGGCGGTAGAGATCGGGCCTGGGTTGCCATCTTTGCTGATGACGTAGCTCTTGTCTTCGTCGAGGTCATCCACTCGTAGGATCGGGCTGATGACGGCTGCCGTACCACAGGCGCCAGCTTCGTCGAAGGTAGCGAGCTCCTCTACATGGACAGGGCGACATTCGACGGTCAGACCCATATCTTCGGCCAGCTGCATGAGGCTCTTGTTGGTGATGGAGGGCAGGATCGAGGAGCTCTTGGGAGTGATGTAGCTCTTGCCACGGATCCCGAAGAAGTTCGCAGGTCCACACTCGTCTATGTAGAGCTTCTCCTTAGCATCGAGGTAGATGACGGCCGAGTAGCCCTTCTCATGAGCGAGCACGCCGGAGCTGAGGCTAGCGGCATAGTTGCCACCTACCTTGTAGCGCCCGGTACCCAGAGGAGCAGCCCGGTCGTAGCCACGCATGATGGCCATAGGGCTGGGGCGGAAGCCCGTCTTGAAGTAGGCTCCTACGGGCGTGACGAAGATGAGGAACATATACTCGTCCGAGGGCTTGACACCTACCTGCTGCCCCAGACCGATCATCAGCGGACGGATGTAGAGGGAAGCACCGCTTTCGTAGGGAGGGATGAAGCGCTTGTTGAGGCGAAGCACCATATCGACGGCTTCGAGGAAGCGTTCGGTGGGGAGCTCGGGCATGAGGATGCCTCGGCTGGTGCTCTGCATGCGTGCCGCATTCTCTTCGGGGCGGAAGACACGTACCTTACCGTCCTTCCCGCGGAAGGCCTTCAGTCCTTCGAAGGACTCCTGACCGTAGTGGAGGCAGGTAGCAGCCATAGGGATGGTGATCATATCGGATGAGGATACTTCCCACTCGCCCCACTGGCCATTGCGGTAGTAGCACTTCAGATTGTAGTCGGTGGGATGGTAGCCGAACCCGAGGCTCTTCCAGTCCAGCTCTTGTTTGCTTTCCATTGTCTGTCTAATGTATTTATAGGTTGATGAATAGTCGTACACGCTCCCGTGAGAGTCTAAGCAAAGATAGCGAAAAGGCAGAGAGTTGGTACTTGCTCTCGAGATGGGCTAAGCCGAGGCCTCCGAAGTGCCTCTGAGAGAGGTGGGTGCAAGGCCCTTGGCGCAAGCCTCGGGAGGTACTACTGGTGCCTCCCGAGAGGCGCTACTGCTCTCACCTCGGAGGCGCCAGTAGTACCTCTCGGCGAGTGAGCGAGGGTGGGGAAGGGAGGCCTCGAGGGGGGAGTCCTCGCCCCAGCTCGGGCGCTTCGTCTGGAGATTGCGTGTGTGGGCTCTTTTGTGTATCTTTGCGCAAGTTTTTAAGTATAAGTTTAGAGTTACCCTCATGCATACGGATCAGTATAAGGTCAATCTCAGGAGCTTACCTGAGGGCGACCATGAGTACCGCTGGCTCCTGGATGATGCTTATTTCGAGCGACTTTCGGAGGGAAGTATGCAGGGCGGAGAGGTCGAAGTCGATCTGATGCTCCGTCGTACGGGGGACGTCTTTAGCTTATCCTTCGACTACGAGGGCTACGTGACGGTCCCCTGTGACCGCTGCCTTGATCCCGTCGAGATAGACGTGGTGTCGGATAGGGAGTTTGTAGTCAAGTTCGGAGTCGAAGCCCTCGAAGAGAATGATGAGATCCTAGTCGTCTCCGAGCTGGATGGCGTACTGGACCTCGAGTGGATCCTCTATGAGGACATCGTGCTCAGCCTACCTATTCAGCGGGTGCACGACGCAGGGGAATGCAACCCCGATATGATGTCCGCCTACGGCCGAGTAGCGACCGATCAGGTGCGTGAGCCCTCAGAGGGCCAGGCACCTACCCTCGATGAAGATGGGATCGACGAGCGCTGGGCAGCTCTCAAGGGGCTCAAGTGAGATTAGTAATTAAAACAAAATAGATTTATGGCACATCCTAAAAGAAGACAGTCCAAGACTCGTACAGCTAAGCGCCGTACCCATGACAAGGCTGCTATGCCTACGCTAGCAAAGTGCGCTAACTGCGGAGCATGGCACATCTACCACACCGTCTGTGGTGAGTGTGGCTACTACCGTGGCAAGCTCGCTATCGAGCAGCAGGCTTAGTGCGGCTCTCCAGCCTACAGTACAGAAGCCCCAAAGGAGACTTTGGGGCTTTTTTTGTACTGAGACTTTGGGGCTTTTTTTGTACTTTCGTGCCTAAACTTAAGCATCCGAAATTAACTCCATAAGTATATCATCTAGCCAAACTATGAGTCTCATCAATGCAGCCATCACGGCTGTAGGCGGGTATCTGCCAGAAGATAAGCTGACCAATGCCGACCTAGAGAAACTGGTCGATACCAACGACGAATGGATCATGACCCGTGTGGGTATCCGTGAGCGTCGTATCCTCAAGGACCCTACTAAGGGTGCTTCGTACCTAGGTGTCCAGGCGGTCAAGGATCTCCTCTCTCGCAATGAGATCGACCCCGCCACCATCGACGGGATCATCCTAGCGACGAATACCGCCGACTACCACTTCCCCACGACAGCATCTATCGTCGCCTACGAGACGGGTTGCGTGAACGCCTTCACCTTCGACATGCAGGCAGCCTGCCCTAGCTTCATCTATGCTCTGGAGGCAGGAGCGAACTATATCCGCTCGGGGCGCTACCAGCGCATCCTCGTCGTCGCTGCTGAGAAGATGTCTGCCGTCACAGACTATACAGACCGGGCTACCTGCCCGCTCTTCGGTGACGCTGCCGCCTGTGTCCTCCTCGAGCCAACAGAGGAGAATGAAGGGGTGCTCGACGCCTACTTCCGTACCGACGGTACGGGTCGTGACCACCTGATCATGAAGTCGGGGGGGTCTGCTAACCCTCCTTCGCACGAGACGGTAGACCGTCGTGAGCACTTCGTCTATCAGGAGGGCGCTGCTGTCTTCAAGCAGGCTGTCAAGGGCATGTCTTCGAGCTGTCGTACCATCATGGAGCGCAATGGCCTCTCCTACGAAGACGTAGCATGGGTCGTGCCTCACCAGGCCAACCTCCGCATCATCGACGCTGTAGCTCGTGAGATGCAGATACCTCTGGAGCGTGTGATGATCAACATCGAGTACCGAGGCAATACCAGCTCGGCCACGATCCCTGTATGCCTGTGGGAGTTCGAGAAGCAGCTTCGCAAGGGGGACAACCTCATCCTTACCTCCTTCGGTGCAGGCTTCACTTGGGGCGCCGTCTACGTCAAGTGGGCGTACGATCCTAAGAACTAATAGGACCTAGCCGGAGACCTTGCCTTCCTCACTCCCGACGGAGCGAGCGGGCAGGGTCTTCGTCTCTAATAAGAATAGTCTACACGGATGACTGAAGAAAAGAAAGAGCAGACACACCGCTCCGGCTTCGTCAATATCGTAGGCAACCCCAACGTGGGCAAGTCTACGCTGATGAATCTCCTCGTCGGAGAGCGTGTCTCCATCATTACCTCCAAGGCGCAGACGACACGCCATCGCATCATGGGTATCGTCAATCCCCCCGAGCTACAGATCGTCTATAGCGATACCCCAGGAGTACTGCGCCCCAACTACAAGCTGCAGGAGAGCATGCTCGAATTCTCCGAGTCAGCCCTCGGAGACGCAGATGTCTTGCTCTATGTCACCGACACCGTGGAGACGGCAGACAAGAACGAGTTCTTCCTCGAGCGAGTATGTGGGGTCAAGTGCCCCGTCTTACTCCTTATTAATAAGGTGGACCTCACTACGCAGCCCGAGCTCGAAGCACTGGTAGAGCGCTGGCATCAGGAGCTCCCCGAGGCGGAGATCATACCGCTCTCGGCACTGAACAACTTCAATGTCCAGCCCCTGAAGAAGCGTATCGAGAGCCTCATCCCGCCCTCGCCACCTTACTTCGAGAAGGACGCCCTTACCGACAAGCCTGCCCGTTTCTTCGTCACCGAGATCATCCGTGAGAAGATCCTCCTCTACTATCAGAAGGAGATCCCCTACTCCGTCGAAGTCGTCGTCGAGGCCTTTAGGGAAGAGGAAGCTCGTATCCACATCCAAGCCCTCATCATCGTCGAGCGTGATAGCCAGAAGGGGATCATCATCGGGCACAAGGGGGTAGCACTGAAGAAGGTCGGCTCGATGGCTCGTAGAGACATGGAGCGCTTCTTCGAAAAGAAGATCTTCCTAGAGCTCTTCGTCAAGGTGGAGAAGGACTGGCGCAACCGGGATAACCTCCTGCGTGCCTACGGCTATCGCCTAGACTAACCCCCTGTACAGAATAAGTAGAAAAGCAATATGAGTCATTTAGTAGCAATCGTAGGACGACCCAATGTGGGGAAGTCCACCCTCTTCAACCGCATGACCCAGACCCGTGGGGCTATCGTCAGCGAAGAGGCAGGCACGACCCGTGACCGTCAGTATGGTCGGGTCTCGTGGCTCGACAGAGAGTTCTCCGTGGTAGATACAGGGGGCTGGGTCGTCGGGAGCGAAGATATCTTCGAGGGCGAGATCAATAAGCAGGTCGAGATAGCTATGGAGGAGGCCGATGTCATTCTCTTCGTCGTAGACGTGGAGAACGGCGTCACTGACCTCGACGACGAAGTAGCAGCTAAGCTTCGCCGTACCAAGAAGCCCGTCCTACTGGTCGCTAATAAGGCCGACAACTACGCCCAGCACTATGCGGCGGCGGAGTTCTACTCCTTCGGCCTCGGGGATCCCCTGCCTGTCTCCGCTATCAGTGGCAGTGGTACGGGAGACCTCCTCGACGCCATCGTCAAGGAGCTCCCCGAGGGTGAGGCTGAGGACGAAGTACTAGATGCACCTCGTATCGCTATAGTAGGGCGCCCGAACGCTGGGAAGTCCTCCCTCGTCAACGCCTTCATCGGTGAGGAGCGCAACATAGTGACGAACGTAGCAGGCACGACACGAGACTCCATCTATACCCACTACACTAAGTTCGGGATGAACTTCTACCTAGTGGATACGGCGGGGATACGTAAGCGAGGCAAGGTAAGCGAAGATCTAGAGTACTATTCGGTGATTCGCTCCATCCGAGCCATCGAGAACTCGGATGTCTGCGTCCTCATGCTTGATGCCACCCGAGGGATAGAAAGCCAGGATCTGAATATCTTCTCCCTCATCCAGAAGAATAGTAAGGGGCTCATCGTCTGCGTCAACAAGTGGGACCTCGTCGAGGACAAGAGTAATGCCGTCATCAAGACCTTTGAGGCTGCGATCCGCCAGCGCCTAGCGCCCTTCACTGACTTCCCTATCATCTTCATCTCGGCTCTGACGAAGCAGCGTATCTTCAAGGTGCTTGAGGAGGTGCAGCGTGTCTACGAGCGACGTAGCACCCGTATCCCTACCTCCAAGCTCAACGAGGTCATGCTTCCCATCATCGAGGCGACACCGCCTCCTGCTACCAAGGGCAAGTACATCAAGATCAAGTACGTCATGCAGCTCCCCACGGCAGTACCAAGCTTCGCCTTCTTCGCGAACCTCCCGCAGTGGGTCAAGGAGCCCTATCGTCGCTTCCTCGAGAATCAAATACGTGCGCACTGGGACTTCTCCGGTACGCCGATCAATATCTTCATCAGAGAGAAGTAGCCCCTGCTACACCTCCCTCCACAGCGCCTACCCACGCTCTTCCCTCGCCTCGAGGGTAGAGTGTGGGTAGGCTTTTTAGTACCCCTGCTACAGCGATGTGGTTAGCTATATATAGGTAGAGAAATGGCTTCGGTGAAGGAGCTTCCCCTGTTTACATACCTATAGTAAGGTAGGTGAGTGGAACGAATTAGGCCTTTTTTTCGCTAATGATGGCGCTTTATATACCTAATTCAGTTATCTTTGTAGGGAGTTCGGTAGGATATGTGGTGGTCCCAGTAAGCAATGATCCCTCCAAGAGTCTAATATCCATACCGATGCCTCCCAGTCACGGATATAAAATAGATAACAACTAAATAGCAACTTTATGTCGTGGTTAATCAAATCTTCGATCGGGCGTAAACTGGTCATGAGTATCTCAGGGCTAGCGCTCATCCTGTTCTTGACCTTCCACATGTCGATGAACCTTGTGGCGCTCTTCTCTGAGGAGGCATACAACGCCGTGTGTGAGTTCCTCGGGGCTAACTGGTACGCACTAGTAGCTTCGATAGGTCTAGCCGCCCTCTTCCTCGTCCACATCATCTATGCCTTCATCCTGACGGTGCAGAACCGCAAGGCTCGAGGCAATGACCGCTATGCAGTCATCGACAAGCCTAAGGGCGTCGAGTGGGCTTCGCAGAATATGATGGCTCTCGGTGTCATCGTGCTCCTCGGGATCTTCCTCCATCTCTTCAACTTCTGGGCAAAGATGCAGCTGGCAGAGATCATCGGTCAGCACGACCTCGGTATCGCCGGTGTCTCTGGTCCTACCGATGGAGCAGGCCTGATCCGCTATACCTTCGCTAACCCCATCTTCGTCGTCCTCTATCTCGTCTGGCTGGGAGCCCTGTGGTTCCACCTCTCGCACGGGTTCTGGAGCTCGCTACACACCATCGGCTTCAACAACAAGATTTGGTTTGAGCGTCTACGCTGTCTCTCCAATGTCTACACGACCATCATCATCCTTGGCTTTGCGGTGGTGGTAGTCTATTACTTCCTGCAGTCCCTCTGTGGCGGTGCTTGTCCCTTCGCCTAAGGCTGAGCTAAGCTTAATCCATCAATCCCATAGATACTATGTCTAAGATCGATTCTAAGGTTCCTGCCGGCCCATTAGCCGAGAAGTGGACTAACTATAAAGACCACCAGAAGCTCGTCAACCCCGCTAACAAGCGTCGCCTCGACATCATCGTCGTTGGTACTGGTCTGGCAGGCGCTTCTGCTGCCGCCTCCCTAGCAGAAATGGGCTTCAATGTCCTCAACTTCTGTATCCAGGACTCTCCCCGTCGTGCTCACTCCATCGCAGCCCAGGGGGGGATCAACGCTGCTAAGAACTATCAGAACGACGGTGAC
This sequence comes from Porphyromonas sp. oral taxon 278 str. W7784, assembly GCF_000467855.2. Classification (GTDB taxonomy): domain Bacteria; phylum Bacteroidota; class Bacteroidia; order Bacteroidales; family Porphyromonadaceae; genus Porphyromonas. The sequence goes on from NZ_KI259258.1 coordinate 290,419, forward strand.
TCTGTCTACCGCCTCTTCTATGATACCATCAAGGGGGGTGACTACCGTGCCCGTGAAGCGAACGTCTACCGCCTCGCTGAAGTGGCTAATAGCATCATCGACCAGTGCGTAGCTCAGGGCGTACCTTTCGCTCGTGAGTACGGTGGTCTCCTCGACAACCGCTCCTTCGGTGGTGCTCAGGTATCACGTACCTTCTATGCTCGTGGTCAGACGGGGCAGCAGCTCCTCCTCGGTGCTTACTCCGCCCTGAGCCGTCAGGTAGGTAAGGGTACCGTCAAGCTCTACACCCGCCACGAGATGCTCGATGTCGTCATCATCGACGGACGCGCTCGTGGGATCATCGCTCGCAACCTCGTCACCGGGAAGATCGAGCGCTTCGCTGCCCACGCAGTAGTCATCGGGACGGGGGGCTATGGTAATGCCTTCTTCCTCTCCACGAACGCTATGGCCTCCAACGGCTCAGCAGCTTGGCAGTGCTACAAGAAGGGGGCGTACTTCGCTAACCCCTGTATGGCACAGATCCACCCCACATGTATCCCCGTCCATGGCGAGTTCCAGTCCAAGCTCACGCTGATGTCTGAGTCTCTTCGTAACGACGGACGCATCTGGGTACCTAAGAATATCGAGGATGCCAAGAAGCTTCAGGCCGGTACTCTTCGTCCTACGGAGATCAAGGAAGAGGATCGTGACTACTACCTCGAGCGTCGCTACCCTGCCTTCGGTAACCTCGTCCCCCGTGACGTAGCTAGCCGTGCGGCTAAGGAACGCTGCGACGCTGGCTTCGGTGTCAACAACACGGGCCTAGCAGTCTTCCTCGACTTCTCCAGCGCTATCCAGCGCCTCGGCAAGGATGTAGTAGAGGCTCGCTACGGTAACCTCTTCCAGATGTACGAGAAGATCACCAACGACAATCCCTACGAGACGCCGATGATGATCTACCCCGCTATCCACTACACCATGGGGGGTATCTGGGTCGACTACGAACTGATGACCTCGATCCCAGGCCTCTTCGCCATCGGGGAAGCTAACTTCTCTGACCACGGTGCTAACCGCCTCGGTGCTTCGGCGCTCATGCAGGGGCTAGCTGACGGATACTTCGTCCTTCCTTATACGATCCAGAACTATCTAGCAGACCAGATCCAGGTGCCTCGCTTCAGCACGGACCGTCCTGAGTTCGATGAAGCAGAGAAGGGTATCCAGGATCGCATCGCTCGCCTGATGAGCATCAAGGGGAAGCAGTCGGTAGACAGCCTCCACAAGAAGCTCGGGCATATCATGTGGGATTTCGTCGGTATGGGCCGTGAGAAGGAAGGCCTCGAGAAGGCTATCGTCGAGCTCAAGGCGCTGAAGAAGGAGTTCTGGAGCGACGTCCGCATCCCTGGCAAGGCTGACGACCTCAATGTCGAACTAGAGAAGGCGCTTCGTCTGGCGGACTTCATCGAGATCGGCGAACTGATGGCTCGCGACGCCCACGACCGTGAAGAGAGCTGTGGTGGTCACTTCCGTCTGGAGCACCAGACGCCCGAAGGTGAAGCCCTTCGCCACGATGACCAGTTCGCCTACGTCTCTTGCTGGGAGTACCAGGGCGAAGATCAGGATCCCGTCCTCCTCAAGGAGCCACTTGACTACGAGTTCGTCGTCCGTCAGCAGCGTAACTATAAGAACTAACCCCAAGCCAACATCGGTACAATGGACAAGAATATCAACATAAAGGTTAAGGTCTGGCGTCAGCGTGGTCCCGAGGTTAAGGGGGCATTCGAAACGTACGACCTACAGAATATATCTCAGGGCAGCTCCTTCCTGGAGATGCTCGACATCCTGAACGAACAGCTCGTCCGCGAGGGCAAGGAACCCGTCGTCTTCGACCACGACTGTCGTGAAGGGATCTGCGGTATGTGCTCGCTCTACATCAATGGGCACCCCCACGGGCCCGATGATAGCATCACGACTTGCCAGCTCCACATGCGTCGCTTCGACGAAGGGGACACGATCACCATCGAGCCTTGGCGCTCGGCGGGCTTCCCCATCATCCGTGACCTGATGGTCGACCGCTCCGCCTACGACAAGATCATCCAGGCTGGTGGCTTCGTATCGGTCAATACCGGTGGCGTGCCCGACGCTAATGCGATCGCTATCCCCAAGGCTAATGCCGACATGGCGATGGACGCAGCAGCTTGTATCGGCTGTGGTGCCTGCGCAGCGGCTTGTAAGAACGGCTCGGCGATGCTCTTCGTTTCGGCGAAGGTCAGCCAGCTGGCGCTCCTTCCCCAGGGGCGTGTCGAAGCTGCTCGCCGTGCTAAGGCGATGGTCGCTAAGATGGACGAACTGGGCTTCGGGAACTGTACCAACACCCGTGCCTGCGAGGTCGAATGTCCTAAGAACATTTCGATCTCCAACATCGCCCGTCTGAACCGCGAGTTCCTCTCCGCCAAGTTCAAGGACTAAGCCACCGCTTCCTCTCCTGAGGCTAAGGTCAGCGGACCCGTCCCGCCGGGAGAAGACAGCTCTCACATCTTTGGGGCTCTTGCCCCAATTGATAGGTTAGATTGGTGTAGTATCGCCCACCTTCCTGAGTCGCCGACTCAAGGAGGTGGGCGATCTCATTTCTCCCTCCTCCCAGCGCCGGGGGAGGGGAAGGCTTTCGCCGTCGGGCTTTCTTCCCTTGCTTCGTTGCCCTTTGTTCGCCCTAAGGAGGAGGGGAAGGCCTCCGCCGTCGGTCTTCCTGACCTTGCTTCGTTGACCTTTGTTCGTCCTTAGGGGGAGGGGAAGGCCTTCGCCGTTGGTCTTTCTTCCCTTGCTTCGTTGCCCTTTGTTCGCCCTAAGGAGGAGGGGAAGGCCTCCGCCGTCGGTCTTCCTTCCCTTGCTTCGTTGACCTCGCTCCCATCACTCTGTCTTCTTCGTTTGGAGGGAGACAGAAGGGGGCAAAATCCCACGAAAAACTAGGTGCTTGGGCGGTCAATTTTGCTTCAAACGCCACGTCGTTTTTCCCGGAAAGGCAGGGGCAAAAAATTGCGCATATGCGGAAATTTTTTTCCTTGTGGAAGCAAAAAAATCGCCCTTCGGAGGGAAGGAAAATTGCCTTGCGGAAGCCGATTTTTTTCTCTGCGCAAGGCGGGAAATTTTCTTACGTAAGAAAATAAATTTC
>NZ_KI259258.1:293663-300905 GCF_000467855.2 Porphyromonas sp. oral taxon 278 str. W7784
GAAAATAAATTTCCGTACGTAAGAAAATTTTCCTGCGTGCGCACGCAAATTTATTGCCCTGCGCACGGCGATGAATTTTTGTTCGTTCGGCGGAAAATTTGGGTGGGGAAGAAGGGGATTTTTCCTTCGAACGGGAAGGATTTTTCGTTCGAAGGGGAAGGAACTTCTCTTCGGAGGAAGGAAGATTTTCCTTCGAACAAAAAGAAGTTTCCATCCGAAGGGGCTGGGCCTTGTCTTCGGAAGGAAACTATTTTTCTTGCGGGAGGAGGGACTTCCCTTTGCGGAAGGAAAGGAGGCGGTGCGGGCGGGCTTAGCGGACGATGAGCTTGCAGATGAAGGTCGTCGTGGGGAAGATCGACCGAAGGAGGTAGATGCCCGTCGGGACGTCGATCCGTGCTTCTTGGACGCCCCGTGCCGAGAGGAGCTTTCGCCCTTGCATATCCAGAAGGTCCAGCTGGGTAGCGGGCTGGGAGAGGCGTAGGTACTTGCCCGAGAGGCGGGCAATGGGCTGCGTCTCCGAGGTGTAGAGCGGCTGGTCGGAGGGGCGGGTGATCGTGGTCGGCGACTTGTAATAGAAGCCCCCGATGACGTGCCCGCCGGAGATGAGGTAGGTGCCCCCGCTGACCAGCGTGATCGCCCCTTGGTCGGCGTAAGTGAAGATTTTCCCGCCGATGATCTTCGCCACCCCGACACGTGAGGAGAGCGAAGGCAGGGGAGGGATGCCGTCTTCGGTGGGGCGAGTGCTTTGCGTCTGGGTGTCTCTGGAGAGGGTGGTTAAGGCCAGGGCTTCTCCCCCCGAGAGTGAGAGGAGTAGCAAGAGGAGAAGAGGGCGGAGGGGGCGTGGAATCATAGGTCGGGGAAGGGGGCGGTTAGTCCTCAGAAGCTAGGAGAGCCCGGAGTTCGTCAGGGCTGATGTCTACGATGATCTCGCCTCGGTAGGCGAGGGATATGGAGCCTCGCTCTTCGCTGATGATGATGACCTTGGCGTCGGTCTTCTGCGAGAGGCCGAGGGCGGAGCGGTGGCGAAGGCCTAGGTCCTTGTTTAGGTCGGTGTTGCTCGCCACGGGGAGGATACAGCCGGCGGCGCAGATCTTGCCTGCGGAGATGATCATCGCTCCGTCGTGCAGGGGGCTGTTCTTGAAGAATATGGTTTCGATCAGGCGAGCGTTGACCGTGGCGAGGAAGCGCTCGCCGGCGTGCTGGTAGGGGGTAAGGTCGGAGATACCTTGCACGGCGATCAGGGCGCCGGTCTTCTTGCGGGCCATGTTCATGCACGCCAGCACAACGGGGGCGATGTAGTCAGCTTCGTCCTGCTCCTTGGCCGAGCCATCACGCAGGAGCTTGCGTATCTTCTTCCAGCGCTGGGCCGAACCGATGGTGACGAGTATCTTCTTGATCTCGTCCTGGAAGATGATCACCAGGATGATGAAGCCGATGTTGATGAACTTGTCCAGGAGCGCCCCCATCAGCCGCATCTGAAGCACCTGAGAGATCAGAAGCCAAAGGACGAGGAAGGTGACGATCCCCATGAAGATCGATCGGCTCCCCGAGTAGCGCAGGGTGACGAACGCATAGTAGAGGAAGACCGCCATCAAGAGGATGTCGATGATATCCTTGATCGATATGTCGAGCCACGAAAGCATAGAAGGCAAGGGGTTAGGAGGGTAAGTACAGAGCTAGAGGGGACGAAGGTGCTGGTAGTGGAGACCCTCGCCTGAGCGAAGGACGGGACGTAGCTCTTCGTAGAGCTGGACGGCTTCGACGGCGGGGCGAACATCGTGTACACGAAGGATCTTCGCACCACGCTCCAGCGCCAAGGCATGGAGGAAGGTCGTCCCGTTCAGCGCTTCTTCGGGGCTGATACCAAGGGGACGGTAGATCATGCTCTTGCGGGAGACGCCGACAAGCAGGGGCTGGGTGAAGGCTTCGACGAGCGAGCCGAGCTGGGCAAGGAGCTCATAGTTCTGCGCTGTGGTCTTGCTGAAGCCGAAGCCAGGGTCGAGGATGATGTCGTGGACGCCGAGTTCGAGGAGCTGTCCTACCCGCTGGGCGAAGTAGTCGATCACTTCGAGCGTGACGTCGCTGTAGCTTGCCTGCTGCTGCATGGTCTTCGGGTCGCCCTTCATGTGCATCAGTATATAGGGCACTTGGAGCTCGGCCATCGTCCGATACATCGCTGGATCAAGGCCTCCCCCTGAGATATCGTTGATCATCGAGGCGCCGTACTCTTCGACGGCCATGCGGGCGACGTCGGAGCGGAAGGTATCTACCGAGACGGGTAGGTCGGGGTATTCGTCCCGAAGGATCTGAAGGGCGGGGCGCAGGCGTCGTCGCTCTTCCTCGGGGCTCACCTCTTCGGCTCCTGGGCGGGAGCTGTAGGCACCCAGGTCAGCCAGCGCTGCACCTTCCCTCACGAGCGTGTTGAGGCGTTCTCCGAGAGCCTTCGCTCCATCAATGCGACTCCCTGCGAAGAAGGAGTCGGGGGTCACGTTGACGATCCCCATGACGAGGGGCTTCTCGAGGGAGACGAGACGGCCGGAGAGGTTGAGGGTGAGCTGATGGGCTGGAGTCATCGGTAGGGAGGGCGGATATGTCTTAGAGGAGGGCGAGCTGAGGGTAGAGGACTTCCTCTACGGGCAGGTCCCAAGGATCGTGGGGAAGGGCTTCGATACGACGGAGGCCGAAGGTCACGCCCAGCCGATGGGCGGGTGTCGTCGCCAGGTAGCGATCGTAGTAGCCCTTGCCTCGGCCTAGGCGGTAGCCCGACGCATCGTAGGCAAGGGCAGGGATGATGATGAGGTCAAGCTTCTGAGGGTCGACGGGCTCGACTTCCTCTAGCTTGGGCTCCCAGATACCGAAGCTCCCCGACTGCTCGAGGGCGTGACTGCCTACGAAGGGGTAGAAGGCTATCGTCTCCCCATCAAGTACCCGAGGAAGGAAGAGCTCCTTGTCGCTCGTCCCTTCGATCAGGGCCTGGAGCGAAGGTTCGTCGGGTAGGGCAGAATAGAGAGCGACCCGCCGTGCTTCGATCCAAAGAGGATGCTGTGCGAGCTGAGCGACGATCGAGCGACTCCCAGCCTCTCGCATGGGGGCGGTAAGCACTTCGCGACTTAGCTGACGTAGCTCTTGGCGTAGGGTCTTCTTCTCCATCGGACGAAGGGATTACTTCGTGGGGCGCCACTGAGGGGAGGCAAGACGCTCTAGGGCGGTGAGCACCTCGGGGTCTTGCTCGTTGCGAGCACGGTAGTAAGCATTCTTGTCGCCACCCAGCATGTCGGCGATCAGGGCGACCAGGTCTCTGCGGAGGATAGGGAGCGACTCCTGCAGATGTCCAGGACGCTGGGGGACGCCGTGCTGCTGGGCATAGTTGGCATAGGCATAGACGATCTGGTCGCCTTGGGCCTGTAGGTAGTCGAGGATGGCCTTATCCGAACCCAGAGCCGAGAGCCGAGCACGCTGACGGTCGGCGTAGGAGAAGGCAAAGCGCAGGAAGGTACCCGAGCGAAGGAGCCGTAGATAATAGGTATTGATCCCCACGCTGTCTCGAGGGGTGAAGATGTCTGGAGTGATCCCGCCCCCGCCGTAGACCACACGGCCCATACGGGTGTAGTAGCGGGTGGTGTCGGGACGACTGATGCTATCGGCCGAGTAGAACTCCCCGTGCAGGTAGCGATCTTCGATATCTTCGGCGTAGGCTTCGAAGCCCTTAGCGTAGCTCTTCTGGATACTACGCCCTGAGGGGGTGTAGTAGCGAGCTACGGTGAGGCGTACTACAGAGCCGTCCTTTAGCTCGAAGGGCACCTGTACGAGCCCCTTGCCGAAGGTGCGACGTCCGACGATCAGTGCACGGTCGAGGTCCTGCATCGCTCCGGCGAAGATCTCACTAGCACTGGCGCTGTTCTCATTGACGAGGATGCTCAGCGGGATCTCCTTGAGGCGTCCATCCCGAGGGCTCTTGAAGTCTTCTCGAGGGTAGTGGGCGCCCTTGTTGTAGACGAGCAAGTCGCCCTTGGAGAGGAATTCGGTGGCCAGGGCCGTGGCGGCCTGTAGGTAGCCCCCGACATTGTCACGCAGGTCGATCAAGATCCGCTCTACTCCTTCGGCGCTGTGGTCAGCGTAGGCCTGCTGGAATTCGATCGGCGTCTGTGCCCCCCACTTATTGAGGCGAAGGTAGAGGATGTGCGGACGGATCATGTACGCTGCATCGATCGTGGGGACGGGTACGGCACCACGCACCACGGAGGCGACGAAGGTCTTCCCCCCACGGCGCACCGTGAGGCGAACGACCGTGTCCTCTGGTCCCTTGAGCGCCTTCATGATGTCCTCCGAGGAGATCGAGTCACGTACCAGGTCGGTGGTGTCGGCCTTGAGGATGCGGTCACCCGCCTTAAGCCCTGCCCGTTCGCTCGGCCCTCCCTCGACGACACGGACTACGACAACGGTGTCGAGGAGGGTGTTGAACTGTACGCCGATCCCTGCAAAGGATCCTTCAAGGCTCTCGGTCGATACCTTGTTCTCCTCAGCATTGAGATAAGCCGTATGGGGGTCCAGCTGGGCGAGGATGAGCGGTAGGGCTTGCTCGGTCAGGCTATCAAGGTTGGCCGAATCGACGTAGTACTCTTGGATGAGCGAATAGATCTCGCCCAGCTTCCCCGAAGGCCCACTCTGCCTCCCTAGTCCGAGGAAGAGGGAGACGAAGACTCCGAAGAGGAAGGTCAGGACGAAGCCTGCCGTATAGGTCAGCCAGCGTAGAAGGCGTGCCTTTCGTTCGGGTTTAGGGGTAGGGGACTGCTCGTAGCGTTCTTCTTGCATATTGTGACAAGTCAAAGGGGGGAGGTATGTGTGTGGGGAGTTTAGTCCTCCAGGGGGATGTAGTCTACCTGGATGCCAGCTCGCTGTAGGAGTTCGATTCCTTCTCTCAGACGGTATTCGGTACTATAGACGACCCGTCGGATATGGCACTGGATGATGAGCTTGGAGCACTCAATGCAGGGGGCGGCGGTGACATAGACCGTCGCTCCGGAGCAGTCGTTGGTGCTACGGGCTACCTTAGAGATGGCATTGGCCTCGGCGTGCAGTACATACTGCTTGGTCAGCCCCGTCTCGTCCTCACAGACGTTCTCGAAGCCGACGGGCGTACCGTTATAGCCATCGGAGATGATGCTCTTATCCTTGACGATGAGTGCACCCACCTTCCGTCGCTCGCAATAGGAGTTCTCCGCCCAGATGCGAGCCATGCGCAGATAGCGCTTGTCGAGGGCCAGTTGCTTCTCGTCGATCGTTGGTTCTTGACCGTTCATTTTCGTACGTATGCGTTTATGCAAAGATAGGGCTTTGCGGGCGAATGAGGGCTATCTCGTGAGGGGCTTTTGGGGTGCTTTATTTTAGAGGGGCTGGGAGGGGGTAAAAAGGGACCTACGGTAGGTCGTCGAAAAAACCTACTGTAGGTTTCACTTGCGACCCACAGTAGGTCGCATTGACGACCTACCGTAGGTCGTTTTTGAGGGGTGCGCTAGCCCCCGTCTGTACGGCCTTCTCCAGCCCCACCCTTCCCCGCATTTCTTGAGGAAATAACTACCCCCTTTACGCCTCCCTAGATCAAGGTGCTTCCTCGGAGAGATTGAAGGCTGTGGTTATCTTGGATAAGTAGCTTGGAAGCCTCCTTGGTGTTGATGAGGAGGCTAGCTCCCCACCCAGCTTCGTGACTTCACAACTCCGTTATTTGTGATTAGAATCAATAGAATCGCCCCCTTCCCTCGCCGGCATGAAAACCTGCATGGGGAAGGGGGCGACTATCATTCGATAGCTGGTGCTATCGCTTCTCTAAATAGAGTCTAGGTGTTCTGAGAGCATTACACGTCTCCCAGGAATAGTCGACTTAAGAAGCGATTGTTCTTGACGATGCATACCGCAACATAGGTGATGGAGCACGTTGTGAATCCGACGAGGATGGCTAGGAGCGTCTCTGCCCATAGAGACTGCTGAGGTAGCTCGACGAGGTACTTGACGACGGAGCTGTCGGTCTCAAGGGAGACTAGGGCTCTTAGGCTAGGTAGGTTCGGAAGGAAGAACTTATGTAGCAGGTATATGCCTAGAGAATTCTGTCCGAGAGTGGAAAGGATCGAGATAATGCGTTTGCTTGTATTCGAAGATGCCGATTGAGTGAAGCGATATATGCTTGCATAGGTAAATACCAGGATGAATAAGCACCAGGGGAACATAGATAGACTCATGATGTTGGCCTTATTCACGATGAGGTCGAAGCCTAAGATATATACGACGATGAAGGCTCCAGCTAGCTTCTCGTTCACCAAGCATTGCTCAAGTCGTTGATACTTACCTACAGCGAAACCTAGTACGAGATACGGATACAGCCATGATATGTGATAGAAGGAGAGGAGCTCGATGATGTTCCCTGGGATGATATATCTCATGGCTAGTAGCACAGGGATGGGCAGGGCCATGATGGCTAGCTCTAGGTACTTCCACTGAAGACCACGCTTGTAAGCTTGAGCAGCGATGAAGCGGGTCAAGTACTGGATGAGTAATAGAATAAATAGAGCAAAGACGAACCAATAGCCCCCCTTGTATCCTCCAGCGAACGCAGACATGAGTCTCGAGAAGAAGGACAGGTCTGCTGCTCCAGTGACATATACGCTCAGCGGTAGAATGGTAGCCAGAGGAAGAAGTAGCTGTAGTGATTTCTTCTTCCAGTACTTCTTTACCTTCTCCCATGAGAAGGATAGTTCTCTAGCGGATAATATGCCTGAGATAAAAATGAAAAGAGGCATGTGGTAGCTATCAATGACCTCCGGGATGATGGGGGTGTCAATCCCATGATGGATGATCACGAAGATGATAGCAAGCCCTTTGAGGACGTCGAGGTGTATTAACCGATTACTCTGAGACATAAGTCGTGTTTTGATTACAAAAAAAATGAGCTCTGCAAAGATAGGGTAATCTGATATCTTCCTACAGCAAGCATACCTATTGCTCCAGACGGGTATGTAGCATGTTGGGGATGTGCTCCTGGGAGGTAGTCCGTTCATAGAGCTATTTCTCCGTAGCTTATTCCCCGAGGATGCTTTGGAGTGTTCAGGTCTGTCGATAGGAGGAGATCCCGTTGTTCATTCGTCTTACTCCGAGAAATAATTTGGCTTGGAATATAGGGCTGTCGGAGTGCTTTATTTTAAAGGGGCTGGGAGGGGTGAAAAAGGGACCTACGGTAGGTCGTCGAAAAAA
>NZ_KI259258.1:301005-381562 GCF_000467855.2 Porphyromonas sp. oral taxon 278 str. W7784
GCGCTAAGCCCTGTCTGTACGGCCTTCTCCAGCCCCTTCCTCTCCCGCATTTCTCTGAGGAGGGAAGGGGCTATTCTTGCTCGGAAGGAGGTCTCGGTAAGTTGGCGAAGAGAGATCGGGGAGGAATAAGGGCGTAGACAGATAGAAATCGCTATTTTTGTTAAGAATTTTAGAAGCGAAGACCTAGATGCACGAACTCGATCAGATCAAAGCTCCCGTAGCCAGCTATGTGGATGACTTCCATAGGCAGTTTGCCTCGATCCTTGCGACCAAGTCCGAATGGCTGGAGCAAGCGATCCAGCACCTCAATGCCTCGACGGGCAAGAAGGTGCGCCCCATACTCACGGCTCTGATGGCCGGACTGGTAGGCTCGAGAGAGCCGTCGCCCAAGAGTATCGATGCTGCCGTCCTCCTAGAACTGATCCACACCGCTACGCTCATCCATGACGATGTGATCGACGAGGCGAAGACCCGACGAGGTCAGCCGACCCTTGGGGCGATCTTCGACAATCGGGTGGCCGTGCTCATGGGCGACTTCGTCCTCTCCTCAGCGCTGATCGGCGCCATCGCCCTCGGCGACCTGAGGATCATCGGCATCGTCTCTGCCATCGGCCGAGAGCTGACCGAAGGAGAGATCCGTCAGGCAGAGTCCGCCGACCTCGTCCGCCTGGACGAGGCTAACTACTACGAGATCATCTATCAGAAGACTGCAGTCCTCTTCCGCTCCTGCGCTGAGGTGGCTGCGATCACCATGGAGGCTACTCCCGAAGCCCTAGAGCAGGCCATCCAGATCGGCACTGCGCTGGGGATGGCCTTCCAGATACGAGATGATATCTTCGACTACTACCGCTCCGATGTCGGCAAGCCCACGGGCAACGATCTCCGAGAGGGTAAGGTCACACTTCCCCTCCTTCACGTCCTCCTCGAGCTACAGGCAGAGGGGAAGGCCGAGCCTTACCTCCAGCTCCTGGAAGACAAACCCATCACCGACGAAGCCGTGGAGCGCCTCACCGCTCTGGCCTTCGAAGCTGGTGGTATCGACTACGCTTGGCAGAAGCTCTACAGCTATATCGAGGAGGCGAAGACACTCCTTCGCACCTTCGAAGAGAGCCCGTACCGAAGCTCCCTCCTGGCGCTGGCCGACTACATCGCATCACGCACTCATTAATTCCCCTATCCAATGAATACTACCAAAGCAACCAATAGGACGATCTCTGTCTCGATCTACGCCCTTCTGTGGTTTGTCCTGATCCTCCTGCAGACCTTGGTGACCTCCGTACAGGCCCTCGACGGAGAGTCGGTCTTCTCCCGTCCTGAGCTCTACTACTCTACATGGCTCACGGACCTATATCTGGTCGGGCTCTTCTACCTCAACTATTACTTCCTGGCTCCACGGATGATGCGTCGCCGGCTCTATCGTCCCTATCTCTGGATGCTCCTGGTGGTAGCGCTCATAGGCTTCCTGATCCCCCTACTCTGCTACGCCGTGTGGGGCCTGACGATGCCTGGGGTAGTCGAGGGCTCAGCGCCCCTCTCTTCACTTGGGGTCGTCGGCGCTGTAGCTGCCATCGCTCTAGGGCTGGCTATCCGTGGCCTCATCGAATGGGATAGCCTCGGCCAAGAGGTACGTGCCCTCCGTGAGGAGCGGGATAGCCTCGCCACGGAGCGTGATCGTCTGAAGCTGGAGCTATCTACGCTTCGCCCTGCCGACCGTCGAGGTGAAGAGCCTGTTGTCGTATCGCTCCAGCCCTCAGAGACGGAGGGTGGAGAAGCTACCCCCGATACCCATGCGTAGACGGCGAGTACACCATCACGTCGGGCAGAAGCCCACGAAGACGCGACGAGGCTGGCGTATCGCACTCATCCTAGCGGTGCTACTGCTCGGAGGGGGTGGTATCCTCCTGAAACTCCGCTGGCATGCTTGGTTCGGTAATGCTCCCGAAGCACCCTATACCATCGCTCAGGAGATCAGTCGTGTGACGCTCACCCCAGGGGAAGACTTTACCCAAGCGCGTACACTCTCTTGGCTCTGCGGTGAGGCGCCTCACACCTCGACACTCCTGCTCTCTCGGATCACGGCCAAGGGCGATACCCTCCGCCCCCGTGCCTTCACTCCCAGCGCCGAAGTCATAGCCTCTCGCTCGGGGAAGGGCTGCTACTATCAGGTGAAGCTCGATAGTCTGAACAGAGGCGAACGCTATCTCTATCGCATCGAGGTGGAGGGTGCTCGCCCCTATAGCGATGCCTTCTCGATGCCTAGTGAAGCGCCTCAGACGAACTTCATCTACCTCGGTGATATCCAGGATCCTGCTGTGGCGGAGAGCAAGCGGAACTTCGACTATCTCCGACGCTCTCCCGAGGCGATCGACTTCTTCGCCTTCGCAGGGGATCAGATCGAAGGGCCTACAGATACCTACTGGCGTGCTTGGTACGAGAGTATCGGGGCCCTCAGTGGCGAAGTGCCCATCCTAGCGACGCCAGGCAATCATGAGTACCTGAAGAAAGGCTTCGCCCGTGAGCTGGATGTCCGCTGGGTACGACAGTTCGGCTACCCCAAGAACGGCCCTGAGGACTTCCTCGGACGTAGCTACTTCGTCGACTTCCCCCTCCTTCGCTTCATCGTCCTTGACACGACAGATATCATGGGATTGGGATCGATCCGTCAGCATCGCTCCTGGCTTAGGAAGGTCTTGGGAGAATCGAAGCAACCCTGGCAGATCGTACTCTTCCACCACGCTGTCGACTGCGTAAGGGAGGGGCGAAAGAATCTGGTGATGCACTACGTCTTCAAGGATGAGTTGATCTCGGGAGGTGCCGACCTCGTCCTGCAGGGGCACGATCATGGCTATGCCCGAGCTACGACACGGACGAGCGAAGGCGATACGATAGCTCCTGCCTTTGTCATCAGTTCGGCCTCACCGAAGGTCTACCGCAATGGCTTCTCCTCGGTACATGACCGTCTGGGGTCGGGGCTACAGCTCTACCAGCGCATATCCATTGATTCGGCTGAGATCCGCTATGCGTCCTATCGCTTCCCTCAGCCTATAGAGGGGCATCGGGATAGCATCGTGCCTGAGCCTCGGCGTCTCTATGACTCGATCGTCCTCTACAAGGGTGAGGGTGGGCTGGTACGTATCCGGGACTACGCCCGAGACCTACCGGAGCGCTTTGAATTCAATGCCTTTGGCACCGACAGCAAGGGGCGTAAGCGAGCTGCCCAGTATGCTAAGGAGGTTCGTGACCGCCACGAGGCGCAAGAGGAGCGTATCCGAGCGAAGAAGTAAGGCTGAGCTACAGGCGACACGGCAGGCGTAGCAAGCATACTCACCATATAGATAGCACGGGCTAGGAATCCTGGATTCCTAGCCCGTGCTATTTCCTTTCCTACCTAAGATGCCCCTTCGCTAATGGCTTCGTCGGAAGAGGAGACGGAAGGCTTCTTCGACCGTCTTGACACCTATGAGTTGGATGCTTCGGGACGCTTCACTCAGCCCGTGGAGATTGCTCTCGGGGAGGATCAGCGCACGGAAACCTATCCGCTCAGCCTCTAGGATGCGCTGCTCGATACGCCCCACGGGACGCACCTCTCCCGACAGGCCCACTTCCCCCGTGAGGCATATCCCTTCGGGGAGCGCTATATCTAGGCTGGAGGAGAGGACGGCAGAGATCACCGCCAGGTCAGAAGCAGGGTCAGAGAGGCGGATGCCCCCTGCGATATTGAGGAAGACATCCTTCTGTACGAGCTTGAAGCCAGCACGCTTCTCCAGCACAGCCAGGAGCATATTCATCCGTCGAGTATCGTAGCCCGTGGAGGAGCGCTGGGGCGTGGCGTAGATCGCTGAACTGACCAGCGCCTGCGTCTCGATCAGGAAGGGACGCACGCCCTCCATCGCTACGGCGATGGCTGTCCCGCTGAGCTTCAGATCGCTCTGGGTCATCAGGTGCTCCGAGGGATTCTCCACAGGGCGGAGCCCCGACTGACGCATCTCGTAGATCCCGAGCTCGGTAGTGCTCCCGAAGCGATTCTTCTGTCCTCTGAGGATACGATACATATAGTGCTTGTCGCCGTCGAACTGTAGGACGACGTCCACGGTATGCTCCAGCACCTTCGGACCTGCGATGCTCCCCTCCTTATTTATATGGCCGATGAGGATGACCGCCACCCCTTCCGTCTTGCAGTACTTCAGCAGGGCAGTAGCGCATTCGCGTATCTGGGAGACGCTCCCGGGGGAGGAGTCGGAGAGCTCGGTCTGGATGGTCTGTATGGAGTCGATGACTAGGAGCTGCGGGGCGACCTCCTGCGCTGTGTGGAGGATCTTCTCTAGGCTGGTCTCGGTGTAGATCAGGCAGTCGCCGTTGGTGTCTCCGATACGGTCGGCACGCATCTTGAGCTGGGAGAGGCTTTCCTCGCCCGAGACGTAGAGCGTCTTGTAGGGGAGGCGAAGGACGGTCTGCAGGATGAGGGTGGACTTCCCTATGCCGGGTTCGCCACCCAGCAGGACGAAGGACCCCTCGACGAGCCCGCCCCCCAGCACTCGGTCGAGTTCGGGGTCACCCATCGTCAGCCTCGTCTCCGCCCGCTGCTCGATGTCAGAGAGGCGTACGGGCTTGCTCGCGAGGCTATGGGCGGTGAAGCTCTGGCTGGGCTTGTCCTGCTTGCCGACGATGATCTCCTCTTCCTCGATGGAGTTCCACACGCCACACTGGGAGCAGAAGCCCTGCCACTTGGGATACTGAGCCCCACACTCGTTGCAGTGATATACGGTCTTTTTCTTAGCCATAGGGTGAATTGTTTGGGGCAAAGGTAGCGGAAGTGAACCAATCTCCTTCAGAAGCCCGCCTGGGGACCTCGCACAGCCCGCTTGGCAAGCGACTTCTGAAAGGGGGAAAAAACGACCTACGGTAGGTCGTCGAAAAAACATACTGTAGGTCGCCTTGCGACCTACCGTGGGTCGCCGTGGATCCCTTTTAGGGGGCTTCGGACTGCCTCCTTGAGCAGGGGCGAAGAGCCCTCCCTCTCCGCCCTGTCTTCCTCGCCCCGAGACTAGGTAAGGTTAGCCCCCTCATCGATAGCTGTCAAGCAGGAGAAATCCCCTATCTTTGCCCCCGAAAACAAAACCTAAACGAAGAAATTTCACCACTGAATAGAATCCATTGATGAAAAAGAATAAAATCATCGTCGCAGGTATCGGCCCCGGTAGCCCAGAGGACATCACCCCAGCGGTACTCCAGGCCGTCCAAGCCTCCGACGTCATCGTCGGCTACAAGTACTACTTCCGCTTCATCGAGGAGCACATCCGTCCCGACGCCCTCAGTATCGACAGCGGGATGAAGGCCGAGCGTCAGCGTGCCGAGGAGGCCTTCCGCTATGCGCTGGAGGGGAAGACCGTCTGTGTCATCTCTTCAGGGGATGCGGGCATCTACGGCATGGCTCCCCTGATCTACGAGATGATGCGTGAGAAGGGTGTCACCGACTCCATCGAGGTAGAAGTCCTGCCAGGGATCAGTGCCTTCCAGAAGGCAGCTGCCCTGCTGGGCTGTCCGATCGGGCATGACCTCTGCATCCTCTCCCTCTCGGATCTGATGACCCCCTGGCTACGCATCGAGAAGCGTATCGAGGCTGCTGCCTATGGGGACTTCATCACGGCGGTCTACAATCCCAAGAGCCAGGGTCGCTACTGGCAGCTCTATCGTCTCTTGGAGATCTTCTCCAAGCACCGCTCTCCCGATACGCCCATCGGCTACGTGCGTCAGGCGGGTCGTGAGGAGCAGGAGGTGAAGCTGACGACGCTCGCCGAGTTCGATCCCGAGGAGGTGGATATGTTCACCGTCCTGATCATCGGCAATACGCAGAGCTACAACTTCGACGGCCACTTCATCACCCCCCGAGGCTACTATGCTGAGGGCAAGCTGGAGCAGGATGTCAAGGTCGGGCAGGGCATCATGATCGAGAGCTTCCGCACGATCAATAGCGAACTGCAGAACCCTGACGTCCCCCTCGATCACAAGTGGGCGCTCATTCACTCCATCCACACGACGGCGGACTTCGAGATGGAGAAGATCCTCTACACCGACCCAGGGGCCGTCGCTCGGATGCACCAGGCGGTGCTCGATGGCAAGCTCCGTACCATCATCACCGACGTGACGATGGTCGCTGCCGGTATCCGCAAGGGTGCTCTGGAGCGCCTCGGGGTTGAAGTCAAGTGCTACCTCAATGATCCCCGAGCTACCGAACTGGCTGCGAAGAAGGGGATCACCCGTTCGCAGGCGGGTATCCGTCTGGCGGTCGAAGAGCATCCTGATGCGCTCTTCGCCGTAGGGAATGCCCCGACGGCGATCATCGAGCTATGTGACCTCATTCGCCGAGGCAAGGCACATCCCAGCGGGATCATCGCCGCACCTGTCGGCTTCGTCCAGGTGCGTGAATCTAAGTACATGGCCAAGGTCTTCAAGGACATCCCTAAAATCATCGTCGAAGGCCGTAAGGGCGGTAGCAACCTGGCTGCCACTCTGGTCAACTCGATCCTCACCCTAGACGACGCCGAAGCCCTCCGCCCCGGCCGTGACGTCTAAGTGAGGTAGACCTCCCTCCCTAACTCAGCGACTCCGCAGAATTCCTTCTTCTAAGAGAGGGCTCTGCGGAGTCGCTTGTATTATGGATGCTGTATCCCTCGGTGCAAGCCCCGAGGATATGCTACCCCGCTCACTACTGCTTCCCGATCCATTCACGTTCTCCTCTAGTTCTCATCCCCTAAAGTTGGCGGTTGTCGCCCCTCGATAGACCCAGTCCATCACCCCCGGATACGACCATTTTCGTGACCTCACGAAAATGGTCGTGTCGGAGTGAAAATAGCGGGCAAACCGCTACCGACTTCACACCAGCTCTGAGCACCCCCTTTCTCTGGGGGAGAACCGCTCAGTTCTGAGCGTCGCTCGCCCCTCCCCCGATAGACCCAAAATAAAACCTACGGTAGGTCGTCGATGCGACCTACAGGTCGGTGAGACGACCCACAGTAGGTTTTTTCGGCGACCTACCGTAGGTTTCTTTCCCCCCTTCGGAGAGCCCATTCTGACGGGGCGGATCTGGTGCTTGCGGAGGCTGGGTGCTGACGGGGCTTTCCCCTTGGGAAGGCCTAGATTCCTTCCACCCTTTTTGTATCTTTGTCGGAGGTGAACTAATACATACAAGTTATGCGAACACTACTATCCCTAACCCTACTGCTCGTCACGCTCGGAGCAGGCTCCTATGCTGAGGCACAGCAGCCTACCAAAGATCTCCAAGTCGAGGACGTGACCTCGGGGCGCTTCTACGCTTATACCGCAGGCCAAGGCATGCGTTCGACCAGTGATGGCCAGTACTACACGATGATGGACAAGGAGCATCAGGCGATCCTCCGGTATAGCTTCCACACGGGCGAACTCGTCGATACGCTCTTCAGCGTCCACAAGGCACGTGAGTGCGACTTCAAGAAGTTCGACGACTACATCCTTGAGCCCAAGGGCCACCATATCCTGCTGATCACCGATCAGGAGGCTATCTATCGTCGCTCCAGCAAGGGTAATGTCTTCCACTACGACGTGCGTCGCAATCGGGTCGAGCCCCTGAGCACTACGGCAGGCAAAGTGATGATCCCGACCTTCAGCCCTGATGGGAGGATGGTCGCCTTCGTCCGTGAGGGGGATATCTTCATCAAGAAGTTTGAGTTCGATACCGAAGTACGTGTGACTTCCGACGCTGTGCGCAACAAGGTCATGAACGGCATCACCGACTGGGTTTACGAAGAAGAGCTGGAGACGATCCGCCTGATGACCTGGAGTGAAGACAATAATTATCTGGCCTTCGTCCGCACCGATGAGAGCGAGGTCGACGAGTACAGCATGCCTATCTACGGCATGGGGCAGTACCCAGGTGCTTATACCTATAAGTACCCGAAGGCTGGGACCCCTAACTCGAAGGTCTCGGTGCACATCTACAACGTGACGGACCGCTCACAGAAGCCGGTTACATTCAAGAACGCACCCTACTACATCCCCCGACTGGAGTTCGTCGGTCGGGATGGCAACCTTGCAGTCTTCTCCCTGAATAGACAGCAGAATCACCTCATCCTCTACTACGTCAACGACAAGACCCTACTGCCGAAGGTCGTCTTCGAGGAGCGGAACAAGGCCTACGTGGATAGTCGCAACCTTACGAAGTGTCAGTTCATCCCTTCGGGCTTCGCCTACCTCGGCGAGCAGGATGGCTACCGCCATATCTACCTTTATTCGGACAAGGGTGTCCTCCAGCGTAAGGTCACGACTGGAAGCTACGACGATACCAACTTCTACGGGATCGATGCCAAGGGGAATGTCTACTATCAGGCAGCGGACGAATCCCCCATGCGCCGCTCTATCTATCGCATAGACCCCAAGGGACGGAAGACGGCGCTTCACCCAGGCGCTGGATCGAACGAAGCTATCTTCAGCGATGACTTCTCCCACTACATCAGTATCTTCAGCAATTCACATACTCCGACGACGACTGCCGTCTATGCCACGGGGTCGCTACGCCCCCTTCGTGTGCTCAAGGACAACAAGGAGATCGCTGAGCGACTGAAGGATTATCGCCTTCGCCGTGAGGAGTTCATCAGGATCCCTAATGGTCGTGGCGAAGAACTGAATGCCTGGATCCTCAAGCCTTATGACTTTGATCCTACGAGGAAGTACCCCGTGCTGATGACTCAGTACAGCGGGCCCGATTCGCAGCAGGTACTCGATGCCTTCGGCCTCGGATGGGAGCAGATCCTGCCTAGCAAGGGCTATATCGTCGTCTGTGTCGATCCCCGTGGTACGGGCGCTCGTGGCGAGGCTTGGCGTAAGTGCACCTACCTCCAGCTCGGGGTGAAGGAGATCGAAGACCAGATCGCCGCGGCTAAGTGGCTGGGACAGCAGTCCTACGTCGATGCTGGGCGCATCGGACTCTATGGATGGAGCTTCGGTGGCTACATGACGCTGATGGGGCTCTGCCATGGTAATGGTGTCTTCAAGACAGGTGTTGCCGTCGCTCCTGTAGCAGACTGGAGCTTCTACGATACGATCTACACCGAGCGCTTCATGCGTACTCCTCAGGAGAATCCCGATGGGTACAAGGCTTCGTCGGTACTGAACGTGGCGAAGAACCTTCGAGGCAAGCTGTTGTTAATTCATGGGAGCGCAGACGACAATGTCCATGTGCAGAATGCTATGGACTTCACCGAACTGCTCGTCCAGGCTGGTATCCCCTTCGACATGGCGATCTACAAGGACCGCAACCATGGGATCTACGGAGGCAATACCCGCAATCACCTCTACAAGCGTATCATCACCTTCCTAGAGGAGAACCTATAAGTCACATCCCCCTTCAGTAGCCCTTAGCTGGGGAAGAAAGCTTCCAGCTAAGGGCTACGTACTACATAATGATGCAAGAAGAAACCATAGTCCCTAAGAAGTCAGGTAAGGTAGTCCGTGTACGTAAGCCCGAGTGGCTCAAGATACGTCTCGGAGACAACTCTACCTTCACCGACACGAAGCACACCATCGAGCACCACGGGCTCAACACCATCTGTCACAGTGGTCGTTGCCCCAACCAAGGTGAGTGCTGGAGTGCAGGTACCGCCACCTTCATGATCGGTGGAGCGATCTGTACACGTGCCTGTCGCTTCTGCAATACTCAGTCGGGGAAGAACCCTCCTCCTCTTGATCCGCTGGAGCCAATGAAGATAGCTCAGAGCATCAAGAAGATGAACCTGCGTCACGCAGTGATCACCAGTGTCGACCGAGATGACCTAGAGGACTACGGTGCTCAGCACTGGGTACGCACTATCGAGGCTATCCGCCGTACGACGCCCGAAGTCACTGTCGAGGTGCTCATCCCGGACTTCAATGGCCGACTGGACTATGTCGACCAGATCATCGCCTGCCAGCCTAAGATCATCTCGCACAACCTCGAGACGACACGTCGCCTGACACCCTCGGTACGTCACGTAGCTACCTACGAACAGAGCCTCTCTGTCCTCGGGCGTATCGCTGCAAGTGGTATCCCTGCTAAGACAGGGATCATGCTCGGACTAGGCGAAACGGAGGAAGAGGTACTAGAGCTCATCGACGACGCTCATGCAGTAGGCGTCTCGATCATGACGATCGGGCAGTACCTTCAGCCGACGCACCGCCATCTCCCTGTCGTCGAATACATCCACCCGAACCAGTTCGCACGTCTACGTACCCTTGGCTTGGAGCGTGGGTTACGGCACATCGAGAGTGGTCCGCTGGTACGCTCCTCCTACCATGCAGAGCGCCACGTCCTGGACTAAGCCCTTCCCTCCGACTTAAGGGCGACCTATCGCCTAACTAGATATGACACAGCCCCTCGAGACTATCCTTAGTCTCGAGGGGCTGTGTCGTTAGGGTGGGTGCTAACCTTGATGTAAGTAACCTCTGAGGTGATTCGCTAGCGGGGACGGAGGTGCGCTACAGTGCTCGCTAGAGTGACTCTGTCTTCCGTCGCTGTAGGAAGCGCTTGTAGATCTTCTTCACTTGAGGCGCCAGGATGATGATGGCGATGACGTTGGGGATGACCATGATACCATTGAAGGTATCTGCCAGCTCCCAGATCAGGTCGGCACGGAAGATCGTCGCTGAGAAGATACAGCAGATGACGATGCCACGGAAGACATAGACGGCCTTCTTCGGGAAGAGGTAGCGGATATTCATCTCACCGAAGACATACCAGCCTATGATCGTCGTGAAGGCAAAGATCAGTAGGCTCACAGCTAAGAAGACAACCCCACCATGACCAAAGGTTTGCTCGAAGGCCTTCTGTGTGATCTGCACGGAGATAAGTCCTGTATCGTCATGAACTCCTGTGAGTAGGATGATGAAGGCCGTAGCGGAGCAGATCAGGAGATCCACGAAGACACCCGACATCGCTACGAAGCCTTGGATGGAAGGATCCTTGACATTCGCTAGGGCATGAGCATGTGGCGTGCTCCCCATACCCGCCTCGTTGGAGAAGAGTCCACGGGAGATCCCGTAGCGAATGGCATACTTCATCACCGTGCCAGCGGCCCCACCCGCAGCTGCCTCTGTGGAGAAGGCTTCTTCGAAGATCGATAGGAAGACATGCTGGATCTGATCCGAGTAGATGAAGAGGATGATGATCGCTCCCAGGATATAGGCTACTGCCATGAAGGGGACGACCAGCTCGGCGATGGTCGTCACACGCTTCTGCCCGCCGACGATGACGATGGCTACGAGCGCTGCGATGAGTAGCCCGCTTGTCCAGTCCTTCATCCCGAAGGCACTGGTCAGTCCGATGGAGATGGAATTAGCCTGTACCATACAGCCGATGAAGCCAAGAGCGATGATCACGGCTATGGAGAAGAAGGCGGCGAGCTTCTTACTCTTTAGCCCTCGGTGGATATAGTAGGCGGGACCGCCTACGACTTGGCCGTCACGTACCTCTCGATACTCTTGGGCTAGCACGGCCTCGGAGAAGATCGTACCCATACCGAGAAGGGCGGATATCCACATCCAGAAGACTGCTCCTGTACCACCCATGGCGATGGCTGTGGCGACACCGGCGATATTGCCCGTACCCACCTGAGCGGCGACGGCTGTGGCGAGCGCTTGGAATGAGTTGACTTGGTCTGAATCAGCCGTATCCTTCTCTCGCTTCTTGAAGATCGAGCCAAAGGAATACTTCATCGCCAGACCGAAATGACGAATTTGGGGGAAGCCCAGATAAAGGGTGTAGAAGATCCCTACGCCGAGGAGGACGTACATGAGGAAGCTATTCCAGAGGATCTCATTGAACCCCTTCACGATTTGTAGCAGGTCCATCGTGGTAGTGGTATTTGAGTGAAGATGCCCCCTTCGCTGAGATCAGGGTCGGAGCTATGGGGCGGGTTGCGTTGCGATTATCATTACAAAAGTAGAGTTATTTTGTAAAGTTCGTATGGGTCGAACTTAATAATTTAATTAAGAAAAGCGAAGTTTTTAGTCTTTTATGGTATAGCTGGGGCTCGATGAATATAAAAAGACCGAGCACCTAGCCTCATCCCGAGGGCGGGATGAGACTAAGTGCTCGGCGTCGTAGATTGTAGCGACCGCTCGGATCGCCTGCTATAGAAGGAGGAGCTATTAAGCTTCGAGGGCGGAGATCATCCAGACAGACTTCTCCTGACCGTCGAGGAGGTCAGAGACGAGGTCGCCCGTGACGATGTCGTCAGCTGCATCGGCTGCAGCAGCTACAGCACGTTCCTGAGCGATGAGCACCTTGAGGGAGTCGAGGAGAGCAGGGATGATCTTAGCGGGATCAGTTACCTTGGTCTCTTCCTTGATCTTGCTCAGCTTGAGATATTCGCTGAAGCGGTTCTCCGGTACACCACCGAGCTGGAGGATACGTTCGGCGATCTCATCGACTTGCTCTGCAGCTTCGTTGTACATCTTCTCGAACTGGCTGTGGAAGGTGTAGAACTGACGGCCACGGACGTGCCAGTGGTAGCCACGGAGGTTGGTATAGTAGATCTGGAAGTCTGCCAGGAGCTGGTTCAGTTCCTTGATGACCTGCTCTGCCTTAGCTGGGTTGATCCCAGTGATTGATAGTACGTTCATAGCGTTTCTTACTATTTGTTAATGATTACACTGCAAAGGTAAAGACTTTGTTAAGCTTGAGCAACTGAATCAGTCTATATTGATATAAGCTGAATTTATAGAAGATCGCTTCCCCCAGTACAATAAAAAGCTCTAGCAGATAGCACCCATGACGGGGAGGCTACCTGCTAGAGCGTAGGGATATGGAAGTGTGTCCTTCTTATGCTTCTTCGCTAGCGTCTTCGGCTTCTTCAGCTTCAGGAGCTTCAGCGACGGGAGCTTCTTCCTTCTTCTCTTCAGCCTTAGGGGCGTCGGAGAGTACTTCGACGGGGATTTCTACAGCCACTTCCTTGTGCAGACGCACGATAGCGGTGTAGTTACCGACTTCCTTGATGGCCTTGATGTAGACGAGCTTACGTTCGGTCTCCAGGCCAAGCTTGGTGAGCTCTTCAGCGATCTCAGCGCCAGTGACGGAGCCGTAGAGGCTACCCGTAGCGACGTTGGTATGCGCAGTGATCGAGAGGCGGACGCCCTGGTACTTCTGAGCACGCTCTTCTGCTTCCTTTTTGATCGCTGCGATCTTGTGAGCACGCTGACGGAGATTCTCAGCAAGGATCTTCTTTGCTGCTTCCGTAGCGATGATCGCCTTACCGGTGGGGATTAGAAAGTTGCGACCGTAGCCGTCCTTTACTGTGACGATATCGTCCTTGTAGCCGAGACCGACTACGTCTTCTTTCAAAATAACGTTCATTGTATTCTGTCTCCTCTGGGTTTATTATTCTATGTGGGGATAGGGGATACGGAGTGTATACCTTATCGTGCCATGTTGTCCGTGACGTAGGGCAGCAGAGCCAGGTGACGAGCACGCTTGACGGCCTGAGCGACACGACGCTGGAACTTGAGGCTAGTGCCTGTGATGCGGCGAGGAAGGATCTTACCCTGCTCGTTGAGGAAACGCTTGAGGAATTCGGGATCCTTGTAATCGATATACTTGATACCGCTCTTCTTGAAGCGGCAGTACTTCTTCTTCTTGCTATCTACAGTGAGGGGAGTCAGGTAGCGTACTTCTGATGGTGCAGCCATTGTGGTTATCTCCTTTCGTTAATGGGTTATGCCTTACGGCTTCTTCTCTTCTCTGCGTATGCAGCTGCGAACTTATCCTGGCGGAAAGTCAGGAAGCGGAGGACGTTCTCATCGCGACGGAACTGGGTCTCCAGTACTGCGATGGTCTCAGGCTGAGCCTTGAATTCGACGAGCTGATAGTAGCCAGTCGTCTTCTTCTGGATCGTATAAGCGAGCTTCTTAAGGCCCCAGTTTTCTTCGTTGACGATCTCAGAGCCTTCGCCCTTGAGGATGTCGACGAACTTTGCGACCGCTTCCTTTACCTGAGCTTCAGATAAATCGGGAGTAAGAATGAAAACGGTTTCGTAGTTATTCATTTCTCTTTCTGTTTTGAGAGTTAAAAATATCGGGCACAAAGATACACAATTATCCCATATTGGACAACTTACGCCCTTCTGCACCGCCTGCGATCGGCTCGCTCGGTACGGTAAAAGCAAGGCTCACGCCCAGAGAATTGGCCTGTGGATGGCCTATCCCGGGGCGTGAGCCTAGGTGTGATTGGCGGGGAGCTAGTGCTTCTCCTCGACGAGTCGGACGGGAGCTTGCAAGTTACGCTAAGAGTGATACCTACCGCAGATAGCCGTATGGAGGCACTTGCTAGAGCTTGACGCCGATACCGATATCGACGTAGGGGAAGCCGAAGATCTTGTCCGTGTCTCGCTGTAGAGGTAGACTTGCTACCAACCCAGCCTCAAACTTAGCATAGATGACATCGCTGAGCACGGCCTGATAGCCCCAGCCTGCCTTCACCGCCCATCGGTAGTCCCACCGACCTTGCAGTGGCTTGTGGAAGATGATACCGCCGGTGTGGGACTGCATTGCAGTACCAAGGGCGACGAAGCCCCCACGATTGATCTCCTCTTGGCTCTTCTCACGGGCGTGATACCAGCGTAGCTCGAGGCTCGCCGTCGGGAGAAGCATGTAGATGAAGTCCGAAGATCCGTCCCGACTGCTCCGATTGGAGTCGAAGAAGACCGTGGGGTTGGAGTAGAGATCGTAGCCGATATGAGCTCCGACGACGAAGCCAAGCGGGAGAGCTTGATGGTAGCCAATACGGTTCTGCATGAGACCAAGCTCAAGAAGTACACCGGAGTGGACCTTGTCTTCTGCTTGTGCGGCTGCCCGAGGTATGGAGAGACCAAGGAGCAGGGTGAAGAGAAATAGAATTCGTTTCATCAATAATCACGAGTGAGTATAGTCGTGCTGGGCTCGGGCGAAGTCGTCCGTCTCCAGCGGGCGCAAAGAAATAACGATTGTACGAATCTACCAAATACCCTCCGTCTCGTCGCTGTGTAGGCGAGCTGTGTAGGCAGTCCCTTCTGCCATTACGGGAGAAGAAGGGACGCCCTTCGTGTAATGCCTTCGCTCATTACAGGAAAAGAAAAACCTCTCGGTCCGTAATCGGTGGGCCGAGAGGTTGTGATGGAAGAAATGGGGACTTGTGAAGGCCGAGACTATTCGCTGTCGACCTGAGCGGCGTAGGTGCGCCAGCGGTCAAGGAGTTCGGATAGATCGGAGGGCAGTTCGCTATCGAAGAGCATCTCTTCGCCTGTCACGGGATGGACGAAACCAAGTGTCTTGGCGTGGAGGGCTTGGCGAGGACAGAGCGTGAGACAATTGTGGACGAACTGCTTGTATCGAGAGAACTGATTCCCCCACAGTATCTTGTCGCCTCCATAGCGCGTATCGGCGAAGAGCGGATGGCCGATGTACTTCATGTGTGCTCGTATCTGGTGCGTGCGCCCCGTCTCCAGACGGCACTCGATCCAGCTGACGTAGGCCAGCTCTTCGATGAGGGTGTAGTGCGTGACAGCGTGCTTCCCCTTCGGACTACCTTCAGGATAGACCGCCATCTGTAGACGATCCCGCTCATCTCGCCCGATGTTGCCGACGATCGTACCTTCAGGCTCCTTCAGCCGTCCCCATACAAGAGCCCGGTAGGTACGGCGTGTCGTCTTGTCGAAGAACTGACGAGCCAGGTGTGCCTTAGCCTCTGGACGCTTGGCGATGACGAGTAGTCCGCTCGTGTCCTTGTCGATGCGGTGGACCAGTCCTACGTTAGGGTCAGCCGGGTCGTACAGTGGATCGTCCTGGAGATAGAAGGCAAGAGCATTGACCAGTGTCCCAGTATAATTGCCGTGACCAGGGTGTACGACTAGCCCCGCTGGCTTATTGACCACCATCAGATACTCGTCTTCGTAGACGATGTCTAAGGGAATGTCCTCGGGGATGATCTCTAGTTCGTGCTTCGGTCGGCGAAGTTGGAGGGTGACGACATCAAGAGGTTTGATGCGGTAGTTGCTTTTGACCGCCTTGTCACCTACGAAGACATAGCCTCCGTCCAGCGCCTGCTGGATACGGCTACGTGTCGTACCTGTCATGCGGGTAGCGAGGAATTTGTCCACCCGCATCGGTGCTTGTCCCTTGTCGGCTACGACACGGAAGTGCTCGTATAGCGGCGAACTATCGGCGTGCTGGAGGTAAGAGACGGCCTGTGTCTCTTGATCAGAGTCGGCGGATGCTGGGTCGTCGAGGAAGAGATCTTCGTCCTCGCCCCAAGCCCCTTCGTCTAAGTACTGCTCAGTCATGGGAAAGGCCTACCACCAGTCATTGCTCACGGTGGAGCCTTCATCCTTAGACGTGCTGTCGCCCTGGCTGGTGCTGTAGTCCTCGATATAGCGATCCAGCCCGAGGGTGTCGATCACTTGGCCAGCTACCAGCAGGATGAGCTTGGTGTCGATAGGTATCTGCGTCCCAGCGAGTACGGCATTCCCGTCGAGGGTCTGTAGTCCGACGACCGAACCTACATAGCCACCAGGGACGACTTTCTGCTCTACGGATTCGAAACCAAGGCCTTTGAGCAGGGCAAGTATCTGTCGAGCGGACTGATCTTTATAGTTAGGCACGGTCTGCTTACGCTGATGATAGCCGTTGATAGCGATGAAGAGGATGCGACCTGCCTTGACTTGGCTCCCTGGCTCAGGGAATACTTCTCGCACAGTACCTGGTATGGCGGTGCGAGAGAACGTAGAGTCATTGATCTCGTAGTCGAGACCAGCTTCGTCAAGTATACGCTTCATCTCCGCCACTGTCTTACCTCGGAGGTCGGGTACTGTGACCGTCTTGCCGTGACGTGTGTAGAGATCAAGACCGAAGATCAGGATGAAGACCAAGACTACTGAGGCAGCGACCATCAGCAGTATATTAGTCAGGAGCGAATCTTTCTTGAAAAGAGCCATAGAGGTTGTCGAAGTGAAAGGGCTGACTGCACTAGAGGCGGCCAGCGTTGATGAAGTGCATGACGCTCTCTGGTGTGTCAGGCGAGTCAAGCGTAGCACTACTTCCCTCCCATTCCTTCAGGCCATGGTGGAGGTAGATGATCTTGTCGCCGATGGAGCGTACGGAGTTCATGTCGTGGGTATTCACGACAGTCGTGATGTTGTATTCTTTAGTCAGCTCGTAGATTAGCTGATCGATGACCATGGATGTCTTGGGGTCGAGGCCAGAATTTGGCTCATCGCAGAAGAGATACTTGGGATTGAGCGCCAGAGCACGGGCGATGGCGGTGCGCTTCATCATCCCCCCGCTGATCTCTGCTGGGTACTTATTGGCCGCATCGGCCAGTCCCACACGCTCCAGTAGCTCCATAGCTCGGTGGTAAGACTTGTCATAGCTGGCCGAGGAGAACATCTCCATGGGGAAGAGTACATTCTCGATGACCGTCATGCTATCGAAGAGCGCCGAGCCCTGGAAGAGCATTCCCATCTCACGTCGTAGACGTAGGAGCTCGGGCTTCGACATAGTCAGCAGGTTTCGTCCGTCATAGAGCACCTGGCCTTCATCTGGCTGGATAAGTCCGATCATGCACTTGACGAAGACAGATTTGCCAGCGCCACTGCGTCCGATGACTAGATTCGTCTTTCCTGCTTCGAAGGTCGCATCGATTCCTTTGAGGACTTCCTTGTCGGCAAAACGCTTGTAGAGAGATTTGACTTGGATCACTTGGGGAGAGCGAGCTTATTAGGTGAGCATGAGATTGGTCAGCAGGAGGTCGAAGAAGAGGATGAGCACGCTGCTATTGACGACAGCACGCGTGCTAGCAGTACCTACCTGCAGGGCTCCCCCCTTGACACAATAGCCGTAGTAAGAGGCTACCGAAGAGATGATGAAGGCATAGACCACCGACTTGATGATGGAATAGCCGACGTAGATAGGGGTGAAGTAGAGCTGGAGTCCGTAGATGAAGTCCTCGTGTGTCAGTGAGCTCGCCAGGTCACAGGCCACATAGCCCCCGACGATACCGGTCACCATGGAGAAGACTGACAGTACAGGGATGAAGGTCATGAAGCCTACGACCTTGGGGAGTATGAGGAAGTTCGCCGAGTTCACACCCATGATCTCCATCGCATCGATTTGCTCGGTGACACGCATGGTACCGAGTTCGGAGGCGACACTAGAGCCGACCTTGCCCGAGAGTATGAGACACATCACCGTGGAGGAGAACTCCAGGATCATGATCTCACGGGTAGAGTAGCCGATGGTGAATCGTGGGATGAGCGGGCTCGTCATATTGATCGAGAGCTGGATGGTGATCACCGCCCCGATGAAGAGCGAGATGATGAAGACGATCCATAGTGATCCGACGCCGAGACTATAGATCTCACGGATGACGGAGCGGAAGAACATACGCCAGCGCATAGGGAGCGTGAAGGTACGTCCCATGAGCTGCGTATACTCGCCTATTTCGACGAGGGTCTTTGATTCCATGTAGAGTGGATTGGGTAGCGGGCTGTGGAAGGGGAATTAGCGTAGATCGACGACCTCACAGCCAGGATAGCTCTTGGCACTCAGCGTGAAGAAGCTCTGAGGATAGGCCGTACGACGGGTGACACGGGCGACCTTCGCCGTCAGGAGACTCTTGTCCTTGGCGGAGAAAAGTAATTGGGAGGGAAGTCCATTACTTATCTGGAAGGTAGCCACTACGCTGGTGATATTGCTCTTGTGCTGGGGAGTGAAGGCGACTGTAGCCTGTGAGCCCGTCTGTCCCTGCAGTTGACTCGAGAAGCCCTTAGCACGTGAGCGAAGGAAGTAGAGCGGATTGATCTGCAGAAGTTCGTCAGACGAAGGCTTGGAGATGGTCAGTGCATGCTCGGCGCTATCATAGTAGGTCAGCGTCCCTGAGGCGTAGACAGCGGTGATCGTACCATATTCGAGGCGGAAGGCATCACCCTGTAGGTGCATCTTCCCCGTCGTAGCTCCGGCTCTGCGACCGGCCTTGTCCCGGAGCTCTGTCGAGAAGTCTACGAGGGTAGCTCCTGCACTGTAGAGGCTGGATTCAGCTCGCTCGAGGAGCGTCTGTGGGGTGACGGCAGGGGTATTATTGGCACGCTGGGCATAGACTCCCGTCAGTAGCGAGAGCGATAGCCCTAAAGTCATGAGGATATATCGGATATTCATAGCTCAATTGATATGTACTAATAGAACGGCTAATAGGAGAAGTTAGCTTAGCTTCTGTAGGAGCTGCTCCAGACTTGCCTGATCCTTGATGAAGACTTCACGGGGCTTACTGCCCTCCTGAGCGCCTACGATGCCAGCTCCCTCCAGCTGATCCATCAGGCGACCAGCACGATTGTAGCCGATGTTGAACTTACGCTGGATGTTCGATGTCGATCCCACCTGCGTCTGCACGACCATACGGGCGACTTCGTCAAAGAGACTATCCTTCTCGTTTGGATTGAAGCCCTTGGCGCCAGAGTCTTCTCCTTCGGGGATGTATTCTGGTAGTTCGTAGGCCGATCCCGTGCTCTCCTGACGGGCGATGTGCTCGACGATGGCCTCCGTCTCAGGTGTATCCATGAAGGCACACTGCACACGTACCATCTCCTTACCTTGGTAGAAGAGCATGTCTCCTCGTCCGATGAGCTGATTGGCACCAGGAGAGTCAAGCACGGTACGAGAGTCTACCATGGAGAATACCTTGAAAGCAATACGAGCTGGGAAGTTAGCCTTGATGAGACCAGTGATGACGTCGGTCGAAGGTCGCTGTGTGGCGATGACCATGTGGATACCAGCGGCACGTGCCTTCTGTGCTAGGCGGGCGATGGGTTGCTCTACTTCCTTGCCCACAGTCATCATCAGGTCGGCGAATTCATCGACGATCAGGACGATGTAGGGCAGGATCTCGTGCCCGTGGAGACGACTCAGTTCGCCCGAGCGTACCTGTTCGTTGTACTCACGTATATTGCGGACAGCTCGCCCAGCGGTCTGTAGCAGACGGTAGCGATTATCCATCTCGATGCAGAGTGAATTGAGGGTCGCTACCACCTTCGTCATGTCGGTGATGATCGCACGGTCGGCGTCGGGGAGCTTAGCGAGGAAGTGGCGCTCGATCTCTTCGTAGATGGAGAACTCAAGCATCTTGGGGTCGACCATGACGAACTTCAGTTCCTCGGGTCGCTTGCTGTAGAGCAGGGAGGTGATCAGTGCATTGAGCCCGACGCTCTTCCCTTGACCTGTAGCCCCAGCGATCAGTAGGTGAGGCATCTTCGTCAGATCAAAGATGAAGGGCTCATTGGTGATGGTCTTCCCGATCCCTACGGGGAGCTCCATCTTCTCCTGCTGCTCTCTGAATTTCCTCGAGGCAAGGATACTGCGCATCGACACGGTCTGGGGTACGGAGTTCGGTACTTCGATACCGATGGTACCTAGCCCGGGCATGGGTGCAATGATACGTACACCCTCGCTCTTCAGGCTCATGGCTATATCATCCTCCATCGTCTTGATGCGGGATACCTTGATCCCGGAGTCAGGTATGACTTCGTAGAGCGTGACTGTCGGGCCAACGGTGGCTTTGCTAGGGGTGACGTGCATCTTGAAGCTAGCCAGCGTGTCGATGATCTTCTGTTTGTTGTAGTCGATCTCCTCCATATCGATGGGGCTCGAAGACTGCTCGTAGTCCCGAAGGAGGTCGGTCTGAGGCTTCTGATAGAGGGGAAGCTGTACGCCGTGGGCAGGTGGGGTAGCTTCGTGTGCTTCGTGATCTTCGACGAGGTCGTCCTTAGGAGCTTCTTCGACGATCATTTCTTGGGTAGAAGGGGAAGCACCAGCGGGACGGGGATAACCCGTCGTGCTTGCCGTAGTGTAGGGCTGGGGTGCTACCTCTTCGTCGAGGTATTCTTCGTCTTCGTCAGTGGGGAGGGGAGGCTCATCACGCCACGCATCTTCGTCCTGCTGGGCACGGTCGGTCTCGACTTCGGTGAGCTCTGCCCCCTTGCGACGGAGCAGGCGGGAGAGAAGTGAAGCTGCGGGGAAGGAAGGTCGTGGGATGTTGGGTCGTGTGATCTTTGGGCTCTGTACGGCGCCAAGCACACGTCCGCTGCAGAGGACTAAGAAGATCAGTAGGCTGAAGCCTAGAGCTACGAAGACGCCAGCGACTCCGATGCTACTATATATATAGGTGAAGAGCTCTTCACCTCGGAGACCACCCCAGCGAAGGAAGCTGTCCGAGGGGAAGACGGTCTGCAAGCCCGCTGCAGCGATAGCCGTCCAGATCGTGAGGAAGCTATCGATGAGGAAGTGCACTACATAGCGGATGAAGGCTATGCGTGGTCGCCAGATCAGATGGGCGAAGACGAAGACGACGAAGGTAAGGATGAAGACGATCCCCCAGCCAAAGAGTTGGTTGAAGAGGTAGTCGGCTAGTCGAGCTCCAGGTAGGCCGAAGATGTTGGTGACCTGCCGTGAGAGCTCTTCGCTCGTCAGGGTCTCTTGGCTGGCAGAGATCAGGCTTTGATCGCTCCCATGAGAGAAGAGGAAGGTGATGAGCGACAGCAGGGCGACGATGAAGAAGGCAAGCAGGACGAGCCCGAAGATCGTAGGGATACGGCGATTGTCGAAGTTGGATACTACCAGCTCCCGTACGCCCTTCATCCCTCCGAAGAAGGATGTAGTGCTCCCTGCAGCCTGCCGGGAGGAGGCTGATCTCTTAGCACGTTGGTTACCTTTTGTCTTGCCTGAAGTCTTACCCATGATTGATCGTCGGCTTCGTAGCCTCTTTTAGCCTACAAAGTTAGCGAAAGAAGCCCATTTGCCTGCAATCCACTCGTGCTCTGGGCTTCGGGCTTCGGGAGGAAGGATCGAAGCTCGAGGGAGGAGTCGGCTACCTTCCCCTAGCTGGCTGGATACAAATGGCTGGGGAGTGACGATCCGTGTGCTGGGGCTAGAGGCTAAGGGAGAGCGAGGAGAAGAAGGTTCGTCCTGGTGAGAGTGTCCCGGTGATACTCACGCTCTCGGGGACGAAGTCGAAGAGGTTGTCCACCCCGAGCGAGATACGTACTCGACCACGCCATCCGCCCCCGAGTGCTAGGCGGGAGACACTGAAGCCAGGGAAGCGTACCCGCTCGTAGTCGCTGGTCGTGCTATTGAGCTGGAGGGTGGAGAGGGCACTGCTAGCTCGTAGGCTGTAGTTCGCAGAGAGCACGGCGTCGCCCTTGCGGTATTCGTAGGTGAGACCTAGTGTGAGGTTGTGCGGACGGAGGTTGGAGTAGGAGAGCGTCCTACCGGCTTTGTCCCTAACCTCTCCGAAGCTCTTGAGGTAGGCATAGTCGAGGGTAGCGCTGAAGCCGGAGGGGAGGAGGTAGCGGAGACTCGTCTGGAGGTTGAGTACCTTCGTCTCACTGGAAGTATTTCGGTAGCGCATGACTTTGCCCCCATCCTCTGGGACGAGTTCGATGCTGTTGGTGATGAGGTTGTAGGAGGCGATCACTGTAGCGTTGAGTCGCTTGGTCTGGTACTCGGGGGAGAGACTGATCAGGTGGCTGACCTCGGGACGAAGGTCCTCCGAGCCTCGGATGAAGAACATGTTCTGATGATCCCAGTCCATATACAGCTCCTTGATCGAAGGCGAGCGGAAGCCCTCAGCATAGGAGGCTCTCAGGCGAAGATCCCCGAGTGTGTAGAGGGCGGATAGCCGTGGTGAGAGGTGAAGGCCGAAGCGGGAATGGCGGTCGTAGCGCAGTCCTCCGACCAGAGAGAGCTTCGTCCATGGATGCCATTCGGCTTGCCCGTAGAGGGAATAGAGTTCGGCACGGCGGATGTCCTTGGTGCTGGGGAAGCGGTCGCCCTGGAGGCGCTCGGCGTAGACCTCCAGACCTATGTTCGCTAGGATCGGTGTCTCGCCCTCCGCTCCATAATTATACTGTAGTCGCCCCGTATGCGAGCGGAAGAGGAAGATGGGAGTAGCCTCATGGACGGCAGGGTACCATGAGGAGCGGTCGTAGAGCTCGTTGTTGTAGTCGAGGCGTAGATTGTGCCGTGGGTTGAAGGCGTAGTAGGCACGACCTCCGATGCTATGGGTCGTGTAGTGATGCTGGGTGATCGGGTCGAAGTCCTGATCTCTGAAGCTATAGCGCAGGTAGCCCGCCAGCTCTAGTCGGTCGTCCTCGGTGCGGAAGCGGAGCTTCTCGCTGAGGTACTTTGTCTGGCTCCGAGAGAAGAGGCTGGGGGTGAGGACGCCACCGCTACGAGTGGCGATCGAGTAGGGTGCCTGCTGGGTGTAGCCCGCCGAAGTGGTGCTCGAGAGACGACGGTAGCGGATGCCCAGCGAAGTGGCGTAGCGTGTGAGCCCTTCGCTCGAGATGTCTGCCGAGGCAGAGGCCTCTAGTGGGCGGGCGCCCTGCTTGGTGATGAAGTTGATCACCCCGCCGATGGCGCTGGAGCCGTAGAGCGCAGAGGCGGCTCCACGAATGATCTCTATTCGCTCGATGGTCGAGACGTCGATGCGGTTGAGGTCCACCGAACCATTGCCCTCGGAGGTGATCTTCTCCCCGTCGACGAGGAAGAGGATGTAGTCCCCGGTCATCCCCTGGATGACGACCTGTTGCTGACCGCCGTGCATGGAGATCTGCACCCCTGGGAGGGTCATCTGCAGAGCGTCGGCTGCCGAGCGGGGCTGTACTCTCTCCAGATCCTTTCGGCTGATGACCTGCGTCGGGATGGGGAGCTTCTTCAGGAGACGAGGGGTCTGTGTCCCCGTCACGACGACCTCGTGGATGGCGAAGCCACTAGTCACGCTGTCCGTAGGGCTCGGGGTGGGGGAGGAAGTCTCCTGAGCCACGGCACTGAAGGGGAGGAGCGTGAGGGCAAGCGAAAGGGGTAGGGTACGAAGCATGGGCTGGAGTGGATGGGTGAAGAGAGCGGATAGGGGATGAAGTAAGAGGCTCGATCGACATAGCCGGTATGTAGATCGAGCCTCTTGGTGTGTCTACTGACTCAGACCTTACTGGACGGGGTAGACGTACTGGAGAGTGATGTGACCCGAGACGGGCTTGACGCTACCGTCCTTCCCCTTGACTGGGGTGCTGTAGCCCGTGACCTTGACCTTGGCGAACTTGCCCGAAGCCGTACGTACGAGATATACCTTGTTGCTCAGCGTCGTGGAGGGACCACCGCCACTACCATGACCGCCCATGTCGAGGGTGATCGCACCCTTCTTGATGATCTTGTACACGGGGCGACCGTCCTGCATCGTGATCTGCTGGGTCGTCGTCAGTACTAGGTTCGTAGAGATATCTTCGTAGCGGGTCTTAGCACCGTCAGCGCCGTGGGAGAATTCGACCAGCTGTCTCTGGCTCTTGTCCACTTCGAACTGGTCCGCAGCGGGGATCGTGATCTTGTCGTTGATGTTCTCCGACGAAGTCTCTACGGCACCGCCCTGACCCTTGCCCGAGAGTCCGCTATTGGTGCGGAAGTCGTAGCGGTGTAGGCCTAGGTCCCAGTTAGTCTGGCTCTTGTGTGCTTCGTCGTCCCAAGCTGTGGTGGAGACGACCTTCCCTTCTTCGAAGGAGAAGTAGACATACTTCGTGTAGTCAGAGGCGTCGATGACGACGGTCTTGACCTGTCCCTGCTGGGGATTCTTAGGCTCGTCCTTCTTGTCGCAGGAGGCGAGGCCGAGGCTGAGAGCAGCGACTGCTAGCCCGAGGAAGTACTTCTTCATATGGATCTGTTGTGACTTGAGTGAATGAGTGATTTGCTTCTTTCCCTGCGGGAGCACTGCACGACTAGCGGGAGGTGCTTCTCACAGATCAGATGCAAAGGTAGGGGGATTAGAGAAGGATTTAAATACTCGTAAATGGTCATTTTTTGCCACCCAAGCTACCTATAAGTGACTAGCAAAAAGAGGAGGAAAGAAGGCCCTGGAGCTCGACCTCATTTCTCTGGCAAATCGACCTTCATCTAGCGGGTGAGGAAACGGGGGATTTAGCCGTGGATCGGGTGATGGCTAAGCGCTTGATCCTGAGGGGGTAATTCGCAGTGAAGAAGCTCTGCCTCCAGTGGCTTCGAATAGGTCTACTTGGAGGGGGTAAAAAACGACCTACGGTAGGTCGTCGATGCGACCTACTGTTCATCAAAACCTACTGTAGGTTTTTTCGGCGACCTACGGTAGGTCGTTTTTTGACCCCTTCGAGAGGGGCTCTTTCTCCCCATCAGAAGGGCAGGGGGAAGAGCCCTAGAGAAAACGAAAAAGCCCCGAAGCTCATGAGAGCTGCGGGGCTTCGCTTGAGAGGGGGAAAACTCTGGGGGAAGGTTTACTTCTTCACGAGCGTCCCTTCGATCTCGACCTTGCTGGAGGCATTGGCCTTGCTCAGCGCTGCGAGTACCTTCAGGAGTTCGGCGCTGGCCTTATCCCCGAACTTGGTCTTATAGCTGAGGGAGTAGAACTGGTACATGCCGATGGAGAGTGTAGCCTTGATCGTGCCGTCCTTGATGACGGCGCTACCGATCTGTGGAGAGATCGGCATACTACCAGTCTGGGGGACGTGGATGTTGCCCGAGGAGCGTAGTTCGTAGCGTGCTACCTTACCCTTGTTCTGTCCCTCGAAGTAGATATAGCCCTTGTGCACGGTCACCTTGGTGAGCTTACCGGTGCCTAGGACGGCATCCCCGAAGTTGATATCCTCGAAGCCTACCTTGCCGATGCCCTCGAGGTCGATGTCCTTAGGGGTGACCCGTACGAGGCTGATGGTATAGGCATCACCGTCGGCGGGGACGACGATGGCATCTCCTCCGGGATTAGGTGTAGGGGTGGGTGTTGGCTTGGGCTCATCGTTTTTCTTGCCACATGAGGTCGCTACCCCGAGGAGAAGACCGCCGAGGAGAAGCGCTGTAGTCCATTTCTTGATATTCATGTCTCTTGATGGAATATGAGATTAGGGGCGAAGGGCTGATCCCTCACCAGCGCAAAGGTAGGTATATTCGCCTGCCTTCAGGGTGAAAAGGTCGAATATACCTATCCCTAGGTACTGCCTTCGCCGAGCCCTCCGAAGCACCTTCTCCTAGCGAACAGAAGGAAAAGGCAAGGGGCACCACGGCGACGTAGCGTGCCGTGGTGCCCCTTGTACCTTCCCTAGCGAATAGGGTGATGGGCTTACTTCTTCTTCGCCGTAGAGTCTGCAGCGACAGAAGCCTTGCTAGAGGTGTAGTGCTCGTTGAGGTACTTGATGAAGTCGTCGGTGATATCGAGGGCTTCATCTGCGTAGAGCACGTTGTCTCCGACCTGAGTGAGGATGAGCTTGTAGCGACCATCCTTGTTGTACTCCTTGAGCTGAGCACGGATCTCGGTCATGACATCCTGTAGGAGGGACTGCTGCTTCATGGCGAGCTTCTGAGAGAGCTCCGCACTGAGGGCTTCCCCCTCCTGCTGCATGCGGATGATCTTCTGTTGCTCGGCTTGCTGTGCTTCAGCAGAGACGAAGGCATTGATGCGCATGCGACGCTCGAAGTCAGCAGCAGCCTTCTGGATAGCAGCGCTCTTGCCCTGTAGACGAGTCTGGTGCGCGATGGCGTCCTTCTCGAGCGCCTCCTTGACCTCTTGGGCGAACTTATACTGAGATGAGACGCTGTCCATACGTACCAGAGCTATGGGTAGACCCGTAGCTTGGACTTCGGAGGGAGTAGAGGGAGCGGACTTTTGCTCGGTCTTGCCCTGGCAGGAGGATAGGCTCAGGGCAGAAGCGACAGCGAGCGCCAGAGAGCAGAGGGTCATACGACCTGTCTTTGTCATAGGTGCTTATTTTTAAATTGTTGTATTCGGGGGGAGTGGAGGGGCACTTAGGATGCTTGCTCTGCCAGACGCTCAGCGAGACTCTTGTGACGCTGTGCATCCTTGTGCTGAGAGGTATGGCAGGAGATGCCCCGACGCTGCATGGCTCGGCTACCGCCGACATGCGTATTGGGGAAGCGACCATTCCTCTTGAAGATAATCGATACCGAGAGGAGAAAGACCGCAGTCCCTACGGCGAAGAGTGCGACTAGGAATAATGTCATCCTTGTATTTTATCGTTATATTTGTTGGGAGCAAAGGTACAAGTTTTCGCCGATTAAGGCTTAGATATACGAATATAGCCTCAACCATGCGAATACCCACTGATGCACTCGTAAGCAACTACTCATACATAAACATCAAGTAAGCAATGGAAATCACAGAGCTGAACCCTAAGATCGTGTGGAAGTACTTCCATGAGATCACACAAGTCCCCCGCCCCTCCAAGAAGGAAGGCAAGATCATCGCCTATCTGGAGAAGTTCGCCAAGGAGCATGGCATCGAGTACAAGAAGGACCATGTAGGCAACATCGTCATGAGTAAGCCTGCTACCCCAGGCTACGAAGATCGTGTCAAGCTCATCCTGCAGAGCCACGTCGATATGGTCTGTGAGAAGAACGCCGGCACCGAGCATGACTTCGACAACGACCCTATCCGTACGATCGTCGACGGAGAGTGGCTCCATGCCGATGGTACTACCCTGGGTGCGGACAACGGGATCGGCTGTGCTGCCCAGCTCGCTATCCTAGCTTCGGATGACATCGAGCACGGCCCCATCGAAGCGCTCTTCACCATCGACGAAGAGACAGGTATGACGGGTGCCTTCGAGCTTCGTCCAGGCTTCCTCACCGGTAAGATCCTCATCAACCTCGACAGCGAAGACGAAGGCGAACTCTTCATCGGCTGTGCTGGTGGTAAGGGGATCGTCGCTACCTTCACCCCCGAGTATCAGCAGGCTCCTCAGGGGCTCACTTGGCTTCGTGCCTCGGTCTCTGGGCTCAAGGGCGGTCACTCCGGCGGTGAGATCCACTGCGGACTCGGCAATGCTAATAAGCTCCTCACCCGCTACCTCTACGCTCTGGAGAAGAATGTCGACTGGAAGCTCTCCGAGATAGCAGGCGGTAACCTCCACAACGCTATCCCCCGTGAAGCACATGCTCTCATCGGTGTACGCCCCGAGGACAAGGCTAAGGCGATCGAGCTACTCAAGAGCCTCGAAGAAGCTGTGCGCAATGAGCTCAAGGCAGTAGACCCCAACGTCCGCTTCGCTATCGAGGAAGCTTCTGCTCCCTCCCAGGTCATCGATGACAAGACGAAGGCAGCGCTGGTACGTGCCCTCTATGCTTGCCCTCACGGCGTACTCGGCATGAGCCACGAGATCGAAGACCTCGTCGAGACCTCCAACAACCTTGCTTCTATCAAGCAGCGTGACGGTGTGATCCTCGTCGAGACTAGCCAGCGAAGCTCTACGACGAGCCTTCGTGACTCGGCTGCCGAGATGGTAGCTTCTGTCTTCGAGCTGGCAGGGGCTAAGGTCGAACTCACCGACTCTTATCCCGGCTGGAAGCCCAATCCAGATTCTGCTATCCTCAAGGCTTCGGCAGATGCTTACCGCAAGCTCTTCGGCAAGGAAGCAGCAGTGAAGGCCATCCACGCAGGCCTCGAGTGTGGTCTGATCCTAGACGTATATCCTGATCTGGATATGGTGTCCTTCGGGCCAACGCTTCGTGATGTTCATTCGCCTGCAGAGCGCATTGAAATCAAGACGGTAGACCTCTGGTGGCGTCACCTCCTTCAGGTGCTCAAGGAGATCCCCGCAGCGAAGTAAGCACTCCCCTTTCCCGGAAGTAGCTACTCCCCTTTTCTGGAGGTAATTACCTCCTCCTTCCTGAAGTAACGTCCCTTACTTCCTAAGATAAGGCCAGTGGCCGTAGTCTCACGATCAGGTGAGTACTACGGCCACTGGCCTTTTAGCTTTATGGGTAGTGGAGGGCTAGAGCCTCTGCGGGCAAGAGGTTAGAATGTGTGAGGTAAGGAGCTCGGGCTTGT
Organism: Porphyromonas sp. oral taxon 278 str. W7784; assembly: GCF_000467855.2. Taxonomy (GTDB): domain Bacteria; phylum Bacteroidota; class Bacteroidia; order Bacteroidales; family Porphyromonadaceae; genus Porphyromonas. The sequence continues at coordinate 329,885 of NZ_KI259258.1, forward strand.
GGTGGTAAGACTCTGGCCTTCGTGATGGGAAGGTACTAGACCTTGCGGTGGAAGAGGTATCCCTTCAGCGGCTGGGCGACGAAGCGGAGCGTACCTTGCTCGCTGTCTCGCTCCATGCCTGTCGTCGTGAAGTCAGCCTTGATCACACCTCCCTCGAGCTGTGCTGTGAAGCCCTGAAGGATAGTGGCTGTCCCGAAGGGCGTATCCTGTATGATGTCTCCGATCGTGAGGGTACTTCCCGAGAGACTGTAGGTGGCGGTGTAGGCCATCGCCCCTCGAGGAGAACCAGCGGGAGTGAGGGTGAAGGTCACTTCTCGCTCCGTGCGGAAGTCGAGCGTCATCGTGCCTGTCCCTTCTGTCCAATACGTACCCTTTAGAGGGGAGCGCTCGGCTGTATCTCGAGGTGTGTCCTTGTGGCAGGCCGTGAGGGCAAGACTGAGGAGGGTGAGCAGGAAGAAGCTCAGGCGGGGAAATAGTTTCATTATCCTAATTGAATGAGTATCGCTGTCGTCGCTTAAGAAGCGTCGCTATCGTAGCTGGGTGAGTATCTCTATCATAGCAGGGGCGGTACCGCTGTCGTCACTGGGAAAACAGAGCTTTCATCGCTAAATGGATAGCGCTCTCGTCTCTGGATGAGTAGCACGGGTGCCGTCATCGTGGAGGGCTTGGTGGGGCTACTTCGCCGCCTCTTCGATCGTGAAGAAGAAGGGGGCATAGCCAGCCTGCACGTAGGCGGGCTTCGATCCTCGGGGCACAATCAGTTTCTCGATACGTCCCTGCTTAGCGGTGCGGAGGAAGACCTGAGCGCCAAGGGTGGGAGGCACCTTGCCTAGCGCATGCACTGTCTCAAGTCGAGGGCAGAGGGCGAAGGCCTGATCGTCCAGAGAGCGGAGGCTCGCTGGTAGAGTTACCTTGCTGAGGCTACTGGCGTAGAAGGCCAAGAGGCCGATGCTCTCTAGGCCCTCAGGGAGGATGACGGGCTGAGCTATCTGAGCGGCGAAGAGGGCGGCCTCGTCGATGGAGCGGAGGCTTGAGGGGAAGATGATCGCATTGAGCTGTATTGCATTCTTCTCATCCAGATCTTGATTGCGGATGAAGGAGCCATAGACACCTGCAGCGAGCGCTCGGCGAGAGAGGCGCTGGAGACCCTCGGGGAGGCGAAGGGTTTTGGCCTGCATCCGTGAGAGTACATCCTGGTACTGGTTGGGGTAGCGAAGGAAGAAGCTAGGCCCCAGTTCACGGAGCTTAGTCGGGGAGGCGAAGGTCACATCATCGAAGCGACCTGTGAGGGTGATCTCCTCGACGGAGCTGGGGATCGTCAAGGGTGCTGAGAGCTCAAGGAGCGCACGGAGCTCTCGTAGCCCCTCGGGGAGTATAAGGGGCTCCTTGACGGAGGAGATCTTGAGCTCCTCTTCACCCCCAGAGCGCTCTTCGAAGAGCTTAGGCTGGTTGCAGTAGAGGCGTCGGAGGCTTTTCGGGAGGGTGAGATGCTCGGTAGCAAACTCCCCTAGCTTAAGCTCCTCGTAGCCTTCGGGTACGATGAGGGAGACGAAGGTATAGCCGAGCCCAAAGTCAACGAGTGAGGTAAGCCCCTTCGGTAGGGTAAGGCTCTTGATGAGGAGCTGCTGAGCGAAGAGCGGGGGTAGGACGCCGTCTGTGACGGAGATGGGGCTAGGCTCGGGCTGTCCGGAGCGCCTACGGGGCATCAGGGTACGCCCCCCGCTGACTACGTGAGTGTCGGAGAGGTCAAGGGCGTCGATGCGCTCCTTGTTCTCGATGAAGAAGAGCAGGTCACTGCCATTGATCGGACCATGGATACTGATCTTGGAGAAGTAGGGCATCTCCTTAGCCACCATTGGTAGCAGTCCCGGCACGCTCTGCGTGAGATCTAGTTCCCCGTTTGTATAGGTATATCGAGGGGCTTCGTGGTGCTCTACGGTCACTGCTACCGAGTCTTCGGAGAAGAAGCCAGAGAGGGGATTGCCGAGGCGGACATAGATCGTCGCCTCTCCATCCTGCAGGCCTCGTACGATCCCCTCGCTATCGACGGTAGCCACGGCTTCGTCGGAGCTACGCCAGGAGAGAGCTTCTGTTGGCTTGTAGTCTTCAGGCAGGAAGCGGTAGCCGAGGCGATAGGTCTCTAGGGGGTTGATCGTGACGGCTCGATCTCGGAGGTAGACCCCGGAGGAGATGAGGACGAACTTACGGCTCGCCCGCACCCGACGCCCGCCTGACTGGAGGCTGGTGACATAGACGGTGAGTTCGCCTTTGCTGAGGGGCTTCAGTAGTCCACCATATTGGATCGAGGCCAAGCTAGCATCGGATACGCTCCACGAGAGACGAGGGTCAGAGACCTGGGGGGATGTGGATACTGAGAGATGATATTCACGCCCCGTGTAGAGGGTGTCCGAGGCAAAGGAGTTGATCGAGAGCGTCTCTACGATGGGCTCTTCCTTAGAGCAAGAGCTTAGGGTAGAGAGGGCGGAGAGGAGAGCAACTCCTAGGGCAAGAGGTCGGATGTTCATGGGAGCTGTCTATTAGTGGGACTGGCGGAGGGTGAAGGTGATGGGGCTCAGCGCTTCGCCCGAGGGAGGCACGAGGCGAAGGAGGGCGGAGCGGTCTCGCCCCGTATCATTCTTGTCGGCATAGAAGGCGATGGAGCTGACGTAGCCGGTCTCGGGGTCTACGGCAAGTGAGGCCTGCACCCAGCCTGATCGAGGGTTAGGCTTCTCGAGGCGGATCTGCTCGGGGGCTAAGTTCGTCTGGAGAGCTACTGTCGCGATGATGTACTGCTGGTAGCTGTCGTCGGTGTCTCCTGCGAAGTCTATCGCTGTCCCTTCGTTTGTGGAGAAGATATAGCTCCCTGTGAAGGGCTCCTGCTCACAGACGAAGTCTACAGGGAGGAGTGGGGTACGCCCTGTGTATTCGCTCTGGATGTATGTGGAGATCTTAGCCTGTAGTACGAAGCGTCGGACAGAGCGAAGCGGGTTGGCGGTGACGCGTATATTATTGATCGTCAGGAGATCGGGATAGGTAAGTGTCGCTCCTTGAGGAATAGCGGGACTAGCACCCCAGTCTTTGTCAGGGATGGTGATGAAGGTCGGGCGCACCCACTCGATATCGTCGGACGAGGTGTTGAGGCGGAGCTTGACAGAGAAGTCTGACGCCTCTTGTGGGAGCTTGATGGTCTCTCTCTTCTTCATCCCTGAGGTCGCCAGGTAGAGCTCCTGCTTGTACGGGGGAAGCTTGACGAAGCTCCAGAGCTTCTGATCATGGAGGTCATTGGTGACGAGGAAGGCTAGTTGCCCGTCGAAGAGGCTGGGGCTAGAGATATCGAGGAGATTATTGTTGGAGGAGGTCTGCCCTACGATGGCTACGCCCGAGGCGGTCTTGATGAGCCGGAAGTGTCGCTGGAGCTCAGGGCGCTCCATCTGGTAGTCCTTAGGGTCGATGGTGTACTGCCAGTGAGGGCTACGTATCTGCCGATCATCTGATCCGTCGGCTCTGTCAGAGGCGTCGACACTACGGACGTAGGTCGTGAGATGGAGCTTCTCGAGCGGTATATCTGTGCGGAGCTCGAGTCGGTACTGCTGGGGGAGTGCCCCGAGAGATTGGATCTCCTTCGTAGGGTCTACGAGTGAGAGGGGGCGACGGATCTGCAGGAAGTCCAGTGCTACTGAGAGGTTTGGATGCTCGGGGTCAGAGAGACGGAGGCGCACTCGGCGCTGCTCGAGGCTCTGCGGTATGGCGTCGAGGCGGAAGCTGAGGCCCCAGATATCCCCCTGGTGTGTGAACTTCAGGTCGTGTATCCAGTCACGACTCTCCGAGCCGTACTCCAGCTGGGTGGTGAGTCTCGTAGCGTCGAGGTTTGTGCGGAAGGCTTCCTTTGTCTCGAAGAGGCTTGCCGAGGCGGGGAGAGGAAGCGTGAAGACGATCCCAGGATTGTGGTAGAAGTAGTCCTCCGAGACCTTGAGCGCTGAGGTATAGGCGAAGAGGTAGCGGTCACTCGCTAGCGATACCGATGCTGGCTGGACGACTGTGATGTGCTGGGCCTCACGACGCTCGCCCCGCTCGATGATCTGTAGGGTCAGCTGGGCTGTGCGCTTGGTGGGGCTACTGTTGCGAGCCACATAGATGAGGAGCATCCCTCTCTCTAGCTTCGTGTCGATCCAGTCCTCGGCCTCAGTGATCTGGAGGCGGTGATCGTAGATGGAGGAGGTGAAGGGGATGCGGAGGGTATCACCTTCGCTGCGGGCGACGAGGGGCTGGGAGGCTTTGCCTTCGTTCACCACGAGCTGAGGAGCTTCGCTCGTACTGCGACAGGAGTCGAGGATAAGGGAGAGCAGGCCTCCGAGGAGGAGTAGGAGGGAGTATCGTAGGGTATTCATCTGAGCTTATTGACTAGAGTAGACGGCGGGTGGGGGGAGTGATTGCCGTCGGAGAGCGGGGCTGGGGGAGGGGGGGCCCTTGAGCACGTCTACCTCTCGGGTGGTACCAGTAGTACCTCGGAGGAGGCACTACTGGTGCTTCGACAGAGGCGCTACTAGTGCCCCGAGGTCGTTGTGCTTTGCCTTTGTGTCGGGCTGGGATTCTTCCGCTAGGAGGTCTTCACTTTATGGAGGGAGAGATAGACGGAGATCATCCCAGGCTCGGAGAGGCGAACGAGCACAGCATCCGCTTCGTCTCGCACGACCTCCATCACGAGGGTCACATCGTGACGGGCATAAGTAGTGGCGATCGGGGGAATGAAGTCGCTCTCGAAGACTCCAGGATAGCGTGATACGTCGCCACGGAAAGGGAAGATGGGGAAGCTCATGAGGAGCTTGCTTCCTCGTATCTGCCACGTGCCCTTGAAGGTGTTGAGCCCGAAGAGGAGTGGTGGGAGTGAGGAGAGCGTCACCTGACTATTCGACTGGAGCGAGAGGCGGTAGCCGTAGAGGAGGGGATGGTGGTCATACTCGGCGTCGTCGATATGTAGCACGCGCTTCCAGCTCTCGGTATCTACACGATAGCTACCGAGGAGGGCTCGGTAGTTAAGTGGCTCTTCGCTCACGGGATTGCGTTCGCCCCAAGAGGGGTCGATGACGTCTGTCTCCTTACTCCAGTAGTCATCCTGTGCGCCCTTGCCCGTCATGAGAGCGGAGAAGCTGTAGTCGGGGTTGACGAAGAAAGCCTCCATGACGAGCATATTGTTCAGCAGGTTGAAGCGACGGATCTTCAGTCGGTACTCTAGGTCTCCCCCGATGGGGCTACCGACACGTACCAGGAGCTCTTCCTTGTTCTTCGGGTCTAGTGCCCAAGTGCCGCTGTAGTAGAAGATGGTATTGCCGAAGTCTTCGATGACATAGGTAGCATAGACTTCGCCGGTCTTGGAGAAGAAGATCGAGTTGAGGTGCTTGCCCGCTACATTGAGTATCGGGCGAGCCTTCTCGGAGAGATTGGACAGGGGAGAGGGGAGGATGACCTCCTGCCTCTCTGGATCTACCTTCCATGTCACCCCGAGGATCTTCTCCAGGGTCAGGGAGGAGGGGAACTGGATCCGGCGCTCTCGCCCTGTCTGATTCGTCGGGAGCTCATTAGTACAGGCTGTGAGCGAGAGCAAGAGCAGGGCTAGGAGCCCATGTAGGTATCTATTCATCGTCGTATCAGCGCTTGGGGAGGGTGATCTTTTTGAAGTCGGCGACATAGCCACTCTGGAGGGAGACGGAGAAGGCGGGCTTCACCTCTCCTGTCACGAGGTCATAGCTCCAGTAGCCATTATAGGGAGCATCCTCACCGGTACGCACGTAGCGTAGGTAGAGGTGCCCGTCGACAAAGGCAGCGATATTCACGCCCTGCTGGAAGGCGGACGAAGGGCGAAGGGCAGAGAGGGGCTTGGCCTCCCTCGTCTGTAGGTCTATCGTATAGTACTGCCAGAGATTCTCGGGGATCTGACTGCGTACGGCGGGTAGAGGCTGGACATTGACCAGCGTGAAGAGCTTACCACCACGGGCGAAGATCCCGTTGAAGCGGGCGGGGTAGCCTAGTCCCAGATCCGAGATACGCACCTGCCAGTCGGGATCGATGGTGTAGGAGCCTTTGCGGATGCGATAGAGGAGCGAATTCTGGTAGAAGCCCAGCTGGTCACCCCCTTGGGCGAGGAGGTAGAGATCCCCCTCTTCGTCGGTCGTATATTGTAGCAGTTCGGAGGGCGTACCGAGTCTCCCGGTATTCTCTAGGTGAGATAGGCCGAGGAGCTTCCCGCCGTTCTTCGCCTCGTAGGCTACGAGGTAGCTGTCTCGGGAGAGATTGGCATAGGAGGGGGACTGGAGCTCTACGTCGAGGATGAGGGCAGAGCCGTGGACGGCTAGGAGCTTCATCCCCACGATCAGGTTGGGTAGCTCTTGCCCTGCTAGGGAGGGAGTTCGCTCGAGGATGAACTGGCGGATCCGCTCCTTATCTAGGTTGGAGACGTAGATCTGGGGACTTGTCTTCTCCATCGTCTCGGGGTCAAAGCTACGGATCGAGAGTAGGTCTCGCTGGTAGGAGGGCTGGACGAGGAAGCCTTGCCCTGAGGTGACTACGAAGTTCTTCGCTGCTTGGCTGAAGCCTCCGCTCTCGGACTCTAGGAGTGCTCGCTCCCCGATAGCTCGGGGCGTGGAGCTGAAGACGAGGCGTACGGGTGTATTCACCAGCAGTTCCCCTTGGCTGTGGTTATTCACCGCATTGGAGAAGCGGTAGAGGTACTCCCCAGACTGGAGGAGTCCGCCCCCGTCTTCGCCGAAGCGACCGAAGAGGGTATTCTCCTCGAGGATGTTATTGATCCCCTCCCCTTGAGGCATCTGGGTGAAGTAGGAGATATAGCTCTCCAGGATACTCCTTCCCCTCATAGGTCCCGAGGGGATGATGGTCTTCCGGTAGGTCATGAGTACATAGCGGTCGGGACCAAGGACGACCTCTGCTCTCGGGGTGATAGCAGGGCGAGGAGCCTCGGAGCGACAGGCGCTGAGCCCCGTGAGGAAGAGGCTAAGCAAGAGCAGGCAAGCGAGTGAGCGCTGATTCATTCGGTACATGAGGACGGGGGAGGATTAGTAGGGAGAGCCAATAGAGCTGTAGTAGATGCGCATGCCTTCGGGTACATTCTTCACGACACAGCCGGGATTGACGCGGAGGGAGGTCGTGCTGAGGTTGGTCAGTCGGAGATGCCCGAAGTCAAGGTAGTCGATACGCTCACTGCCCGTACGGGATCGCTCGAGGCCGTGGAGGTAGACGACCCCCTTGAAGTCCCGCCACTGCTCCCCGCTGAAGTCAAGGATGTTGAAGCCAAACCAGATCGCACGCTCATCGCTACGAGGACGGTACTTGCTCGGAGGCGTGGAGACGCAGAAGCCTGATACCGAGGCGAAGTGATCCAGCAGATAGTCATAGTCGAGGTCGGAGAAGCGAACGGGGAGATTACCTCCCGCATGTCCTTCATCTCCACGGGAGGTGTAGTCGACGAAGCTCGCATGAGCCTTCTTTGTCGCCCCCTGGGGTACGGTGATCTTGTCGAGGGCTTCGACCTCGAGGGTGAGTTCATGCTCGTGGCTAAGAGCAGGGGTGACGAGCTCCCTCATCCCCCCAGAGAGGTTGACGCTCTCTAGGCGGGGATTCTTCGCCGAAGTCACACCTGAGAGGTCGATACGATCAGCGTAGAGGGGGAGGAGGGCGAGCTTCTTGAGCTGAGGACAGCCCGAGAGGGAGAAGTGGATGTCTCTACCCCAAGCACTGTGGGGGACTGCCTTCCTCGAGGAGCGGATGCGTAGGGAGAGCTCTTCCAGAGCGGGGAGGTTGAGCTTCTCGAAGGAGGCCTTGTCGAAGTCTTCCCTTTGCGCAAAGAGCACCCGTAGGGTCTTCAGTGTAGGTAGCTGTCCGTTGAGCTTGGTGATGAAGGCGTCGTCGAAGGGCAGAGGGCGGTAGCGTAGCCCGTCTGAGCCGAAGGTGTCACCAGCTTCGACGGAGATGTCGAGGGTCGTGAGCGTGCGACTGACCTTCCCTAGCAGGTCGATGTCACGTAGCCGTACATTGTCGAGGTAGAGCGAACTAGCCTGCTCTACCGCTAGGCTCTGTAGTGAGGCGAAGTAGCTACCCGAGACGATCAGCTTGGGACGAGCGCTGGGGTGGAGACGAAGCCCTAGGTTCGGCGTGCCCGTGAGCTGGATCTCCCGTAGGAGGGGGCTATCGCTGGCGTCGATGATGAGCCCGTCTTTTGCCCCCTTGACGACGAGCTTCCTCAGAGAGCGGAGCCCTCGCAGGTCGAGGCGCTCGAGCTGTGCTCCCGAGATCTCCAGATCTGTGGTGCGGGGATAGGCTGAGAGGTTGTGGATCTCTACCATGTCTCGGGGGACGTAGTCTCTACCCTCCGATTGGGAGTAGTTGTTGCCTTCGAGGGTGAGGAGGATGAGGCTCGTATCGTCCTCATAGGACGAGATGAAGCCATGCTCGAGATAGTAGGCGATACGTGTACGCCCGTTCATATACTTCTTGCGTCGCTGAGCATCGACTACATAGATGAGGTGGGCGTCAGCGAAGGTCTCTGCCCGATCCAGTACTCCGTGGAGGGAGTCCCTCACCCTACGATCAGTCAGGAGCTCTAGTTCCTGCCGAGCTAGATCAAAGGAGAGCTGACGGATGTAGCCCGTAGCTCGGCGCTCGATCTCACCCTGATCCATGTGGAGGCGCTCCCCCGCTTCGGGGGTGATGGGGCTGTCGCCCTTGGGGAGGGGCTCATACACTCGCTGGCAGGCTGTGAGCCCTAGAAGTGTCATGGTGAGTATCGTGAAGAGACGGGGGCTGATCCGTCGTAGTGGTAGTAGGGGCTTCATAGTCGACTAGAGCTTGAATTCGAGGGAGAGATTGGCATAGCGACGGGGCTGGCTGAAGCGTGTGATCGTCTCTAGCCCTCCTCTGAAGAAGTCATTGTGCTGGACGAGCATCACGGGGCTGATGAGCTGACGGATATCGTCCCAGAGCCAGTAGCGGGTATCGGTGAGGTTCATCACAGAGGCTCGTAGTGTGAGGTGACGTGCTAGGGTGACGTAGGCAAAGAGATCCACGGTCACGGCGTTCTGGAAGAAGTAGTAGGGGAACTGGCTGATCTGTTCATCTCCATAGAAGCTCTTGACGAACTTGGTCTGGTCGACATCCTTGGCCTTGAGGAAGTTCACCCTTAGGCTCAGCCCAGCCTTCTCCTTAGGCAGGTCGTAGTCGAAGCCCGCTACCGCCTTCAGAGGCTGGATAGCTAGCATCGAAGTGCCATCACTGAAGCGCCCCTCGGAGTAGTTCAGCGACCCTGTCAGCAGGAGCTGTCCTAAGTGCTTGAGACGAGGCATGAGCTCCTCGAGGTAGAGGCTCGTGCTGAAGTCGATCCCCCAAAGGCTGGCATTCTTCTTGTTTTCATTGATGGAGTAGGCGACATCCCGATTCTGCCCGTCGAGGAAGACCTTCTGTACCCCATAGAGAGGCTCGATATAGTCTCTATATCTATTGTAGTAGAAGCTCAGGTCATAGGCAAAGTACTTCGGATCAGAGGTGCCGATGTGCCACTCGTGGTTGAAGGACAACTCCCGACGAAGCTTAGGATTGGAGAGTACGAAGAAGGCAGGCGAGAGACTTACATACTGGAAGAAGCGCTCCTGTGAGGTGGGTACACGGTAGCCCGTGGAGAACTTGTACCCGACGCTCAGATATCGGCTGAAGTCGTAGCTTACGATAGCCATAGGGGTGAAGCCCCACTCCTCGATACGGGCCTTGTCGAAGTCCATCCCCGCTGTCTTGAGGTTGCCAATAAGGTAGCCTAGGTAGTTGAAGTCGTTGTCCCCCTTCCAGTCCCTCGTCTGTGAGACGAAGTGGTCATAGCGGAGACCGAGGTCGAGTTTGAGTTTCCCCAAGCGAATATTATCTGAGAGGGCCACGGAGAAGTTATCCCTGTCAGCTGGACGCTGGAAGGAATAGATGTAGGAGCTCTGAGGGAGAGCTTCGCCCATGCGGTAGAAAGTACCCTTGTACCGCACACCATCCTTGTATGTATTCAGAGGCTTACTGATGTCGACGTTCTTGTCCTCGGTATGATGATGGAGGTAGGAGGTGTGCAGGGTGAAGAAGTGATAGCCTAGCGACCCAAAGTTCTGAGGCTTGGAGGTGGCCTTCAGCGCAAAGGCTTGGTCGTAGAAGCTCATCCCTTTGAGCAGACGACGAGTACCAGCAGGGAGGTAGCTGGGCTTGAAGTTAGAGATGTCGGGACGATAGATAGAGCTTCGGGTGTCAGCATCGAGGAAGGACTGCTGGCCGTTCACATAGAGATTGACTTCATTGAGCCAAGGAGACTCGAGCGGGGTGAAGCGGTAATGTACATCCCAGCGCCGTGTGAGCACCTGGTCGTGACCATAGTAGTAGGGCTCGTGCTGCGAGGTGAGCACGTAGGCAGGCTCCATCGACCAGACCTCCGAGTCAGTGATCTTATTTTGGCTGTAGAAGGATGCCGTCAGCTTGTGAGCACCATGGCGGAAGGCAAGCTTGCCGAGGAAGGACTGCTGTCGGTACTCCATCGGGTCGGGACGGGTCGCGAAGATACTTCGGCGAAGCTCGCCGTAGCCGAAGTTGCGTACCTCACGCCCTGTACGCTCGGCATAGAGAGCGAGAGCTTCGAGCCCTTTGTAGATGTAGGCACCGCCCAGAGAATAGATGCGTCCGTGCGCCATGTTGTCCCCGCCGATCTTAGCCTGGAGCCCGTAGCTACGGTCTCCCTCGATCATCGTACGTGCCTCCTTTGTCTCGAAGTTCACAGCACCGCCGAGCGCCCCTGTACCATGCTCGAAGGACGAGGCACCCTTCTTGATGTCGACCTTCTTGATGAACTCGGTCTCGAACTGTGGGCGGGCGGAATTGATCAAGCCATAGGAGCTGAAGACGACATTGGTCTCGGTCTCGGCTTGAGGGAGGCCGTCGACCGAGATCGATACGCGGTTCTCGTCGACACCACGGATAGCGAAGCCCTTGTTGCCATATCGGGAGACGGACTCCGAGATACCTACGCCCGGCATGTAGCGGACGAAGTCCTTTGTGTTGAGGATGAACTGACGACTGATATCTCTATCTGTGACTACTTCACGTCCGATCTCCTTCTTCTGAACCTTCTTTTGCCTCTTCTTCTCCTTGACTTCGACCTCCTTGATATGGATGGTACGGCGCACGGTGTCGGTCTGCTCTCGCTGGGGGCTTTGCGCAAGAGCTTCCCCTACCGCAGAGGAGAGGAGAAGAGAGAGGAAGCCAGTGAGGAGGGTGTATCTATGGATGAGCATGCTCGGGGCTAAGTTAGTTGCGGTAATAGGTGAGATCGTAGCTAGGCTCGATGCTCATGCCGATGGATTTATCCTGCCAGCTTTGGCGCTTCTCCACGGTGACCTCACGGCTCTCAGGAAGGGTGAAGGAGCGTAGGCGCAGGGTGAAGCGGTCTCGTGTCTGTGCGCTCTCGGGCTTCTTCTTGAGCGTGCAAGCGACCTCAATGACTACGGGCTCGGAGAAGACCTCAGATCGTAGCAGAGCTCCATGGAAGAGAAGCCTATCCTCACGGGAGTGGTACTCGTAGGTACAGCCAGAGAGGTCTACTGTGGCGGGTCTATTGAGCTGGTCGATGTAGAGGAGGAGCGGGAGCTGCGCCGATCCTTCGATACTCACTTCGTTGTTATTGCCGAAGATGATATAGCGGTCGTAGTCATCAAGCTTGAAGGTGCGGAAGCGCAAGACTTCATTGTCCGCTCGACTTGGGTCTTGCTTGATGTTGACATAATTGTCTTCGTACTCCAGTTCGCGCTTGAAGCAGCTGGTCGTGAGGCTTAGGGTGAGGAGTGCAAGAGGAAGGAGGCCTTTCATGCGTCGGTAGTCTATCTGGTACATACTTCGAAGGGGCTAAGGTTGAGTAGACGGAACGAAGCTCACGGGACCTGCCCAGACGTAGCTCGGTGCAGCATTGCGTACACGGATCGTCCCCCAATGCTTGCTCCGGTCGAAGATGCTGTAGAAGAACCATGGGTCAAGATCGCTCTCTACTCCTGCACTGTTTGGCCCACGCTCATAGCGGGGTAGAAGGGTCTTGGGGATGGAGGTGAAGCGACCTCGTTGGTACTCCATGGTGATAGCGATAGAGTATCGCTTGCTTCTGGGGAAGGAAGAGGGGCGAGTAGGTAGTATGAGCGTCAGATACTTCTGCCCGAAGTAATAGCGCATACCTTCTGTTTCGAAGGGACCCTCCTTGACAGCGAAGATGGAATTGTTTTGCCCCCGTCCCCTTCCATCGAAATCCTTGAAGATCTCTGCAGGACTATAGCCGTAGGGGAAGGAATAGTACGAGGTGGGGAGCTGTAGTGAATCGAGATGAAGCTTATGATCCTTGCCGAAGGAGATCTTCCCAGCGAAGACGCCCTGTGGTGTATAGAGCGCTCGATCATAATCATCCGGGTTATCCTTTCGCAGGTAAGCCTGCTGCTGCCAGCTTGTCCCTTCTAGTTCGGACTCGCTACCGGTGAAGGAGGTGTATGAAGAGAGGGCATTCTCGAGGAACTTGATCCCTTTGCTGTCGATACGTTCCCGGATGGTAGCTTCCTTCTTTGGGTTGCGGTACTTATAGCTCGTTACCTCCTTCGTAAGGAAATCCTCGGCATCAGCACGGAGTGTCTCTAGTTCGTGTACCAAGACGGTGGGGTCGGTAGCAGGGGATTCGTCTTGGGAACCATAGTTCCCCTTGGGAAGGAAGATCATTGTCTGGAAGCGGTCGTAAGTCGTCTTCGCTAGCTGATTCTCTAGTTTCCTCAGGCGAAGGGCAAAGGCGAGAGCTCTTCGGAGGTAAGTGATCTCGGCGTTGAAAGCCTGGTCTTCGCTCAGCGCTCTGAGCTGCGCTCCTGCCGACGAACGATAAAGGTCTCCGATCCCTCGCTCTACTTCTAGGGGATGGACGAAGACATCGTCGAAGAGGCTATCTGTCAGGTGAAGGAGCTGTCGTCGCTGTAGGAGCTGATGCTCATAGAGCGTACGGCCTGGATCATGGCCTGACTCCCGACAGGCAGTGGTTAGTGCTATCGTCAGGAGGAGGATGAGGCCGAAGCTGTTTCTCATAATGCTTATGTGTCTGCTGTCTATTCTTGGGGCTACTGCTTGCTTTACGGGATAAGCGCCACAAAGAAACGAGGAAAAATAGCGCAGTACAATCCATTCAAGTAGGTAGATTTCGCCGTATTCGTCCCCATATATGGCGATTAAAACGTCTATTGTAAAGCCAAGCAACTAAGGAAGGAAAGGGAGCAAGCCAAGTGAGTCTAGGAAGGAAAACAAAGGAAGGAGGTAAAGGCAGGAAGGAAATAAGGGGGAGGTAAAGAAAGAAGGAAAGGAAGGAAATCAAGGAAAGCAAGCCAATCAATCCAAGAAAGAAATCCAATCAATGCTTGAAGAAAACTTCGAAGGCCACTGGAGAAAACTTATTCACATCATTATGAATAGTTAAAACCACACCCGTCGCTTTATAAAGCGACGGGTGTGGCTCTAACTTTTCTTCAATGGTTTTTTGCTTTCTCTTCAGGTACATCCGAGGTTTTCAGAAGGTATTTTCGGGCCAATTCACAGCGATGACTGCTTGCTTTGGAAGGAGGTGCTTGGCCGGAGACAAGGAGCCCTTCACATTCCCAGAAGGATTTCCTTCCCTTGATTGAAGGATTTTCTTCCCTTTATCGAAGAAGATCCTTCGCTTGGATGAAGGAGCATTCGGGAGAAAAGAAAAGCTCTCCGAGAAGGAAGACGAGCTTCCCCTTCGGAGCGTGGCGGTTCCCGACGAGGGAACTTATAAGAAGTTTACGGAGCTATTCCTCCTTGGTCGAAACGTAATCCGTGACTCCTGAGGTCGTGAACGTAGCCATCTCGTGGAGCATTCGTACGGAAGAGTCGAGGATGGGGAAGGCACAGACGGCGCCCGTACCTTCACCGAGACGGAGGCCCAAGCGAAGGATCGGTTCGGCACCTAAATAATGAAGCAGGCGAGCATGCCCCGCTTCGTCGCCCGCATGACCGAAGAAGGCGTAACCCGCGACTGAAGGATGAAGCGCACGAGCCATCAGAAGGCAGGCCGTCATGATGAAGCCGTCGACGAGGAAGGCAATACCTAGTTCGGCCGAACGGAGCATTGCGCCCACGGCTGAGACCAGTTCGTAGCCTCCGAAATGGATGAGGATGGAGAAGGGATCTGAAGGACCGGTGTAGTTCTTGACTGCTTGGCGGAGTATGTGAAGCTTGTGGGTCATGCCTTCATCATCCAGCCCACTGCCACGACCGATGCATTCCTCCAGAGGGAAGTCGGTGAGGTAGTACATCCACAGGGCAGAAGAGGAGGTATTGGCAATGCCCATCTCGCCGAAGGAAAGGAGCTTCACGCCCCGCTGATGAGCTTCGTCGACGGAAACTATCCCTACCGAGAGTGCCCGCTGAGCTTCTTCCGTGGTCATCGCTGCTTCAGAGAGGAAGGAACGAGTACCACGGCGGATCTTGCGGTGCACTAAGTTCGGTTCGTCGCCGAACTCATGGTCGACACCCACATCGACAATATGCAGGCGGAAGTCATGTTGCCTCGTCAGGAAGCAAATACCAGCTCCGCCACGAAGCATGCTGTAGACGACTTGGCGTGTCACTTCACGGGGGCTCTTACTTACGCCTTCCCGCTCGATGCCATGGTCTGCAGCGAAGACAAAGTGTTCGCGGGGGGTGAGCGAAGGACGAAGGGTGTCCTGCAGGGCAGCGAGACGAGCAGCGAGACGCTCCAGCTGTCCCATCGAGCCGAGAGGCTTAGCGATCGTGTCAATATAAGCTTGTGCCCTTAGGATCTCTTCGTCGGAGATGGGGCGGATATCGAAGTCTTGTATCATGATGTGAGGTGAAGTGCGGGCTTAACCTTTGACGGTGAGCGGCTGACCACAGACCATCAGCGTCACTCGGTCGGCTCGGTCGCCGACGTATTGATTCATCCAGCCTTGGAGCTGCGTGAAAAGGCGCTGGGTGCGTGAGCTGGATGTGCCACCCATACCCAGTTCGTTCGTCACGAAGATGAAGGTAGCATCTTGGGATACCAAGCGATCGAACTCGGTCTGTAGCGCTTCGAGGGCTCGGTCTACATCTTGCTCGAGGTCGAAGAAATAGTTCGTCGACCAGAGGGTGATGCAGTCCACGAGCACCACTCGCCCTGTGAAGTCGTGCTTCGAAGGGGTGAGGTCTTCCTCGATATTGGTCCATTCGGGGCCACGTCGCTCTTGGTGGCGGAAGATGCGCTGACGGAACTCTTCGTCCCAGACTCGTGCTGTAGCCAGATACACGGGATTGGGGCTGAGTCGCAAGGCTTCAGCTTCGGCGAAGGTGCTCTTACCCGAGCGCTCTCCGCCGGTGATGAGATGGATGTAGCTCATAGTTTTGTTTGGGGGGTAATAGGTTTGGTGGGTCGGTCTTTATAGGGCACTCCCCTCGACCTTACGGCGAAGGATGTGCTCCATCACTTCGATCGCTGCATGTACCGAAGGAATGTGGCCGATGCGGATGATGTGCTTGCCCGTACGCTGGACGAATTCGCAGTTGCGACTATTGCGGGCGACGTACTCTAAGAGCTTACCGAAGGTCTCCGAAGCATAGTAAGGGCTAGACGTATCAGAGAGTAAGTGCAGGCTCATAGACCCTGACTTGAGGACGACCTTCTCGATGCCGAGGTGATGCCCTAAGCGACGTAGGCGGGGGACGAGTACCAGTTCTTCGGCCTCCTTCGGTAGAGCACCGAAGCGGTCTCTAAGACGGGCGGTGAACTCTTCAAGCTCTCGGTCTTCGTTCAGCCCGTCGAGCTCTCGGTAGAGGAGGATACGCTCGCTGTCGGAGGGTACATATTCATCAGAGAGTGCCAGCTCGAGGTCGCTCTCTACCTGAGTCTCTACGACGAAGCGGTCTGCTAGTTCGCCATCGCTCGTCTTATCCTCATCGGCATAGATGTGGGCAAATTCGTCCGCCTTCAGTTCACGCACCGCCTCGGAGAAGACCTTTTGGTAGGTCTCGTAGCCCATATCGGTGATGAAGCCACTCTGCTCGGCACCGAGGATATTACCTGCACCTCGCTGATCCAAGTCTTGAAGTGCGATGCGTATGCCACTACCCAGATCGCTGAAGCTCTCGATGGCACGCAGACGGCGCTTAGAGTCTTCGCTGAGTCCCTCCAGAGGCGGAGTCAAGAGGTAGCAGAAAGCCTTGCGATCACTTCGCCCAACACGTCCTCGGAGCTGATGCAGTTCGCTCAGTCCGTAGTGGTGGGCATCGTGGATCATGATGGTGTTGGCATTGGGTACGTCGATCCCGTTCTCGATGATCTTCGTAGCTACCAGTACATCGTACTCTTGGTTGCCGAAGTCGATGAGGATCTGCTCCATCTCCTTCGGTGCTAGGCGGCCATGTGCTACGGCAATGCGTGCGTCGGGTACCTCTCG
This sequence comes from Porphyromonas sp. oral taxon 278 str. W7784, assembly GCF_000467855.2. Classification (GTDB taxonomy): domain Bacteria; phylum Bacteroidota; class Bacteroidia; order Bacteroidales; family Porphyromonadaceae; genus Porphyromonas. The sequence goes on from NZ_KI259258.1 coordinate 346,396, forward strand.
CTGGATCAGCGCTGCGAGGTTCTCGATATTGCTGATACGACTATTGACGAAGTAGACCTGCCCATTGCGACTCATCTCGAAGCCCACAGCCTCACGGATGATCTGTGGGGAAGTCTGGGTGAGGATCGTCTCTACGGGACGGCGATTTGCTGGGGGAGTATTGAGGTTCGATAGATCTCGAGCCCCCATGAGGGAGAACTGGAGCGTACGAGGGATAGGCGTAGCGCTCATCGTCAAGGTATCGACATTGACCTGCAGCTGGCGTAGCTTCTCCTTGGTGGCTACTCCGAACTTCTGCTCTTCGTCGATGATAAGGAGACCTAGATCATGAAAGGCTACATCCTTGCTCGTCAGGCGGTGTGTGCCGATGATGATATCGATCTTCCCTTCCTTGAGATCGCTGAGGATGGCACGAAGCTCCTTCGGACTACGGGCACGAGAGATATAGTCTACTCGGACGGGGAAGTCACGTAGTCGCTTGGAGAAGGTGCGGTAATGCTGGTAGGCGAGGACGGTGGTAGGTACGAGGACGGCTACCTGCTTGCCATCGGTGGCCGCCTTGAAGGCTGCTCGTACGGCTACCTCTGTCTTCCCAAAGCCCACATCTCCGCAGAGGAGGCGGTCCATTGGGAAGGCTCGCTCCATATCGGCCTTAACGGCTGCGACGGCGGAGGCTTGGTCGGGGGTGTCTTCGAAGGCAAACGATGCCTCTAGCTCATGCTGGAGGTAGCTGTCGGGGCTGAAGGCATAGCCCTCGGTCTCCCGTCGCTTAGCATAGAGACGGATCAGATCTCGGGCGATGTCCTTGATGCGCTTCTTTGTGCGGTCCTTGATGCGCTGCCAAGCCCCCGAACCGATGACACTCAGATTGACCTCCGTACTCTCGCCTCCCGTACGGTAGTGGGAGAGCTTGTGCAGGCTGTGGAGATTGACATAGATCGTGTCGTTGTTGCGGTAGATGAGCTTGACGAACTCCTGCATGTGATCCCCCTGAGGCATGCTCACCAGCCCGTCGAAGCGCCCGATCCCGTGGTCCGCATGTACGACGAGGTCGCCACGGCTGAAGCTCTGTAGTTCCTTGAGGGAGAGGGTGACCTTGCCCGAAGTAGCCTTGTCGCTACGGAGGCTATATTTATGGTAGCGGTCGAAGAGCTCGTGCTCCGTGAGTAGCACCCAGCGGTGCCCTTCGTCGACGAAGCCTTCGTGCAGGGTGATGGCGGTGCGCTGGGGGAGCTCTGTGGGCTTGAGGTGAGGGGTGAGGATGTCGAGGACACGCTCATAGGCTGCCTCGGTGCTGGCCGATAGCCAGACGGTGTAGCCTCTCTTCTTCCACGAGCGGATCTGGGTAGCTAGTGCTTCGTAGTCCTTGTGGAAGAGGGGCTGACGCTCGGTATGGAAATGGATTCCTTCGGGCTCTGCCTCGGTAGTGAACTCGTAGCCCGAATAGCTCTGTAGCTCCTGTAGCAACGTCTGAGGCTCGATGAGCATGGTCCTCAGTTCGTCGAGGTCACGGAAGCCCTCTCCATCCTGTAGAAGCGGAGCTTCATCCCAAGTCATCTGCAGGCGGGTAGCTAGCGAAGCTCGGCCAGAGAGGAGAAGTTGCGTCCCTCGGGGAAGGAGCGAGAGTAGGGAGACTAGTGCCCCTCGGCTCTTAGCTAGGTCGGGGCTCAGTGTGATCTCCTCCAGCTGTCCTACGGAGAGCTGGCTATCTACCTCGAAGCGACGAAGGCTCTCGACTTCATCGTCGAAGAAGTCCAGACGGTAGGGAAGCTCTGAGGCAAAGGAATAGACATCGACGATGCTTCCTCTCAGTGCGAACTGCCCCGGCTCATAGACATAGTCCACTCGCTCGAAGCCCCAGCTAAGGAGCTTGTCACGAAGCTCATCCCGATCGACGAGATCGCCTTTGTGGATCAGGAGGGTCTCTGTCGGTTGGTCGCCTTCCTTGGGTACACCCTCTAGGAGCGCTTCGGGGTAGGTGACGAGGATGGGTAAGTGGGAGCGTCCACGCTTCTTCTCGCTAAGCAGGGCACTTAGTACCATGGAGCGCAGGAGGACACTTGCCTCATCTCTGTGCCCGTAGCGGATAGCTCGGCGGTAGGCGGAGGGGAAGAGTAGGACTCGATCTTCTCCAAGGTATTGGGCGAGGTCCGAATAGAAGTAGCCCGCCTCCTCGTCGTCACGTAGAAGTACGAGTAGAGGTGCTGCCTCACGCAGTCGGGGCGTGATCAGGGCACGGGATGAGCCTGCGAGCCCAGAGAGGCTGCGCCAAGTCTTGGAGGGGAGGGGAGTCTGGAGCGATGCTCCCTCGGTGCTGTCCGCTTGGGTAAGAGGCGGAGCAAAGGAAGCTCGGGGAGAAGTCTTATCTACCTTATTCACACTACGAAGATACGGCTTCTCGGGTAATTGTACCCATGATCTCTGGGGATATAAAGAGACTCCGCAGGTCCTACGACTAGGACCTGCGGAGTACTTCACCGCTCGGGGCGGTATGCTTTAGGATGCTCTTCCTCTTGGACTTGAACCAAGGACCCTCTGATTAACAGTCAGATGCTCTAACCGACTGAGCTAAGGAAGAAGACATGCATCGAAGTGTGGCACAGGGCTCATTGCCCTTGTTGTGGTTGCTCTTCCTCTTGGACTTGAACCAAGGACCCTCTGATTAACAGTCAGATGCTCTAACCGACTGAGCTAAGGAAGAGTATTTGCCACCTTCTTTGCGGTGCAAAGGTAGCATATCTTCTCAATATAAGCAAATACCCCAGCAATAAGATGAGCCTCTAGCTTGGATCAACCCATCCCTGCAAAGCTCTCTCACCCTTTCATGCTGTGACTCCTGTATCCAGCCTGAGTGATCTCCTCAGAGCTGACACTACCCATCACCTGAGACGATGTCCCCGTGCTCGATGCGCCAGCTCTAGCTATATGATCGCTGCTACTAATCTCCAATGAATGGTAGAGGATCATTTAAGAGCGGAGAGGATTGGCTGAGCAGGTGTGTTAGCATATCATCCTCTTTATTGGAGCAATAGTTGGTCGATAGGAATAGGTGTCTGTCACTCATTCCTTGGAGTATGACCATCGTTTATCCTGGGGCTAAGCGAAAATCTCAATATGGTTAGTATTCACGCCGAGTTTTCTGCCTAGACTATCTAAGTACGAGGAGATGGTACGGATAGGGCTTGAACTGGCATTGAGAGGCTTGGCGCCCTTCTTGCAAGTTTGTGTGCCATCGTTTATATAGACGTCTAGCATGCTGTTCGTGCCTTTCTAGTGGGGGAGATGTGGTGGACTTGTCTCGGTCTCTACGGGGAATCGCTTTATGATACCATTCTTCCCCGAAATGACAATACTCCCATCATGTAAATGGACTTCCTTGGCTATCTTAGAAAAGATAAGTTCGTCTGGATCTCCAGTGAATATAGCTTGTGAATCTATCAGAGTCTTCCCCTTGTAGAGCAAAGACTCAAGGATAAAGTTGCTCTCGGTCAATCGTCCTTTCAGCTGGATCTTAAGCTTGCCTTCTTTGTCTAGCACTTTACTCAGTAGAGTCCACGTATTCTCACCCCCTTGCAGAAGGAAGTTGTGGTATGATTCAAGGATCTCATGGCTGGGTAAATTGAAGCGATCTCCAACGACCTCAAACGCATCAATAAGTGTTTGTTCAATAAATGCATAGTACTCATCCATTGTTGATAATTGTCTATACTCCTCGAGATTGAAGGGAAGAGTAATTCTGAGGACATTGAGGTAAACAACTTCTGCAGTACGCTGCATATAAGGAGACTCAAATCCGTATCGTAGTTCGATCGAGATGGTGTCATAGCCTGCTACCTGCTTGAGCTTCCTGAGGCACTCCCTTTCGATGAAGTTAAATATATGCCTGCTCCTAAGGTAGAATTTATAGGAGAAGTTCCGGTGTGGAGCTTTACTATGCTCAATCTCTGCCTTAATGAAGATCCTCTTAATAACCATGCTGTGGACTCTTACATTTTATTGAATCAGGAGTGCTCCATATCTACATGCCCTGTTGTACTCCGGGTAGGAGGATGGCTTTCTTTCTCCTCTAGCTTCTCAAAGCCCTTGGAGTCGTAGGAGTTAGTGGGGCTCCTGATTCCCTCAGCCCTTCGTTGCGCTGAGGGTACTTCCCTTAGCTCTGTATTGGCAAATCTATAGGTCTAACACCATACTTGTTGGGGATCATCAGTGAGGCTCCATGATCTCGAAGTAGACTTATCACGGTAGGGCTAACTCTATAGCGTGACGCATAGAATAGAGGGGTGTTCCCATCTTCGTCTTGTGCATCCACCATAGCCCCAAGATCGAGTAATCTTACTATAATTTCAGGGGAGTCCTCTATCGTAGCAAAGTGTAGAGCGGTGAGCGAACAAGAGTCTGTAGCATTCACATCGATCTCATACTCATGTAGCAAATGCATGCAGAGATCTTCTCCATGCTCTATGATCAAGTTGATTAGGATATTTCGCCCGTCTCGATCACAAGCTTCAAGGCCATAGTTGCTGATTAGTTCGTGTAAGAGCGTCCTATCCATAGTCGCAAGAACTCGAAACATCGAATCTTCAAATCTCTCGATGTCTAAGCGTGTTCTTTTCCTATCCTGCTGTTTGCTTGCTTTAGTCATGTCTACGAGAATGATTTTCTTTTAGCATCTCTCCCTAGAACTACACTGGCCACTGAAGCATGGGGGCATTGAGCCTCTTTTAGCACGCTTTTATTCTTGGGGGCAAGAGGACTCTCTTCTGCTTGCTCCATGCTGTATCATACGCTTACCTTATGCTCCTTCTGATACCATGAGAGTTGACCTACTTGCCATACCCGTTGGGCGCATAGCTTAGGGGCGTACTCAGATACCTCGGTAAAGATACGACAAGTCTCTGTTTGTCCTAGCCCCGCTGAAGGTGGGGCTCTGGAGCGTCTCACGGCGGGGAGAACTAGTTACCCATTCATGGGTCGGCGGAGGGACCCATGAATGGGGTACTCGACCGACCCATGAATGGGTCACCTTAGCGACCTATGGTGGGTCGGTCAAGCGACCTACCGTAGATCGTCGATGCGACCCACAGTAGTTTTTTTTGGCGACCTACCGTAGGGTTCTTTTTGGGGGGAGGGAAGGGGCGGAGTAGGTGGGGACGGAGCGAGAGGTGAGGGACGGCTGTCCGTCGGCTTGGGGCGGGGTGATGGTGGAGGCGGGAACCGATGGGCTGGGGGAGTCGTCGTATCTTTGTCTACGATGAACGAAAAGAATACTATGCTTGTCAACGAGATATTCTACAGCCTGCAGGGCGAAGGGGTACACATGGGGAAGGCCTCCATCTTCATCCGTCTGAGCCGATGCAACCTCCGCTGTAGCTTCTGTGATACAGAGTTTGACTCGGGAGTCGAGATGACTCTGGAGGAGATCCGTGATGCTATCGCTGTCTATCCAGGAAGGCGCATCATCTGGACGGGCGGTGAGCCCACGCTCCAGCTCACCGACGAGGTCGTCGCCTACGTCAAGGCACTCGGCTACTACCAGTCCATCGAGACCAACGGCACACGTCGCCCCCCTCGTGGGCTGGACTACATCACCTGTAGTCCCAAAAGAGAGGCAATGCGCCTCTTGCACCAGAACTTCCCCCAGGGCGTGGGGGAATTCCGTTTCCCGATCGGCCGTGACATAGATCTTCCCCCCGCCATCAGTGACCTTCCTCCAGCGGGGGCTTATCTCGTGAGCCCGATCTTCGTGGGGGAGACGCAGAATGATGTCGATCGTGAGGCGGTAGAGCTCTGTGTGAAGTACGTCCTAGAGCATCCCGAATGGCAACTGAGCCTACAGATGCACAAGCTTATCCACATCCCTTAGTCACTACATCCACATGCCGACGCTTCGTCACGGACTGCACGCCCTATTCCTCATCTTCGTCCTCGCCTCGTGTGCCCCTTCGGTGCTGCGTGAGGCTGAGGAGGCGAAGCGTGCTGGGGCATACCATCGTGCCGAGGTGCTCTATAAGCGTCTGTATGCGAGCACTCCACGTAAGAAGGCGGAGGCTAAGGGGCGCTTTGCCTACGAAGCCGGTATAGTAGCTCTAGAGGCAAGGCGCTACGCTACGGCGCTGAACCTTCTGAAGGCAGCGGAGCGCCTACATATCCCCGATAGCCTACTTCGGGAGCCTCTAGAGCGGGTACGCTTATCCACCGAACTAGCCTCAGAGTCAGAGCAGGTGGGGACTTCTCCTTACGAAGTGCGCCCCTTCGAACCTCTACGCTCGGCGTATAGCGACTATGGGGTCACGTACAGCGCTGATGGGAAGACCCTCATCTTCGGAAGCAATAGAAGGCGCTACGGAGCGAAGAAGGACGATTCGCCTGTGACGGGTGAGCCCCTAGGAGCGCTCTATTCACTTAGTCAGCGTGCCGATGGGTCGTGGGCGGTGCGTCCCGATAGCCTCAGAGGGCTGAGCCTTCCGAGGGTAGAGCAGGGTGCGCCAAGCCTCAGCCCTGATGGACGAAGGCTCTATTACAGTGTGGTCACCCTCGATCGAGGGCGGACGAATGTTCCGAAGATCTATGTCTCAGAGCAAGGGGAGCGGGGCGAGTGGCGGGAAGGTCGGGAGCTCCGTCTCTTCGCCGACAGCACGATCCTCGTAGCCCATCCTTCGGTGAGCCCGTCGGGGCATGTGCTCTTCTTTGTCAGTGATGCCCCAGGAGGACGAGGGGGTAAAGACCTCTATCAAGTGCGCCTCGATGGCGGGCGTGTCGGAGAGCCCTTCCCTCTAGGGGTAGAGGTCAATACCTCGGGGAATGAACTCTTCCCCTACGCTGTCTCGGACAGCATCCTTTACTTCTCGTCGGATAGACCCAGTGGGCTGGGTGGGCTCGATATCTATCGGGCGGTCTTATCCCCCGAAGGGGAGTATCAGGTGACACCCCTTCCCGCTCCGATCAATAGCCCTTCGGATGACCTAGCCTTTGCCCCGAGCCCCGTCCCCGACGCTTGGCCTCGTGGGGAAGGGGAGGAACTAGCGGAAGTGGGGCTCTTTGCCTCCTCGAGGGATGATGCTCGGGGTCGCCCACATCTGTATGAGTTCCGTAGGGCAAAGGTCACGACGACGATCGAGGGGCTCGTCCTTGATCGGGAGGGTGAACCCATCCGAGGTGCTACGATCCATCTGGTGGGCAATCATGCCGAGGAGATGGAGCGAGTGGTCACGACGGATGGGGAGGGAGCCTTCCGTCTCCCTGCCCGCTCAGCTACGGAGTATGTCATGCTGGCCTCTGCACCGAACTACCTCAATCAGTATGTGCGCCTCAGCACTGATCCAAGTCAGGAGAGCGAAACCTATTCGGTGGACTTCTACCTTGCTTCTCGTGTCGCTGTCGAGCAGTTGAGGGAGGTGCACTATGCCTTCGATAGGGCGGAAGTCTTGCCCGAGAGTGAGCCCGCACTTCGTATGCTCTACAAGCTCCTCACGGATAATCCAGAGGTGTCTATCCGCCTCCTCTCTCATACCGACCGCCATGGATCTGCGGGCTACAACCTTCGCCTCTCACAGCGCAGAGCCGAAGCGGTCGTTCGCTACCTTACCGAGCTCGGGATAGCACCAGAGCGCCTCCGAGCAGAGGGCTATGGGAAGTCCCGCCCCCATGTCGTCTCCCGACGGACGGCAGAGGCTTATCCCTTCCTCCCAGCGGGGAGTGTGCTGACGGAGGACTTCATCGCTCGGCTCTCTTCTCCCGAGGAGCAGGCCGTCTGTGATCAGCTCAATCGTCGGACAGAGTTCCAAGTCCTCGACTCGGAGTAGACCCTTCTCCCCCGACCCATATATATACGCCGTGGGGCAGTCTCCAGCTGGAGGAGACTGCCCCACGGCGTATATGGAGTATGCTAGAAGCGATAGCTGAGGGAGAGGGTCGTCATACGCCCATTGCCCTGGACGTACTCAGCGTCACGGGCGACGAGCTGTGACTGGACGGGGTAGTAGCTCGTGTTGAGGAGGTTCTCTACCCCTACCCCGAGGGTGAAGTGTCCTAGAGCATAGCTAGCCTGTCCACTTACGAGGGTGATGGGCTGGACGGGACCTTCGGCCTCCTGGTAGTCATTCCCTCCTGGGGTGGCGGGGGTGAACCGAGCACGTCGCCCCGTATGTAGTCCGTAGAGTCGCAGAGATAGCGCCTGGATCGGACGGTAGGTCACATGAGCGGTGACCTTCAGCGGAGGAATGGACTGCCCAGACATGTAGGTAGACCAAGCTCCCTTACTCGTCTCCTTGTATCCCTCCAGAGCAGAGAAGGTAGCTCCTACGGAGAGCTTAGGGCTGAGCGTGGCATCAGCCGAGAGTTCGACGCCTAGGATACGCTGGGGGGATCGGTCTACGACCCAGAAGCCATTCTCACTCTTGAGGTCGCTCCCGAGGGCAGCATAGGTATAGTAGACGGCTCCCTGGAGATCTAGGCGTGTCCCCTCACCGAAGAGATGCTCCAGAGGAGAGTAGAAGCCTAGTTCATAGTTGTGCGTACGTACGGGGTCGGTCTCGATCTTACCGAGGACATCGGACTTGGCTGAGCGTAGGGTGCGCCCTAGGTCATAGATAGAGAAGCCTTGGGAGTAGGCGAAGTAGGGCTGGAATGAGTGTAGTCCGTTGTAGGTCAGCCCAGCGTTCACCGACAGATTGCGATAGCGTAGGGTCCCGCCAGAGACGTGTATCTGAGGGTCTGTCTTACGTACACGCAGTACGTCGTAGTCGGGGACTTGGACATTGATCCAGTCGTAGCGTGCACCAGCCTTGAGGGTGAAGCGATCGGCCAGATTCAGCTTCCCTTGGGCGAAGGGTGCATAGTTATACGCCTTGAGTTCGGGCACCCAGTACCTTCCGTCGACTAGTGGTTGGCTGGTCTTGTCGAGGAGGAAGTCTACGCCATAGAGGAGATGGAGGGTCGTCTCACTGGCCGGGCGAAGGCGGGAGAGGAGCTGTGCCCGTGCACCTGTCTGTAGCGCCCTGGTCAGTGCCTGCCCACTGGTCTCCTCCCAGCGAGGGCTCTTAGGATTGTGCTTGCGGTAGTCGGTGATGACCTTGACACCACGAGCGAAGATCGATACTTCGAGATCTGTGTGGCTGAATAGCTCCTGAGAGGTCAGCTTGATATAGGCATTGTGGTTGTGGGGTATCCCTTCGGGGATGGCTTCTGCAGGTTGCTTCCCTGGCACACCGATGCGGGGCGATACGAGGTACTTCCCTCCCGAAGCGACGAGTGGGCTCTGCTGCTCGGAGCGGAAGAGATTGTACATCGCCTCGAGGTGGGTACGCTCACTGAAGGCATAGCCGAACTTCACCAGAGCATTTAGACTCTTCGTGTCTCCCAGCCCGTAGCGAGGTGAGAGGTAGACGCCCCCAGCGCTGATAGGCGAGCCTGTCTGAGTGAAGGTACCGCTAGCTAGATAGCTGAAGTCTCCTACCTCACCATAGATCTGACCGCCGGCTCGGTAGCCTGAGGTCTTCTCCGAGGTCTTGAAGAAGTTGTGATCGGTATAGGCTAGGGTCGCCATCCCGCCCACGGGGCGATGCTCCTTGTTCTGCTTGGTGATGATGTTGATGATCCCCCCATTGGCCCCGTTCCCGAAGATCGCTGTAGCGCCCTTGATCACCTCGATACGCTCGACGGCGGAGGGATCGATGGTGCGTAGATCTCGGCTAGTAGCACGGAGCGGGGTGGACTGAGGTATGCCGTCGATGAGGACGAGGATGCTACGCCCTCGGAGGGTATTGTAGCGCTCGTTGACGGAGTTCCCCGTGGGTGGTACGCCAGGCACGAAGTAGCCGACGATCGCCTGCATGTCAGGTAAGATCTGGCTCATCTCTTGGATCTGCTTGGCTGAGATGATGGTGATGCTAGCAGCTGCATTCTGCTTGACCTCGGGCATACGAGTCCCGACGACAGTGACTCCATCGAGGGTGCGGTCGGTAGCCTCGGTCTGTGCTAGAGCGGGTAAGCTCATACTTCCCAGTACGAGCATGAGGGATAGATGTCTGGATATCATGAAGTCATCAGTATAATGAAGGGTCATACCTCGCTTCTCTTAGCTTTGAGAGGGCATGACTGGGGAATACCTCCTAAAGCAGGAGGTATGTGCAAAAGTACGTAAATGCGATGCTCCAGATTCGTAAGTCCCAAATTTCCCTACATATAGGTAGATCCCGCCCGTGGGACTACGAAGTCATCTACCTACAAGCGTGGAGGGGATAAAAGAAGATCGCCCCATCCAGCGGATGAGGCGATCTAGATGCTTAGCACCCCGAGCCATCGAGGCTACAGGCGGCACCTTCCAGGGGCGGACGACTCTGCAGTCCCGCCTCTTCGGGTGAGAGGGTCACGGAGCCATCTTCGAGGACGAAGCAGGGGATGCCCACGGCTCCTCGCTTCTTAGCTTCGTCGAAGAGGGATAGGTGATCCCTTAGCTTGAGGAAGGCCTTCAGCTCCCGTACATCGAGGCCGAAGTCGATGATCTCATAGCGTGCATCCCCTTGGACCTGCTCCCAGACGTGGGTGCAGTCGGGGCAGGAGGCTACTCCATAGATCTTGATCATAGTGCTCTAGTGCTGAGGGCTTACTTCTCTACGGGGAGACCTTCGGAGACCCAGTTGAGGTAGCCTCCTTCCATCTCTACGACCTTGAAGCCACGGGACTGCATCAGTGTGGCGGCCGCATGGCTACGCTTGCCACTACGGCAATAGATGTAGTGGGTGCGCTCTTTGTCGAGCTTCTCCAGCCCTTCGAGGAAGGTCTTGTCGCTCAGCCAGTCGAGGAGGATAGCTCCCTTTAGGTGACCTTCGGCGAATTCGGAGGGTCGGCGCACGTCGAGGATGACAGCGGTGCTGTCTGCCTGGGCAGCGGCGATGAAGGCCTTAGGGGCAAGGAGCTGGATAGGCTCGTCGGTAGCAGATCCCGAGCAAAGGCCCAGGGTAGAGATGAGGGTCATGATCAGATGTTTCATATGAATGGCGGGTGATGATATGGCGAGGGGAGTACGTGTGCTTCCCCTCCTTTTCTTCCTGCAAAGGTCGAGATTTCCCCCGAGATAAGCATCGGGGGGAGGTTAAGGACTTGACCAAAGACTTCTTTGAGTCGAAGGGAAGGGCTCCTTTATCCCCTCCTGCATAGGTTCTGGGGAAGGGGTAAAAAGTGATCCACGGTAGGTCGCCGAAAAGACCTACTGTAGGTCGTCGATGTGACCTACCGTGGGTCGTCTTGACGACCTACAGTAGGTTTTTTGGGCGATCTACGGTAGGGTTGTTTTTGGGGGTGTGCTAGCCCGCTCAGCAAGCGGGCTGGAGTGAGGTGGGGAGTAGAGGGGAAAAGATCCGAAGAGAAGGGCGCGGTGGACGAAGGGCAAAAGAATAGGTCCCGCTCCGACGAAGTCGTCGGGGTGGGACCTTGCCATTTCTTTGGAGGGAAGGCGGGTAGCGAAGGGCTGAGACCTAGGGGGCTCAGCTAGGCTACCCGAGGGAGGTGGATCACTTCGTGATGAGGGATTTTGAGGTGCTGAGGAACTCAATGACGTGGCGAACCTCAGGGCCGTCGGGTACCTGCTCCTTGATCTGAAGGATGGCGTCGTAGAGGCTGATCTTCCCGTTGAATACGAGACGATAGGCCATGGCTAGATGACGCTGGGTACGCTCGTCGATGCCCCCCGCCTTGGAGAGCATCCCGGCATGGATACCTGCGTAGACGGCGGGATTGTCCTTGACGGTGATGTAGGGAGGGATGTCTTCGCCGAAGCGACAGCCCGTGAGGATGAACGCTAGATCTCCGATGCGACACTGGGGCTTGGCCGTGACGTTGCTACTGAAGATCGCCTTAGATCCGATGGTGCAGTCACAGGCGATCTTCACCGCATAGCCGAAGACATTGCGATCGCCGATCAGGCAGTTGTGCGAGATGTGGGTCCCCTCCATCAGGATGTTCTCACTACCGATCTGGGTGGTGATGTCCCTGCGAGAAGCTCGGCTGATGACGACATTCTCACGGATGACATTGCGGTCGCCGACGATGAGGGTCGAGGGCTCTCCCTGCCAGGTGAAGTCCTGGGGGGAAGCTCCGAGGACAGCGTTCTGGTAGATGGTGTTGCCCTGACCAATACGGGTGCCGTTCATCAGGCTGACGTGGGGATATATGGTGCAGTCATCCCCGACGACTACATCGTCTTCGATATAGGCGAAGGGGTAGATCTTCACACGCTCCCCGATCTTGGCACCAGGAGCTATATAGGCTTGTGGACTGATCATTGTAGTTGGGATCATAGCGGGTTAGTGAGCTCCTCCACCGAGGGCGTTGTATAGGTTGACGACGGCCTGCATCTTGCTGAAGCTATCCCGCACTTGGGAGAGTTGGGCTTGAAGGAGCGCTTGCTGGGCGGTGATGACCTCGAGGTAAGAGGAGGTCTTCCCCGTCTCGAAGAGGGTCTCGACGATCTCTACATTCTTCTGGAGACTCTCTACCTGTAGGGCTTCAGTCTTGACCTTGGCCTCGGAGGCTTGGTAGAGGGCAAGGGCATTGCTCACCTCAGCACCAGCATTGTAGAGGCTCTGCTGGAAGGCAAGGCGAGCCTTCTCCTCTTCGGCCTCTGCGACACGGAGGCCAGCGACAAGCTTGCCCCGAGCGAAGATGGGCTGAGCAAGCGAGCCAAGGGCCGAAGCGATGAACTTCATCGGATTGGATACCGCCTGTCCAAGGACTCCCGTCCAGCCGGCATTCCCGCTGATGGTCAGCGAAGGGTAGAAGGCCGATCGAGCGCTATTCGTCTGGTAGTAGCAACTAGCCAGAGCCATCTCTGCCACACGTACATCGGGGCGAGCCGAGAGGAGCTGAAGGGGGGTGCCGACAGCGAAGCTCGTAGGGAGCTGCTGCGCTTCGAGCGTCGAACGGCTATAGGTGCGGGGCGACTCCCCGAGCAGAAGTGCCAAGGCATTCTCCGTCGTGGTGATCTGGCGCTCGATCTCGGGGATCGAAGCTTCTACCTGGTGGAGGTTGGCTCGGGCAGACTGCACGGAGGACTCCATTGTACGACCGAAGTCCTTCTGCGCCTGCATTACCTCGAGGGTGTGGGCAGCAAGGGTAGCAGCCGTTCGGCTAAGCTGGAGCTGACGGTCGAGCATCACGAGGGTGTAGTAGCTATTGGCTACGTTCGCAATGACTCGGCTACGCACGAGCTGCTGGTAGGCTTGGGCTCGTAGGAGCTGAGCCTGAGTAGAGCGTGAAGCATTGAGGAGCGAACCGAAGAGATCCACCTGCCAGCTCGCTTGTACAGGGAGGGTATAGCTGTAGGTCGCAGGCACATCTTCCGTCTTGCTTGCCGAGATCGACGGGGCGAGGGAGAGTGAGGGGAAGAAGGAGAGTCGGGCGGCCTTGAGCTGTGCTTCGGCTTGCTGAGCAGAGAGATTAGCCGAGAGGAGATCGACATTCTGCTGGAGCGCCTTCTCGATGAGTGCCTGTAGGGATGCATCGGTGAAGAGCGTGCGCCAGGGCGTCTGACCAAACGAGCTGGTATCGCTACTCAGCGTGTCGATCTGGTCGCCACGGTAGACGGAGGTGTCTATCGTGGGACGCTGGTACTTCTTGTAGACGCCACAGCCCGTGAGGGTGAGACTGATGGCGAGGAGAGGGAGGCTATGCTTGAGCGTCATCTTGTGATTCGGTCTTGGAGGTATTGGAGAACTGAAGGACCTCACCCGAGGGCTTCGAAGTGATGATGTCGTCGAAACGTAGGGGCTTGAACCGCTCCTGTAGGCTCTGGAAGACGACGAAGAGGGCTGGGACGATGAAGATCTGCAGGATCATCCCGATCAGCATCCCCCCGACGGTACTTGCCCCGAGGGTAGAGTTCCCATTGGCGCCGACACCGCTAGCGAACATCAGTGGTAGGAGCCCCACGATCATCGCTAGCGAGGTCATCAAGATCGGGCGAAGACGAGCCACAGCCCCGAGTATAGCACTCCACGTGAGTGCCATACCCGTGCGTCGGCGGTCTAGGGCGAACTCGACGATCAGGATGGCGTTCTTCGCCAAGAGCCCGATGAGCATGATCAGGGCGATCTGCATGTAGATATTGTTCGTGTGCCCGAAGATATTGCCAAAGAGGAAGGCGCCCGCTAGGCCGAAGGGTATGGAGAGGATGACGGAGAAGGGCAGGAGGTAGCTCTCGTACTGAGCGCTCAGGATGAGGTAGACGAAGAGCAGACAGAGACTGAAGATGAGGGCTGTCGTATCCGAAGAGCCTTGCTCCTCACGAGTCAGCCCTGCGTAGTCGTAGCCGTAGCCTGCAGAGAGCGTCGTACTGGCTACTTCGGATACAGCCTTCAGGACGTCCCCCGTGGCGTAGCCTGGTGCAGGTGAAGCCATCACGTCGATCGAGGTATAGAGGTTGAAGCGGTTCACGCTCGCAGGACCATAGACCTTCTCGGTGGTGATGAAGGAGGTGATCGGTGCCATCTCCCCTGTACCCGTACGCACATAGATATTGCTCAGTGCATTGATATCGAGACGCTGCTCGGGCGAAGACTGCAGGAGCACTCGGTAGAGCTTACCATAGCTGTTGAAGTTCGCTACGTACATCCCCCCGAAGTATCCCTGTAGGGTAGAGAGGATAGCTTGGGGTGTAGTGCCTGCACGCATCGTAGAGGCTACATCGACATCGATGACGTACTGAGGGAAGCTAGGATTGTACTGCGTCATAGCGTAGGCTACCTCAGGGCGAGCGTTGAGTGCAGCTAGGAACTTCTGCGTCTCGGCGAAGAACTTATCTAGAGCACCACCCGACTTGTCAAGCATCGTCAGCGAGACGCCTGATGCCATCCCGTAGCCAGGGACCATAGGAGGCGTCATGGCGAGCACCGAAGCATCCTTGATCGTCGCTCCGTAGGCGAAGAGCTTACTAGCTACTTCGCTCGTCGTGCTCTTGCGCTCCCCGAAGGGCTTCATGCGGATGAACATCGAGCCATAGTTAGAGCCTGACCCGCCCACGAGGCTGAAGCCTGAGATGCTTATGACTTGCTCGACGCCGTCCTGTGCCTTAGCTACGTCGGCGATATCCTTGAGGAGCTTCTCTGTCTTCTCTCGGCTTGTGCCTGGAGGGGTAGCGACGGTGACCATCACTGTACCGGTATCTTCGCTAGGCACGAGTTCGCTACTGGTGAACTTCATCAGCAGTACCATCACTACGATGCTCACGAGCACGATGATACCCGAGGTGACCTTGTGGCGAACGAAGAACTCGACCCCCTTGCGATAGGGACGAAGGACACGATTCTCGTAGACGGCGTTGAAGGCTAGATGGAAGCGATCGATGAAGCTTAGCTTCTTCCCTTCATGCCCCTTGTGAGGCTTGAGGAGCAGGGCGCAGAGCGTAGGACTAAGCGTCAGTGCATTGACGGCGGAGATAATGATGGAGACAGCCATCGTGACACCGAACTCTCTGTAGAAGGTACCACTGATCCCTGAGATGAACGACACAGGTACGAAGACGGCAGCCATGACGAGGGTAATGGAGATGATCGCTCCCGAGATCTCGTGCATAGCGTCCATACTAGCCGTGCGGGCGGAGTCATACCCCTCATCCAGCTTGGCATGTACGGCCTCGACGACGACGATAGCATCATCCACGACGATAGCGATAGCCAGCACGAGGGCCGATAGCGTAAGGAGGTTGAGAGAGAAGCCGAAGATCTGGAGGAAGAAGAACGAGCCGATGAGCGATACGGGTACTGCGATGGCAGGGATGAGCGTGCTACGGAAGTCCTGGAGGAAGAGGTAGACGACGATGAAGACCAGTAGGAAGGCTTCGAGGAGCGTCTGGATGACGTGCCAGATCGAGGCATAGAGGAAGTCCGTGACGTCAAGTACGTAGGTCATCTCCATGCCTGGGGGGAAGTCCTTCTCGAGCTCCTTGATCTCGGCCTTGATCGCCGTGACAATGTCGTTGGCATTAGAACCAGCGATCTGGGAGACCATCCCTGTGATAGCGGGGCTACCATTAGAGAGGGAATTACTGCTGTAGCTGAGGGAGCCCAGTTCGATCTTCGCTACATCCTTCAGGCGAATGATATTGCCCGAGGCATCGGACTTGAGTATGATGTCCTCGTACTCGGTGATGCTCTTCAGACGGCCCTTGTAGCGGAGCGAATACTCATAGGTGCGGTCTCCTGATTCGCCGAGACTACCGGGGGCTGCCTCGAAGTTCTGCGCTGAGAGGATCGCCGAGACGTCGCTAGGGATGAGGGAGAAGGCCCGCATCTTGTCGGGGTCAAGCCATAGGCGCATGGCATAGGTGCCTTGGCTGAAGGTATTGGCTGACCCTACGCCAGGCACTCGCTTGAGTGCGGGTAGGATGTTGATGTCGGCATAGTTGGCTAGGAACTGTGCATCGTAGCGTCCGTCCTTACTCGTCAGGGAGTAGACGAGGAGCATACTGGACTGACGCTTCTGCGTCGTCACACCGACACGGACGACGTCTGCGGGGAGAAGGGCTTGGGCTTGCTGTACTCGATTCTGCACGTTGACAGCAGCCATGTCGGGGTCGGTGCCCTCCTTGAAGTAGACCGTGATCGAAGCTCCCCCGGAGTTGGTAGCCGTGGAGGTCATGTAGGTCATCCCCTCGACGCCGTTGATCTGCTCCTCTAGGGGAATGATCACGGAGTTCAGTACCGTCTGTGCATCGGCACCAGCGTAAGCGGTGGAGACCTGCACGGTGGGCGGGGCTAGGTTGGGGTACTGCTCGATGGGCAGCTGTATGAGCCCGATGATCCCGAGGATGACGATGAAGATGGAGATCACCGTCGATAGTACGGGGCGGGTAATAAACCGGTTGAAATTCATTGCTCTATATGCTTCCTGTTAGGGCGGTGCTTAGTGCTTCTCAGCGGAGGCACCCTTACCCATCATCTGCTGTTTGATCGCTTCTTGCTGTTTGGCATAAGCCTCCTCGGTGAGGGGCTTGATGGTCTCGCCCTCCTTGACGCCGGTGGTACCTGCTACGAGGATGCGGTCTCCTGCCTTCAGCCCGCTGGTGACGGTATAGCTCTGTCCATCGTCTACGGGGCTCACTGTGATCTCTGTGAAGGTGAGCTTGCCGTCCTTGTCGACGGTGTAGACGAACTTCTTGTGAAGCATCTCTACTGTCGCTGTCTGAGGTACGAGGATAGCGCCCTCGGTCTGTGTAGGCACTAGGATCGTCCCCGTGGAGCCACTACGCAGACGCCCCTCGGAGTTGGGGAAGTCAACACGTAGGGTGATCGCTCCCGTCACCTTGTCGACGACACCGCTGACCCCCTGGATCGTGCCTTCTGCTGGATACTCACTCCCATCGGAGAGGCGTAGGCGTACCTTCGGGAGCTTCCCTGCAGAATCCCCCGTGCCCCCCATGAGGGTCTGAAGCTCACGCTCAGAGACGGAGAAGTAGACATAGGCCTGACGGGTATTGGATACCTGCGTCAGGGGCGAAGTGCTCTGTGGGCTGACGAGGTTACCGATGCGGTAGTTGATCGAGCCTACGACTCCAGAGACGGGGCTAGTGACGGTACAGTAGGAGAGGTTCTCACGAGCGGAGGTGAGGGCTGCCTTGGCTACGGCGACATTAGCCTCGGCGCTCTTCAGGGCGTTAGACACTTCCTCGAAGTTACTTGCGCTGATGATGTTCTTCGCCAGGAGGTCTTGACTGTTGCGATGATTCAGTTGTGCCGTGGCCAGGGTAGCTTGGGCGGAGGAGAGGCTTGCCGAAGCTTGGGCGACAGCAGCACGGAAGGTCACGTCGTCGAGCTGGAAGAGGGGCTGGCCTGCACGGACGCTCTGCCCCTCGGTGATGAAGACCTTGGTGATGAAGCCCGAGACCTTGGGGCGAATCTCCGCATCATCCTCGCCTCGGATGACGGCAGGATAACTATTGTCAGCGGAGAAGGCTCCGGCGAAGAGGGTGCGCACGGGTAGCTCTTGCGGGCCCTGAGCACCCATTTGTTGGCTTTGCTCGCCCTTGCAGGAGGAGAAGAGCGCCACACCTACTCCCGAGAGGACTAGGCTAAGGTAAGACGTGAGAAGTCGTCGACGTGTCATGATCTGTGGATAGCTTGTATGGATATATCTATTCTTATGTGTACGCTGTCGGAGTGTCCGAGTAGCAGGGTCTCTGCTCCTTATTAGAGCGGAGCTCCAGCCCAAAGGTCTCCTTCCCAGGAAGGCCCGTAGGTAAGCGGATGGGTACTTCACTGATGCCACCGAGGCATGAGGCGGGGGCTTGTCCAGCACCTCCGCTATAGTCTGTACCCAGCACGAGGGTTAGATGGGAAGAGAGCCGTAGGGTTTAATCTATTGGGTAATTATTTCTCCCAACGAATAAGCCTCAGGAAGGAGTCCTGACCTGTGGTACCCCACCGTCTTGGACGCCACCTGAGGCATATCCACTAAATTATTACGGCAAATAACTACCGGTTGCCCACTTGATTCAAAAGAGCGGACATCCTCTTTGGGGAATGAATTCCAAGTATAGGGAACCCACACTTGTAGCTTTCCTCGAAGCATTTTGAAAAGGCATTGCAGGTCTTCTGACTCATGCACCCTGTCTTCCTACTATCCTTCCCAGAGACACAGAACCTCCAGTGGCCGGATCCAAGGATCCTCAGTAGGGAGCGGTATGATGCACATACAGCAGCGGGACTGTTCGAGATTCGCACTCGATTCCCTTTTAAGCCTGACACGCCACACACAGAACTTTGCGTGCCAAGCACAACGCCTCCACAAAGATAGATATTTATCTCTGAAATCGCTCCTCTTCGCTTGCCCCTAATGAAAAAGTCGCCTCATCGGCGACTCTTCCCTCCTCGGAGTCCTATGACAGGCCCCCGAGGACTAGTGGGGGTAAGGCTTCAAGGCTAGAGGAAATAGGGAGATCTATTGAGTGGAAAAGGGGCTGTCACCTCGTACTATATGGACTCTTGATCCTGGGCTACGTCGGTAGAAGCTCTGGAGGAGATTAGGTATAGAAGGTCGAGGAGAGTAGGTCGGTGCACTGAGGCTGTCAGCTCGGGGGGAGAGGTGCTTGCTGTCGGATGGTAGTGAGCTTCTCCTATTCTTAGCTAAGAGGCTCGACCTCCGCAGAGGACGGAGAGAATGCGGGGAGTTACCCGTGCTAGTACCCAGTAGACACCGAGGACAGCGAAGAGGGTGATGCCTGCAATGAGGAAGTAGGAGAGGATAAGGCCTAGATCATTTTCCGATAGGAAGGAGACTCGAGCCAGCAGGGAGCGGGCAAACCCGATGATGAGGATTGAATGGGCTGCGTAGAGGAAGAAGACGTACTTGTTTAGCCCTTGTAGCCAGGTGATGAACTTAGGGGCTCGCTCTACGAGGCGGGCAAAGAGCAGGATCCAGATGATGATAGAGCAGACGAGGTAGGGAAGCTCTAGCCCACGGAAGTAGCTCTCGGTGAAGATACAGGGTAGAGCTAGTGTCCCGATCCCCCAGATGATGAGGCTGGGTATAGCTAGGGGCTTCAGCTTCTCTAGTGGCTCCCAGCCTTTCATAGCGAAGAGGGCACCCATCGAATAGAAGAGGAGCGAGCGGGGCTCTGCACCTATGAGGGTGAAGGGTAGTGGGACGAAGGCACAGAGTAGGAAGAATATCGGGACAAAGTACCCCCGTGTCACCCTCAGTATGAAGTGCGTCACCGGAGCGATGAGGGTGAGGACGATGAGGTCTCGTATGAACCAGAGGGGATAATTGATACACTCGAACCAGAAGTAGTCCGGAAGCCTGCTCCACGAGAATACGAAGGCTTCTGTCCGAGCAAGACCGATACTACTAGCTAGTGACTCCCCTACGAGGGTGGCAAGGATATAGAGCAGGTTCCAAAGGAAGTAAGGGATGACGAGAGTCCATATTCTCTTCTTCGTCTCTGCCAGGTAGACTGAGGTCTGCTCGAGATTTTTACCTCTGAAGGCATAGTAGCCGGAGAAGACAAAGAAGGCAGGCACTGCTACGCGTGTGAAGACCTCCTTGATGAGTGTAGCTACGTATATGTATAGGCTATGGTCTCCCCCTAGCGTCTCAGGTGCGATGGGCTGAGTATGTATCAGTAGCACCAGTAGCATCAGAGGGAAGCGCAGGGAAGTGACGACAGAAGAGAAGACTTTGGATGCGTCCATATCAGGAGTATAAATGGTGGCTTTCCTCCCCTCTTGCCCTAAACATGGGTTGAGGGAGAGTGTGTAGCACGAGAGCCGAAGTCCCAGAGCTACGATCGCAGGGCTAATGGAATGTCAGACTATCATAAGCCCAAGCTTACGGCATAGCACCCCGCTGGATGCGAGCACACCGACAGTGGTGGGGATCACTACTGAGCGTACCAATCCGTATGCAAAACTATCAAATTTTATTGTGCTCTAGGCTTGCTGCCAGGCTGGAGCTGTGTGTTTCTCTCTGGTAATAGTGGTATAAGTCGCTTTCTATTTGGTCGCTTTCTGCTCCTTAGGTGTGGTCGCTGGCGGGAGGAGGCTGCGCTTGCCGTCGGGGCGGTAGTAGCGACAGAGTAGGGAGAAGCCTTGGGGTAGGTAGAGCATCACCGAATCCCCAGCATTGCGTAGGACGAAGAGCCCCATGTGACGGATGAGCTTCTCCTCTAGTCGGTCATCGGGACAGCCCATACGTGTAGACATGGTCTTGCCGTCGCTCTTGAAGATATAGGGTAGGTTAAGTCCCTCGGCTTCCATATCGAGCTCGAACTTCCCGTTCAGTACATGGATGTTGCAGTCTACCTTCATGCGTCGGCAGGGGATGAGCTCTATATAGTAGTCTGGACTATCGCCTTTGTGTCGGTCGGGGGCAGTGACGGTGTAGAGGACGTAGCCCTTCTTTTTGGGAGCGGTCTCCGAGGGAGCATCGGGGCTGAGAAGCACAGGCTTACTCATGGCTCTCCAGTAGCGATAGGCTACCTGGATGGAGTCGTTGGTGGTGACAGCGATCTCTTTATTGCCTCGGAAGGGAAGCAGGAGCGGTTCGCCGAAGATAAAGGGCTTAGCGTCTAGCCCTGCAATAGGTTTGTCGAAGAGGACGACGACGCCCTCACCGTGGCGGTAGCGGAAGGACGAGTATTCACCGAGCGGTTCGCCCGTGACGAAGCGACCATCGATGCTGGTGTGGGTGGGGTCGGTGTTCGCCAGCGCTGGCAGGAGCTCTACACGGAAGTCCTCCAGCGGGCTGACGTGGGGGAGGGTCAAGCGGTAGGTATTCGGCGGGAGCTCTACTTCGGGGTAGTCGCCGAGATAGCTAAGTACCGAGCTCTCGGCAGTCTGAGCCCCTTCGTCTGCTGCCTGTCCTCCCTCACGAGTAGCACGGCAACTAGCGACCAGGCTGAGGAGGCTGATCAGTAGGAGGGACAGGGTGGAGTGAGTGGAGCGAAGCATAGTCATACAGAGGGGCTATAGAGGAGTGTCTATAAGCTTAACGGGTATCCTACCTTTTTATGAGATAGGATACCCGCTGTAGTCATCATAATAGTGGTCTCTAGGGCGAAGTGAGGCCTAGGGACGAGGCTCTAGAGGGATGGCGAGGGCCTGGAAGACCTTGTGGATCTTGGTGATCGCCTCGTCGAGCTGCTCGTAGGTGTGTGTAGCCATCAGGGAGAAGCGGATGAGGGTATCCTCAGGAGCTACCGCTGGTGCTACGACGGGGTTGACGAAGACACCCTCCTCGAAGAGCATTGCTGTCACACGGAAGGTCTTCTCGTTGTCTCGGATGAAGAGCGGTACGATAGGCGTAGCGGTATTACCGATCTCGAAGCCGAGTTTGCGGAAGCGATCCAGACAGTACCTCGTCTTCTCCTGCAGGGCGAGGACACGCTCAGGCTCACGGAGCATGATCTCTAGCGACTTGTGTGCCGCTGCTGTCGCCGCGGGCGTGCAGCTAGCGCTGAAGATATAGGAGCGGGCTTGGTGTCGGATGAAGTTGATCGTGGTCTTGCTCCCAGCGATGAAGCCTCCTATCGAGGCGAAGCTCTTGCTGAAGGTACCCATGATCAGGTCTACATGGTCGGTGAGGCCAAAGTGATTGCAGACGCCACGACCGTGGTCTCCGAGTACGCCGAAGCCGTGGGCCTCGTCGACCATGACCGATGCTCCGTACTTCTCGGCCAGCTGGACGATCTCGGGGAGCTTGCAGAGGTCACCCTCCATGCTGAAGACGCCATCGACGACGATGAGCTTGATGCGCTCGGGATCGCACTGCTGTAGGCGACGCTCCAGAGCGGCCATGTCATTGTGCTTGTAGCGGAGACTCTTAGCTGGAGAGAGGCGAATGCCTTCGATGATCGAGGCATGATTGAGGGCATCCCAGATGATGTAGTCCTCACGGCCCAGGAGACATGATATTGTCCCGAGGTTGACTTGGAAGCCGGTGGAGAAGATGATGGCATCTTCCTTGCCAGCGAATTCCGCTAGCGCCTTCTCCAGGGCGATGTGTGTATCCAGAGTACCGTTGAGGAAGCGACTCCCGGCACAGCCCGTGCCGTACTTCTCGACGGCAGCGATAGCGGCAGCCTTCACCTCTGGGTGGTTCGTCAGACCGAGGTACGAGTTGGAGCCAAACATCAAGACCTTACGGCCATCGATCGTCACCACGGTGTCCTGATCACTCTCTATCTTTCGGAAGTAGGGATAGATCCCAGCTGCTTGAGCCTTCTGGGGCTCGGTATAGCATGCTAATTTCTGCTCAAGTAAGTTCATTCGTTTTCTATCAAGTGCTCCCCCGCTCTAGGCTCGGTGCCTAGGACGTCTCACCAGTGGGGACGCCGGGGCGGAGCGGGGAGTGGGACGTCCGTCTCATAGAGGGATGGCGCCCCCCGTTCTCCTTGAATACTAGGGCTCGACGGCGGAGAAAAGTTCCTCCTAGCGAGCGTTACAAATACGGGCAAAAGTACACATTTCTCGCAAAATCGTGCAATACTCGCTCCCTCGTAGCTCTACTAGCCCCCATTCTGCGGGCTTTTTGCTTCGAAGCTCTGAGCGCTGATTTTTCCTCCTCGGCGGCGGAAGTTCTCCCGTCGATGCTTCGTGAGTTCCGCTCCGAGGGAAGGTGTAGAGTGGGGGACGATCTTCCACCGATAGTACTTCTCGGGAGGTAGCAGTAGCGCCTTGGGGGAGGTACTACTGCTACCTCGACGGGGGCGCTACTGGTGCTACTAGTTGGTCTCTTGGGCTGGGTCGGAGCTGGCTCCACGGGCGAGGAAAGTCAGTTAGCCAGCCTTCCCCCCAATTGTCGTACCTTTGAACCAAGAGAAAACAGACACCTCTACAAACTTCATCAACCAATGGATCTCAAGAAACCTCTCCTCTATGGGACGCTTCTCCTCTCTGCTACGCTCACTGCAGTAGCACAGGAGCGCCCTCTATGGCTTCGCTATCCAGCCATCTCTCCCGACGGCAAGACCATCGCCTTCGCCTACCAAGGGGATATCTACACCGTGCCCACCTCGGGGGGCGAGGCTCGTCGCCTCACTTCGGGCTCTGCCTATGAGTGCCATCCGGTATGGTCTCCCGACGGGCGCCAGATCGCCTTCACCTCCGACCGCAATTCTCTTGGCACCAATATCTACATCATGCCAGCCACCGGGGGAAATGCTCGACAGCTGACGACGCACTCGGGAGCGGAGATCCCTCAGAGCTTCACTCCCGACGGGCGGTATGTCGTCTTCAAGGCGCACATACAAGACCCTGCCTCCTCGGCACTCTTCCCCAATGCCTTCCTCTCGGAGCTCTACCGAGTACCTATCACGGGTGGTCGCCCCGAGCAGATACTAGCGACGCCTGCCGATGCCGTGTGCATCAGCCGGGATGGTCGCCGTATCCTCTATCAGGAGGTGAAGACGTTTGAGAACGAGTGGCGCAAGCACCACACCTCCTCCTCTTCCCTCGATCTCCTGGAATACGATCTAGAGAAGAAGACCTACCGCTTCGTCGCCCGCCACGATGGCGAAGACAGAGATCCCGTCTACGCCCCTACAGGCAAGAGCTTCTACTTCCTCAGTGAGCGCGACGGTGGCTCGATGAATGTCTACGAGGCGAGCCTTGCAGGGCCTGCGACGGAGGCCAAGCCCCTCACGAAGCTCTCGGGCGACCCTGTCCGCTTCCTCTCCTCTTCACAGGACGGACTCCTCTGCTTCGGGTATGCCGGCGAGATCTACACCCTCGTCCCCGGAGCTCGTGAGCAACGGGTGCCTGTCCGCATCATCAAGGACAGCCCCGAGGACGAACAGCTTCATCTCTCGATGAGCCGATCCCTAGGCTCGGCATCCGTCTCCCCCGATGGCAAGCAGATCGCCTTCACTTCTCGTGGGGACGTCTTCGTCACGGCGACGGACTACACGACCACCCGTCAGATCACCCAGGGCTCTGAGGCTAATCGAGGGGTGACCTTCGGGGCGGATAACAAGAGTGTAGTCTATGCAAGCAGTCAGGACGGCACTTGGGACCTCTATCTGGCGAAGCTAGGGCGAAGCGAAGATCCTAACTTCCCCAATGCCCACGCGATCAAGGAAGAGAAGCTCATCCCTTCGCTCAAGGGTGAGAAGATGTACCCCCTCTTCTCCCCCGATGGTAGTGAGGTCGCCTTCCTCCTAGACAGAGAGCGTCTCATGGTCTACAACCTCAAGACCCGCCAGGCTCGTCAGATCACTGACGGCTCACAGTCACTGAGCGACTACGTCTGGTCGCCCGATGGTAAGTGGATCGCCGTCTGCTATGTCTCTCGCAATCGTGCCCCCTATACCGACATCGGTATCGTCACTGCTGAGGGAGGCAAGGCCATACATAACCTGACGAATAGTGGCTACTTCAGCAGCAATCCCCGCTGGTCTAGCGACGGGAGCATCCTCCTATATGAGACGGACAAGTACGGCATGCGCAACCACGCCTCTTGGGGCTCTATGACCGACCTGATGGCGATCTTCCTCAATCGTGAGGCCTACGAGAAGTACCGCATGAACGACGAAGACCTTGCCCTCCTGGAGGAAGCCGAGAAGAAGGCTAAGGCCGACACTACTAAGTCCAAGGACAAGACCCCAACTACAGGCTCAGAAGAGGCTAAGAGCAAGAAGCTCCTGATCGAGTGGGACAATATCGACATGCGCACGGTGCGCCTGACGCAGACCTCCTCAGACTACGGCGACGCCATCCTTACTGCCGACGGCAAGAAGCTCTACTACTTCGCTCCCTCGGACGCAGGGCAAGACCTCTGGGTCTACGATATGCGCAAGAAGACGTCGAAGCTACAGAAGTCCCTCGGGCTCTCTGACCCCTTCTTCGCCTCTGACAAGAAGGGTACGAAGCTCTTCATACTGGGGAGCTCGCCCATGACCCTTGATCCTAAGACCGACGCTACCAAGGCGATCACCATGGCTGGCCGACGCCACATCGACCGTATCAAGGAGCGTGAAGTCATGTACGAAGAAGTCGTACGTGAAGAGGCTGCCCGCTTCTACCGCAAGGATATGCACGGGGTGAACTGGAAGCAACTGACAGATCACTACCGTACCTTCCTCCCCTATATCGACAACAATCAGGACTTCGCTGAGATGCTCAGCGAACTATTGGGTGAGCTCAACGTCTCCCATACGGGAGCCCGTGCTCGCTCCTTCTCTTCTGCCTTCCCGACAGCAGAGCTCGGCCTCTTCCTCTCCCCCGTGAAGGGCTCTGGTGCTCTCCTCGTGGATGAGATCGTGGCAGGCGGGCCCTTCGATACCTCACGCACCAAGCTCCAGAAGGGCTGTGTGATCACTGCCATCGAAGGGGTGGAGCTACGCGAGGGACAGGATTACTTCCCTCTGCTCAATGATAAGGTAGGTAAGCGCCTGCTCGTCTCCTACCGCACGCCACTAGGGGAGCAGCACGATGAAGTCATCCGACCCATCTCCTCCTCCGAACTCTCACGCCTACTCTATCAGCGCTGGGTCAAGCAGCGTGCAGCCGAGGTAGAGCGTATCTCTGGCGGAGAACTGGGCTACGTGCATATTCCCTCGATGGGCGACCCAAGCTTCCGTACCGTCTACTCGGATGTCCTCGGCAAGTACTACCAGAAGAAGGGGATCGTCATCGATATCCGCTACAACGGTGGAGGCCGTCTGCATGAGGATATCGAAGCCTTCTTCACCGGTACGCATTACGCTGATCAGGTGGTCCGTGGACGCCAGTACTCGGAGATGTCTTCCCGTCGCTGGAACCGCCCCTCTGTCCTCGTGACCTGTGAGGCGGACTACAGCAATGCACACGGCACGCCCTGGGTCTACCAGCATCTCAAGGTAGGTAAGGTCGTCGGGATGCCTGTAGCAGGGACGATGACCAGTGTGAACTGGGTCACCCTCCTCGACCCCAGTGTCTACTTCGGGATCCCAGCCGTAGGCTTCCGACTCAAGGACGGTCGCTATCTGGAGAATACCCAGATGGAGCCCGATGTCGTCGTGCCCCTTGATCCTACCAAGGTGCTTCAGGGCGTCGATACCCAGCTTGCTAAGGCTGTCGAAGTGCTCAAGGCAGAGACGAAGTAGCGCTCTCGCTCCTTCCTCTATACTTATAATGGACGTAGCCCCTGCATCCCAGCGATGCAGGGGCTACGATGCTATAGCGTATCTTTGTGCCCGATGAAAAGGACTACTGCCGAGGCGCTCCCGCCTATGCCCCATATACGAGAGATCCAGAGTCGCCTAGGCGCTTGGTACGATGAGCATGCCCGCCCCTTACCCTGGCGAGCGGATGTCTCTGCCTACCATGTCTTGCTCTCCGAGATCATTCTCCAGCAGACGAGGGTAGACCAAGGGATGAGCTACTATCACCGCTTCACCGAGCGCTTCCCCAGCGTCGAAGACTTGGCAGCAGCATCAGAGGATGAAGTACTCCTGCTCTGGCAGGGGCTCGGCTACTACTCCCGTGGTCGCAACCTCCGACGAGCAGCACAGCTGATCGTCTCGGACTTCGGGGGCGAGATCCCCCGCACCCTCGAGGAGCTCAGCCGACTACCCGGCGTAGGACCTTACACACGAGGGGCTATCCTCTCCTTCGCTTACGATCTGCCCTATCCGACGGTAGATGGCAATGTCTATCGGGTGCTTAGTCGGCTCTTCGCCCTCAGCGCCCCTATAGACACCACGACGGGACAGCGCCTCTACTGGGCCGTGGCCGAGGCTCTTCTGGATAGGGCACACCCGGGGCGTCACAACCAGGGCCTCATAGAGCTCGGGGCTCTCTGCTGTATCCCCCGTCGCCCACATTGCTCGGAGTGTCCTCTCCAGCCCTACTGTCTAGCTCATCGCTCCGGTATCGAGGAGGAGCTCCCGATCAAGCAGGGGAAGACCAAGGTGCTCCCTCGCTACATGTACTACTTCCTCATTAGGGTCACCGACGAGGCGGGCCTGTCCCATATCTTGATTCACCGCCGTGGAGAGGGAGACATCTGGCAGGGGCTCTACGAGCTTCCACTCATTGAGACCGGAGAGGAGGGAGTAGAGGTAGAGGCACTCATGGAGCAGGCGTCCTTCCATCGCCTTCTCTCGGGGCTCCAGGCTCCTCGCTTCCATAGCGCCCCGATAGCCCGACACGCACATCGTCTCTCCCATCGCCAGATCTACGCCTCGCTCTTCCTCATCGAAGCTTCGGGGGTAGACCCATCACTGCCCTATCGCCTTATCCCTGAGAGCGAGCGGGGAGCTTACGCCTTCCCCATCCTCATAGAGCGACTGCTAGCTCAGGTTAGATAAAAATGCCTATCTTTGTGGCTCAAAATGCAGACCATCAGGAAATAGTAAGCAATAAATATATTAGACAACCGAGATGAAAAGAACGTTCCAACCATCGAACCGTAAGAGAAAGAACAAGCACGGCTTCCGTGCTCGCATGGCTTCTGCCAATGGTCGTCGTGTACTAGCTGCACGCCGTGCTAAGGGTCGTGCTAAGCTCACCGTATCTGACGAATACGTAGGCTAAGAGCTACTCTTCGGAAATTGACTCTGCAAGGGGTCTCTCGTAGTGCGCACTACGAGAGACCCCTTGCCTTTTGTATCGGCTCGGGGGAGGCGGTAGGCTGGGAAAGTGAACGGGTTTTGCACAGGATTAAGGAAAGTGTGCAGATTTGTCTATCTTTGCTCAGCGCTCTACCTGCTCCCTAGGGGCGGAGAGGCTTCCTTTATCCTAGATTAAGATGAAAAGAAAACTACTTACTGGGCTTCTTGCCCTCTCTTCGCTGACGGTAGCCCAGGCGGGTGGCCTGCTGAACAATACCAGCCTCCATGCGCTCTATCTGCGCAGTCTGGCTCGTAATGCCTCTCTGGCTATCGACGCTACCTACTATAACCCCGCAGGGCTCGTCTTCACGCCCGACGGCTGGCGCTTCTCTATCAATAGCCAGACGGTCCTCCAGCGGAGAGACATAGAGACTACCTTCGCTCCCTTCGCCTACGGTGGGGGAAGCGCTACTAAACGCTTCGAGGGGAAGGCGACGGCACCTATCGTGCCTACCCTCATGGCCTCCTACAAGAGAGGCGACTGGGCCTTCTCCGCCGTAGCAGGCGTCTTCGGTGGTGGGGGCAAGGCTCGCTTCACCAGCGGACTGCCTCAGTTCGAGTCGGGCGTAGCGATGATCCCTACCATCACGCAGGCGATCGCCCAGCAGGCTTCTGGCCTGGCTAACCTCCCCGACGCCGTACTGCCTCCGATGGCGAAGGTGGGCCTCTCCCGTGTGCTCAATCCCCTCAAGGCTGCTAACAAGTACAGTGTAGACAGCCAGCTCGAAGGCCTGCAGTACATCCTCGGGCTACAGCTGGGAGCTAGCTACAAGATCAACGCTCATCTGAGTGCTTACCTAGGGGCTCGTCTGAGCTATGCCTACAATACCTACTCGGGCTACATCCGTGATATCAAGGTCAGTGGAGAAGATGGAGCGATGCACAGCGCCCCTCTCTACTTCGGTGCCATCGCTGCTGGTATCGAAGCGGCTAAGCCTATGATCAATGGCCTGCCCGATGCTGTCAAGCAGAAGGTACAGCCCCTACTCGGTGTCCCCGCTCTGCTGGCGAAGAACTCTACCGACAAGCATATCGAAGTCAAGCAGACGGGCCTAGGGCTTGCTCCCATCCTTGGGTTGAACTTCAATTACGAAGGCCTCAATATCGGTGCCCGATATGAATTCCGTACGGCGATCGAGGTGAAGAACAAAACCAAGTCAAACGACTCGGGTATGAGCCAGTTCGCAGACGGCGCACGTGTAGCCAATGACCTCCCCGCCGTCCTCGGTCTCGGTGCTTCCTACCGCATCCTACCGACACTGACGGCAGCAGTCAGCTACAATCACTTCTTCGAGAAGAACGCCCGTATGGCTGGCGACAAGCAGAAGGCACTCGAGCATGACACGAACGAGTACCTCTTCGGTCTCGAATGGAATGCCCTTTCCTGGCTCGACGTCAGTGGTGGTGTCCAGCTGACACGCAAGGGCGTGAGTGATGCTTACCAGAGCAATATCCACTTCGATATGAGTTCTACCTCCTATGGGCTAGGCGTAGGGCTGCACCTGACGAAGGAGATTCAGCTCAACCTGGCCTATATGATCTCTTCCTACAAGGATCACATGAAGGAGGTCAAGGCGTACGCTTCTCAGCCCGCCCTCGGCATCACGCTCCCTGCGAAGGAGGTCTACTCGCGCAAGAATCAGATCTTCTCTGTCGGCCTCGACTACACGCTCTAGAATGGAGTAGGGGCGCACCAATAGTGCGCCCCCGCTCTCGCTAGGCGAGCCGAGCGCTTGGTACGAGGTGTAGCGCCCTACCTTATTATTTATGGTACTACTTTACCTTATTGAGGGCAGTCTCCTGCCTTTATCTAAGGTCGCTCCCGATCCTTATTATTAAGGTAGTGCCTTCCCTCGCTCGGAGACAAGCCGAAGCCTCCCTTCTGCTCCCGCTACTCCAGCGCTAAGAGAACTAGGCTTGAGGCCAACTCGCTAATTCTTCGTATCTTTGCGCTCACGATCCGCACGTCGTCTGACTGCTCCGGTTTTCTCTCGCTAGGGGGAAGGCGGTGGGACGAGCTGGCGACGTCGGTATTTTGTTTCACTATCCACAATACAACGTATGTATTTAGATTCAGCTAAGAAGACCGAGCTCTTCGAAAAGTATGGTAAGTCCTCTACGGACACGGGTAGCCCTGAAAGCCAGATTGCCCTCTTTACGTTCCGTATCGCTCATCTGACGGGTCACCTTCAGAAGAACAAGAAGGACTACAGCACGCAGCGTGCGCTCAAGATGATCATCGGTAAGCGTCGTCGCATGCTCGACTACCTACAGAAGGTAGACATCGAGCGCTATCGTGCCATCATCAAGGAACTCGGTATCCGCCGCTAAGACTTACGAACGCCCCTAGCTAGGGGTGCTTCATACCAAAGACTCCGCCCCAGAGCTGTCACTAGGACAGACTCTGGGGCGGAGTCGCTTTAGGGGAATGCCTGCTCGGAGCTTCTACTCTCTGACGGGGGCTGCCCAGAGGAGCTTCTTACGCAGGGTATCGGTGAAGGAGTAGTCGTCCAGATGTAGCAGACGAAGTGTGTTCGCCGACTTACGGATACGGATACGCACGCCACAGGGGAGGATCTTCGTCTGGCCGTCGAGTACGATGAGGAAGGTATTGTTACGTGCCGATACGGTGAGTTCGATCGTCTGCTCCTCGGGGAGTACCAGAGGGCGCATCGTCAGCGAATGCGGGGCGATGGGAGTGATGAGCATGGCGCGCGTCTGGGGCATCATCAAGGGCCCGTAGGCGCTGAGCGAGTAGGCCGTCGATCCCGAGGGCGTAGAGATCACTAGACCGTCGCACTCGTAGTTGGCGAGCTCCTTCCCCTCTAGGCGGGTATGGAGCGTGATCATAGAGCCGGTCTCACGCTTGAGGAGAGCGATGTCATTGAGCACTTCTCCGTAGTGCGTGCCATCGACTTCGACGGAGAGGAGCATACGTTCCTCTGTCGTGTAGTTGCCCTCGAAGAGTCGCTCGATCAGCGGTAGCGCCTCTTGGATGCTGCGATCGTTGAGGAAGCCGAGGCGCCCCATGTTGAGTCCTAGGATCGGCGTCCCTTCGGCGAAGACTCTACGTGCTGCCCTGAGGAGCGTACCATCGCCCCCGAGACTGATGACGAAGTCCATATCCAGAGGACTGAAGTCTGAAGGGATGTAGCCGGCGATCTTGGGGTGAAGGCCGAAGTCCTCGGCGAGCGTCTGTCGGAAGGCCCGGTCACACCAGAGGCTGACATCAGGGCGATCCAGGAGGGAGAGAAGCTGGGTGAGGTGCTCGGCGTGAGCGGCTAGATTAGGCGAGGCGATGAGCGCAATCTTATACATACAGCGGTGTAGACCTGCGTTAGTTATCGTAGGTAGGTCAAATAAACTTACCTTTGCATCATTAGGCGTATATTTATACTCCTGGATACAAATGTATAAAAGATCGACGTATGACTCAACTGAGTGTCAATGTAAATAAGATCGCTACTCTACGCAATGCTCGAGGCGGGAATGTCCCCGACCTTGTCCGAGTGGCACTCGACTGCGAGCGCTTCGGAGCCCAAGGCATCACGGTACACCCTCGACCTGACGAGCGCCACATCCGCTACCAAGACGTCTACGACCTGAAGCAGGTGCTGACGACGGAATTCAATATCGAGGGTAACCCCATCCCCTCCTTCATGGAGCTGGTGGGGCGTGTACGCCCGCATCAGGTGACCCTCGTCCCCGACGCCCCCGACGCCCTGACCAGCAGTGCAGGCTGGGATGTCGCTACGAACCGCTCCTTCCTCACCGAGATCCTCGCTCAGCTCAAGGAGTGGGGGATACGTACCTCGATCTTCGTCGGTACGGATCTCCGGAACCTCGAGGAAGCAGCCTCTATCGGCACCGACCGAGTGGAGCTCTACACCGAGCCTTATGCCGCTCTCTACGCCGAAGACCGGGAGCGGGCGATTGCTCCCTTCGTACAGGCGGCCGAGCATGCCCTTAGTCTCGGGCTGGAGCTCAACGCTGGCCACGACCTCAGCCTTGAGAACCTCGCCTTCTTCTCTGCCTCGATCCCAGGACTCTCGGAGGTCTCTATCGGGCACGCCCTTATCTCCGACGCCCTTTACCTCGGGCTAGAGGAGACGATACGGCGCTACCGCTCGTGCCTCCGCCAAGACTAGAATATCAACAACCATTCATTATCGATAATTAAACACGTGGATACTACCGCAACGGCTTCTCTAGCCCAGACTTTAGCTGATACAGCGCCTCAAGCTTCGCTCTCCATCCTTGACCTAGCCACCAAGGGCGGATGGATCATGATCGTCCTCCTGGCACTTTCGCTCCTCGGGGTCTATATCTTCGTCTCTAAGTACCTCCAACTCCGTGCTGCTGGACGTGAGGACAAGTACTTCGTCGAGCGCATCAAGGACTACGTACTCGAGGGTAAGACTCCCTCCGCTATCAAGCTCTGCGAAGACACGAATACGCCCTACGCTCGCATGATCCGCAAGGGGCTTACTCGCATTGGCCGTCCGATGTCGGATGTACTGGTCATCGTGGAGAATGTCGGTAATATCGAGATCGGTCGCCTTGAGAAGGGCCTGCCTCTCCTGGCTACTGTCGCCGCTGGGGCACCTATGATCGGCTTCCTCGGGACGGTGACGGGGATGGTTCGTGCCTTCTTCGATATGGCTAATGCTGGTTCGGGCGGGGTGGACGTCGCCTTGCTCTCCAATGGCATCTACGAAGCACTCGTCACTACCGTCGGGGGGCTCATCGTCGGGATCATTGCCCTCTTCGCTTACAACTACCTCGTCGCCGAGCTCGATAAGGTCGGGGGCAAGATGGAGGCGAAGACCATGGAGTTCATGGACATGCTCAACGAAGTGCACTAGCGCTCCGCCCATCCACTTATCGTTGAAGTCGCATGGCACTCAAGCGCAAGACCAAAATCGCCGATACGTTTAGCATGGCTTCGATGACGGACGTCATCTTCCTGCTTCTCATCTTCTTCCTCGTGACCAGCACGATCATCGTGCCCAATACGATCAAGGTCACGCTCCCCACTTCTGCTCCTCAGTCGGCGCCCGAGACGCCTTCGGTGCGCATCACGCTGACGCCCGACCTGCGCTACTACATGTTTATTGACCGAAGCGCACCCGTCGAGCTGACGCAGGAAGCGCTGAAGGAGCAACTCGGCATCTTTGCCGCCGAGCATCCCGAAGCCTTTGTCTCCATCCAAGCCGATGAGCAGGTACCCTACAAGGAAGTCGTAGCCGTCATCAATGCGGCTGCCCGTGCTTCCCTCAAGGTCGTCCTGGCTACACGAGCCGAGACCGACCCTACTCCAGCTACCTAAACCATGGCGCAGATCGAACCATCAGCTCCTCAGCGTCAAGCGATCGCCGTCGCTTCGGCTGTGCTCTTCCACGTCGGGCTTCTCCTCCTCTTATGGGTGCTGAAGCTAAGCTCTGAGCGCCCCGTCCCCAAGCCGACGGAGGTGCTCATCGCTGTGAACGTGGGGAACGTAGCCTCTGCCTCCGGAGCCGTCGAGCCCGGTGGCACGCCCGACGTCACGGAGCCCGCTCCCCAGGTGCAAGCGCCACCCAAGGCTTCGCCCCGCCCTGCCCAGCCTGCGATGACGCTCCCCGAGCCTAGCCCCAAGCGCTCCCGCTCTCGGGTGGCCGACCAGCCCCTTCAGACGCAGGAGCACGAGCGTAGTCTTCAGCTCGAAGCTACCCGCCGGGCCGAAGCCGAGCGCCAAGCTAAGGCTAAGGCCGAAGCTGCCGAGCGGGCCGCTCAAGCCCTCGAAGCGTCTCGCCGAGCGCAGAGTCAGCAGATCGGCAATTCCGTCGCAGGCGCCTTCGGCAAGCAGTCGGGTCAAGCCGGGAGCCAAGGCACGGCTTCCTCTGGCTCGGGCAACCAAGGCGACCCCAACGGGAGTCCTTCTAGCTACGCCCTGGCTGGGCGCAAGATCATCAGCAACGGCGGTGCTCTCGTAGCGCCCCGTGTCCAACGTGCTGTCGAGGGGAATGTCCGTGTGCGCATCATCGTCGATGGGAGCGGCTCAGTAATTCGTGCCACCATCGCCCCCGGCACCAATATCGCCGACCCCACTGTCCGTCAGGCGGCCCTCGAGGCGGCACGCAAGACCCGCTTCAACGCCGTCCCTGGTTCCGACGAACAGGAAGGTACCATCACCTACCACTTCAAGATACGAGCTTAGCCTCGTCCCATTCTATTCATCCGTACCCTTATGTCTCACAACGTATATGTCTTCCTCGCCGAAGGCTTCGAAGAGATCGAGGCCATTGGGACAATTGACCTCCTTCGTCGCGCAGGTCTGCCCACGCACATCGTCGCTGTCGGCATCGAGCCCCACGTGCGGGGTGCCCACGGCGTAGCCATCGAGGCGGACCTCTCCATCAGCGAAGTCTACAGCGCCGACGCCATTGCTCTTGTCCTGCCGGGCGGCCTGCCTGGCGTGACTAACCTCGAAGGCTCTCAGCGCCTTCGTCAGCTCATCCAAGAGGCTAACCAAGAGGGGAAGCTCCTCTGCGCCATCTGCGCTGCGCCCTCCGTCTACGGCAAGGCGGGCTTGCTCGAAGGCAAGGAGGCCATTGCCTACCCTGGCTTCGAAGGTCACCTCCAAGGGGCGAAGGTTTCCGCCCAACCCGTCGTGCGGAGTGCGAACTTCATCACGGCCAAGTCCGCAGGCTACACCTTCGACTTTGCCCTGGCGATCATCGAAGCGCTCCAAGGCAAGGCGAAGGCGGACGAAGTCGCTTCAGCGATCGTCTACGCTCGCTGAGTTCGTCTCCGCCTTCATCGTCTCACCTCTTCCCCCAAACGGAAGCCTGCCCTCTCGAGGGCGGGCTTCCGTTTTTTATGCCCCGCCCCTTGCACCAGATGCAAGAGCCCCTTACATGCTCTGCAAGGCGCCCTCCGTTTCTTGGGCTAAGCCAACCCTCTTCGTCCGCAAGACGAAGCATTTTCCTTCGAAGGAAAATGCCTTGCTGTTCGAACAAAAATATCCCTCTCTTCGAACGAAAAAAGATGGCTCTTCGAACGAAAAGAAACTTCTGTGCGCACGGAAGAAAATTTCCTTCCGCAAGA
>NZ_KI259258.1:381662-416315 GCF_000467855.2 Porphyromonas sp. oral taxon 278 str. W7784
GCACGGAAGAAAATTTCCTTCCGCAAGAAAATAAATTTCCTTGCGGAAGAAAATATTTTTTCTTGCGGAAGGAAATTTATTTGCTTCCGCACAAAAATCTAACTACCTTAGCAGAGCGCAATAAACCCTTGTTTAACAATAAATTAAACTATCATGATCAAGATCAAAGCCGTTGAACGCAAAATCGGCTTCTCCAAGACAGGAAAAAACCTCTGGTACCCTGCGATTCACCTCCATTCCGACGTGAAATTTGAGGAGTTCATCGAACTCGTCTCTGATGAGACCACGGTCTCTTCCGCCGATGTGAAGGCCGTCTTCGACCGTGCTGCGAAGGTGCTCATCCGCCTCTTGCAAGATGGGAAGAGCGTCGACTGTGGCGACATGGGCACCTTCCGCCCCAGCATCACCGCCAAGACCGGAGCCGGCGTCGACAAGGCCGAGAAGGTCGGCGTCGAACTCGTCGACAAAGCCAAGGTCATCTACACGCCCCGAGTGAAGGTCAAGACTGCGCTGAAGGGCGTTCGTCTAGAGCGTGCCGAGCGTGCGCTCGACGTCCCCTACAAGTCCGTCGGCAAGAAGAAAAAGAAAGATCCCAAGGAAGGCGGAGGTTCTACGCCTCCTGAAAACGGCGGCCACGTAGGCGCCTAGCCCTTCCCCCGAACCGAAAAACCAGAGCCCCCCAGCACGATGTGTATCGTATCATGCTGGGGGGCTCTCTTACTATGGGAAGGCCTTCTTTTCAGAGCCTTATGCGCCTCTTTTTTCGTATCTTCGTCGCTGTGATTTCATGGTATAACCCCAACATAAATCATGGTATAGGCGCCATGTTTATGTGCTATTCAAGTAAAATATGTCAGAAAGAGTAGTTTCAATTATCGTCCCGGTCTACAATGTCGAGGCGTACTTAGCTGAGTGTATTGACTCGTTGCTGGGGCAGACTTATCCGCACTTGGAAGTCCTCCTGATCGATGACGGCTCCACCGACGGAAGCGGAAAGATCTGCGACGACTACGCCCAGCGAGACAGCCGCGTCCGCGTCGTGCACAAGAAGAACGAGGGAGTGTCCGTGGCGAGAAATACTGCCCTTTCGATAGCGACGGGATACTATTTGATGTGCGTCGATAGTGACGACTGGATCGAACTAGATACTCTGGAGAAGTGCATGGCTATCCTGGAGCAACGTCCGGAGATAGATATCCTAGAGTTTGGTACGATTGACTACTTTGATGGGGAGTTCGCCGAATATAAGTCGTATACAGGGAAGGCTGAAGATGTCGAGCTGTCGGGGCTGCAGATCTTGCACTCGTATTCGCAGGGGAACCTTCCCTCTCCCCTGCCTTGCGCGAAGATTTATGTCCGAGACAAGATCAGTGATGTACGCTTCATCCTAGGCCGAGTACACGAGGATAATACCTACATCTTCGAAGCCCTCATAAAGATCCAGCACTATTACTACCACAATGCGCCTTGGTATATCTATCGCCGGAATAGAGTAGGCTCGATCACCCATACCTTGAACGATAACATTGAAGATATGTTCCTCAACATTCAAGACGTGAGGAATAAGATGATCAAGGAGCATCCCGAATTGGTCGTCTATGCCAATAGCTTCATGCTCCATCGTGCCGTCGACTATTCGTTCAGATATTATAGACAAGGGATAGACGTCAAGAAGTACGAGAAGATGCTTGCCCCCTTCATCGAAAGTATCAAGGCATACCCCATCCTAGATCCTACGATTAAGAAAAGACTTTTTATCTATCTGCCTAAGCTGTACGTTCGCTTTACGGTCAACGTCCTTCCCAAGATCAGAAAGATCTTGAAGTGGAGACCTTTCAAGTAGGACTTGTAAGCAAGAGGGGATGACGGCTAGCGTATAGCACTACCCTTTGACAAGCAAAAAGAGAATTAGGGCTGACTCCATCTGATGGAGTCAGCCCTAATTCGTATCTGAATGGTGAGCGCCGTACTACTTCTTCCGTGGGGGGAGGTGGTAGTCGATGACCTTGCCGAGGGCTAGGTGGCAGGCGGGACAGAAGTCCGGCGTATCGTTGGTGCGCATGCGGCAGTTGTAGCTGGCTCGGTACATGCCCTTGGAGAGATAGGCGCCCCCTTCGTAGAGACCGACGGGGTACTTCTTCTGGAGCTTAGCGGGCGTGGGAAGGGGCGTGCCCTTCTTGATCAGATGCGACCACTTGCCGGAGAAGTCCTTGAGGTTGGTGACGTTCTGCTCCCAAGGCTCTACGGTCATGGCGTGTTCGCTAGCGGCGGCGAGGTCCCCCTCGTGGAAGTACTCGTCCGTCAGCCCGCCGAAGCTGTGACCGAACTCGTGGACGACGACGGGCAAGTACCACTTGTGGTGTGTCGAGCTCAGTAGGTAGGAGTTGTACATCCCGCCCCCGCCGTAGACTTCGCTATTGGCAAGGATAATGAGGTGCTCGTGCGGGATGCCGATCAGGGCGTTGTTGATGGCCTTGACCTGGCGTGTCGTCAGGTAGCGGTCGGAGTAGAAGGTGTCGAAGTGCGACGAGAACGCCGTGCGAGGCCAGCGCTTCTCTCGGGGGACGGCGACGCCCGACTCCTCGGAGGCGGAGAAGACGGCTACGACATTGAAGTGCTGGCGGTGGCTCTTGAAGGGCTCGTAGGAGAAGAGCGCTTCGGTAGCGGCTTCGGCGTCCTTGAGGAAGGTATCCATCTCGCTTGCCTTGTACCCTTCGGCCAGGATCGCTAGGTCAATGCAGTCCTTGCTGTCGCCCGAATGAACAAGGTACTTGTGAGGCAGAGCAGGCTTGCCCGTATGATCCCGGATAAGTATGTCCGCCGGGTCGATGCGCTGGGTTTGCTCGGCCAGCGGGCGCTGCTCGGCGTCGCAGAGGACGAGCTCCACACGGACGGGAGCCTTGGGGTAAGGGATGCGAAGGACCTCTTCGTAGGTGCGGCGCTCGGTCTTGGCAAGTGGTGTCTGGCGCCACTCGAGGTAGAGGGGATTGAAGGAGAAGGCGTAGATGAGTTTGCCCGAAGCTTCGTCATGGACGTAGAGCTGGGCGTTGCCTCTGAGGGCGAGGCTGTCGAGGTGGTAGCGCCTCCCTGCCCAACCCGAGAGTAGGTGGTGCTCGTCGGGCGTGATCTCCGTCTTCTCGGAGTTGCCCGAGAGGATGTAGTCCAGACGAAGCGTGCTGTCTCTGAAGAAGCTGGAGAAATGCTGAGCTGAGGCCGAGAGGAAGCTCACGGCGAGCAGAAGCGCAAGGAGGGGAAGTCTTGTTCGCATAGTCGTGTGTATAGATGTTTAGTGAATCGCAGGGGGATAGGGCTCCGTGGCTAGGGCGTGGTACATCCGTTCGTAGGTGGGGAGCGAGAGGCCTAGGGAGCGGGCGGCACGGACGACGTAGCCCGTGAGGTTCTCCAGCTCCGTGGGTCGCCCCGCCATGAAGTCTACGTGCATGCTACTGGTGCTGGTGGGGATCATGAAGGTCTGTCGCTCGATGGTACGCTCGACAGCGTCCTCCCCGAGATCGTAGCCCATAGCGGAGAAGAGCTGGCAGAGCTCGACGATGAGCTGGCGCATCTCCGAGGGGTGATCCTTGAGGGCATCGCCGACGGTTTGGTTGAAGAAGGACGTCCCCGTGGCGGTAGCGGAGATCATGAGGAACTTCTTGCGTATGTGCTCCTCGATATGGTCGGGGTTGATGACGTGCACTCGCACTGAGTCGAGGAGCGCTGCTAGCTCCTTCTCCTCGGCCGTTCGCTCCTCGGTGTGCTCGCCGAAGAAGAAGAGTTCTCGCTCCGCCTCCAGGAGGATCTCCCCGGGGGCAGGCTTACGCCCAGAGATGTAGACACAGCCGTCCCACACCCGTGCCCCGGGCAGAAGCGCTTGGACTTGGTCGGTGATGTCGGCGCCGTTGAGTAGGGGCAGGATGATAGTCTTCGGCGTAATGATCGGTCGGAGTTGCTCGATATTGGCTCCGAGGTCGTAGCTCTTCGTCGCAAGGATCAGCAGGTCCGTCGCTGGGAGCTCCTTAGGATCTTCGGCGATGAAGTCCGGGCGCACCGTGAAGTCTCGGGCAGGGGTATGTACATGCAGGCCCCGAGAGCGAATGGCTTCGAGATGGGGGCCTCGAGCCACGAAGCTGATGGTACGGCCAAGGCCCTCCAAACGGGCAGCCTCTACGAGCATCGCTCCGTAGTAGCCTCCGACGCCTCCGAGGCCCGAGATGGTGATGTTCTTGAGTAGCATGAGATAGGGGAGAAGCGTTAATGCTTATTCTTGAGTTTCGAGAAAGCCCTTCGGGCAGTGACGAATGTCTTTGGGGAGAGAAGGAAGAGGCGGAACTTGATTCGCTTGGATCGTGATCGGAAGTGATTGAGGAAGGGGCGACGGCGTAGCCTGTAGGCCATCGCTAGATAGTCCTTCGCCTCCGTCTCGTAGGCCTCAGGAGTGCGGCATAGCAGGCGGAAGTGGTACCAGAGACTACGTACCGCTAGGGTATTGGCATAGGCTAGATAGCTAGCGTCTCCGGTGTGTCGCTTGATGGACTCTTCTATGTCAGCGAAGAGATCTCTTAGGTCGGGCAGTTGGGTCGTCGTGATGGCACCAGGGCGCTGGATGCGGTAGTTGTATCCTGCTATGGGGAGGGCATGGAAGGCGCCTTCACTCCGGTAGAAGGCTTCGAGCGAATAGACGTTGTCTTCCCACTTCGATCCTTCACGGAAGGTAAGCCCCTCCACGACTCGGCGCCGATAGACTCGGCTCCAGACTGTCGCCTCGATGGAGAGCTTGCTTGCGGTAAGGTAGCTCTCCAAGGCATCCTCTCTCGACAGAGTCATTTCGGGCATGAGGCAGGGAGTAGAGCTAGAGCCCAGCACTTTGTTGTGCCCGTAGCCGAGGATGTCTACTTCGGGATGTCCTTGGAGGTAGCTTACGGCCTCCTGGTAAATGCCGGGCTCCAGCCAGTCGTCACTATCGACGAAGGTCAGGAGGGGGCAGTCCTCGGTGTGGGGTAGAGCTGCGTTGCGGGCGGAGCTTAGCCCTCCATTCTTCTTGTGAAGGACCTGTACACGGCTGTCACGCTCTGCGTACTCGTCGCAGATCGCTCCACAGCTGTCGGGCGAACCATCATCAACGAGGATCACCTTCAGGTCACGATAGCTCTGGGAGAGGATCGAGTCGATACATTGGTGGAGGTAGGGCTCGACCTTGTAGACCGGGACTATGACAGCTAGCTTCATGGGTGTATCACTTACGGCTAAGTAGGGAGCGAACAAAGGTGCGGGCGGCGAAGAAGGCTCTAGGGTAGGATAAGAAGAGCCGTACCTTGCGGACCTTCGAGGCTGAATGGAAGGCATCTAAATAGGGACGACTCCGGAGCTCCTTGATGATCGGGAGGTAGAGCTTCATCTCTCTCGTGGCGACGGGGTAACTGAAGGTCGCAAGGTACTTGAGGTAGTACCAGAGGCAATTCGTCGCTAGGGTGTTGGCCAGCGCTAAGAAGCTCGCATCATCGGGGTGACGACGTATAGCCATCTCTATGTCTAGGAAGAGCGCACGCTTGTCGGGTAGGATCTCGGAGGTCATGGCCCCGGGGCGCTTGCTCCGATAGTTCACGCCTGCCAGAGGGAGGATATGATAGGCTCCTCTGCTCTGGTAGAGGGCTTCGAAGGCATAGACGACATCCTCCCACTTGCACCCTTCGGTGAAGGTCAGTCCTTGGAGAGCCTCACGGCGATAGAGGCGACTCCAGACCATCGTGTTGATGATATTCGAAGTTGTAGCGACATAGCGGAGGAGGGCTTCCTCACGAGTCAGACGCTCTTCCTCTGGGATTAAGGGGATAGTCTTCTCCTCGGTGACGAGGTTGTAGCCATAGTTGACCATGCTCACTTCGGGATGATCGACGAGGTAATTCACCCCCTGCTGATAGATCTCTGGTACCAGCCAGTCGTCGCTATCTAAGAAAGTGACGAAGGGACAGTCGTCGATGTGCTGTAGGGCTAGGTTGCGTGCCGAGCTCTGCCCCCCGTTGGCCTTGTGGAGGGTAAGCACACGGCTATCCTGCTCGGCATACTCATCGCAGATCGCTCCACAGCTGTCTGGCGAACCATCATCGACGAGGATCACCTTCATGTCTTGGTAGCTCTGAGAGAGGATCGAGTCAACGCATTGTCGGAGGTAGGGCTCGACCTTGTAGACCGGGACTATGACGGCTAGCCTCATCGTAGGGAGAGTATTTCGTGGTAGAACTGTAAGTAGCCCTGTGCCATACGGCGGTAGTCAAAGAGGCGGGCACGAGCACGTAGGGCTTCCGCCCGGGCAGGCTCTAGATCGTAGGCATTCAGCCCGTCTAAGATCGTCTTCGCTATAGCTTCGGGGCTAATCTCGTCTAGGTAGTAAGCCACCTCGCCCCCTACCTCTGGCAGGCTCGTGGCAGGACGGAGGAAGAGAGGCTTCCCTAGAGCCATCGCTTCGACGACGGGCAGGCCAAAGCCCTCGGCGATAGAAGGCTGAAGTAGAGCTCGGCAGTGCTGTAGCAGGGCTTCCTTCTCCGTATCACGTACGGCACAGAAGAGGTGTACACGCTCCCCGAGCCCATACTGCTCTATCAGGCTCTGGATCTTAGCGAGGTATTCGGACTTGGCTTCGGAATAGACCAGCACCAGATGTAGCTCCTGGGGTAGATGAGCGAGGGCTGGGATCAAGAGATGCTGTTGCTTCTTCTCGTGTAGGACACCTAGTGCTAGGAGGTAGGGAGCCGTGGGGACGATCGGGTCTCGAGGGGTGTCGGCTGTATCGCCTCCCTCGGGGAGGAAGATCCCATTATGCACTACCGTGATGGGCGTCTGCTCAGGTATCTGGAAGAGGTCTCGGTGGTGCTCTAGATCACGACGGACAAAGTCTGAGATGCAGACGATCCCATGGGCACGATTGAGGTTGCTCGCTACGAGCTTCAGGAGCTTCTCCCTCTTAGCTTCGGGAAGGGGCTCCGTGAGGAAGTTGAGGTCGTGCAGGGTCACTATGCACTTAGCCCCCCATAGCTGAGGAAAGTAATGCTGACGCTGGTGCGTGATATGCACCAGGTCATAGCCTCTAGCCTGAGTACTGATCAGGGCATGCAGGGGAGAGAAGCGCTCTCTCTGAGGCACTGGGTAGGAGGACGGGGCGTAATAGTGGAGATCTAGGGCTGGGTCACTAGCCTCCTGCAGTCCCTGAGCAAGGGCATGCCCATAGTAGCCCAAGCCCGAGTATGGGTATCGGGTACGCTCTAGGTCTATGAGGATACGGGGCTTCATCGGTCGGAGTATTAGAGTTGGCTGAAGAGCTCCTCCCAGCGAGAAGCGTTGCGAGTAGGAGTGTAGTCAAGGCTATGTGCCCGAGCGCTCTCCGAGAGACGGTACCTCAGCGCATCATCTTGGCAGAGCCTCAGTAGCTGAGCCCCGTAGGCCTCTAAGTCGAAGGGCGGAACAAGGCATCCATAGGCACTATCCTCCCCGATCAGCTCACGGATGCCCGCCGAGCTGTCGAAGGCAATGGGTACGACTCCCGCAGCCTGCGCTTCACTGATCACGAGCCCCCAGCCCTCGTAGGTCGAGGTCATCATGAGGATCGCTCCTGAGGAGTAGACGCTAGTAGGATCAGCGATGTAGCCCTTGAGGGAGATACGGGGGAGCCCCCGTCGCTGGATCATGCGTCTGAGGAACTTCTCCTCGGGACCCTTACCATAGATCTCAACCTCCCACTCTGGTAGTGCTCTGTAGACTTGCTCCCAGATCCGCAGGACACGATCCGGGCGCTTGTCTGCATAGCTGAGACGCCCGACGAAGAGGATCTTCTTCGGGCGATCCTTTGCTGGCATGAGGGGCGCTTGAGGGGGAG
The DNA here is from genome assembly GCF_000467855.2 of Porphyromonas sp. oral taxon 278 str. W7784. Lineage (GTDB taxonomy): Bacteria > Bacteroidota > Bacteroidia > Bacteroidales > Porphyromonadaceae > Porphyromonas. Next base: position 389,530 of record NZ_KI259258.1, read on the forward strand.
TGACCATGTTGGGTAGAGCGACGAAGCGAGAGGCCTCTTCCTCCCCGAGCCCTAGAGCTGATACGAACTCTCCTATATAAGCAGGCGTAAGGGTGATGAAGCGATCGACCTCATGCACTAAGCGTCGATAGCGGGCACGAAGACGCTCCTCGGGCGTGAGCAGTAGGCGTAGACGGCGTAGCGTCACACTGTAGAGGTTCTTGTACCACGGGTGGTGCGCCTTGTAGCTAGCACGTTCACGTCGGTCGATGAGTTCCCAGAGCGGAGAGCTGTGGCACCAGTAGATGATCTTGATCCCTGCCGAGCGGAAGAGGGGGAGGTAATCGTTGCGAAGGGCAATGGGGATGATCAGCACCTGTACGCCTCGCTCCTTGAAGGCTTGGACGAGGTAGAGAGCGCTCTCCTTGCTCCAGAGCCTCATCCCTGAGGGGAGGAGCGTAAGGTCGATCTTAGGATCTTCGGGGAGGGGCCACTCTGTCGGGATATGTGCTTCGGCGAAGAAGTGGGTACAGATGCCCAACTCGGAGAAGAGGTAGGCCGTCTGGCGAGATACCTCTTCTGCTCCTCCGAGAGCTAAGCGTCGGTGTACGATCGCTACATGTAGTCCCTTGATCTCCATCAGCGTGGGTGCTCGGCGAAGTAGCTACGGGTATCTGCCTCGTAGCGCTGTAGGGCCTCACGGAGGGCATCGGTGGAGGCGAACTTGTGCTCGGGGTGGAGCTGGGCGAGGACTTCGACGCGTACCTCTCGCCCGTAGATATCGGCGCTGAAGTCGAGGATGTGTACCTCGATCGTCCGCTCTAGACCACCGCCGATGGTGGGGCGCTGACCGATGTAGAGCATCGCCTCTAGGCGCTCCCCGAAGCCAGCTTCACCCCTGAGGCTGAGGGTCGCAGCGTATACCCCGTGGGGGGGATAGATCTGTCTCGGGTCGGAGAGGGCGACGTTAGCTGTCGGGTAGCCGAGCTTGCGCCCCAGATGAAGCCCCTCGACGACGGAGCCGAAGAGGCAGAAGGGACGGGAGAGGATCTCCGTCACACGCTGCATCGACCCGCTACGTATGAGCCCCTTGATGAGGGTAGAGCTGAAGGTCTCTCGCTCCCGTATGAGTGGCTCGGCCTGTAGGACGGTGATCCCGAGGGGGGTGCCCAGCTCCTGATAGTCCGTGAGCCCTAGCTGAGCTCCGTGACCAAAACGATTGTCGTAGCCGAGGATCAGGTCTGTCACCCCGAGCTCCCGATGGAGGACTTCCTCCATGAAGGCTTGGGCACTCTTCCCCGCCAGCTCGGGTGTGAAGTGAAGGAGATGAATACCGAGCCCCTGCTCCCTGAGGAGTTGATCCCGCTCCGTCGTCGGTAGGATGTGCTCGGGCTCGCCCCCACGCTGTAGGACGTCGGCCGGGTAGGGATCGAAGGTGATCGCTAGAAGTTCGGCCTCGGGGAAGCTAGAGGCATAAGCCTTCATCTGAGCGAAGAGCGCCTGATGCCCGAGATGTACTCCGTCGAAGGAGCCAATAGTAGCAACTACCTTTTTATCCATGCAAGAGGATTGAGTTTGGTACGCTCGTGCCAGAGCTGGAAGTGAAGTAGTCGTCCGCCCGAGCCATCAGGGGAGGCACCTACGGAGCCCAAGACCTGCCCCGTCGATACTCGTGAGCCACTCGAGACGGAGACGCTACTGAGGTTGGCATAGACGGTGAGGTAGTTACCATGCCGTAGGATCAAGGCCGTCCCGTAGCCGGGGATCATAAATACCCGGCTGACGACACCAGAGAAGACGGCATAGGCTCTACTATCGCTCTGGAGTCCGAAGTCTACGCCACTGCTATTGACCTGTACACGGCTGTGCTCGGAGTGTTGGTGCACACCGAAGGTGCGGAGGATCGAGTACGAGCCTCGGATGGGAGCAGGGAGGCGTCCCTTGTTTTGGGCGAAGGAAGAGGCTAGCGCCCGCTCGTTAGCATCCATGGCGTAGCCCCCAGGGGTAGCTGCTCGGCGCTCCTCGGGTTCGGGCTCTGTCTCCTCTCGTGGTGGGGGGATGGGGGTAGTGGTCTTGCCTCGGGAGCCTCGTCCTGAGCCCTTCGTGGAGGAAGCGCTCTCCTGGGCGCTCTGCTCTCGGCGCTGCGCCTGACGTCGACGGCGAGCCTCCTCGGCACGACGCTGGGCTTCGGCAGCACGGCGCTGGGCGGCGAGGATCTCGGCCTCTACCTGTTGCTGGATCTTGCGATCAAGCTCTTCGGCACGCTTGCGCTGCTTGGAGAGGTCTTGAGCGAGCTGTTTTTGCTGGCCTTGGAGATCCTTAACTTGGGCGGAGCGCTGGACTTCTTCCTGCTCGAGCTTACGCTTCTCCGCTTCACGGAGGGAGAGGAGTTGCTCCTTCTCCGAATGGGTGCGTCCCACCTCGGCCTTAGTAGCTTCGATCTCGGAGCGGGTGCTACGTAGCGCCTCGGAGGCCTGGCGTACCGCCTTGGTGTAGCGAGCGAGGAAGCGCTGACGCTCCCGAGCCTCGGAGGGCGTCCGAGAGGAGAGTACGAAGACGAGCGGGTCTATATGGGTGTCGATCCTCTGGAGCTGTAGCAGAGCTGCCCGATAGCGAAGGAGTAGAGCTCCCTCTCGGCGGTGGAGCCGGCCGATATGCCCTGCGAGGGTGTCGATGCGTGCCTGCAGTCCGCTGACCTCGCTACCGAGGACGGCGACGACCTGGCGACGCTGCTCCACCTGCTCCTTCACCGCACGCAGAGTCTGCTCTTGGCTTCGGGTATCCCGACGGAGTTGCTGGAGCTTCTTGTCGGAGGCTTCGATATTGCGCAGGAGTTGCTTGCGCTCCTGCTCCAGACGCTGGAGCGTCCGTGACTTCCGACCCTGAGCAGAGGCGGGAGCGACGGCAGAGAGGAGGCAAAGGAGGAGCAGAGCCCGTCCTAGCCGATGGCGCTGTCTAGTGAAGAGGCTGGCGATCATAGCGAGGGTAAGAGCTTGATGAGCTCCGAGAGACTGATGCGCTGATAGCCCTCCTTGATTCGGGGGGTGATATCGGGGACTTCTCCAGAGTAGGGGCGGAGCTTGCTCCAGTCGATCGTCAGTGCTGGGGCGGAGGTCTTACCGAGGAAGAGGGTCGTGCGCTGAGCGATATGGCTCTCCAGCGAGCCTGCTCCCTGCTCGTAGCTGAGAGAGAAGATCGGTTGGCTGAGCGCCTGCCGCTTCGTCACGGCGAAGAAGGTCGGCTGGTGCTGGGCATTGAGGAGCCAGCGTAGGTGGTAGTCCTGCTTCCCGCTGGGATGTGCTACTGGTAGGTAGGCCTCGGCGTCAGTGCCACCGGTCTCGGTGATGCTGTAGCTGAAGGCTCCCCCCTTAGTGCCGCGTGCTCCGCTGGGGAAGAAGGGCTTCCCGAGAAGCAGGCGCTCGACATCGTCGTACTGCACGGGGAAGCCGATGAGCTCAGAGAGCTCCAGATAGCTGACCTCGGCATAGCGTCCGTGGAGCTTGTCGACGGCGGTGACACCCTCACGGGTGAACCATACCCGAGCGGCCTCGATGAGGGGGAAGGGGACGACAGACCAGTAGATCCCTTGGCCCTTGAGGATGGTAGCGTTGACCTTGGAGGAGAAGTTGTCCTTCTTGAGGAAGAGCTCGGCACTCAGCGCCCCTCTTAGGGTAGAGGCATAGGCGGGAGCGCTCTGGAAGACCCGGAGGCGGGCTTCTCTCGATGTATCTATGGGGCGTGCTGCGACCGGCTCCTCCTCCTCACGCATCTGCTGGAGGAGGCCACAGCCCGAGAGGGTGAGGGCTAGAGCTCCTAGGGCGAGGGCACGGGGCATCACTCGGAGTCGCTCATGGAGGGAGCGCAGGGGACGGATGATTGTTGGGGTCATCTTATTTCGTCTTTTGAGCCTTCTTGGCTTCCGTTATTTTCTTCTCGATCTCACGGAGGGTGTCGGCAGAGGAGCCCTTAGCCTTGTGGGCGGAGAGCGCCTGTGTCCACGCCTCGATGGCTTCGGTATATTCGCCGAGGCCTAGGTAGATGTCCCCCATGTGGTCGTACATGTCGGGCGAGATCTTGTCGGGCTCGGTGGCGCTGAGGGCTCGACGCTGGTAGAGCTTGGCCAGCGTATAGTTCTTCTTCAGGAGAAGGATATAGGCGTAGGTGTCGAGGATGTAGGACTCGTTGGGGGAGATCTTGAGGGCTTGGCCGGCGTAGCGCTCAGCGCTCTCCAGGTCTTGTCCCGACTTGGCTAGTCGGTAGGCGTAGTTATTCAGTGCCTCGGCATCCTGTGGGTTGGCCTCGATGGCTTGGAGGTAGAGGCTGTCGGCTCGCCCGTCGTGCCCGACACCTCCCCGCTCGGCATAGAGGTCGGCTAGCAAACTGTAGACACGGGCGGCTCCCTCTCCGACCTTCGGGTCGATGGCCTTCACTCCCTGCTCGAGGATGTCGATAGCGCCCTGGACCTTGTCCTGACGGAAGAGGTCTCCTGCTAGGATGATGTAGATGCGCCAGTCAGTAGTGAGGTGAGGGAGGGCGTCCTGAGCGGTCTTCGTGGTGAGACTATCTGATGAGAGTCCGATGGAGGCATTGAGGAGTTCGTCCCAGATCCAGCCCTCACTGGGGTGAAGCTTGCTCTGTGGTAGGAGGATGTCATAGGCCTCCTGGTAGCGCTCGATATAGCGTAGCGCCTGGGCGTAACTCTTGAGCAGGGGGAGGTCTTCAGGGTAGAGCCGGACGAGCTCTCGTATGTGATCTAGGACACGATCCATATGGTAGCCTTCGCTCCCTTTAGACTCCTCATTGAGACGGAGCCAGAGGGCGAGCTTCTCTCCCACAGGTATTTTCTTGTCGGGGCTAAGACGAGCGAGCTGAGCTTCGGCTTCGGCGAAGTCCTTCTGGATGATCAGGCGGTGTACCTTCAGCACGCAGGCTTCGCTCTCGGAGAGACGGCCCGAGCGGACATCCTTGAGCACCTGCTTCTCTGCCTCCTTCACCTCACCCTCCTGGAGGAGGTAGAGGATCCAGTCGTAGTAGGTACGGCGATCCTCGGGGTAGAGCTCCGCCCAAGTGCGGTACTCCTCGGCGATGGCCTTCTTGTCCTTGGTCAGGGCGATGAGCTGGATCTTGAGCTTGGTGAGCTGGCCATAGGCTTCGGGGATCGAGCGAAAGCGCTTCTGCAGAGCCGTAGCCATCTGGATGCCTTTCCTTAGCTCACCCGTGCGGGCATAGAGCTGTACTAGGCGGTAGCGTACATCGTCGTCTTCGGGGTCAGCCTCACTGAGACGCTCATTGACCCTGAGGGCATCGTGCATGCGGTCAGCCTCGATATAGGCGGTGGAGAGAGCTCGTGCGTAGGTGCGGTTAGTGGAGTCGGTGGCGTAGGCTTGCTCCAGTAGAGGCAGGGCACGAGCACTCATGCCCTGCTGGGCGTAGTTGCCTCCCAGCATGAAGGCTATAGCAGGGTCGGTAGGGTCGAGGCTATAGGCATGACGGAGCAGGTCATAGGCCTCCATAGTCTTGGAGCTGAGCTGAGCCAGCACGCCTTGGTAGTAGTATTCCTGAGCTTTCTCCTTGCGCAGGGTCTCGTCGTCCCTACGCTCTGGGCGCTGTCCCCATACGGGGAGCGTATAGAGCGCCCCTAGGAGCAGGATATAGCTTAGTTTGAGGTAATCGTTATACTTCGTCAATCTCATCTGCACCATCAAAAACAGGTCTATATGCCTCTAAGAAGGCATACTATCTACCAAAGATACCTCTTTTCTGATAATCGGGGGCGAAAGTGCTACTCTAGAGTTAGTGTAAGTCAAGATAAATAGCTGATTATTAGGAGAAAGGGATGGTCTTTAAACCGAAGAAGGCGATCCCCCTCCATTGCCAACGAAGCACCCTGAAAACTGCTTCGAGGAAAGACGAATTACTCCCCCTTCGCTCCCCCTTCTCCAGATGCCCTCGGCAAGCGACTTCTAGAGGTGTCGAAGGGGCGCTACTGGTGCCTGCTCAGAGTTGCCAGTAGTGCCCCTTCGGAGGCGCTAGTGTAAATACCGACGGACTAAACGTGCCTTCTTCTCAGAGGCACCTTCATAGCCCTCAGGGAAGCCTCATCTCTAGCCCCGTCCCTTGATACTTATGGGCTACATTCGTAGTACCTTACCTAGGCTCTTGATGACTCTAGGACGGCTACTGTCATAGCTCGGAGAGAAGTAGTTCAACTTGGAGTTAGTGAACTTGGTCTTGATCCCTAGTAGGTCGCAGAAGGCATGCGTGAAGAGGTCGTTCATAATAGGCAGATCCTTCGCTCGATCGAGCTGAGCATAGAGGTCCGGCTTCTTAGCCTTGAGCGAGGGAGAGAAGTAGACGAGGAAGGGTACAGATACTCCTGAAGGATGGACTCCATGACCATTGTAACCAGGCTGGGAGGGGTCATCGTAGAGGATCTCCCCATGGTCTGCAAAGTAGATAACGAGAGCGTCCTGATGGCTATATCTCTTTATGATCTCCGAGACGACATAGTCATTGTAGTAGACACTATTGACGTAGTCTGCGAGGACCTGATCTCGCTCGTCTCCGAACTGCTGAGGGATATCTTTAGTCCCGAATCGTGCGAACTCTTTAGGGAATCGTCTCCCATATATGGGATGTGATCCCTCTAAATGTACAAACTGGACGAAGGGCTTACCATTAACCCCTTCATAGTGCAGGTCTTTGATCACTGCTTCATCAAAGTATCTAGCAGCGGAGTCTCTATCACCATCGATGGAGCGGGGGTGAGCATACTTCACGCTATCGGCAAGTGAAGCCATGATATTTAGAGGCTGGACGATGGCACCAGTGCTCTCTTGGTTACTCGACCAGTATGTAGTGTAGCCTGCCTTGGAGAGAATGGCGGTCAGTGTCGGATATTCATACCAGGGTTTGGGGCTATCTCCTAGCTGCATGGTCAGCACCTTTGTGAGGGACTCGATCGTATTACCAGCGGGGCTGATGACATTGCTGTAGCGGATCATATCTCCCGTCTTCAGGATGGAGTCGAGATGGGGCGTATTACTCAGTGGGTAGCCGTAGCAATGCATATAATCTCTGCGGAGCGTTTCGCCAATGATGACGACTATGGAGGTATTTCCTAGGCGATCCTCTCGAGTGAGTTGTCCAAGGTCAATGTTCTTCATGTTCTCCGCTCCCTGTTGGATCTTTCTAGTCTCTTGAGCAAAACCAATTGTATTCCAAAGGAGACGGTCCATGGGACTAATTGTTTGGTCAAAGGCCGTCCCAAAGAGCTGTACCCATTCGTAGGTTTTGCGCGTCGGGAATACAAGGATTAGAAGTGAGCAGACGATAGAGAGGATATAGAGAGCAAGTGTCCCTTGTGCAGGCTTGGTGATGCTCTCTCTCTTTCGAGCCCATCGCTGGTATAGAGCCCTTAGCGATAGAGCGACGAAAGCCGAGACTAAGATCTCAAGCGTCGGGCGTATTAGCGGTGAAAATGAAATCGAGGAAGTCCAGAACTCCGAGGCTTCGGAAGGATTGGTCCCTGCTATGACTAAGAGTACTGAGTACGAGTAGCACATACCATATACGCTGACCAGGAAGCTCTCTATGTAGTGGAGTAGGATCGTAAGACCACAGAAGAACCCTCCAAGGAAAGATCGGATACGACGACTCTTGGGGATGGCATAGAACCACCAGAAGAGACTAGCCCATAGTATCGAGCGAAATAAGCTTTTGGCTCCGATGAAGAGATAACTAGAGAATAAGCCATCTCCAGAGAATTCTCCCGAGTGCGGGAGATAGTGTATCAAGAAGAAAACATTCAGGAGAAGTATAAATACCGGAAGCCATAAACCCTCACGGAGCCTCAAGATATACGCGGTGGAGGACATGCGAGTAATACGTGGAAACCTCATGCTTTATATTATTTATATTGAAAATGTAGACGAAGATAGTGACTTTATACCTACAGTGCCTCCCCGTAGCGTCTCAGGCGTCGCGTGCCCCAGTGGTGCTCGAGGAGACTGCGAACGAGGAGGTAGGAGAGGAAGGCCAGCCAGAGCCCGTGTACCCCGAAGGGGACGAGCGTCAGCTGAGCCACGAGGAAGAAGGTCAGTGCCGCAAAGATCATCGCTAGCCCCATCGTCTTACTATCCGTAGCTCCGACGAGGATGCCATCCCAGAGGAAGGCTCCGAAGGATACTAGAGGCACCGCCCCCATCCAATAACTGTAGTCGAGGGCTCGGCGAAGGACCTCCTCCTTGTCCGTCAGGAGTGTGAGGAAGGGATGAGGGATAGCGAGGTAGAGGAAGGAGACGGTGAGCGCCGTCACTGCTCCCGTGCGTAGGACGAGGGAGACGGTATCGCCCAGACGTCGGTAGGCACGAGCTCCGATAGCTTCGCCTACCAGCGCTTCGGCAGCGTAGGCCAGCCCGTCCATGAAGTAGGAGAAGAGGGTGAAGAGCTGCATCAGCAGGCTATTTGCCGCCAGGGTAGTGACCCCGATGAGTCCTCCGTAGCGGATGAAGGAGAGGGTCACGGCCTGCAGGAGAAGTGTTCGGATGAGTAGATACTTCCCGACATGGAAGTAGCGGAGGAGCGTCGGCGGATGCCACAGGAGATCTCGGCGGAAGTGTCTGAGGATGCGTCCTTGGCTTCGCACCGCCCCGAGGAGCAGGAGTCCCACGGCGCAGTACTGCGCCAGAGCCGTACCCAGAGCAAGGCCTCCCACGCCTAAGTCGGCGGGGAAAGCAAGGAGGAAGCTGAAGAAGATGTTGAGGAGATTGCAGAGGATGCTCACGCTCATGACGAGCTTCATCCGCTGGACGCCGATGAGCCAGCCATTGAGGACATAGAGCAGGAGCGCTGCGGGTGCTCCGAGGAAGGAGTAGTGGAGATAGGTCTCGGCCTCCGGTAGCTGGAGCGAGGCGCTCCCCTGTAGCAGAGCTGCCGCAGGAGCGATATAGAGGGGACGGAGGAAGACCAGCAGAAGCCCGATCACGAGCGCTATGATCGAGCCCGAGGCCAACTGACGGAGCAAGGCCTTCGCATCGCATGCCCCCCAGGCCTGAGCCGTGAAGCCCGTCGTGCCCATGCGAAGGAGACTCCAGACTCCGATGACGAACTGTGTGATCGCAGCACCGATAGCCACGGCAGCGATGCTCTCGGCTCGCTCCATGCGCCCTGCCATCGCTGTGTCGGCGAGCATGAGCAGGGGGACGGTGACGTTGGAGAGGATGTTTGGCAGGGCCAGCGCCCCTATTCTCCTGAGGAGACGACTAGAGGTAGCCACGTCAGATGCCTTGGGTATGTTGCTCGAAGACGATGAGGAGGATGTCCCCGACGGAGAGCTCTAGCTTCCCCTTGGGTACCATATAGTTCTCCCCACGACGCACGAGGATGACGAGTTCCTCTTCCTTGAGGTCGATCTCCATGAGTTTCCTCCCGGGTAGGAGCATCTCGGCAGTGACGGTGCGCTCGACCATCTTAGCCCCTGTGTGCTGGGGGATCTTCACTCCGAAGCGACTGATCTCCACCTTGATCTCCTCGTCTAGCCCTAGGAGACGGGCTACAGCGGGTAGGGTACTCCCCTGGATGAGAAGCGAGAGTAGGGTGATGAAGAAGACGATGTTGAAGAGGGTGTCCGCCCCTTCTACCTGACTCATCATAGGATAGGTGGCGAAGATGATGGGCACAGCGCCACGCAGGCCTACCCACGAGAGGAACCACCGCCCACGGAGACTGATACGGGGGAAGAAGAGTAGGGAGAGATGCACTGCTAGCGGACGGGCTACGATGATCATGAAGACCCCTGCTAGCAGGGCGAAGCCAGCGATAGGGAGTAGATTGTGGGAGTCTACGAAAAGCCCCAGGATGATAAAGAGTGCGATCTGTAGGAGCCAAGTAAGCCCGTCGAAGAAGGTGGCTATGCTCTTCTTGTGGACGATCTTCTTATTCCCGACGAGGACACCCATGATGTAGACGGCGAGGTAGCCGTTGCCCTGTAGGATATTCGTCGCTGAGAAGGTGAAGAAGACGATACAGAGTAGGAGGATAGGGTAGAGGGCTTCGTTGCCGATATTCGCCTTGTTGAGTATCCAGACGGTGGCTTTGCCTAGGAGGAAGCCCATGAGCCCGCCTACACCGAACTGTAGTAGGAACGTCAGGAGGATGCTACCCCAAGAACCATCGGCTCCGCCCGTGACATACTGGATCAGCGCGATGGTCAGCATGTAGGCCATAGGGTCGTTACTCCCACTCTCTAGCTCTAGTATCGGACGGAGACCTTCCTTGAGGTGCATGTTCTTCGAGCGAAGCAAAGCGAAGACCGAAGCCGAGTCTGTACTCGACATCGTAGCAGCGAGCAGTAGAGCGATGGGGAACGTCAAGTGCACTGGAGCCCAACCGAGCTGATCCATCCCGTAGAAGAAGCCCCCGAGGCAAAGAGTCGTCAGGAGTACCCCGAGGGTAGAGAGCATGATCCCTGGCCCCAGCACGGGGCGTATCTCCGCAAGCTTAGTCTCAAAGCCACCGAAGAAGAGGATGACTGTCAGTGCTATCATCCCTAGGAACTGCGTCTTGCCAGGGTCGTTGTACTGTATCCCGAGCCCTGCGCCTCCGAAGATCATCCCCGTGATGAGGAAGAGCAAGAGGGCGGGGACGCCGAAGCGTGTCCCTACCTTGCCGGCGATGATACCAGCGAGCATGAGGAGGGACCCTACCAGTAGGAGCGGTTCGTAGGCTACTGCTGCATGATCCATATATAATCTAGTGTTGGTGAGTGAGCGAAATTAAAAAAGATTACTTGGGAGAGCAACCTTAACAAAGATACACAAAACAGGCGGGTTTTGTAGCAAAGAACCTCGGTTCTTCCCGCTATGAATACAGCCATCCCCTCTCGAGTATAGCGTCTCGAGGGGGGATGGCTGTACGGGGTAGAGGGCTATCGGTAGCCTGGCTCCTCTGCCTTAGTGGCTAGTGCCGACGGCGTAGCTCTCCGAGGATAAGTGCCGTGGCGATAGCGACGTTGAGCGACTCGGTGTGCGCTTGCTCCAGCGGGTAGGGCGGGATGGTGAGACGTCGGTCGATGAAGGGCTCGAGGTCGGGATGGATGCCTTGGCCTTCGTTGCCCATGATGATGAGGGTGGGACGGTCTCCCTGAGAGAAGTCCGCCTGATAGAGGTCTTCTCCTCCGAGGAAGGTACCTATGCGGGCGCCGTCGAAGGAGCGCAGGAAGGCGATGCTATCCTTGAGGCGGTGGAGACGGACTCTTCCAAGCGCTCCCATTGTAGCTTGTACGACCTTCGGAGCGAAGGGATCCGCAGTGCCGGGAGCGAGGTAGATGTTCTCTACCCCAAACCAATCCGCTGTGCGTATGATCGTACCTAAGTTCCCAGGATCTTGCACCCGGTCTAGTAAGAGAGAGAGACCAGAGGTGGGTGTGGGGAGGGTCGCTACTTCTTCGGGGAGGATGAAGACACCTAAGAGGGGCTGAGGCTGGCGTAGCGAACTGACACGGCTCCAGTCGAAGCTCTCGGGGACGATCTCTAGGCGTCGAGGGCGGTCACCCTCGGGGAGCCTCTGGAGTTGCTCCTTCACCCCCGGAGCTACTGCCTCGCCGACAAGGAGAAGCTCACAGGGGAAGGCTCCTAGCATCTCCCCTGTGAGCTTGATCCCCTCAGCGACGAAGCGTCGCTGGGCGCTTCGGCCCTTCGCCTCATGGAGGCTACGTATGTCCTTGAGCTCGCTCTTACTCAGCATCGAAGCGCACTTCCTTGAAGGCATAGGCACGCTCCCAAGCATCCTCCCGCTGTAGGACCAGTCGTCCCTCGGCGGTCACATCCTTGATCTGAGCACGGAACTGCCCATCGACGTCGGTGAAGAGATGGAAGCCTTCCCGGCGGTAGAGATGCTTCATGTAGTGGCGGTGTACCTCTTGGTAGCGCCCGAGGAGGAAGTCAGGTAGGAGGGCGGAGAGCTCCGTATGCAGGCGGATGAGTACCTCCATAGGTTCGAGATTGCGACCTGTGATCATGCGGAGGGAGACCGCTAGGGGTAGCTCGGGGGGGAACGCTTCGTCATTGATGTTCATCCCGATACCGATGACGGAGTAGTCTATCTGCTGCCCCGTCAGACTATGCTCGATGAGGATACCGGAGAGCTTACGGTCCTCGTAGAAGATATCATTAGGCCACTTGACGGTGAGCTTAGTCTTCTGCTCGTCGGTCATGTAGTAGGCGAAGGTGCGCATCACCGACCATGCTGCGAGCTCGGAGACAGCGAACTGCTGCTTGCCTAGCAAGTGCTCGGAGCGGAGGAGAAGGGAGAAGGTGAGGCTGTCTCCTGGGCGTGATGTCCAGGTATTGCCACGCATGCCTCGGCCCGCTGTCTGCTGGCGACAGACGACCGTGTGTAGCTGAGGTAGGGTGCGCCCAGAGGCGATCTGCTGCATCAGGTAGGTATTAGTACTCTCTACCTGATCAATGAATTCGAGGAGTGAAGTGTCCATGAGTAAGGTAATAGGGGAGAATTCGTAGTGGCTTAGTCTGCCTCCTCAAGAGGGAGGAGTGCAAGGCTGGTGCGTACCCGCTTGGTGAGCTTGGCCGAGGCTTCGTTCCACGAGTGGCGGATGAGTTGCCTGAGGAGGGGTAGTGGGAGGTCACGATCGAGGTAAACCGTGTTCCAGTACTTCTTATTGAGGTGATAGCCTGGCGTGACCGCATCGTACCGAGCTCTTAGCTCTTCGACTCGGTCGGGAGAGCACTTCAGCGAGACTCTGGGCTCGCCCTCATCCAGAGAGAGGATAGCAAAGATACGATCGACGACCTTGAAGACGACCAGGTCCTCTCCGAAGGGCATGGACTCGCTGGAGTGAGGGAGCGAAAGGCAGAAGTCTCGGAACTGCTCGATGTCCATAGATACGCTGATTATCCTTAATTTTGCTTCGCATAAGGCCTTTAACCAGAGGGGATAGGTGTCCCTAAGGCCCGTGCTTATGTAACAAATGTATGAAAAAACTTGTGTTTGCGAGCAATAATGCTCATAAGCTCTCCGAGATACGGGCTATCCTAGGAGACCGCATAGAGATCATTAGCCTCTCTGACCTCCAGTGCCATGACGAGATCCCCGAGACTGCTGATACCCTAGAGGGCAATGCCCTGATCAAGGCTCGCTATGTGTGGGAGCACTACGGCCTCTATTGCTTCGCCGACGATACGGGACTCGAGGTGGAAGCCCTCGGTGGTGCTCCTGGCGTTTACTCAGCACGCTTCGCTGGGGAGCATGCCTCCTTCGAGGATAATGTCAGCCTTCTCTTAGAGCGCCTCTCGGGAGTCGCTGCACCTCGCCGAGCACGCTTCCGCACGGTGATCGCCCTCATAGACGAATACGGGACCCACTTTTTCGAGGGAAGTGTCGATGGGGAGATTACCCTAGAGCGCTCGGGGGACCACGGCTTCGGCTATGACCCCATCTTCCGTCCCGAGGGTCGGGAGGAGACGTTCGCTCAGCTCACCGAGCAGGAGAAAAACAGCATGAGCCACCGTGGTCGGGCTGTACAGAAGCTCGTCCGCTATCTGCAAGCGCTCCCTTAGTACCTAGCTCCATATTTCCTTCGTATCTTACCCTTAGTCCATGAAGTCCCTTACTCCGGCTCGCCTCCTCTACCTCACCTACTTCATCCTCATAGGAGGGCCCCTCTTTGTGCTAGCTACCATCCTCTGCTGTGTCGTGGTGATCATCGCTAGCTATGTGGGTCTTCCTGCCTCATTCATCAGCAAGACGACCAAGGCCTGGTCGTGGTGCTGTCTGGCCGTCTCGCTCTGTCGTGTGACGGTACGAGGCCGGGAGCATCTCCCCAGCACAGACGCTCCCTGTGTCGTCGTAGCCAATCATCAGAGCGCCTACGATATCTTCGTGCTTAATGCCTATATAGGTATTCCCTTCAAGTGGGTGATGAAGCAAGAGCTCCGTAGCATCCCGATGGTAGGTAAGGCCTGTGAGGCGGCGCACTTCATCTTCGTCGACGAGACTAAGGTCTCCTCGATCGCCCAGACGATACAGGATGCTAAGAAGGTGCTCGCTACGGGTAACTCGATCTTCATCTTCCCCGAAGGAAGCCGTACAGAGAATGGGCGGATGACCCGCTTCAAGAAGGGAGCCTTCGTCATCGCATCCGAGCTCGACGTCCCTATCCTACCGGTGACGATCGATGGAGCCTTCTCGATCCTCCCTCGTGGTACCTACCTCCCTCACCCAGGGCGAGTCACGCTGACCATCCACCCTGCCTTCCACATGAGTGAGCAGGCTGAGCCACCTGCTCATATCCCTGCCTCGGCACGTCTTGCGCAGCAGGTGATCGCCTCAGCTCTCCCCGAGTCGAAGTAAGAGGCAAGCTCCACCCGCTACCCTCCAGACTACAGGGTTTAGCCCCTAGCTGAGGTTAGCGATTCACCTTCCTTACTCCTTATTATTTGCCCCCGCTCCTACGCTCTCTGTGGCGTAAGGGCGGGGGCAAATCGTAGGTATCTATGAGTAGGTCCGCAACCTTTTCCCTAAGTCTAGCGTTTAATGGATGGTATATTACCACCATTCACCATTTAATAACTATACTCTATGAAGAGAATCCTGGCTTTTACCCTCGCTCTCCTCTCCTTCGCTGTCATTAGCCTACATGCAGGGAGCGATCGCATCATCCAGCTGAACCAACTCCCTAAGGCTGCCCAGCTCTTCGTCACGAAGTACTTCGCCGGACGCACCGTGTCCCTCGTGAAGGAAGATCGTGAGTTCTCAGGGACAACCTACGACCTCACCTTCTCCGATGGTACGGAGATCGAGTTCGACGCACGAGGTGGGTGGAAGGAAGTCGATGGCAAGCATACGGCTATCCCTACCGCCTTCATCCCTGCTCAGATCACTAAGACGCTTCAGGCTAGCCATGCAGGAGACGCCATCGTGCAGATCGAGCGCAAGGGACGTGGCTACAAGGTAGAGCTGAGCTCGGGCATCGAGGCGTACTTCAACGCTCGCCTACAGCTGGTTCGTTACGACGACTAATTCATTCTTTAATTATTAACTCATAATCAATCCATGCACATGCAGATTCGTCCTCTAGCCCTCCTCCTCGTAGGAGCGCTCTCGCTGGGTACGCTCTCAGCCCAAAAGAAGACCACTAAGAAAGAAGCCGTAGCCGTACAAGCCCCCATGGGCGAAGCTAAGGAGGCTCCCGCCTTCCAGCTCATGGCGCTCCCCTATGCGACCGATGCTCTGGCACCTGTCATCAGCAAGCGCACGGTGGAGCTCCACTATGGGAAGCACCTCGTCGGCTATGCAAATAAGCTCAACAAGCTCGTCCGTGATCAAGGGATCAAGGAGCGTGACCTAGTACGTCTTGTCCAGACTTCCTCAGGGACGGTCTTTGACAATGCCGGTCAGCTCCTCAACCATACGATCTACTTCGCACAGTTCAAGCCCTACGCTGAAGGGATGACCTCTGAGCCTACGGGAGCACTCCGTGAGGCGATCGAGAGGAGCTACAAGAGCTTCGCTGACTTCCAGGCGGCCTTTGAGAAGGCGGGGAACGAGATCTTTGGCTCGGGCTGGGTCTGGCTAGCTACAGACAAGGACGGACGACTCTCCATCAGCAAGAATACTAATGCTGGTTCGCCTGTGACAAGTGGGCTTATCCCCATCCTCGGTATCGATATCTGGGAGCATGCCTACTACCTTGATTATGAGAATCGCCGTGCCGATCACCTTCGTGAGGTCTGGAAGATCATCGACTGGGAGATCGTAGGGCGTCGCTACATGGAGCGTGCCGAGGGCGTGAAGCTCTAGGCATCGACTCCACCCTCTTTCTCCTTACTACAGAGCGGAGGCTACCCCAATACCAAGGGGTAGCCTCCGCTATTTTTGGCTTGAGTGAAGCTCTATCGTGGCGAAGTATCGCTACCGCTTGATGAGCCCGAAGTAGGGGGATATGCTGAGGTAAGCCTCGATATAGGAGCTGTTGCTGTGCGTCGAATGGGGGTGCACCCAGACTCCCCCTGAGAGCCCGAGGGTATAGTGCTCCCTCTCGATGATGCTGTAGCTTGCGCTCCAGGAGAGGTAGCGTGGATGATGGCTGTGGACAGCTGTGCGTCCTGCCCGCCCGAGGCTCTGCACGAAGGGCGTGCCGAGGACGCTGACGAAGTCCGAGCCATACCAGTAGCCAAGCTCTGTGCGCCAGCGCCTGTATCGGAGGCTGGTCTCGGCATAGATCCCCCAGCCCTTGTCTAGAGGGTAGTGCTCGCCTCGCTGGCTATAGAGAGCGCCGTAGACGGCAGAGCGAAGGGTCAGCGGGCGCTCTCTGAGCAGGAAGTGATGCTCGTAGGCAAGGCCGAGGGCAGAGTTGAGCCATGTGTGCACGGTGTCTGCTCGCTCATTGAGCACGCCCCCTCGGTGATGTGCCAGCGCCTGGAGCTGTAGCTCGAGCTGGGAGCGGGAGGAGAGGGGGAAGGCCTGTCGGGCATGAAGACCGAAGACGAAGGCCTCGGGATGGGTGTCGCCCTTGAAGATGAAGCTCTGCCAGTCGACCCACGTGTCGAGCTGGGTGTGCTTCCCCTCGTAGCGTATCTGTAGACCCGTCTCGGGGTCAGCGGTGAGGTTGAGTTCGGGGCTGTAGAGCGGGGCGATAAGCTCGTGCCTGGCTCCTCCCTCGAGATGCCCTAGGAGGATAGCTAGCCCCCGCACGGGCTGGATGGAGGCACGGAAGAAGGGCAGGACACGAAAGCGGGTATAGTCCTTCCCATCCCCACGCCAGTAGGGGAGGTCTTGGTAGGCTAGCGCTGCAGGGTAGCGGGAGGCTCCCCAATAATATTGGTGGTAGAGGCCGAGACGAAGCTCGATAGGTAGCTCCGTCTTCGGGCTGTAGCCGAGATCCACCTGCAGGCGGTAGCCGGGGAGGGTATAGTCGGCGACGAGGTCCGAAGCATATTCGTCATTGCGGAAGAAGCCTTCGGCCGAGAGGCGTAGGGCTAAGACGTCTTGAGTCGTGGAGGGCTGGGTGACGGAGGTCCGCTCCCCTCGGTAGTAGGTCTGTGCCGAGAGGTGGAAGAGGGTGGAGCTGAGAGCTAGGAAGAGGAAGCTCCATCTGAGGAGAGTCATATCGGTCTATTATCGATCAGTTCGTAGAGCAAAGATAGAGCATATCGCTTGACTCTCGCGAGGTAGGGCAGATGTGTACTACCTCGAGGGGTGGATATGGCGTGTCCGGTCTATTATCGGGGGATTTCTCCCGATGAAAGGGCTTTTTATGGAGGAAGGCTTGTGGGGCATTTAACTTTGCCCCACCAGAAATACAAGGTCAGCTCCTCTCACCAAGAGGAGTTTCGACTAGAACCATTATAATATTCTATCCTACGATATGACCCTTCGCTTACCCTCTTTGATGGTCTTGGCTTCTCTAGCCCTTCCTTCGCTCCTCATAGCCGAAGAGACAGATAGCCTTCGCACTACGGAGATCGACCAAGTCGTCATCCGCTCCTACGTCCCACAGCGCCCCACGGCACCCTCTATAGGGCAGCCCTCCTCGTTAACCTGGCTCACGGGGCGTGACCTAGCTCAGTATCGCGTGCAGAGTGTCACCGATCTCACCAGTCGAGTGCCAAGTCTCTTCGTCCCTGACTATGGTTCGAAGCGCAGTGCAGCGATCTACCTCCGTGGGAGTGGCGCCCGTAGTGCGGGGCAGACCATCGGACTCTACGTCGACGGCGTACCTGTGCTCAATAAGTCGGGCTTCAACTTCGACCTCCCGGGGATCTCGGGTGTCGAAGTCCTGCGTGGACCTCAGGGTACGCTCTACGGGCGTAATGCCATGTCGGGGATCATCAACTATTATACCCGTTCGGCCTTTGATCATCCCGGGGGAGAAGCTCGTGTGACCGTCGGCAGTCACCAGCTCCTGCGTGCCTCGGTGGAGCAGGGTGTACACCTCTCCTCTAAGTTCGGGCTGAGCTACGGCCTCTCAGGGACGACCCGCAGGGGCTACTTCTACAATGAGACTCGCCGAGCCTATCAGGATAGCCTCCGGATGCTGGGGGGCTTCGTGAAGCTGGAGTACCGCCCTTCGTCCCAGCTGGAGATGGCTCTGAGCTTCTCAGGGGACTATGTGAGCCAAGGAGGCTTCCCCTATCGCACCGATGACCCTGCGACCAAGCAGGCCCTGCCTCTGGCAGCTGATGCCCCCGAGTCCTATGAGCGTCATACCGCTACCCTCCGCTACCTCGTGAGCTACAAGTGGGCGAGCGTACAGCTCCAGTCGGCTACGAGCTACCAATACCTCTATGATCGTACACGCATGGATATGGATGCACTCCCTCAGTCGCTCTTCCATGTCACCCAGCAGCTCCGTGAGCATGGACTGACCCAGGAGTTCATCCTGAAGAATATCCAGCCAGCGGGCTCTACGGGCTACGACTGGAGTGTCGGCCTCTTCGGCTACTACGATGCTAAGCGCTCAGAGGCGCCTGTCCACTTCTCCTACGAAGGGCTGAGTACCATCATCAACTCTGGACTCAAGGCTCTCAAGCGTCGTGCCCCTGGTATGCCTGACCTCGTCTATATCGATCCTACTCGCTCGGACAAGTCCAACCTCAATAGCTTCCGCATGCCCGACTGGGGTGTGGCTCTCTATCATGAGAGCGCTCTCCACCTCTCTCCTGCATGGACGATCACAGGCGGTCTACGTCTGGACTACGAGCACCATGCGATCAGCTATCTCTCCAAGGGCTATGAACTCGGGGTCGGTATCTCGGGTACGAACCGCCCGCTGGGTGTAGCGAAGCCCGCCCATCTCGAGGGGACACAGTCCGTCGGCTACTGGCATCTGATCCCCAAGCTCTCTGTCTCCTGGCGCCCCACGGAGCGACTACACGCCTATGCTACCATCACCCGAGGACTGAAGACGGGGGGCTTCAATGAGCAGTCTTTCTCCGATCTAGTCTCGACGGCGCAGCAGCAGGATCTACAAGCAAGCATCTCTCATAAAGGAGGCTTCGATCCCGCTACCATCCCTTCGCACACGACCTACAAGCCCGAGCACAGCTGGAGCTATGAGCTAGGGATGCGCTACTCACAGCCACACCTCGGGCTGGATCTCTCTGCCTCGGCCTACCTGATGCAGGTACGGGACCTCCAGCTGACACGCTTCGTCGCCTCGGGGGCAGGCCGTATGGTGGGCAACGCCGGTGCCTCTCGTACGCTGGGGCTCGAACTTACAGCCTCGAAGAGTCTCTGGTCTTCGCTCCGAGCACATCTCAGCTATAGCCTCACCGACGCTCGCTTCACTGAGGACGTGAAGACGGCTCCTCGGGGCAACTTCGTCCCCTTCATCCCCCGCCATACCTACAGCGTGATGCTCTCCCTCCACGAGCCTATCGCTCGGGACTGGAGACTCCTCGGTGAGGTAGAGAGCTCAGGTATCGGTGAGGTCTACTGGCGTGAAGATAATTCGGCTAAGGAGCCCCTACAGTCCACCCTCCGAGCTCGCCTAGGTGCTAGCTACCGACGCTATACGCTAGCGGTGTGGGGTGCGAACCTCCTTGACAACTCCTACATCGTCTTCCAGGCGGCCTCTCCCCTGGGGCGACTCTATCAGACCTCAGCACCTCGTACGCTCGGCCTTGACCTCTCTGTGAGGATCTAGCGGGCTCCGAGCGTCAGAGCAACCCAGAGAACACGACTGCGAAACCCTAAGTCGTGCGGTGACTGCCCTCGGGAGAGTCCGGTCACCGCTTTTCTCTTGCTCTCTATGCTTCCCCTCAGTGCTCTCCCATCATGATGTACGCCTCCCCCTTTTGGCACTTCAGAGTACCCCATTCATGCCTCCCCGAAGTACCCCATGAATGGGTCGGTCGGGTGAGGCATGAATGGGTCCCTCTTTCGACCCATGCATGGGGTACTAGTAGGGGGGATGATCGACTCCGAGTATCTTGGTATAGGGGTGTCGGTGCGTTATCCTATCAAAGCCCGCCTCGGGCGTATGCTCCCCGAGCTCGGAGGCTCGGATAGATCGACTGAGGGCAGATGAGGATGGATCATGGGGGTGAGGGATGCCCGTCCGAGGTCGCTCACAGAGCTTTTACTAGAGACGCGATTTTGTTTTTCGGTTGGAAAAGCTGTATTTTTGATGCCGAAAGGCCTTATCCTCTACTAGCTGACCTCCCCCAAGGGACTCGCCCGCTGTAGGACGCCACTAGGCTCGGTGAAGATGAGCGCTCAGCTCACACTTCGCCCCACGGTAGGGTAGTGCTCCCCTCAGGCTGAGCCCCCGACAAGCCTGGATATAATGAAGGAACGAGAAGAAACGAAACAAATAAAACTTACTAACTCACAAAAACTATTCGACATGAAAAAGTTATTCGCAATCGCTGCTTGCGTGGGTCTCCTCTCAGTAGGCATGGCTAATGTAGCCCAGGCTCAGAATGCAGATAGCACTGCTGCCCCTGCTACCGAACAGGTTGATTCAGCTGCTGCTCAAGCCGCTGACTCATCTGCCGTCGCTGCCGACGTCGCTAGCGATGAGCAAGTAGCCGGTGAAGAAGCTGCCGCTGAAACCAGCTTCCACCAGGAGCTGAAGACTAAGTTCATCGAAGGGGGTGCTGACTTCATGGCTACCATCGCCATCGCCCTCATCCTCGGTCTGGCTATCTGCCTAGAGCGTATCATCTACCTCAACCTCGCTAACGTCAACCCTGACAAGCTCCTCCGTGACATCGAAGCAGCTCTCGTCAACGAAGGCAACGTAGAGAAGGCTAAGGAAATCGCTCGCAACACACGTGGTCCGATTGCATCTATCGCCTATCAGGCTCTGCTCCGTGCTGACCAGGGTATCGACATCGCAGAGAAGTCTGTCGTCTCCTATGGTGGTGTACAGGGTGGTCTCCTCGAAAAGAACCTCTCTTGGATCTCGCTCTTCATCGCTATGGCTCCTTCGCTCGGGTTCCTTGGTACGGTCGTAGGGATGGTCCAGGCATTCGACAACATCGAAAAGGTAGGGGATATCAGCCCAACGGTCGTCGCTGGTGGTATGAAGGTCGCTCTGATCACGACCATCGGTGGTCTTATCGTAGCTCTGATCCTTCAGGTCTTCTATAACTATATCCTCTCTCTCGTCGAAGGTATCCTCAACCGCATGGAAGATGCCTCCATCACGCTGCTTGACTTCATCGTCAAGTACGACGTCAAGAAGAACAAGTAATCCTTACCCTGTAGTACAATAATAAAGACATGGCTGTAACAAAGATACGTAAGGTATCCAGCACGACTTTATTAGTCCTCACAGTCGTCAGCGTACTGATCTTCATCCTCTTCTTCGCCGGAGGGGCTGAGCTCGACGCTAAGGGCAATAAGGACTATGCGTTCACGGGTATCTTACTTTACTGGACCTATTTCCTCTTCCTCGTCACGATCGTGGCGACGATCTACTTCGCTCTACGTAATATCGTATCGGCCTTCCAGACGAACTCTCGCCGGGCAATGCTCTCGATCGGTAGCCTCGTAGCCTTCGTAGTCCTCCTCGGTATCACCTACGCTATCGGCGACGGTGAGCCTATCAAGGGCCTCAACGAAGCTTCGCAGTCCTACAACACGAGTGGCTGGCTGAAGGTCACCGATATGTGGCTCTACTCCATCTATGTCCTCTTCATCGCCACCATCGGTGCTGCGATCTGGGGCGGTGTGTCCAAGCGACTCCTGAGCAAGTAAGACGTTGTAATCAGTAACGAATAGAACAAAAAGCATTATGGCTACGAAAAGAAAGACTCCAGGTATCAACGGATCGTCCTCGGCCGATATCGCTTTTATGTTGCTTATCTTCTTCTTGATTACAACTTCAATGGATACTGATAAGGGGCTTAAGAGGCGTCTGCCTCCTATGGCTCCAAAGCAACAAAAGCAGCAGGAGATCGAGATCAATGACCGCAATATCATGCGTCTCTTGGTCAACCGAGCTGACGAAATCGTGATCTCACGCAAGGATGCCTCTGGTGTAGACCAGCTCATCCCTGTAAAGCTAGAGCAGCTCAAGGACTATGCTGTCGAGTTCATCATGAACCCCAACAATAAGCCCTTCCTGCCTGAGCTTGAGCGTCGTGAGATCGAAGGGCTGGGTGAGCGCACTGTCGTCACTACTGGGTACGCTATCTCCATCAAGAATGAGGTAGAGACCAGCTACCAGCAGTACGTCAATGTGCAGAATGAGCTGATCAAGGCTTACAACGAGGTATGGGATACCTTCGCTCGTCAGGCCTTCGGTAAGCCTTTCGAAGCGCTGACCCCTTCGCAGAAGAAGTCCGTCACGGATGCATATCCTATGCACATCTCTGAGATGGCTCTCTCTAACCTTGCAAAGAAGTAAAAGACAATGGGAAAATTCAGTAAATCAGGTGGGCGTGAGATGCCCGAGCTAAATACGTCGTCCCTCCCTGACTTGGTTTTCGCCTTCCTCTTCTTCATCATGATGGTCACGACCATCCGTGAGGTTACTCCGAAGGTTAGCTTCAGCGATCTGCCCACGGCTACCGAGCTGACCAAGCTCGAGGAGAAGTCGCTCGTCACCTTCATCTATGTCGGTAAGCCTAACAAGGAATACCGTGAGATGTACGGGTCGAACTCGGCGATCCAGCTCAACGACCAAGTCACTCAGAATCCTACGGCTGTGTACAGCTACATCAAGCAGGCACAGAGTAAGATCAAGGATGCTCGTCGCAATCTCATGCAGGTCTCACTCAAGGCCGACAAGGAGACGAAGATGAACATCATCTCTCAGATCAAGGAAGAGCTCCGTCGCGCCGACGCACTTAACCTAAGCTACTCGGCACGTAAGCGTAACGACAACCGATAGTCGTCCGCCCCCTCTCCCTAGTATTTAGATCCCAATGTAGAGAGCCCTCTAGCGCACCTCCGTGTGTCTCGGGGGCTCTCTTCTTTTATCCGATTCATCCGCCTCTCTCTACCTGCACGATCGCTCACGAGATCCTTCGATCTAGTCTTCCCAGTGAGGAGTGCGCTAGGAGTTCCCTCGGGAGTGACTACTTCGGTGGCTTATGGTCTCCGGCTAGTCCTCCACCTTCCCTTAGAGAGGGCGACCTCCGTCTACGATACACATCACACATCGACTATGAAGCGAATACTCACTCTGGCCCTAGCCTCTGCCCTGTCGCTCAGTACACTTGCCCAGGCAGAGAAGGGTGCCCCACTCTGGCTCCGTCACCAGCAGATCAGCCCCGATGGCTCTCGCATCGCCTTCTGCTACCGAGGAGACATCTACACCGTCCCCACCTCAGGGGGTACGGCCTTCCGTCTGACCTCCAATGCGGCCTACGATGGTACGCCTATCTGGAGTCCAGACAGCAAGCAGATCGCCTTCTCCTCCGACCGTGAGGGGAGCAAGGACGTCTATATCATCAGCGCTGACGGTTCAGGTCTACGTCGCCTGACCTACAATAGCGAGAAGGAGCTCCCTGTAGCCTTCCTCGACGACAACACACTCCTCTTCCAGTCCTACATCATCCCTAGCATTAAGGATGGGATGTTCCCCTGGGACTGGTTCGTCCAGACCTATACGCTTGACCTGAAGAAGTCCGTCGCTCGCCCCAAGCTCTATAGCACATACCCCACGCTTGATCCTTCTCTCCGTGGTGGGCAGATGCTCTACACCGATGTCAAGGGCTACGAAGATGTCTGGCGCAAGCATGCTGTCTCGCCTGTCACCCGTGATATATGGCTCCGTGACAAGGATGGCAAACATACTAAGCTCACCAGCTTCGGCGGAGAAGACCGCAATGCTGTCTGGGACCGTCAGGGTGGCTTCTACTATCTGAGCGAACGAGGTGGTAGCTTCAACGTCTTCCACCGCTCTTCGGCCACGGCTACGGCACAGGATGAGCAGGTGACCTCCTTCACCCGCAATCCAGTTCGCTTCCTCTCCATCGCCTCCAATGGCATGCTCTGCTATGGCTACGACGGGGAGATCTACACACAGACGCCTGGTGCTGCTCCTCAGAAGGTCGCTATCTCCATCACCCGTGACGACGAAGAGCCTCAGCTGGTGCGCAAGACCCTGAAAGACAATATCTCGGCCTTCGCAGTAGCTAAGAGTAACAAGGAAGTAGCATTCGTCGCAAATGGCGATGTCTTCGTCACGGCTACGGACTACACGACTACACGCCGTATCACCGACACACCCGAGGAAGAGCGTAATGTCGATATTAGCCCCGACGGACGCAAGCTGGTCTATGCCGCTGAGCGTAATGGTGGGTGGAATATCTACATGACCGAGCTGACCCGCAAGGATGATCCGCTCTTCACCTATGCCCGTGATCATAAGGAGACCCAGCTGACGAAGAATAAGGAGGCTTCCTTCCAGCCTCTCTTCTCACCCGATGGTACTAAGGTCGCCTACCTGAGAGATCGTACGGGTATCTTCGTCCACGACCTCAAGACGGGACGGGACTATCAGGTACTCGACAAGAAGTACAATTACTCCTACATCGATGGGGACTTCTCTTACACCTGGAGCCCAGACGGCAAGTGGATCCTTTGTGAATATCTAGGGCATGGTGGCTGGAACCACGTAGACTGTGCTCTGGTGAAGGCCGATGGCTCGGGTGAGGTGATCAACCTCACACAGAGTGGCTACACAGAGGGCAGTCCTAAGTTCGCCTTCGATGGCAAGGCCGTCCTCTTCGCCTCGGATCGTGCTGGCTACCGTAGCCACGGGAGCTGGGGTTCGGAGCGTGACTACTACCTGATGTTCCTCGATCGTGAGGCTTATGAAGACTTCAAGCTCTCCAAGGAAGACCGTGAGCTACGCAAGGAGCTCACGGCTGTGACGGAGAAGAAGGATGAAGCTAAGCCAGCGAAGAAGACCACTAAGGGTCGCAAGGCAAAGGCAGAGAAGTCGAAGCCCGCAGAGGATAAGACCTTCAAGCCCGACTTCACTGATCTCGATGGCCGCACGGTACGTCTGACCCGTGCTTCGGGCTCCCTCTCCGATGCGGTGATCAACGAAGATGGCTCCAAGCTCTACTACATCGCTCGCTATGAGTCTACCTATGATCTCTGGGAGAAGGATCTACTTACTCAGGCTACGAAGATCATCTCTTCGGATGTCGGCGGTGGCGGTATTGTCCTTGGGAAGGATGGCAAGACCATCTATGTGGGGACGCACAATGGCCTCAACAAGCTCGATGGCGGTACGCTCAAGCCAATCACCTTCGCAGCGGAATTCAATCACCGCCCTGCAGCTGAGCGTGCGTATATCCTAGATCACGCTTACCAGCTAGTGAAGGAGAAGTTCTACGACGTCAATCTCCACGGTGTCGACTGGGCATACTATCGGGATACTTACAAGAAGTTCCTCCCCTATATCGACAATGATGAGGACTTCGGCGAACTCCTCAGCGAGTTCCTCGGCGAGCTCAATGCTTCGCACACCGGCGCTCGTGTCTATCCCTCTCGCTATGCACAGCAGACCGGATATTTCGGTGCATACTACGATCAGAGCTACAAGGGCGATGGTCTCAAGATCGAAGAGATCCTAGCTGGTGGTCCTCTCTCACACTTCGGCGACAAGATCCACGCCGGTATGGTCATCGAGAAGGTCGATGGCGAAACGATCTCTGCGGATAAGCCCGTCGAGCTCTATCTCAACGGTAAGGTAGGCAAGCGCACCAGCGTCTCCTTCTACGATCCTAAGACGGGCAAGCGCTTCGAAGAGTTTATCCGCCCCATCAGCCAGTCTACTCAGAAGGAGCTCTTCTTCCGTCGCTGGGAGAAGCAGCGTGAAGAGCTTGTAGAGAAGCTCAGTGGTGGCCGTGTAGCCTACGTCGTCGTACGTGCGATGAATAGCTACAGCTACCGTGAAGCCTACAAGAAGCTCCTCGGTAAGTACCGCAACTATGACGCTGTGATCGTCGACACCCGCTACAATGGTGGGGGCTGGCTCCACGAGGACCTCGCCTTCCTGCTCAGCGGTAAGCTCTACCAGCGCTTCACCCCACGTGGGCAGTACATCGGAGATGACCCCTTCATGCAGTGGACGAAGCCTAGCTGTGTCCTCGTCAGCGAGGGGAACTACAGCAACGGCCATGGTTTCCCCTGGGTCTATAAGCACCTGGGCATCGGTAAGGTCATCGGTACGCCTGTGGCAGGGACGATGACTGCCGTCTGGTGGGAGTCGCAGATCAATCCTTATATCGTCTTTGGTGTTCCCCAGACCACTTGCTCGGATCTCGATGGCAATGCTATGGAGAACCGCACCCTTCAGCCCGATATCGAGGTCTACAATACTCCAGCCAACTACGAGTCTGGCCACGATGCTCAGCTCGTCCGTGCTGTCGAAGAGATGATGAAGACCATCGGCCCTAAGGCTAAGAAGTAAGTCATTCTTCCTCCCTCTACCCTTCGGGGTAAGTCGCTTGCGTCCTCCCTGAGCTCTCGGCTCGGGAAGGACGTAGCTTTTTTATTCTCTCGTGCGAGCTAAGGGTAGACTTCGGCTCCTTAGAGCATCGTCCTTCCCCTTCCTCAGGTCCAGTTTTTGGGTGGGTGAAGAAGGGCTGAACTCAAGGGGGAAATAAGTTCCATTTTTGAGGCTCGATACCAAGGCGCTCCAGAGGGGAAGAAGTCCTTCTTCCGTTTGCCCCTTTCATTGGGGAAGACCTCTCGTTGTTTAGCCTCACTTCTAACCCTTCGGATGGAGACTTCTGATACCCCCAAAATAAAACCTACGGTAGGTCGCACTTGCGACCCACTGTAGGTCGTCTTCACGACCTACAGTAGGTTTT
>NZ_KI259258.1:416415-428108 GCF_000467855.2 Porphyromonas sp. oral taxon 278 str. W7784
GTTTTTTCGGCGACCTACCGTGCATCCCTTTTTGACCCTCGCTAAGGCGCATGCGGAGCGGGTTCTGAGGCACGCTTTATCCTTAGCCTAGATCCCTCGCTTGACTTAGGGCTAAGGTGAAGTGATACAACTGGCTGATCATCAGCCTTCCCCTCCGAAGAACTAGAGTAGGAAGACGGTAAGAGAAGAAATCATATTCCCAAGTCTCTCCCCCTTGGGGCTACCCCGAAAAGCTATTAGACATTAGCCCTAGATTTATCCTAGGGGATAAGGGGGAAATTGCATTATTTCCCTTACCTTTGTGGATATAAGTAATCAATTCACTAAATTGAACTATTATGGCAACTGACAAAGAACGGTTACTGAGCGAATTCCCCGCCATTAGCACACAGGAATGGAAGGATAAGATCATAGCCGACTTGAAGGGAGCAGACTTCGATCGTAAGCTCGTCTGGCGCACGAACGAAGGATTCAACGTCAACCCCTTCTACCGCCGCGAAGACCTCGAAGGTCTCTCGACACCACGCGTAATGCCTGCAGAGTACCCTTATGTCCGCTCCACACGCTTGGACAATGAGTGGCTCGTACGCCAGGAGATACACGTCACCGATCCCCAGGAAGCAAACGCTAAGGCTCTGGACATCCTCAACAAGGGGGTGACTTCCCTCGGCTTCAAGCTCCGTCGTGATCAGGTCAACAAGGAGACGCTAGCCGTCCTGCTCAAGGGTATCATGCCCGAGGCGATCGAGCTCAACTTCTCCTGCTGCTACTCCGTGGCTGTACAGCTGGCTGAAGCTCTGGCGGCTTACCTCACCGAAGCTGGAGCCAACGTAGCAGAATGCAAGGGCTCGATCAACTTCGACCCCTTCAAGAAGCAGCTGGTCAAGGGTATCTCTAACCCCCAGTGGGTCGTAGCATGCACCCGCCTGCTTGAAGCGATCCGTCCTCTGCCTGGCTTCCGTGTCCTGACGGTCAATGCACTCAATATCAATAACGCTGGGGCGTACATCTACCAGGAGCTGGGCTATGCGCTCTCCTGGGGTGCTGAGCTCCTAGACAAGCTCACCGAAGCAGGCTTCTCCATCGAGGAGCTCACGAGCCGTATTAAGTTCGTCTTCGGGGTCGGGTCCAACTACTTCATGGAGCTGGCGAAGTTCCGTGCAGCACGTTGGCTCTGGGCTGAGATCGTCGGCGCTTACGGAGATCAGTACAAGGGCGACGCAGCGAAGATCTACATGCACGCTGTCACCTCTACTTGGAATAAGACCATCTACGACGCTCATGTGAACCTGCTCCGCACACAGACCGAAGCGATGTCCGCAACGCTCGGTGGGGTAGACTCGCTGACCGTACAGCCCTTCGACGTCACTTACCAGGAGTCGGATAACTTCTCCGAACGTATCGCACGCAACCAACAGCTCCTCCTCAAGGAAGAGTCGCACTTCGACAAGGTCATCGACCCTGCTGCTGGCTCCTACTATATCGAGCATCTAACCAACGCTCTTGCTGAGCAGGCTTGGAAGCTCTTCCTCGCTGTCGAAGAAGAAGGTGGCTTCGCTGCCGCTGCCGAAGCTGGTAGCGTACAGAAGGCAGTCAACGCTAGCAATGCTAAGCGTCACGCTGCTGTAGCTGCTCGTAAGGAGATCTTCCTCGGGACGAACCAGTTCCCTAACTTCACCGAGACCGCTGCCCAGAAGCTCCACGAAGAGGCTGAGGCAGCTACGCACAGCTGTGGCTGTGGTCAGCCTTCGATCGAAGCGCTGAACTTCGACCGTGGTGCTTCGGAGTTCGAAGCTCTTCGTCTCGCTACCGAACGCTCGGGCAAGGAGGTCAAGGTCTTCATGCTCACCATCGGTAACCTCGCCATGCGTCTGGCACGCTCTCAGTTCTCCAGTAACTTCTTCGCTTGCGCAGGCTACAAGATCCAGGACAACCTAGGCTTCGCTACCGTGCAGGAAGGGGTAGACGCAGGTCTTGCTGCTGGTGCTTCGATCATCGTACTCTGCTCGAGCGACGATGAATATGCAGAGTTCGCCCCCGAAGCCTTCAAGTATCTCGCAGGTCGTGCAGAGTTCGTCGTAGCAGGTGCTCCTGCTTGCACTGATGATCTCAAGGCTGTCGGCATCGAGAACTTCATCAACGTGAAGAGCAACGTGCTGGAGACCCTCCGCCAGTTCAACCACAAGCTTGGTATTAACTAATCGGTAAGGAGACAGAAGAAATGAAACCACAATTCAAGAACATAGATATTAAGTCTGCGGGCTTCGCTCAGACTTGCCCCGTCGAATGGGCTTCGAAGCAGGACAACAGCTCCGTATGGCGTACCGCAGAGCAGATCCTGGTCAAGCCCGTCTATACGGCGCACGACCTCGAAGGGATGGAACACCTCGACTACGCTTCGGGGATCCCTCCTTATCTGCGTGGCCCTTATAGTGGTATGTATGCCATGCGTCCCTGGACGATCCGTCAGTACGCAGGGTTCTCCACGGCTGAAGAGTCCAACGCCTTCTACCGCCGTAACCTCGCTTCGGGTCAGAAGGGGCTTTCGGTTGCCTTCGACCTGGCTACCCACCGTGGGTACGACGCTGACCACCCCCGTGTAGTCGGTGACGTCGGTAAGGCAGGTGTATCGATCTGCTCGCTGGAGGATATGAAGGTGCTCTTCGACGGTATCCCTCTCAACAAGATGTCCGTCTCCATGACGATGAACGGTGCCGTACTGCCCGTCATGGCCTTCTACATCAACGCTGGTCTGGAGCAGGGCGCTAAGCTCGAGGAAATGGCTGGTACGATCCAGAACGATATCCTCAAGGAGTTCATGGTGCGTAATACCTACATCTACCCACCTGAATTCTCGATGCGCATCATCGCCGACATCTTCGAGTACACGTCGCAGAACATGCCTAAGTTCAACTCGATCTCCATCTCTGGCTACCACATGCAGGAGGCCGGTGCTACGGCAGACATCGAGATGGCTTATACGCTTGCTGACGGTCTGGAGTACCTCAAGGCGGGTATCGCTGCTGGTATCCCTGTCGACAAGTTCGCTCCTCGTCTCTCGTTCTTCTGGGCTATCGGTATGAACCACTTCATGGAGATCGCCAAGATGCGTGCTGCACGCTGTCTGTGGGCTAAGATCGTCCAGCAGTTCAACCCCGAGAACCCCAAGAGCCTTGCCCTGCGTACGCACAGCCAGACGTCTGGGTGGTCCCTCACAGAGCAGGACCCCTTCAACAACGTCGGTCGTACCTGTATCGAAGCTATGGGTGCTGCACTCGGTCACACGCAGTCGCTCCACACCAACGCTCTTGACGAAGCTATCGCACTGCCTACGGACTTCTCTGCTCGTATCGCTCGTAATACTCAGATCTACATCCAGGAAGAGACCCTCGTATGTAAGGAGATCGACCCATGGGCTGGTTCGTACTACGTAGAGAGTCTGACGAACGAACTGATGCACAAGGCTTGGGGCCACATCAAGGAAGTCGAAAGCATGGGTGGTATGGCTAAGGCTATCGAGACTGGGCTGCCTAAGATGCGTATCGAAGAGGCTGCTGCTCGCACGCAGGCTCGTATCGACTCTCGTCAGCAGGTCATCGTCGGTATCAATAAGTACCGCCTCGAGAAGGAAGATCCTATCGATATCCTCGAGATCGACAATACTGCCGTCCGTCTCCAGCAGATCGAGCGTCTCAATGAGCTCCGCAAGAATCGTGACGAAGCCGCTGTCAAGGCTGCTCTCGAAGCGATCACCCACTGTGTAGAGACCAAGGAAGGTAACCTCCTCGACCTCGCTGTCAAGGCGGCCGCTCTGCGTGCTTCCCTCGGTGAGATCTCCGATGCCTGCGAAAAGGTCGTAGGCCGCTACAAGGCAATCATTCGTACTATCTCCGGCGTGTACTCATCAGAATCAGGCGAGGATAAGGACTTCATCCGCGCAAAGGCTCTTGCTAAGAAGTTCGCAGAGAAGGAAGGTCGTCAGCCCCGTATCATGATCGCTAAGATGGGTCAGGACGGACACGACCGTGGGGCTAAGGTCGTCGCTACCGGCTATGCTGACTGTGGCTTCGACGTAGACATGGGCCCGCTCTTCCAGACTCCAGAGGAAGCTGCTCGTCAGGCAGTCGAAAACGACGTCCACGTCATGGGTGTCTCTTCGCTCGCTGCTGGTCACAAGACGCTCATCCCTCAGGTCATCGAAGAACTGAAGAAGCTTGGTCGTCCTGACATCCTCATCACTGCTGGTGGTGTGATCCCTGCTCAGGACTACGAGTTCCTCTACAATGCAGGTGTCGCTGCTATCTTCGGTCCTGGTACGCCTGTAGCTTACTCCGCTGCTAAGGTCCTCGAGATCCTCCTCGGCGAAGAAGCCTAAGACTACAGAGCTTATCTAGCTTAACATAAGGACGGATGCCGTGCCCAAGCTCTTGGGTACGGCATCTGTCGTATAGGGCGGATCGTGCCCAAGGGTATCGAGGCGCTAGTACCTCTCTTCGGGGAGGGCTAGCGCCTTTTGTCTTGTTCGGGGAAGGGCGTCGGTCGCGAGGGTAGTGGGTCGTCTTCCCTTGGGACGTGGGGCTATTCTGAGGAAGGCGAGTGTCTGCTTGTGTGGGGAAGGCTTCTATCAAGTAGAAGGAAGGGAAGCTAGCGTGCGTAGGGGAAGGTGAAGGCTGTGCTAAGGGAAGTATTTATTCGGTTCCGAAGGAAGGCGTATTTCTGTTCTTCGGGCATGGCGATAGCCGTGGTGGAGGGATGCTTTCTACCCTAGATTGGAAAGGCGAATTATTGCGGGTCGACATTAGGATCTAAGGCGGGTCGGAATGAGGGGGTATATTGGGTGAAACGTGCTGTCTACATTGGGTCGAAAGAGAACCCTATGTAGGGGTGCCAAAAGGACCCTACGGTAGGTCGCCTGACCGACCCACAGTAGGTCGTCGAGACGACCTACCGTAGGTTTTTTCGGCGACCTACCGTAGGTCGTTTTTGGGAGGCCTCAGAAGAGCCTGTACAGAAGGGCTGGAAGGCGCCTCGTTCCGAGAGCTGATGAGCTTCCTAAAAATGGGTGGCGGAGAGGTGATCGGAGGCTCGGAAAATTAGCCCCAGCTTATAAGAGGAAAATGAAAGCCTACATTCCGTAGCTATGTCTCTGGATCGAGGGGGGAGCGGGAGGCTAGGTCGGGGGGAAGCTCGTCTGTCAGTAAGGAGGAGGTCGGAGCTTAGACAGAGGCGGTGTGCTTCTGCTGGTAAGGTGCTGGCAGAAGCTTAGGCCGAGGGAAAGTGCTTCTCTGTATCTAGCTGAGTAGGCTGGGGGAGACCGAGGCGAAGAACCTCCCTTCCTCGCTGGTGTGGCAGGGGTGGGTAGCCTTCACTTGAGGGCTTCGGCGCTAAGGGAAAAGGAGCGTTCGCTTAGAAATAGCTACCTTTGCGCTACATGTGCACTTCTGCTTGTGCAGGGGTGCTCCTTTCACACCTATTATATCGGAAAAATTATGACGATAGCACCTAATAAGTTCGTCTCTGTAGAGTACGAACTCTATGTCGGCGACGAGAACGAACGTGTCCTGATGGAGCAGACGACTCCTGACCGCCCCCTAGAGTATATCCAGGGAATGGGCATGATGCTCCCCGAGTTTGAGAAGAAGCTCTTCGGTCTAAAGGCTGGGGACAAGTTTGACTTTGTCCTCAAGTGCGACGAAGCTTACGGTCAGCCCGTAGACGAAGCGATCCAGGAGCTTCCCCGTGAGATCTTTGTGGATGGCGAAGGCAAGCTCGATGCGCTGGTCGTCGAGGGCGCTACGCTACCTCTTCACACGCCCGACGGGCAGATCGTCCGTGGTAGCGTCGTAGAGATCAAGGAAGAGGTCGTCGTCATGGACTTCAATCATCCCCTGGCAGGCGAAGATCTTCACTTCATCGGCTCTGTCAAGGATGTCCATGATGCTACGCCCGAGGAGATCGAGCAGTTCTTCGGCGGTCACGATGGTTGTGGCTGCGGCTGTGGCGAGGATCATGAGCACGAGCACGAAGGCTGCTGTGGCGGTGGCTGTAGTTGCCACTAATCGGTAGATATATCAGGGCACGGATGCCACTAGGCTTGTAGAGTCTAGGGCATCCGTGCCTTTCTTTCTTTAGAGGCAATGAATACCTTCGGACGACAGCTACGCCTGACGACCTTCGGCGAATCCCATGGTCCCGCCCTCGGAGGTGTACTGGATGGACTCCCCTCGGGGCTGGTGATCGACCTTGAGGCTATTGAGCTAGCGCTCTCCCGTCGACGAGGGGGCGAGAGTCGTCTCGCTACGCCCCGTCGAGAGCCCGACCACGTGCGCATCCTCTCGGGGATCTATGAGGGAAGGACGACGGGTACCCCGCTGGCCTTCCTCGTGGAGAACGAGGATGTACGAAGTGGGGACTACGCTCGGCTTGCCGACATCTACCGTCCTGGTCATGCCGACTTCACCTATGAGGCGAAGTACGGGCACCGAGACCCACGGGGGGGAGGCAGAGCTTCTGCCCGAGAGACGGTAGTGCGTGTCATCGCTGGAGCTATCGCTACGCAGTGGCTCACGGCGCAGGGGGTACGTGTCTATGCGTACCTCTCCCGTGTCGGAGGTGTCAGCCTCAGCGACGAAGGCTGGACAGCGGTAGAGCTCTCCGAGCAGGAGCAGGCTCGCCTAGAAGGGCGCTACAGGCACATCGTCCCCACACTAGGGGAGGAGACAGCGGAGAGGATGGCTCGTGAAGTCTCCGAAGCACGTGAGGCTAAGGACAGCGTGGGAGGCGTGATCTCCTGCCGTGTCTACGGCCTTCCCGCAGGACTAGGCGAACCGCTCTACGACAAGCTCGCCAGTCGCCTTGCCTCGGCGATGCTTGGGATCAATGCAGCTCGAGGCTTCGAGTTAGGCGAAGGCTTTGCCCTTGCTTCGATGCAGGGATCGGTAGTGAACGACCCCTTCCACCTCAGTGCTGAGGGGAGGGTAGCACAGGTGACCAACCGAGGTGGCGGCACGCTCGGCGGGATCACGACAGGCGCACCGCTTACCTTCCGTGTGGCCTTCAAGCCTACCTCATCTATAGGTCTCCCTCAGGAGACTGTGCGCCGTGATGGCCAGGCCGTGCGCCTCGAGATCACTGGCAGGCATGACCCCTGCCTCGCCCTACGTGCCGTGCCTGTCGTCGAGGCGATGACAGCACTCACCCTAATGGATTTTTACCTCCTCCACGCTCGGAGCACCCAGCGTCAGGAAGGAGAGGACTAGATACGATGGCTAGCTTAGCAGCAAAGGAAAGCATCAGCGGTACCATAGTGACCTACATAGGGGTTGGGATAGGCTTCCTGACCACCTTCTTCATCTTAGCCAAGTTCCTTCCCCCCGAAGAGATCGGCCTGACACGCCTCTTGCCCGAGCTAGCTACCCAGCTCGCTGGGCTGGGGATGCTAGGGATGACCTATTCGATCAGTCGGTACTTCCCCTTCTTCAGGGACACGGAGTCGAACCCCTACCGAGCAGAGGATGGACCTAACCACGGCTTCCTCTACTACGTGCTCGTCGTCGGTGCTGTCGGGACGGCAGTGATGACGCTCCTCTATGTCCTCTGCCAGGGGCCACTGATGGCGCTCTACAGTAAGAATAGCCCCCTGCTAGCGGACTTCTACTATGCCGTCATCCCGCTCACCCTCTTCACGATGGGCTGGACGATCTTCGAGCTCTACACCTACCAGCTCCTCCGTGTCGCTGTGCCCAAGGGAATCAAAGAGGTCCTACTGCGTGTCCTCCAGCTCGCCGTCTACCTGCTCTATGCCTTCGGGTATATCGACTTCACGACGATGGTATGGGGCTTCATCGGGAGCTTCGGTATCTGCATGCTCGCTAGCGGTGTCTACCTCGGGCGGATCACACCGCTCTCCCTTCGCCACAACCCCGACTACGTCTCTACCTCTATGCGTAGAGGCTTCTACCGCTATACGGCGCTCTACACCCTGACCTCTGTGGGTATCACGCTGGCGGGACGCATGGATCTCTTCATGGTCGCCTTCATAGACCGGGGGGGACTCTCCTCTGCTGGTGTCTACACGATGGCTTTTTATATGGTATCGATCATAGAGATACCGATGCGAGCGATCCTCAATGTCGCTGCCCCCAAGATAGCCGAGGCGGCGAAGGACGGGGACACTCGGCGAGTGGAAGCTGTCTATAGGCTCGTCGCCTTCTACCAGCTCCTGTCGGGACTCCTGATCTTCGCTATGATCTGGGTGAACATCGACAATATCTTTGGCATCATGCCCAACGGGGATCAGTTCTCCGGGGGCAAGTGGGTCTTCTTCTTCCTTGGCCTTGCTAAGCTGGTGGAGCTGACCTTGACCTGCAGTCATACCGTCGTGAGCACATCACGCTACTACCACTGGAATGTCTACTATACCGTCAGTGTGCTCATCATGTCATTCCTCTCGACGCTCTTCCTCATCCCCGAGTATGGCACGATGGGGGCAGCAATAGCGATGTTCCTGACGAACATCGTGAGCTACGGACTCCAGCAACTGCTCCTGAGCGTGAAGATGCACGTCAGCCCGTTCACTCGACGCATGCTCCTGCTCCTACCCATTGCCCTAGTAGCTTGGGGAGCGGATACGCTTCTTCCCGTCCTACCCTCGGTGTGGCTGGATCTCTTTGTCCGCTCTGCCGTCGTAGGGCTGGTACTGCTCCTTGTCCTCCTTGCCCTCAGGATCACGCCCGAACTGATGGAGATGCTGGAGGGGAAGCTCCCCGCTCGCTTCCGTCGCTAATCACCGCTCTCCCCGATGCCTCATCCGACGAAGCTCCCTCACCGAGGGCAAGCGCCCCTTAAGGTCCTCCTCCTCTGCACCGCTGACCAAGGTGGCGGGGCGGCGGAGGCCTGTCGGCGCTTGCTCGACGCTCTTGGCGCTATCGGTGTGGAGGCTCGCCTCTTGGTGCTCCACAAGGGGACGGACGACGCTCGTATCGACTCCGTAGCCCGCACGCCTCTCGGGCGTCTCTGGGGGCGCCTCGCCTTCGTAGGCGAGCGTCTAGAGATCTATCTACGGAATGGACGGGATAGGAGTCGCCTCTTCCGTGTCTCGACGGCACGCCTAGGCTTCGACCTGAGCGAGCACCCATGGGTCAGGGAGGCAGACGTACTACATCTCCACTGGATCAATCAGGGCCTCCTCTCCCTCACTGCTCTTCGTCGCCTCTCGAAGCTGGGCAAACCGATCTTCTCCACCCTGCATGACCTCTGGGCGGCGACGGGTATCTGTCACCTGCCTCTAGAGTTCTCTCCTGAAGGCTCTAGCCTCTGTCCTCGCTATGAGGCGGGCTGTGGCCTCTGTCCTCTCCTCGGAGGAAAGAAGCAGGAGGATCTCTCACGCTCGGTCTGGAGGCAGAAGGCCTTCCTCGCTGAGCCTCCCTTCAGCTACATCGCCGTGAGTCGCTCTGAAGCTCTCCTCTTCGAGCGAAGCCCCCTCATGCGCTCTTACGGTGCTCCCTCGGTCCTACCTAACCCGATCGACCTCGGCCTCTTCTCGCCTGAGACGGCCACGGGCATGCCGATGCCCGACTGGTGGCAGGAGGGGCGCATCTATCTGACTCTAGTTGCCGCTCGGCTGGACGACGACGTCAAGGGGCCTCATCTCCTCATGGCGATCGCTCGGGAGCTACAGGATCGCTACCCCGAGCTAGCCTCTAGGATCACCCTCGTACTGGTAGGTGCGATCCGTCGGGAGGGCTACTTCGACGAGCTCGCTCTGCCCTATGTAGCGCTGGGGAGCGTACGAGACCACCGACAGCTCGCTCATATCTATTCGCTCTCTCGGGCGCTTCTGTCGACGAGCATCTACGAGACCTTCGGCCAGACGCTTGTCGAAGCGCTTGCCGTCGGCACGCCGGTAGTGAGCTTCCGCTGTGGTGGCCCTGAGGACATCATCGACGACGGAACTAATGGCTTCCTCGTACCAGCCTTTGAGACGGCGACCTATGCTGACCGCCTCGCCCAGCTTCTCACTACGGAGGCGAAGGCTGGAGAAGCCTTCTCCCCCGAAGCCTGTCGAAGGAGCGCCGAGCGCTTCGGAGCAGAGGCTGTCGCCCGGAAGCTGTACGAGCGCTACCAAGCTAGCCTTACCACTCCCTCCTCCCGCTCCTAACCCCTCCCTCACCCCCATATCTCTCGTCGCTATGCTCCCACGCATCACGATCATCACGATCTGCTACAACGCTGCCTCCACCATCGCCCGTACGCTTCGGAGCGTACAGGCGCAGACTTATCCCCATCTGGAGTACCTCGTCATCGACGGCGCCTCCCGTGACACTACCCTCGAGCTCGTGGAGGAACTCGCTCCTCGGGCTCAGGTCTACAGCGAGCCCGATCGAGGTATCTATGATGCGATGAACAAGGGGCTAGCTCGTGCCACGGGGGACTATGTCTGGTACGTCAATGCTGGCGATGCTCTGGCTAAGGCTACGACGGTGGAGGATCTGGTGCGTGCTACCTGCTCGGGGGAACATCTCCCCGACGTGCTCTACGGAGATACCCGCCTGATCGATGCCGAGGATCGAGACTTGGGCTTGCGTCGTCTTCGCCCGCCTCATAGCCTGGACTGGAAGAGCTTCCGTGAGGGGATGCTCGTCTGTCATCAGGCCTTCGTAGCCAAGCGAAGTATAGCGCCTAGCTACGACCTGTCCTATCGCTTCTCCGCTGATGTCGACTGGTGCATACGCGTGCTACGGGAGGCCAAGGACACTGCCTTCTACCCCGAGGTCATCGCCCTCTACCTCAACGAAGGTACGACGACGGCTAACCATCGGGCATCCCTGCTGGAGCGCTTCCATGTGATGCGTCGCCACTACGGCCTTCTCCCTACGCTCTATCAGCACCTTCGCTTCCTCGTGGTGAGGAAGCGCTAAGCGCCCGCTCAGCGCCTCACCTTCTGCGCCTCGCTAGAGGCAACAGTAGTGCCCCTCTAGAGGCGCTACTGGTACCGCCCTCCTGGCACTACTGCTACCTCCGAGGTAGTGAGCGTAGTGCTCGGAGGGCGCTTTGCTTTTTCCCCCTCCCCCCTCGCCTAGAAGCGCTCCAGAGCCCTACTCAGGGGAAGTGGAGTAAATGAAGTATCTTTGTGTAGAAGACGAGGGGAGGCTCCCCTTGCCCAGGAAACTGGTGATATTAGATCCGATCACTTATAGCTATGGCACTGTTTGATAAGTTTACGAAGAAGAACAACACATCCCTTGTACCCTCGTCCGTACTACCTACCATCCTCGAGGCTCTTGCTCAGGAAGGCTACCGCCCCGAGCGGGATAAGGATGTACGCATCGTATATAAGAACGAAGGCATCTACTGCTGCTTCTACTATCGGGAGGACGATCCTGAGTTCCTCATGGTACGAGCCACCTTCGAGCGTGCTGCCTTCGATGACGTCCA
Source organism: Porphyromonas sp. oral taxon 278 str. W7784 (assembly GCF_000467855.2). GTDB lineage: Bacteria > Bacteroidota > Bacteroidia > Bacteroidales > Porphyromonadaceae > Porphyromonas. Next base: position 427,852 of record NZ_KI259258.1, read on the forward strand.
CGAGTCGTACCTGTACAGGGCTTGCTCGATGACGGACTTCGACCAGAAGGTCAGCAAGGCTTATATCGACGAAGATGGCGATGTCGTCTTCTCCGTCGAAGCCTTCATCATGGAGGGTACGCCCCTGGGTCGTCTTGCCCTACGTATGAGCGATGCTCTGGCCTCGACCGTCGCCTTCTTCCATCGTACACTCAAGCAACTCACCGAGGAGCAAGGCTCGGGCGTCGGAGGCTCTGACGCTGGTGCCTCCCAGCTCC
>NZ_KI259258.1:428208-429860 GCF_000467855.2 Porphyromonas sp. oral taxon 278 str. W7784
GGAGGCTCTGACGCTGGTGCCTCCCAGCTCCCCCCCTCGGGTAGTCTACCCAGCTAATCGGCTTTCCCTCGAGGAATATTCCCCTATCGTCGCCCTCCCTTCTTCTAGCCTGGTACTTCGCTACCCGTCTCGGAGATGGGAGGGCGTCCGCTTTTGCGCTCCCGAGGGCGTCACGAGCCTTCCCCGCCACCTCGCTCACTAGCCATGGGGAGAAAAGCTACCTTTGTAGAGTGTGCGGAGAAGGCTGGTCTCTCCTCCCCTAGAGCTACGATACTCACCTGTATGATTGATTAGTTATGGCACTCTTTGATAAGTTCACGAAGAAGACAGATACCCCTTTTGATCCCTCCACCGTACTCCCTCGGATCTTCGAGGCGCTCGCTAGTGAAGGCTATTGCCCCAAGCGTAGTCAGGAGACACGTGTCATGTATAAGATGGATGGGCTTGTTGGTTGCTTCTTCTACAAAGAGGACGATCCAGAGTTCCTCATGGTACGAGCGTTCTTCAAACGGAAGGACTACGAGCGCTACGATGAGGCGCTCTTGCTGAAGGCTTGCGTTCAAGCAGACTTGGAGCAGAAGGTGGGTAAGGTTTACCTCGATGATGATGGCGATATCGTCCTCGCTGTAGAAGCGTTTATCTTCCCTGGTGTGCCTATTGAGCGTCTTGCCCTGAGGATGAGTAAAGTCCTCCACTCGATAGATAACTGCTTCCATCGTACACTCAAGCAGATCACGCAGGAGCAAGAAGAGGGGACGGGAAGCTCGACGGCGGACTCCTCCCAACTTCCACCTTCGGGTAGCCTACCTAGCTAAGAGATCTTCCCTTAAGGGAGATCCCTCATGGTCGCCCTCCCTTCTTCCAGCCTGGTACTTCGCTACCGCTCTTGGAGAAGGGCGGGCGTCTGCTTTTGCCTCCCGTGGACGTCAGGAAGCTAACCCCTCCTCCTCGCTCGCTAGCCCCAGAGAGAAAGGCTACCTTTGTAGAGCGGGCGGGAAGGGCTCAGTCCCTCCTCCCCTAGAGCTACGATACTTACCTGTATGATTGATTAGTTATGGCACTCTTTGATAAGTTCACGAAGAAGACAGATACCCCTTTTGATCCCTCCACCGTACTCCCTGAGATCATGGAGGTGCTCACTCGTGAGGGCTTCCATCCCGAGATTGATCGGGTGGTGCGAGTCAAGTACAAGGTAGATGGGCTTTACTGCTACTTCTGCTACTACGAAGATGATCCTGAGTTCCTGCTGGTACGAGCGACCTTCGATGGCAAGGACTATGAGCACCATGGTAAAGAGCTCCTGCTGAAGGCTTGTGCTCAGACGGACTACGACCAAAAGGTCGGTAAGGCTTACCTCGATGACGATGGTGATCTCGTCCTCTCGGTGGAAGCCTTCATCATGCCAGGGATGCCTATTGGACGCCTTGCCCTAAAAATGCATAAAGTCCTGCTCTCGATAGACGCCTACTATCATCGTGCGCTCAAGCAACTCACCGAGGTGCAGGGCTCGGGCGCCGGAGGCTCTGACGCTGGTGCCTCCCAGCTCCCTCCCTCGGGTAGCCTACCCAGCTAATCGGCTTTCTCTCGAGGAATATTCCCCTATCGTCGCCCTCCTTGCTCCCAGCCTGGTACTTCGCTACCGCTCTTGGAGA
>NZ_KI259258.1:429960-445079 GCF_000467855.2 Porphyromonas sp. oral taxon 278 str. W7784
CCTGGTACTTCGCTACCGCTCTTGGAGAAGGGAGGGCGACTGCCTTTAGTGCTCCGAGGAGGTCACGAGTCTTCCCCGCAAGCCCATTCGCCACCCATGGGGAGAAAGGCTACCTTTGTAGAGCGGGCGGAGAGCATTACTCCCCGCATCAAGCATCCATGATTGTTCCTCCGATTATCCTCTTGCAATGGCACTCCTTGGCAAGTTCTTCAAGAAAGACAGCACGGTCTTCTCTCCCGCCTCTGTACTCCCAGAGATTATGAAGGCGCTCACTGAGGAAGGCTACCATCCCGTGCGTGATGCCGAGGTGCGGGTGGTCTATGAGGAAGAAGAGATCCTCTGCTGTTTCTACTACAGCGAAGAAGAGCCTGACTTCCTCCTCGTACAGGCTACCTTCGAGCGAGGAGCCTTCGATGAGGTCGATGACCCAAGCCTACATCGGGCTTGTGCTCAGCTTAGCCACAGGCAGAAGGTGAGCAAGGCTTATATCGATGAGGAGGGCGATGTCGTTGTAGCCGTAGAGACCTTCCTTTTTGCAGGCGTGTCCCTTGCTCCCCTTGCGCTACATATGAGCCGTGCTCTAGGGGTGGCACTAGCATCCTTCTACCAAATACTCGAGGAGCTCTTGGGGAGGAAGCCAGCGGAAGTAGACTAAGTGAAATACCTCTATGTGGCGGACGAGGATCCTCATCCCTCGCCTCAAGAGTCCATAATAACCCATTCAAGTAATTACTAGCGATGTCACTTTTCGACAGGTTCACCAAGAAAGAGAATAAGACTTTTGCTCCCTCCTCCGTCCTTCCTGCGATCATCGAGACGCTTAATCAAGCAGGATACAAAGCTCAGCGTGATACCGATGTCTGTGTAGTCTATGACGATGACGGCCTCTACTGCTACTTCTGGTACAGCGAAAGAGATCCTGAGTTCCTGCTCGCACAGGTCTGCTTCCAGCGTGAAACCATCCCCACTGGTAGCGAGCTACTACTTCATCAGGTCTGTGCGAAGGTGAATGCAAGCCAGAAGGCGGGTAAGGCTTATATCGATGAGAAAGGAGACCTAATGCTCACCGTGGAGGCCCTCATCCCCTCCGGTAGCCCTATCGATCGTCTTGCGCTACACATGGCGAAGGCGCTAGCTGCGGCGACTGCCTTCTTCTATTTCACTTACAGGGATCTTACTGGAGATAAGACGGAGTAACGGGAAGAGCCTTGAGATGCTTGCTCCTCGGTCTCGGGTGATGGAAGGGATGGGCAACTGCCTACCGTCGTGTCGCTCGTAGAGCAGTTGCTTCTTGCTTTGAGATTCAACACAAGTATATCTGATTACCTATTGCCTATATCCCTCCTTGATAAGTTCCTGAAGAGGGGTGGAGCGACCTTCACTCCCTCCACGGTCCTTCCTACGATCCTCGAGGTCCTCGCTCAAGAAGGCTACTGCCCTCAGCGTGATGGCCAGATGCGTATCATCTATAAGAATAAGGGCAATCCCTGCTACTTCTTCTATCGAGAGGATGATCCTGAGTTCTTGCTCGCACAAGCCTCCTTCAAGCCTGACGGCTATAGACATGTCGACGAGCTCCTCCTTTATCAGGTTTGCTCTCGTATGAATGCGACCCAGGAGGCGGGCAAGGCTTATATCGACGAGGAGGGAGGCTTGACCTTTACGGTGGAGTCCTTTATCCTGCCGGACACGCCTCTTGCTCCCCTCACTCTACACATGTGTAGGGCTCTGGAGATGACCCTCGCCTTCTTCCATCGGACACTTAGAGCGGTCTCCGAGGTGCAAAAGGCCGAGAAGGGGGACGCAGACACGAGCTCCACACTGATTCCACCCTCGGGTAGCCTACCCAGCTAGCCCTCTTCCCTCAAGGAGACGCTTTCTCCTATCACAATCAATCACTCAGAAGCTATGTCATTCTTTGATAAGTTCAAGAAGCAGGGAAGTGCCGCTTTCGCTCCCTCTATGGTACTCCCTGCGGTCATGGAGGCACTCACCGAGGCAGGCTTCAGCCCCGTGCGTGAGAGTGCTACGCTGGTGAAGTATGCAGAGGGTAGTGTCCTCAGTTACTTCTGCTACCGAGAGGACGAGCCTGACTTCCTGATGGCGCAGGCGAACTTCGAGCGAGGCGCCTTCGGTACGGAGGAGGAGCTACTCCTGCTCCGAGCTTGCGCCAAGACCAATTGCCTCCAGAAGGCGGGTAAGGCCTACATCGACGAGCAAGGCGATCTCTCCTTCACGGTGGAGAACTTCCTCCCCTGGGGTACGCCTATTGGTCTCCTTACACTATATATGAGGAAGGCACTTGCCTCGACCATTGCCTTCTTCCACGAGACGCTCCAGGGGCTCGCTGAGGAAGCGAAAGTAGGGTAGGGGAAATGCCTACCTTTGTAGAGTGGGTGGGGAGGGCTAGTTCCTCCTCCCCTAGAGCTACGATACTTACCTGTATGATTGATTAGCTATGGCACTCTTTGATAAGTTCACGAAGAAGAAAGATACCCCTTTTGATCCCTCCACCGTACTACCTCAGATCATGGAGGCGCTTGCTAAGGAAGGCTATTGCCCCGAGCGAGATAAGGAGGTACGAGTCATGTATAAGACGGATGGGCTCGTCTGCTACTTCTACTATCGGGAAGACGATCCTGAGTTCCTGCTGGTACGAGCCACCTTCGACCGAACGGACTACGAGCGCTACGATGAAGCACTCCTGCTGAAGGCATGCTCTCGGACGGACTACGACCAGAAGGTCGGCAAGGCTTACCTCAAGGACAATGGCGATATCGTCCTCTCGGTGGAAGCCTTCATCATGCCGGGGGTGCCTATTGAGCGTCTTGCCCTGAGGATGAATAAAGTCCTCTGCTCGATAGATAGCTACTTCCATCGGACGCTCAAGCAACTCACCGAGGAAGAAGAAGCGGGGCGAGCTGGCTCGAAGACCGACTCCTCCCTCCTGCCTCCCTCGGGGATGCTCCCGAGTTAGACCTTAGCCCTCGTCAGGTCCACCAATGGAAGCGCCCTCCCTTCTCTCGTCTAGTCACTTCGGTGATCGTAGGGGAGAAGGGAGGGCGCTTGCTCTAGGGCTCGCCCCGATTGAGTAGGTTCGCTCCGCTAGTGTGCGGGGAGGGAGTGGGGCAAATGAAGTATCTTTGTATAGAAGGTGAGAGGCAGAGTCCCTCGCCTCAAGAGACCCACGATATTAGCTCCTATTGACAGAAAGCGATGGCCCTGTTTGGCAAGTTCACAAAGAAGATAAATACCGCTCTTGTCCCCTCGACGGTACTCCCGACGATCCTGGAGGCGCTCACGAAGGCAGGCTTCCGCCCGACCCGTGATACCGAGATCCGAATAGAGTACAAGAATGAGGGCTATTTCTGCTACTTCTGCTACCGAGAGGACGATCCTGAGTTCCTGCTGGTGATGGCGACCTTCGAGCGGAGTTCCTTCGAAGATAAGGAGCTGTCGCTCCTGCACAGGGCTTGCGATAAGACGAACTACGACCAGAAGGTCGGTAAGGCTTATATCGATGAAGCAGGCGATGTCGTTTTCACAGTGGAGACCTTCCTCATGGCTGGCACGCCTATCGATAGCCTCTCGCTACGTATGAGTAGTGCTCTCGTCTCGACCATAGCCTACTACCATCGGACGCTCAGGCAGCTCGCCGAGGAGGAAGCGACGGGGACGGGAGGCTCTGAGCATGGTGCTACCCAGCTCCCACCCTCGGGAAGCCTACCGAGCTAGATCTATACCTCCGACGACAGCCCTAGGAGGCGTCTTAGAGAGGTTGTACGAATGACTCCTGTAAGTACCCATCTAAAGTCATCCTGACGACAAATACTGCGATCATGAGACAATCTGTCACAACTATGCGCTCTGGTCAGTTGTTTGTATTTAGGGAAGAAAGGGTAACTTTACCGCCACTATGCCCCCAGCCTAGCTCCCCTTATCCCGCCTCAGAGTGAGGCGCTGGAGCTGGTAGAGAGAAGGGGGCGCACGTTTGAATGACTTAATCACAAAGACGCTACTGGACTTATGAAGACAATGAAGCTATTCCTCCTCGTAGGAGTAGGTCTCCTATGGGGAACGACTGCTCTCGGGCAGACGGACAATAAGTACCTCGATGATGCCTACTATCGTCGCAGTGATCTGCGTAAGATAGATAAGGAAGAGCGCCGTAAGGCTGAGCTCCGCCGAGCCGCCGAGCGTGCCGAGCGTGAAGCTTGGGAGAAAGAGCAGGCAGCGCTCATCGCTACCTATAAGAAGAAGCAAGCGGATCGTGAGCTCGATGCCTATAACGGCCATCTCACCCTCCCCGAGGATACCATCACCCTGACCCGAGCTGAGCTAGGACGCCTGCTCAAGGAGCAGCGCTCCAGCGCCTACCGTGGAGAGTCTGACCCCGAAGTATATGGTCCCTACTCCTCACGCCTGAGTCGCTTCTACGGGAGTGGCTCGATGACCATCCAGGGAGCACGCCGTGTCTATATAGATGCCGACCCCTGGTACTCCGACCTCGACTACCGCTATGCCGGCTCCGACGTATATGTACGTGTGGGCTCCCGTGACCCCTACTGGGGCAGTCGCTACGGCTGGGGTGCTAGCTGGGGCTGGGGCTCGTGGTATGATCCCTACTATAGCTATGGCTCCTACTGGGGCTACCCTCGCTACTACGGTAGCTGGTACGGGGGCTACTATGACCCCTACTACTATGGCTACTATCGTGGCTACTATGGAGGCTACTACGGATCAGGCTATGGCTACGGCTATGGTAGCTACTACGACTACTATCCCGGCTACTACTATGGCTACGCTGCTGGAGCAGCTACCCGTGTCTACAGGGAGCACTACTACAACAATCCCTATTCGCATGGCGCTCGCTCGGGATCCCAACGCTCAGGCTACTCCGCTTACTCCTCTGTGCGTGATGGAGGCTACATCAATGCTCCACGCTCCTACGACCAGTACTCCACCGATCAGGACAATAGAGGCTACTGGGACGCTTCCCGCAGTCAGCAAGAGAGACGCCAGGAGCCCCAGCGTACCTACGACTATTATCCCCAGAGAAGCTATGACCGCAGTGCTTCGCAGTCGAATAGCTCGCAGAACTCCGGAGGCGGTGGCTCTACCACGCCCCCTCGTCGACGCTAAGAGCCGTCGGACGAGCTCTGCTTCATCCTCCACTTCACTAGATATTCAGACCGATGACCTACAAGCATAAGATCTTGGGCATGGTGGCGCTCAGCCTCTTGCCCCTCTCCCTCTCAGCGCAGAGTGAGACCGAGGCTCTCCGTCTAGCGTCTCCCTATGAGCCTGCAGGGTCGGCACGCTTTGCCGCCCTCTCAGGTGCTATGGGGGCTGTCGGCTCCGAAGCCTCTTCGCTGGTGCGCAATCCAGCAGGGATCTCCCTCTATCGTGGCGCCAACCGTCTCTCCCTAACGCTAGGGGGAGGCTATGGTTCTGACCGAGGCTCTTGGTATGGCAAGACCACGGAGACGGCTCTCGGGGGGAAGTTCCTCTTCGAGGAGTTCTACTATCAGGCCGGGACGAATAGAGCCACTCGTGGCCCGCTGTCCTTTGCCTTTGGGATCCGCAATGCGGGACGCTTCGACCGGGAGCTCAATGCCGAGGCTCTCCTGCCCAAGGAAGGAGGCTTCACCTCTCTGGCTGACTACGCTGCAGGGCGTACCAATGGCGCTCGCTTCGACAACGCACGCCTACGGGAGGTCGACCGCTATTTCTCCTTAGGCTACCTTCAGTCGAAAGATGCTTTCTCCAACGCTTATGTACCTTGGATCTCTATCCTTGGTGCTGGCTCCGGCTGGATCAATCAATCGGGGAAGCGCTTCCACTCGAACTACATATTCAATACCGATCCTAGTGGTAAGCCCTACCCACAGCCCAGCATAGGTCTGCCCGATCAGGCTAACCTCCTGCTTCGTGAGAAGGGGTCTATCACCGACTACGATATAGCGCTCGGCTATGAGGCCAACGATGCGCTTCACTTCGGGGGGACACTGACGCTCTCCTCGCTTGACTACGAGCTCAGCTCTTACTACAGAGAGGCTTTCCGTGAGAACTCTTCACTGACGCTCCTCAACCGCAAGAGCGTCTCGGGCTTCGGCGCACGCCTTGGTCTCGGGATGATCTATGAGGTAGCCGAAGGCCTGCGTCTCGGAGCTTCCGTCTATAGCCCCACCTTCTATACTATGAAGATGGACTTCCAGGCGGAGGGACGAGGTGTAGCTCAGGGCAAGGTCGGCTCTGTCGGTACTCCTAACTCTGGAGCTACAGCGTACAACCTTCGTGGGCCCTGGCGCTTCGACCTTAGTGGCGCCTTTGTCGTCGGCCATCATGGTATCATTAGTGCCGACTACGAGTATGCGACGCTCGGGCTTCTGCGCTTGACTAACTCCTCCGCCGACGGCTACGAGTCGAGCGATGCAGGCTTCGAAGAGGATAATGCTCGCCTTCAGACTAACTACGGCGGTGTACATACTATTCGCCTCGGCATGGAGGGAATGCTTACGCCACGTATCGCTCTGCGTACGGGCTACCGCTACTCTTCCTCGCCGGTGAAGAATGCGCTCCTCAAGGGAGACCAGGCTAAGACCGAGGCCCTCGTCTCTGGGCCTATGGTACACTATACCCTGCCTGACGCTGTGAACAGCTTCTCCCTCGGTGCTGGCTTCCGCCTCACGCCGACACTCTCCCTCGATCTAGCTTACGTCTATACCGAGAGTAAGGCACGTACGTTCGCCTTCCCCTATCTCAATGACTACGGCACGTACTTCGATGCTTCTGACGCCGACATTCGTGCAGGGAAGGTACGCCCCGATGCCCTTGATGGGATGAAGGCGATCAGCGAAAGTAACTTCCGTCACAAGGCAATAGCTACCCTGTCCTTCCGCTTCTAGCGGAGGGATGGGGGGCTTAGCCCTCCTACCTAGGCAATTCACTCATAAACACTATGGATAATTCTCAGATCTCTACTCAGGAAGGCGCTCAGCACAGCCAGTTCGCCTATGAGTTCCCCTCACTCGTGAAGCAAGCAGTCCAGCGCACCTTTGTCTGGATGGCCCTCGGTCTAGCTATCACTGGTCTCACGGCGATCTTCGCAGCGGACTCAAACTTCACCTCCTACCTCTTCTCGGGATCAAGCTTCCTCTTCTATGGGCTCCTCATCGCCGAGCTTGCTCTGGTGTGGTTCCTATCGTCTCAGATCATGAAGCTCAGTGTCCCCGTGGCTACGGCTTCCTTCGCTCTGTACTCGGTGCTCAACGGGCTGACGCTTAGCCTTATCTTCTACATCTATACCGAAGCCTCTATTGCCTCGACTTTCTTCGTCACAGCAGGGACGTTTGGGGCGATGGCTCTCTTCGGCTACGTGACTAAGCGTGACCTCTCCCGCTGGGGAAGCCTGCTGTATATGGCCCTTATTGGACTGATCATCGCTAGCGTCGTCAATTGGTTCCTCGCCAGTGCTACACTGATGTGGATCACCACGTACGCAGGGGTTCTCATCTTCGTCGGGCTCACTGCTTATGACACGCAGAAGATAAAGCAGATGCTCTGGGAAGCAGCGGGCGACGAAGAGTTGTCTAAGCGCGTCTCCTTGATCGGAGCTCTGGGCCTCTATCTTGACTTCATCAACCTCTTCCTCTACCTCCTCCGTATCCTCGGACGTCGGAGATAGTAGGGAGCACCTCCTAAGAGAAAGGGTGAGGCTATACGACGAGCCTCACCCTTTCTTTGGTATCAACACCATGCTATAGATGAATATCCTAGTAACAGGTGCGGGTGGACAGCTGGGGCAGGAGCTCCAGGAAGCCGTGCGGACTCGCTCGAGCCAGCATACCTACCACTTCGCTGACAGAGCTCGTCTCGACCTCACGGATGCCTCGGCTCTGGAGGCTTATCTAGAGGCACACGCCATCCAGCTCATCATCAATGCCGCTGCCTACACGGCTGTAGATCGTGCGGAGGACGAGCCAGAGAAGGCCGACCTGGTCAACCATCAAGCCGTGGCCACACTTGCCCGCCTAGCTAAGCGGATGGATGCCTTCCTCCTGCATGTCTCTACCGACTATGTCTTCTCGGGCGATGCCCATACGCCCTATACCGAGGAGGCACCGACGGCTCCCCTCGGTGTCTATGGCAGAAGCAAGCGCCTCGGTGAGGAAGCCATCCTTGCCTCGGGAGTAAGGCATCTGATCCTGCGCACCTCGTGGCTCTATTCGGCCTACGGGGCGAACTTCGTCAAGACGATGTGTCGCCTCCAGAGCGAGCGCCAGGAGCTTCGGGTGGTCTTTGATCAGGTCGGTTCGCCCACGTGGGCAGGGGACTTGGCAAGCTTCATCTATGAGTTCGCCGAGCGGGGAGCACTGGAGAAGCAGGGGATCTACCACTATAGCAACGAGGGGGTCTGCTCCTGGTACGACCTAGCGGAAGCAGTACGCCAGCTCACGGGGAGCACCTGTAAGATCCTCCCCATACGTAGTGCTGAGTACCCGACACGAGCTCAGAGGCCCGCCTACTCCGTCCTCGATAAGTCCCGTCTCAAGGCTACGTTCGCTCTGGAGCTCCCCCACTGGCAGGCCTCGCTCGCCCGCTGTATCGCCCAGCTCCAGTCTTCTCCCCAGAAGTAGGGAGATGGCTAGGGAAAATACCTAGATGCGATGATTGTGCATCAGGCTGATTCCTTGTTTCTTTGTCGCACCGCTACCTAGAGTACCTTCCCGTGGAGGGTAGTGGCACCTCTTGATCCCTAATTATAACGACAAGATAAGCGAATGAACAAGCAATCGATGCTCTTCCCCTTAGCGCTCGTAGCGCTCTTCTGTGGGCTCGTCTTCTCCTCGTGCAAGGAGGCTCAGAAGCAGACCCCAGCGGACGTCCATCACCTCTCTGGTACAGAGTGGGCCGACTCTACAGGGACCTTTACCCTCCACTTCAATAGTCCCGAGGAAGTCCAGCTCCGCCTGAACTATGCCGGGTCGCCTATGGGGGAGATGAAGTACAACATTGCCTGCCACCTGTCGGGCGACACGGTCTATATCGAGGATTACAAGAAGACGACTCCCTTCGCTCGCATCACTATCCTCAAGGGCTTTAAGGGGGTAGTCGCTGGTACTTCGCTAGTGGCGAGTTTCGTCACTTCCGACGCTAAGGTCGAGGCGGGAGCTACCTTCCCTACCTTCACCGAAGTACCTCTGGAGGAAGTCGTCTTCAGTAAGAAGTAGCCTCGGAGAAGACCCGTACGAAGTCGGGTGAAGCACCCGTAGCCATTCGGACGAATACCCATAGGTAACGAGCAGAGACGACCTGTGTCTCTCCCTTAATACAGCCTCAGCGACGGAGCTAGCTCCATCGCTGAGGCTGTTTCTTTTCGCTCGCTAGAGCCCTCCTTCGGTGCCCGTAGAAGCCGTTCCTTCCCCTTCAGTGAAAACCACCCCTTTCCTTTCGTAGAGCCCTCCCGTCTGCAGTTGTGAGGAGAAGAATGTCCCTAGGGTGTTGCATGATTCGGAAGAATATGTACCTTTGCTGTGTAATACTGATTGATCACACCTGTCAATTATGAAACGATCCATCTTCCTACTCCTATGCTCCCTGCTGGCGATCGGGGGTACATGGGCACAGACACCTAGGACGGCTATCCGTGGCATCCTACTACGCTCTAGCGATCGCACCCCTGTAGAGTTCGCCAATGTCCTCCTGCGCTCCCCGAAGGACAGTACTATGGTGACGGGAGCGGTGACCGACTCACTAGGCGCCTTCCACCTACCGGTCTCTGCGGGGGATTACCTCCTCGAAGTGCGGGCCCTCGGCTACGAGCCTTTCCTCAAGAGCCTGACGCTAAGGGAGGGGACACTTGACCTCGGGGGGCTCCTCCTTCGTGAGGATGCTCAGGAGCTCAAGGCAGTAGAGGTCACGGCCAAGCGCCCCATCATAAGCCGTCGAGCGGACCGCTTGGTCTTCGATGCGGAGCAACTTGCCCTCGGGGCACAGAATGCGCTAGATGTGCTGAAGAAGACCCCTGGACTCCATGTCACTGATGAGGCTGTCTCGATCATCGGCCGAGGCAAGGTCATCGTCCTGATCAACGATAAGCGTGTCCGCCTCTCAGGTAAGGCGCTGGTCGACCTCCTACGCTCCTACACCCAGGAGGATATCGCTGAGGTGCAGGTGATCACCACGCCTCCTGCCAAGTACGAAGCAGAGGGGAATGCCGGGATCCTCAATATTGTCCTCAAGCGGGCGAAGAACGATTACCTCGGGGGGAGTGCTTCGCTCGGCTATGGTCTGGAGCGAGGTCAGTCAAGCTACAATGCCTCTACCAATCTGAACTATCAGCAGGGGAAGGTCTCGGCTTCGCTCACCCTCAACGGCTCGACCTACGACTACAAGTCAAACTTCGACACCTACAAGACTTACCCTTCGGCGGCCCTCTATTCGGAGAGCCTCAGCCAGATGAAGCTCAAGAGCAAGGACTACGGGATCCGTGGCGGGCTGGACTACGCCTTCACCCCAGAGCTCACGATGGGGGTCACGGCCTCCTACACACCAGAGTGGCAGAAGTCCACCATCACGGATATCACGAAGAACTATAAGATGCTTCCCTCGGGAGGCCGAGAGCAACTCCTCGGCGTCCCCGCCCAAGGACTCGAAGATAACTACGTGGGCTATAGCTCGCTGAACCTTCATCTGGAGAAGACCTTTGCCAGCGCTCCTGGGCGCAAGATCTCCTGGGACGCTGACTATGTCGGCTACACCTCGTCGGGAGATCATGACTTCGCTTCGGTCTCCGAGACCCCACAGGGGCATCGCCTCCCTGATCTAGACTTCGCCTATACCTCTGCTACGAGACAGCGTACCCGCTCCTACCTGACGAATGTGGATCTGACCCTGCCTCTAGGGAAGACGATCCTCAGTATGGGGGCGAAGGGAACGTGGACACGTACCGACAACCGCAATACCTATCATCGCCACACGACGCTAGGGAAGCGGGACGATGCGACCCTCTTCGACGAGCATGTCTACGCCCTCTATGCCGACGTCACTCAGCCTCTGTCGGAGCAGTGGGAGCTCCGTGGCGGTCTGCGTATGGAGTACACCCATGCTGCGGGCGAATCTAAGGGGCAGGCCCGCCTCAACCTCAAGGACTATGTCAACTTCTTCCCCACGGTCTATCTGGGCTACAACCCCAGTGAGCGCCATGCCTTCAACCTCGAAGGGACGGTACGCCTCGACCGCCCACACTTCAGCCAGCTCTCACCCTATCCCTTCTATGAGAACCGGTATCTTCTGGTGATGGGGAAGGAGGACCTTCGGGCTTCGAAGCGGGGTTCGGTGACACTCGGCTATACCTTCGGAGGGAAGCTGAACTTCCAGGCCACGGGTTCCTATCTCTGGGATGGGATCGCAGCGGTCCTCACCCTCGACCCCAAGACCAACGAAGCACGCTACCAGACGGACAACGCTGAGACGCAGTACAGTTTCGGTCTGGAGAATAGCTACCACTTCACCTCGCTCTCCTTCCTGCAGTGCTACGTGCAGCAGAGCCTGTACTATACCTCCTCCAATCTTGCTCAGCAGGGGCAGACCCGGAGCGAGAACAAGGGCTTCTCCTACAGCGCTAGCCTCAATGGGACGGTCTTCTTCAACCCCTCGAAGACCTTCACCGGTACCTTCTTCCTCGCCTACCTCTCCCCTCAGGTCGCTAACGGGGGGCGCATCTCCTCGATGTGCTTCACGGGGGTGGGTCTCTCCTATGCCCTCCTCGAGGGTAAGCTACGCCTTACGACGAATCTCAACAACCTCATTCGTACGGACAGCCACTTCACGATGGTCTCCGAGGGGAATAAGATCGAGGTCGTCAACTACATGCCACTTCGTACCTTCGATGTCGGAGTCTCCTATTCCTTCGGGGCTTCGCTCTCGAGCAAGGAGCTCGGTGAGAATGCTAAGGCACTCCGCTCTCGTATGTAGAGGAGCGCTGATCGGATCAGTGCGGATCTGAGAAGGAGTACGGCTCGGGGAGGAGACTCCTCGGGTCGTACTCTTTTCTTTTCGAGGCGGGGGAAGATGCCCCTCCAGAGAGGCCTTTTGTTGAGAGGCTTTGGGAGGGGTAAAAAACGACCTACGGTAGGTCGCTGAAAAAACCTACTGTAGGTCGTCTTGACGACCCACTGTGGGTCGCCGATGCGACCTACCGTAGGTCGTTTCTATGTCCCTTCGTGTTGGGCTCCTTCGCCGAGTGCTTGGAGGAAGGGTTTTCCCCAGGGAAAGGGGGGCTGTTTGGTAGGGAATTTTCCCCCTTCGAGGCCTCGGTCAAGTAGCTCGGCTCTAGGGGCTTCGTCTTAGGCCGGAGAATAGTGTCGAGGATTGTGTGTCGTAGGGGGTAGTTTGTACTACTTTAATGTTGTATATTTGCTAGTGCATTCGAAGACTCAGGATATGGACGAAGGACGCATCGCACGAGTACGTGAGATGGAGGACGCTCTCAATCGATGGGTGGACCTCGGCAACAGGGGAGAGGCTCTCCTGGAGGCTATGACCGCTGACGTCCAGAGTCTCGAGAGGCTCATCACCTACTACAGCTCGCCCCAGTGGCAGCGTGACTACGAGGATAGCAATCGGGGGCTCTTCCCCGAAGATCTCCCTCAGGGAGTCCTGAGCGAGGATGCTGTCTTCGACCTCCTCACCCAACTCCATGGTCTCGTAGAGATCGTCCAAACGCTAGATCACCGCTTAGAGCAAATACACTAATGAAGTCCCTGGGTGGCGACACCTCACCCGCAGGATGAGACGCCCCCCTGACGTACATACTAAACACCTACATCAAACAACTATGCAGTACAGCCTCAATCCCATAGTGCGTGCTATCGGGAAGAATCCAGAAGCCTTCACTAAGGCCGACATCATCAAGTACATCCTCGACAATGACATCCACAAAGTCAACTTCCGCTACACGGCAGCTGATGGGCATCTCAAGGTGCTGAACTTCGTCATCCAGGATGCTGAATACCTCGACGAAGTGCTCTCCTCGGGCGAACGTGTAGACGGCTCTAGCCTCTTCCCCGGCCTGATGGAAGCTGGTTCGTCTGACCTGTATGTCGTGCCTCAGTTCGCCTCGGCCTTCATGGATCCCTTCACGGATGAGGACACGATCTCCTTCTTCTGCGCCTACATGGACAAGAACGGTCAGCCTCTCTCGGCAGCACCCGATGAGATCCTCCGCCGTGCAGCTAAGGCCTTCCGTGAAGTGACGGGTGGCCTAGAGTTCTACGCCATGGGCGAACTCGAGTACTACGTCATCGGTGAGCAGGAGGATGGCTACGAAGCTGTCGACCAGCGTGGCTACCACGAGATGGGCCCCTTCAGCAAGCAGATCGACTTCCGTACCGAGGCGATGCGCCTCATCTGCCAGTGTGGCGGTCAGATCAAGTACGGCCACGGCGAAGTAGGGAACTTCATGGCCGATGGGCTCAACTATGAGCAGAACGAGATCGAATTCCTCCCCGTGCCCGTCGAGCAGGCTGCTCAGCACCTCCAGCTCGGCAAGTGGATACTCTTCGAGCTCGGATGGAGAATGGGGCTTAAGGTCACCTTCGCACCTAAGATCATCGTCGGTAAGGCGGGTAGCGGGATGCACGTCCACACCAAGATCGTCGACAAGAACGGTATCAACCAGTACGTCGACAAGGCTGGTGAACTCACGGCTACCGCACACAAGGCAGTGGCTGGTATGATGAGTCTGGCTGCTTCGCTCACGGCCTTCGGGAATACGAACCCCACATCTTACCTCCGTCTCGTACCTCATCAGGAAGCGCCTACCACGGTATGCTGGGGCGACCGCAACCGCTCGGCTCTGGTACGTGTACCCCTAGGATGGAGCGCAGACGTAGATATGTGTAGCATCATCAACCCCCTCGAAAAGCCCAGCGACAAGCGCTACACCAACAAGCAGACGATCGAATTCCGTGCTTCGGACGGCTCAGCTAATATCTACCTTCTGCTGGCAGGTATCTGTACCGCTGTCCGCCATGGCTTCGAGATCGACAATGCCGAGCAGCTCGCCAAGGATACCTATGTGGCTGTGAACATCCACAAGGATGAGTTCGCAGGTGCTGTAGCCCACCTGGACAGCCTGCCTGCTTCGTGCGTCGCCTCGGCAGAGCGCCTACGTCAGCACCGTGCTATCTACGAAGCTCGTGGTGTCTTCGATCCAGTGACCATCGACATGCTGATCCGCAACCTCGAGGCCTACCAAGACCAGGATCTCCGTGCTAAGGCACAGGCCGATCCTAAGTTCCTCAAGGAGCTTGTCGATCGCTACTTCTACTGCTAGACACTCGGCTGGCTCGGTAGCTCCCGCTCCGAGTAATCCCTAAGCATAAGCCCCAGACCCTCGCAGAGCGAAGGTCTGGGGCTTCTCTATCTACTGCCGGTCACCGCCTAGAGGTCGGCTGGCTTCCTCTAGAGGGGAGACCAGCGTATCGAGGGGGACTCTCTCCCCTCATCCTAGGGTAAAAGGAAGCCCCCAGTAGGTACGCTCTACTGGGGGCTCTTGTGTATCGAGGCTGGCTCGGTACGGCTTAGGCTTCCTTATGCTTCTCGAGCTTGCGCTTCAGTACATCGATGCAGTTATCTATAGCCTCCTCGAAGCTATCTGCAGTCTTGTCTACGAAGAAGTCAGGGCCGTTGACCTTGAGCTTGATGGATGCTTCCTTGTTGTTAGAGATTTCGGGCTTGACAACCTTTAGGACGACTTCGGCGCCTTGGATGTCATCGGCGAAGCGATTGAGCTTATCGAGCTTCTTCTGGATGAATGCCTTGAGCTGCTCTGTGGCATCGAAGTGGATGGCTTGAATTCTGATGTCCATAGTTGAATAGCTTTTAGTTCCCCTGTAGGGGTGTGTGACATACGTTGAGGATAGGGACTGTGGAGGGTTTCTCCCTTCCTTCACACCAAAGTTAGATAAAAGGTTAGATATATCAAATAGCCGTAGCGCCGAGCAAATCTCTTCGCTTGTTCGGCCCAAGGACGAGCGGAGGTAGAAATCAAGAGCTTTGGGAAGGGGGCAAAAGAAACCTACGGTAGGTCGCCGATGCGACCTACCGTGGGT
>NZ_KI259258.1:445179-446970 GCF_000467855.2 Porphyromonas sp. oral taxon 278 str. W7784
GTTTTTTCGACGACCTACGGTAGGTCGTTTTTGGAGGTGTCTCTAGCCCGCTTCCCAAGCGGGTATTCGACGGGGTCTGTTTTTGGCATGAAAGAGGATCCTTCAGCTTTGAGGGTCGGGGTGGGGAGGCTTGGTCGTTTCGGGAAATCCTTCTACCTTTGCCGAAACAAAGCATAAATGATGCCGTCGGTCGACGGCTACGATGCATAAGAGAATATGATCACTCGGATGTACAATATAGGTTGGTGGCGCACTCAAGATAGCGATATCGTGAGTTAGGCGTTGCTTGTCCCTATTGTAAATCCATCAGTAGCATAATAGAGGTTTGTCGTGACTCACGGCAAGCCTCTTTGTCGTAGGTACACGAGTCGCAGGAATGACGTCACCTGCCAGGAGCCTTTACTTAGCTCTAACCCTTCACTCAAAACTTCCCCACTTTTATGACACCCTTCCAAGTAGATTCCAATGGTTTTTATGGCGACTTCGGTGGCGCCTTCGTCCCCGCCATCCTCGAGCCGATTATCAGAGAGCTTCAAGATACATACCTGAGCGTCATCGAGAGCAAGGACTTCCAGGATGAGTTCCACACCCTACTACGTGACTACGTAGGTCGACCCAGCCCCCTCTACCATGCCCGCCGTCTGAGCGAAAGATATGGTGCGAAGATCTACCTCAAGCGTGAAGATCTCAATCACACGGGAGCACACAAGATCAACAATGCCCTAGGGCAGATCCTTCTGGCCAAGAAGATGGGTAAGCATCGGATCATCGCCGAGACAGGTGCCGGTCAGCACGGAGTAGCGACCGCCACGGCCTGCGCCCTCATGGGCATGGAGTGCCACATATATATGGGGGCCATCGACGTAGAGCGCCAGCATGTCAATGTCGAGCGTATGAGGATGCTCGGTGCTACCGTCATCCCAGCGAAAAGCGGTAATCAGACGCTCAAGGACGCCGTGAATGAGGCCCTCTTGGCTTGGTGCTCCCAGCCCGAAGATACCTTCTATCTGATCGGATCGGCAGTAGGGCCACATCCCTATCCCGATATGGTAGCCCGTCTGCAGAGTGTCATCAGCAAGGAGATCAAGGCTCAGCTGCAGGAGAAGGAGGGGCGTGACTATCCCGACTACCTGCTCGCCTGCATCGGAGGCGGGTCCAACGCAGCGGGCACGATGTACCACTACCTCGATGATCCCCGTGTCCGCATCGTCCTAGGAGAAGGGGGCGGTCATGGGATGGATAGCGGAGCGACCGCTGCGACCATCAATATCGGTACCGAGGGTGTCCTGCACGGAAGTCGTACGCTCGTCATCCAGACGCCCGAGGGGGAGGTGCAAGAGCCCTATTCGATCTCCGCTGGCCTGGATTACCCTGGCATCGGCCCGCTGATCTCTCAGATAGCGGTGCAGGAGCGTGCCGAGGTGCTCTCGATCAATGACGATGAAGCCCTGCGTGCTGCCTTCGAGCTTACCCGTCTGGAGGGGATAATCCCAGCGCTGGAGAGTAGCCACGCCTTGGCCCTCCTTCCTCACATGAAGTTCCAGAGAGAGGATGTAGTCGTCCTGACGGTGAGCGGGCGTGGGGATAAGGATATCTCTACCTACCTGGCACACAAGGCCGAGATACTCGGAGAATAGCGACGAGACGATCGTCTCATCCCAGCTATTCCCTCTCCCAGACCTGCTCCTTCACGGTCGCTCCTCGCGAGGGTCAGCCGAGCCCGAAATCAAGGGCCTCAGGAAGGGGGCAAAAGGGACCCACGGTAGGTCGCCGATGCGACCTACCGTGGGT
>NZ_KI259258.1:447070-468760 GCF_000467855.2 Porphyromonas sp. oral taxon 278 str. W7784
TTTTTTGACGACCTACGGTAGGTCGTTTTTTGGGGGTGCCTCTTCCCCTTATCCCAAGCGGGTATTCCCCCTGGGGCTTATCCCTCGTGATGGAGTATGCCTTCGCCCTAGGGGCGGAAGCTCCGTCACCTCGTTTCTACTAGGCTTTTCGTACATTTGTATCCTAAATTAACGTTATTGACGGATACTAGCTATTCGATAAGCGAACCAATATGAACATATCCTACGATCTACTGCGACGCTATGTAGCCACTGATCTGACTCCAGACGAAGTCGCTACGGCACTCACCTCTATAGGTCTAGAGGTAGGAGGAGTAGAAGAAGTCGAATCTATACCTGGAGGGCTCAAGGGGCTGGTCATCGGTCGGGTCTTGACCTGCGAGGTACATGCCAACTCTGACCACCTCCACGTCACCACGGTAGATATAGGAGGCGAAGCCCCCCTACAGATCGTCTGTGGCGCTCCCAACGTAGCTGCAGGCAAAGCCGTCGTCGTAGCGACTCTAGGCACCGTCCTAGGCTCGGGCGATGAGACCTTCACCATCAAGAAGAGCAAGATCCGTGGCGTAGAGAGCTTCGGCATGCTCTGCAGTGAGGTGGAGATCGGCGTAGGGTATGACGATAGTGGTATCATCCTGCTGGATGCCGATAGTGTCCAGGTAGGTACGCCCGCTGCCGAGTACTTCGGCGTGAGCTCCGACACGGTGATCGAGGTGGACATCACACCCAATCGTGTCGATGCTACTTCGCACTACGGCGTCGCTCGTGACCTAGCTGCTTATCTGACCCAGCGAGGGAAGCCCACGGTGGCTACCCTCCCCGAGGTCATCGCTTCTCCCGAGGGAGCTTGTCCCCTCCCCGTGTCCATCGAAGTCGATCCTACCCTGTGTCCTCGCTTCGAAGGGCTCGTGATCCGTGGCCTGAAGGTCACAGAGAGCCCCGACTGGCTACGACATACTCTGGAGACGCTCGGCCTGCGTCCGATCAATAATGTCGTCGACGTGACGAACTTCGTCCTCCATGAGTTCGGTCAGCCCCTGCATGCCTATGATCTGGAGAAGACCGCTGGCGCTCTCTCGGTGAAGCTCGCCGGTGAGTGCAAGATGACCCTCCTGGACAAGAGCGAAGTGACCCTCTCTGATCGTGACCTCGTCATCGCCTCGAAGACGGGCGAGCCGCTCTGTGTCGGTGGCGTGATGGGTGGCCTAGATTCGGGTACGACGGAGACGACGACGGATATCTTCCTCGAGGCCGCGAACTTCAACGCTACCTCGGTGCGTAAGACCGCCCGTCGCCTAGGTGTCAATAGCGACTCCTCCTTCCGCTTCGAGCGAGGCCTTGATCCCAATCGTACGACTTGGGCGCTCCTTCGTGCTGCCTCCCTCATACTGGAGCTTTGCCCAGGGAGCTATATCGATGGCGGACGCTTCGACCACTATCCCGTCCAGGCAGAGCCCTACGCCGTAGAGCTTAGCCTCAGCCGTATGGATAGCCTCATCGGTAAGGTCATCCCCCGAGATGAGGTAGAGCGCATCCTCCGCAGCCTAGAGATCGAGATCGTCTCTCAGAGCGGAGACCTCTGGAGCCTACGTGTGCCCCGCTATCGTATCGACGTGACCCGTGAGGCCGACGTCATCGAGGAGGTCATGCGTATCTATGGATACAATAATATCGAGCTCAGTGGCTACATCCATGCCAACCTCAGCGCTAAGGGGCCCGTCGACCGAGCCTACAGCCGTCGCCTACTCCTCTCTGAGCAACTCACGGGAGCTGGCTTCAATGAGCTCTTGAATAATTCGCTCTCTTCGGAGGCTTACTACGAGGGGCTGACCTCCTACCCACAGGAGAAGCTCGTACAGCTGGTCAATCCCCTCAGTGGCGAACTCAATGTCCTTCGCCAGACGCTCCTCTTCGGTGGGCTCTCTGCGATCAGCCGTAATCTGCGTCGCCAACAGAAGAGCTTCTACTACTACGAGTGGGGGAACTGCTACATGGCTGCCCCCGAGGTAGAGAAGTCCACCGCTACGACACTTGCCGGCTACCGGGAGACGCAGTACCTTGGTCTCTGGATCGCTGGTGAGCGAGTACAGAATAGCTGGGTTCACCCTGACGAGCCTGCTTCTCCCTTCGAGCTCAAGGCCCACATTCTACACCTCCTAGAGCGACTAGGAGTAGGGGAGCGTAGCCTGAAGGCCGAATTCGTAGAGCTGGATATCTTCTCAGGGAAGGGCTATGCTTACCGCACCTTCGACGGCAAGGAGATCGCTGTCCTTGGGCAGGTGAAGCCCGCCCTGCTTGCTAAGTGGGACATCGACCTACCTGTGTACTATGCCTCCGTCAACTGGGAGCTACTGAATCGTCTGGCCGACCGTACGAAGGTCGAGATCACTGAGCTACCGAAGTTCCCCGTCGTACGCCGAGATCTCTCGCTACTGATCAATGCTGAGACGACCTTCGCCGAGCTGGCAGAGGTAGCTCGCCGTACGGAGAAGAAGCTACTGAAGGACTGCACCCTCTTCGATGTCTATGAGGGGAAGAACCTCCCCGCAGGTAAGAAGAGCTATGCCCTCTCCTTCTACCTTCAGGATACGGAGCGCACGATGAGCGACAAGCAGATCGATGCGATCATGGCGAAGATCCGCAAGAGCCTCGAAGATACCTTCGGAGCAGAACTAAGATAAGAGACCAACGAACAACCATCACGATAAGTTATTTATGGGAAGAGCATTTGAATATCGTAAAGCTCGTAAGATGAAGCGCTGGGGGAATATGGCCCGTGTCTTCACTAAGCTAGGTAAGGAAATCACGATCGCTGTCAAGGCTGGTGGCCCAGAGCCCGAGACTAACCCACGCCTGCGTGTGCTCATGCAGACAGCTAAGAAGGAGAACATGCCTAAGGAGAACGTCGAGCGTGCTATCAAGAAGGCTAGCTCTAAGGACTTCTCTGACTACAAGGAAATGAACTACGAAGGCTATGGCCCCTTCGGCATCGCTATCTTCGTAGAGACCGCTACGGACAATACGACTCGTACCGTGGCTAATGTCCGTAGCTACTTCAATAAGTTCGGTGGCAGTCTCGGTACATCGGGTAGCCTCGAATTCCTCTTCGATCACAAGTGCATCTTCCATATCGTGAAGAAGGAAGGCATGGATCTCGAAGAGCTGGAGCTGGAGCTCATCGACTACGGAGTAGATGAGCTGGAGGAAGACGAGAATGAGATCATCCTCTACGGCGCCTTCTCTGCTAATGCTCAGATCCAGTCCTACCTCGAAGAGGCGGGCTATGAGATCACTTCGGCCGAATTCGTACGTCTACCGAACGATACCAAGCCTGTCACAGCAGAGCAACGTGAGACACTCGCCAAGCTCATCGATAAGCTCGAGGAAGATGAAGACGTGCAGAATGTCTTCACCAATATGCAGGAAGAGGAGGGCGAAGAATAACCTTCCACTCCGTCTAGACCATTAGCTAGTCCCCCGTCGTAGCTCCTCTCGAAGGTGGCTACGACGAGGGACTAGTTGCTTCTCAGTGTCTCGGTAGTTCGTCCTCGTAGACTCCCGCCCTTCTTCTCGGTAGGAGTGCTGGGCGGAATATCCTATCTTCGTAGGAGCGAAGAGGAAGCGAGGGGCTAGCTCTCAGCTGATCTTCCCCTTCCGTGGTCGATCTCCTCGAGGAGCTAACAATGCAGTGAATATGAAAGGAATCATACTAGCAGGCGGTACAGGTACACGTCTCTATCCCATCACCAAGGGAGTGAGCAAGCAGCTACTCCCTATCTACGACAAGCCGATGATCTATTACCCAGCCTCGGTACTGATGCTCGCTGGGATCCGTGAGATATTGATCATCTCCACTCCCCAAGATCTCCCAGGCTTCCGTCGGCTACTCGGGGATGGAAGTGATTACGGAGTCTCCTTCAGCTATGCAGAACAACCTTCGCCCGATGGGCTAGCGCAGGCCTTCCTCATAGGAGAAGAGTTCATCGGTGACGACTCCGTCTGTCTGGTCCTTGGGGATAATATCTTCTACGGTATGTCCTTTAGCCAGATGCTTGTCCAGGCAGTGCGAGACGCTGATCAGGGATGGGCGACGATCTTCGGCTACAGAGTCAATGATCCTGAGCGCTACGGCGTGGCGGAGTTTGATGAAGCGGGGAACTGCCTCTCAATAGAAGAGAAGCCCAAGCACCCGAAGAGCAACTACGCTGTCGTAGGACTTTACTTCTATCCCAATGAAGTCGTCCAGGTAGCTAAGGGCGTGAAGCCCTCTGCTCGTGGAGAACTCGAGATCACTTCGGTCAATGAAGCCTTCCTCCGGCAAGGCAATCTGAAGGTGCAGACCCTAGGACGAGGCTTCGCTTGGCTCGATACGGGCACGCATGATTCCCTTTATGAGGCTTCGACCTTCGTAGAGACGCTGGAGAAGCGTCAGGGTCTCAAGATCGCTTGCTTAGAAGAGATCGGCTACCATCAAGGCTGGATCGACGAGGAGCATCTCAGAGAGATCGGCGAAACACTGAGCAAGAACCAGTACGGGCAGTACTTACTCTCGCTCCTTCCTACGAACCGCTAGAGCCCCATTCTCTTGATGGATACAGCGAGATCATGAATGTAATCCCCACCGCTATCGAAGGAGTCCTGATCCTAGAGCCTCGTATCTTCGGGGACGATCGTGGCTACTTCTTCGAGTCGTTCAGTGCAGCTTCCTTCCGAGAGCAGGTCTGTTCCACGGACTTTGTCCAAGACAACGAAAGCTTCTCTCGCTACGGCGTCGTCCGTGGCTTACACTATCAGCTCCCGCCCTACGCCCAGAGCAAGCTGGTACGTGTCGTCCGTGGCTCCGTCCTCGACGTAGCTGTCGACCTCCGCCGTGGGTCAAAGACCTTCGGACAGCACGTAGCCGTGGAGCTGAGTGAACGTAATCACCGCCAGCTCTTCATTCCCCGAGGCTTTGCACACGGCTTCAGCGTGCTCTCGCCAGAAGTGATCTTCCAGTATAAGTGCGATAATTACTACGCTCCCGACAGCGAGGGTGCTATCGCATGGGACGATCCCGAGCTGGCGATCGATTGGCGTATCCCCGCCGATCACGTGATCCTCTCGGAGAAGGATAAGTACCATCCACGCCTCTCAGAGGCTAAGCTCCTCTTCGACATCAAGGACTCACTCTACTAGTAACTAAGCAATCCTATCTCTCTATGCAATATAAGCGCACCCTGCTGATCACGGGCGGAGCTGGATTCATCGGCTCACACGTTGTCCGTCTGATGGTGAATAAGTATCCCGACTACCGCATTATCAATCTGGACAAGCTGACCTACGCAGGCAATCTAGCCAATCTCAAGGACATCGAGCAAGCTCCGAACTACCTCTTCGTACGTGAAGATATCTGCGACTATGAGCGTATCCGTGAGGTGCTCAGGGAATATGAGGTCGACGGCATCATTCATCTCGCTGCCGAGAGTCATGTAGACCGCAGTATCCGTGACCCATTCACCTTCGCCAAGACCAATGTACTCGGCACGCTTTCACTACTACAGGCAGCCCGTGAAGTCTGGGAAGCTCGCCCCGAGAAGTATGAAGGTAAGCGCTTCTATCATATCTCTACCGATGAAGTCTATGGGACACTCGACTTCGATGGAGCGCTCTTCACCGAGACGTGTAAGTACGATCCGCACAGCCCTTATTCTGCGAGCAAGGCCTCCAGCGACCACTTCGTCCGTGCCTATCACGATACCTACGGGATGCCTACGCTGGTGACGAACTGCTCCAATAACTACGGCCCCTATCAGTTCCCCGAGAAGCTGATCCCGCTCTTCATAAATAATATCCGTCATGGCAAGCCCCTCCCCGTCTACGGTAAGGGAGAGAATGTCCGAGATTGGCTCTACGTCGTCGATCATGCACGGGCCATCGACCTGATCTTTCACGAAGGGCGCACGGCAGAGACCTATAACATCGGGGGCTTCAACGAGTGGAAGAATATCGACCTCATCAAGGTCTTGATCGCCACTGTGGATAGACTCCTCGGTAATCCCGAAGGACATTCGCTCCCACTCATCACATACGTGACCGACCGAGCGGGTCATGACCTCCGCTATGCTATTGACTCCACGAAGCTCCATAAGGAGCTGGGCTGGGAGCCAAGCCTACAGTTCGAGGAAGGTGTCGAACTGACGGTGCGCTGGTATCTTGAGAATCAGGACTGGCTTGATAGCATCACCTCGGGCGCCTACGAGACGTACTACGAGCAGATGTACCAAGGACGCTAATCTCCTACCTCTACTCTTGGTGAAGTCTTAGGTAATCCTTCGCCCGATTACACGTAACACCTAAGCCCATTACGGCGACTAAAAGGTTGATCTTCAGATGATGAAGGTCAGCCTTTCTTATATTCAGGAGGGTGGGGAATGGTAGTTTCCCGCTCCGTGGCGATGACTTCGCCTAAGGGGTGTGCTGAAGTTGCTCCTTCGATTACAGAGGAGCTCGAATACCTGATCAAGGGGATGCCTCTCCGATCACTTTTTTGCTCCTTCCTCATCTTCGGAGAGCTACGCCCCGAATTGTGAAAACGCTCAAAAGCTGATAACAAAAGGGCTCTTGAGGTTGTGGATAACTTTTTCTTCCGTGGGTGGGTAACCCTATGGATAAAACCTATACATTTGTTCTAGTTCCCTACCGAAGACCCTCCTTTTCTACCTATGTATGGGGGGCAATGGGGAATACCAAAACTACTATTAACGCAAGTCACGAAGTAAGAATTATGGGAAAAGAGGTGATCTATATCCTGAAGCGAGACGGGAGTGAACAGCCTTACGATGGAGAAAAGATCCGTGGGGCGATCCTCAAAGCTTACCGAGCTGCAGGACTACAAGATGAAGAAGAGAACGCACTGAAGATAGAAGCCAAGATCCAGATCGATCTAGGTCAGCGCTCGGGGCAAGTAGCTGTCGAAGAGATACAAGATCTCGTCGAGGCCGAACTCATGATCCTCGATCCTCAGGTGGCTAAGAAGTACATCATCTATCGTGAATGGCGCACCGTCGAGCGTGAGAAACGAACCACCCTCAAGCAGACGATGGACGGCATCGTCACGATAGAGAAGAACGACATCAACCTGGGGAATGCCAATATGAGTGCCTATACTCCCTCGGGTCAGATGATGACGTTCGCCTCCGAAGTGACTAAGGACTATGCGATGAAGTACCTGCTAGCTCCTCAGTATGCACGTGCACATGCGGCCGGAGATATCCACATTCACGACCTCGACTATTACCCTACCAAGACGGCTACCTGCGTGCAGTACGACCTCGAGGATCTATTTGAGCGGGGCTTCCATACGAAGAACGGGAGCATCCGCACACCGCAGAGCATCCAGAGCTATGCTACACTTGCGACCATCGTCTTCCAGACCAATCAGAACGAACAGCATGGAGGTCAGGCCATCCCTGCCTTTGACTTCTTCATGGCTCCAGGTGTGCGCAAGTCCTTCATCCGCCATCTCTCCGATCGTCTGCTGTATGCGCTGGCTCTGCTACGAGAAGAGTCCTTCGATACACAGCAGCGTCAGGCCTTCACTGACGATATACGAGCGCTCAATCCCAAGCTGTCGGCCTCCGAGGAAGCGATCCAGACACTCGCCGATCAGCTGAGATCGATCCACAAGGAACTACCTGATCGGGTCGTGCGCTTAGCTCTTGAGGAAGCTTATCGCAGGACAGAGCGGGACACGCATCAGGCTATGGAGGGCTTCATTCACAACCTGAACACGATGCATTCACGTGGAGGGAATCAGGTCGTCTTTAGTTCCGTCAACTACGGTACCGATACCTCCGAGGAGGGACGTATGGTGATCCGTGAGCTCCTCTCGGCTACGATCGAGGGTTTGGGTCAGGGCGAAGTACCTATCTTCCCGATACAGATCTTCAAGGTGAAGGAAGGCGTGAATTACACAGAGGCTGACTACGAGCTGGCTCAATCGGACTTCGCTGGTGCGCTGAAGGGTAAGTACACCTTCACTGCGCCCAACTTCGACCTCCTTCTGGCTGCATGCTGTACGACTTCGCATGCACTCTTCCCCAACTTCCTCTTCCTCGACACTCCGTTCAATAAGCATGAGCTCTGGCGTGCCGATGATCCCAAGCGCTACCTCAATGAGATCGCTACGATGGGATGCCGTACGCGCGTCTTCGAGAACCTGAACGGGCCCAAGACTTCTGTCGGTAGAGGCAACCTCTCCTTCACGACGATGAACCTGCCTCGTCTTGCGATCGAAGCCACGATCGAGGCTGGGCGAGACCTGCCTGAAGGGACAGCTCAGGAGCGCCAACAGAGAGCTAAGGAGTTCTTCCTTCGTTCGGTGAGGGAGGTCGCACGGTTCATTGCGGAGCAACTCTATCAGCGCTACCTCTACCAGCGGTCGGCACTAGCTCGCCAGTTCCCCTTCATGATGGGCAACGATGTCTGGAAGGGCGGGGCAAAGCTATCGCCACAGGAGGAGGTAGGAGACGTATTCAATAGTGGTACGCTCGGTATAGGCTTCCTCGGCGGACACAATGCCATGGTCGCCATCTATGGAGAAGGCCACGGCCGTAACCAAGAAGCTTGGGACACGCTCTACGAAGCTATCCAGGTGATGAACGAAGTCGTCCAGGAGTACAAGGAGAAGTACAAGCTCAATTACTCCGTACTCGCCACTCCCGCCGAAGGTCTCTCAGGGCGCTTCACCCGCATGGACCGCAAGCGCTATGGGGTGATCAAGGGCGTGAATGAACTAGACTACTACGTCAATTCCTTCCACGTCGACGTCAAAGAAGAAATAGGGATGTTCGAAAAGATCCGTCGTGAGGCGCCCTTCCACGCGATAACGCTCGGTGGACATATCAGTTACATCGAGCTAGATGGCGAAGCGAAGAAGAACGTATCAGTTATTCTCAAGCTCGTCAAGACGATGAAGGACGAGGGAATAGGCTACGGATCGATCAATCATCCTGTAGATACCTGCCAGTGCTGTGGCTATCGGGGCATCATCTACGACAAGTGCCCCGTCTGCAAGAGTGATCGCATCGCTCGTCTTCGCCGTATCACGGGCTACCTCACCGGGAGTCTCGAGAGCTGGAATTCCGCCAAGCAGGCCGAAGAGCGTGACCGTGTGAAGCACCATTAGCACCGATCACTCCCCCCACTACCCATAAGCGAAGATCCCGAGCTCTGGTGACGAGCCCGTCGCCAGAGCTCGGGTCTTTAGTGTCTACCTAATATCCCTCTCATCCTAACCTTAAAGCGGTGCGTCTGCTCAACGTCTATCGGGAGAGTATCAGTGATGGTCCCGGCCTTCGCTACTCGATCTATCTAGCTGGCTGTCGGCATGCCTGCCCGGGCTGTCACAATCCAGGGAGTTGGTCTGGCGATGGAGGAATCCCGCTGACAGAGGCAGTCCTCTCGGAGATCATAGAAGAGATCCGGACCAATCCCCTGCTGGATGGGATCACAGTCTCTGGTGGTGACCCCTTCTATGACCCTAAAGGCCTCGCCTCTCTCTTGAGTCGCCTACGCTCAGAGACCATGAAGAACATCTGGTGCTATACCGGCTTCACCATCGAATACCTGCTACGCTCCGAGGAGCATCGGCCTGCGCTCGACTACATCGACGTCCTCGTCGACGGGCCTTTCGTGCAAGCGCTCTTCGACCCACGACTCTATTTCCGAGGAAGTAGCAATCAGCGCCTCATCCAGATCGACCACACGCAGCCTCTGGGGGCTGAAGCCCTGACGATCCTCGATAGTGATTCCTTCGGCTAAGGCTTGCCCTGCCATCCTCCACTATAGTGTGTCTCGGGGCGGATAGCTTGCTGGTCCGTGCGCTTCTCATTACATTTGCTAGCCCGATTACAGCTTATTCATCCACTTACTGCGATTGATCGACCTATGATTTACGTGTTAGGAGCGCTCTGCTTCCTTCTACTTCTCCTCTACGTACTTGAGACGAAGCGCTACAAAGCCTTATCCTCGGCCTCTGTCCAAGCGGAAGAGCAAAGGAGACAGGCCGAAGAGCGCCTGCTCCTAGCCCAGCGATCGCTCGAGGATACCAGAAGTCAGCTGGAGCAAGCTCGGCTTGAAGGGCAGGAGCGTGCGATCAGTCTGGCCTCGATGGGGTCAGAACTTCGGGGGGTGACAGACGAACTTGACCGCCTGCGCTCATCGTACTCCGAGCTCCAGCAGACGGCTACCGACACCGCCCTTCGCCTATCATCCACCGAGACCCAGCGGGCTAGCCTCGTGGCCGAACTAGAGAAACTCCAGGCGGAGAAGTCGCACCTCGTCGAGGAGCTACGGGATAGCTTCCGTTCGGTAGCTAGTGATATCATGCGGGAGCGTACGGAGGACCTTGACAAACGTGCTAAGGAGACGCTCTCACCTCTGAGAGAAGACCTGAAGCGCTTCGGTGAGCAGGTGGAGAAAGCTTATACAGACGAGTCTCGAGAGCGCTTCAGTCTCAAGGATTCTATCGAGAAGCTCATCCTCCGCAGTCAGGAGATCAGCGATGAGACTACGAGCCTCACGCGTGCACTTCGTGGAGATAGCAAGGTGCAGGGCGACTGGGGCGAACTGATCTTAGAGCGTATCCTCGACCAGAGTGGCCTGATCCGTGGCGAGCATTACTTCGTGCAGGAGACGCTACGTGATGAGACGGGCTCCGTCATCACGACCGAAGAGAACCGTGGGGGGCTGAGACCCGATGTCATCGTACGCTACCCCAACCGTGGCGCTG
Organism: Porphyromonas sp. oral taxon 278 str. W7784; assembly: GCF_000467855.2. GTDB lineage: Bacteria > Bacteroidota > Bacteroidia > Bacteroidales > Porphyromonadaceae > Porphyromonas. The sequence continues at coordinate 457,842 of NZ_KI259258.1, forward strand.
TGGTCATCGACAGCAAGGTCAGCCTGACGGCCTACACCCGATATGTCGCAGCGGAGACCGACGCTGACCGTACGGTCGCCCTTCGTGACCACATCACGAGCCTCAAGAAACATATCCAGGAGCTCTCAGGTAAGAAATATGAGGAGTACGCTCTCGGCTCAGCGAACTTCGTCATGCTATTCATCCCCAACGAACCAGCCTATACGCTCGCCCTGACAGAAGAACCAACGCTCTGGGAAGAGGCCTATCGCAAGAATGTCGTCCTGATCAACGGGACGAATCTCATCGCAGCACTCCGGATGGCACAGGATATGTGGCAGCGAGATAGCCAGCAGCGCAACGTCATGCAGATCGTAGACGAGGCGGGGAAGCTCTATGATAAGTTCGCCACCTTCACCGAAACCTTCCTCAAGATCGAAAGCAAACTCTCCGATGCACAGTCAGCTTTCGCCGAAGCTAAAGGCCAGCTCCGAGATGGCCGTGGTAATGTCTTAGGTCGCTTTGATAAGCTGAAGACGCTTGGAGCCAAGACGAAGAAGGCGCTACCGACTGCTCTCCAGCCTTCGGACGATACACCCGAGGACGAAGACTAAGCCAGACCTCGACGAACCAGGCGCAATGGAGCGCCCCATCACCTGAAGATCTAGGTGTGGGGCGCTCCATTGCGCCTGGTCGCTCCCGCTCATGCGGGCTCTTCCTTCGGCTAGGACGGAGGTGCATCACAGTGCTTACAGCGCAGACCTTCCCTCTGAAATCGCTAATTTTGTGAGATAAAAGCTTAAACGACTATTTATATACACGACTACGATGGCTAAATCTAAGGACGATAAGAAGCGTGCTGGCCTCATCCCTGAGCCTACACTTCGTCGACTCCCGTGGTATCTCTCCTTCGTCAAGCTCCTACAGACCGAGGGGCATAAGTATGTGTCTTCGCCCCGCATCGCCTCTGGTGTCGGCGTAGATGCAGCGCTGGTGGCTAAGGATTTATCATATGTCGAGCTCCAGGGTCGCACACGTGTCGGCTACGAGACCGAAGCATTGATCAGCTACTTAGAGGAATTCCTAGGCTTCACACAGCGTCATCGAGCCTTCCTCATCGGCGTGGGTAGCCTCGGATCGGGGCTTCTGGCGGACAAAGGACTTCGTCAGTTCGGGCTGGAGATCACGGCAGGCTTCGACGTAGCAGAGGAGATCGTCGGCACAGAAGTGGCTGGCGTGCCCGTCTATCACATCAATGAGCTGGCCACACGTATCGAAGCTGAGGGTGTGCAGATAGCCATCCTCACCGTGCCTATCCTGCAAGCTCAGCACATGACAGACCGTCTGGTGCGGGCCGGTATCCGTGCGCTGTGGAACTTTACACCAGTGCGCATCCAGACTCCAGAGCCAGTCGTCGTGCAGAATACCTCGATGTACGCCCATCTTGCCCTTATGTTCACCCGCCTGAAGTCCGCTCTCCGAGGCGACCGAGAGGCTTAAAGCTGCCGACTTTACCCGCACATGAAGATCCTTGGCGTTGGCTTCAACTACCGCTCGCATTGCACGGAAGCTCCGGCTATCGGCTTGCCCGAACAGGCAGAAGCGGAAGCTCCGCTCTTCTTCCACAAGGGCGATGCTCTGCTCAAGCCACACACCCCCTTCTTCCTTCCTGATATGGGTTCCTCGATCGAATACGAAGCGGAGCTCGTCCTACAGATCTGTCGGGTGGGGAAGCGGATCGCCGAGCGCTTCGCACACCGCTATTACCAGCGAGTGACCGTGGGGATCGACTTCACCGCACGGGATATCCAGCGCCGAGCTATGGCCGAAGGGAAGCCTTGGCTTTCGGCAAAGGTCTTCGATGGCTCCGCAGTCGTCGGCCAGTGGCTGGACAAGACGGAGCTCGGTTACCCAGAGCGTCCGATCCCCTTCTCACTGAAGGTCGATGGACGGGTGGTACAAGCGGCCGACAGCTCCGAGATGATCCACGGCTTCGATCGGCTGATCGCCGAGGTAAGTCGCTTTCAGACGCTTCGCATGGGCGACCTGATCTTCACGGGCACGCCTGCAGGCGTCGGGCCGATTGCTATTGGGCAGACGCTCGAAGGCTTCATCGGCGAGCATAAAGTGCTACATCTCCCGATCAAGTAAGCGAGCTAAGGTCGCTCCCACTGACTTCTATCCACCGCACGATGCCGAGGGAATCCTTTCCCTCGGCATCGTCGTTTCTCCCCCTCCTCACTGCGCTTCCCCTGCCAGCGTATTGCGGTGCTTGGGCGAAGGTATTGACCGTTCCCCCGTACTCTATTGACTCTTCGCCCGCACTTAATAGGGAGGGCGAAGGAGCTCACGTTATATCGTGAATGAAGACTATAGGGTGGAGCGAAAAACTTCCTTTACCATCTCCGTTTTTTAGCGAATCAAGCAGAAGGATCATGCAAATTAAGTAGGAGATTAGTACGTATTAGTCTTCGGTTTAATAGGTATTAGTAGCCAATTTAATACGTATTATTCTCGAAGATAATACGATTGAATGCTCAAAGTCAATCGATATATCTTAGAAGAAATATCGATCGAATTAAGATATTCGAACGTTTCATATCTCTGATTCAATCGTTCGATTTATCCAATTCGAACGTTTGATTTGAAAGAATCAAAGGTTTGAATAGTCAAAGAGATCATAATCATTTGCTGTGAAATGTCTTCTCTTTTCTTGTGGAATGCCTTTTGTTCCTTCGTAGGACGTCCTTTATTCCTCTGTGGAATGTCTTTTATCCCTTTCCCGAACGTACTTTCTTCTTGAGGTAGACAGCCTGCATTCTTCACGGCGCCATACCGTTAGCGCTGGAGTTCCTTTGGGCTGGACATCTCCTTCCTTTGGCTATCTTTGCTCCATCACCAATTAGATCTCGACACGTATGACACAGCGAACGACCAGCTTCTTCACCTTGTCAGCGGTGATGCTGAGCTTCTTTGCGATGGGATTTGTGGACTTAGTGGGCATTGCCTCTAATTATGTCCAGAAGGACCTTAGCTTGACAGACACTCAAGCCAATCTATTCCCCTCCCTCGTCTTCTTCTGGTTCCTCTTATTCTCAGTGCCAACGAGCATGTTGATGAATAAGATCGGGCGCAAGAAGACGGTACTTCTGAGTCTTGTTGTGACAGTGCTTTCCCTGCTGATGCCGTTACTCGGGGAGAGCTACTGGGTGATGCTCCTGAGCTTCTCCTTACTTGGGATCGGGAATGCCATCATGCAGACTTCGCTCAATCCGCTACTGAGCGACCTGATCTCAGCCGATAAGCTCGCCAGTAGCCTGACCTTCGGGCAGTTTGTCAAGGCTATTGCCTCCTTCCTAGCGCCACTTATCGCTTCGTGGGGCGCTACACAGGCGATCCCCGAACTAGGACTCGGCTGGCGAATCCTCTTCCCGATCTACACCGCTATCGGTGTGCTCAGCGTCCTAGCGCTCAATGCCACCAAGCTCACTCATGAGAGTCGCAGTGAGTCGGTCAGCTTAGGCGACTGTCTACGTCTATTATCCAAGCCCGCCATCCTCTTCTGCTTCCTCGGGATCATGTGCCACGTCGGGATCGATGTGGGTACCAATACCGTCGGGCCTAAGGTCTTGATGGAGCGCCTGGGTATGACACTCGACGATGCTGCATTCGCTACGATGCTCTACTTTATCTTCCGTACGGCGGGGTGTTTCACGGGATCTATCCTGCTGAGGATGGTATCCAGCCGAGTCGTCTTCGGGATAAGTGTCCTGATGATGCTCGCAGCGATGGTAGTCCTATCGATGTCGCACCATCAGATACTCCTGTATGTAGCCATTGCCTTAGTGGGACTGGGGAATAGCAATATCTTCTCCATCATCTTTGCTCATGCCCTAGGTCAAGCACCCGAACATAAGAATGAGGTCAGTGGTCTCATGATCATGGGGATCTTCGGTGGTACGGTCTTCCCCCTCTTGATGGGCTATGCCAGTGACTGGATCGGACAAGCCGGAGCTGTATGTGTGATGCTCGGCGGGGTGATCTACCTGCTCTTCCTCACGGCTAAGCTAGCGAAGTAGCTCCTTCCCCTTCCCCTGCAGTAGGGTACAGGTACCTTCGGCACACATCACTAGCAGATAATGGTGTGTGCCGAATGCTTTATACAGCTTCGCCCCGTCGCAGAGGACGAGGCGAAGCTGTCGAATAATGGGGGAGAAGGATAGGATACGTCGGGCCTTAGACAAAGAGATCGGCGATGATCCCATCAGAGATGAAGACACCCGAGGGCGTGAGACGAAGGACGCCCGACTGGTCAGTCAGCTTCCCAGCTTCGAGATGCGGGCGAGCGTCGTGAAGGAGCGCTTCGGGTGCCTTTCCTCCAAAGAGCTCCTGATATTCCTCCAGCGAGATGCCCCACTGCGTGCGAAGGCGGGTCATCACATACTCATGCTGGAGCTCCTCATCGGAGAGATGCTCCTCTTCGTACGGCCTGCGCCCTGAGAGTAGCTCCGTAGTGTAGGTCTTCAGGGACGGGACATTGTAGGAGCGAGTACGGCGACCATCGAAGCTGTGTGCCGAAGGGCCAAAGCCTAGATACGGGACTCCCTGCCAGTAGCCGGTATTGTGTCGGGCATGAAGTCCAGGTAGGGCGAAGTTGGAGATCTCGTAATGTTCGTAGCCCGCTGCCCGTAGTTCGTCGATCAAGATCTGGAAGAAGAGGAGGCTCGCTTCCTCATCCACGGGCTTGACCTTACCACGCTCGACGAGGCGAGTCAAGGCAGTCCCTTCCTCATAGATCAAGTGATAGGCGGAGAGATGAGGTACACCGAGGGATAGGAATTCCTTGATATTTGCCCGCCACTTAGCCTCTGTCTGCCTCGGGAGTCCATAGATCAGATCGAGGCTGAGATTGGTGATGCCGCACTGACGAAGGGCACGGATGGCCGAGTGAACTTGCTGAGCCGAATGGCGTCGATTGAGGAAGGTGAGGTCATCGGCGTCAAAGCTCTGCACACCCATACTCACTCGGTTGATCGGGAGCGAAGCTAAGCCCTCGGCATAAGCTTCTGTCACGTCATCGGGATTACATTCGATCGTGATCTCTCCTTCGTACGAGGAGGCGTAGAGCTCCGAGATGAGCGAGAAGATCAGCCGAAGCTCCTCTATGGTGAGTAGCGAAGGTGTCCCACCACCCAAGTAGATATGTTCAATGTGTTCCCCCTCAGGGAGCTCGTCCCGACGTAGTCGGAGCTCCCCTAGTAGGGCAGTGAGGAAGTCCCTTCGCCAGCGTCCACCCACCTGTGTGTAGAAGTCACAGTAGGAGCAACGGCTAGCGCAGAAGGGGATGTGTAAGTAGAGGTTCATGTTATCGCCTCATAGCTCGGAGCTCCATCTTGAGCTCGGAGATGCGACGTGATAGACCTTCGAGGCAAGGTGTAGAGACTCCGAAGCGATTGACTGCTTCGATACCGAACTCTACTACCTCTGCTCCCTCGAAGTCCTCTAGGTGAAGCTTGCACTGAGTAGCAGAGAGACGCTCGGCGAGGATGGTGGCCTGGCGGCGTCCTTCGCTATCGGTCGTCGTGGCCCAGAGGCGGTAGGTGATCCCTTGCTTTGATGCGCCCTCGGGGAGTGACCACGAGAGGAGGAATTCCCTCGGATCAATTGGGGTGATCGTAAGGGCTCGTGGGGTAGCTGGCTTTGACTTCAACCCTCGGGCGAAGGCCAAAGGTAGTGCCTGCCTTCTGAAGGCATCACGGATGACTCTTCGGGTAGCTGGGAAGCTCGTCCCCGTATGTGCCTCACGGAAGAAGCATACGCCCGACAGTCCTACTTCACGCTCCTCTGCTATCTGCTCTTCGATGACGCTCTCGGGCCATCCTGTCTCTTCGACACGATAGGGCGCTAGGCCCGCTACGACGGGGATGTAGCGAGCGACATAGTCCTTCCACTCTCGGAGGAAGGGGCTATAGAGATCATCCCTATAGTACATCATCGGTACGACGAAGTCGACAAGCCCTTCCTTCCCCCAGGTCTCGGGATCTTGGTGCACGGATTCGTAGGCCGTCCAGCCGTGGGAGCGTCCGAGGTCGGAGATCTTCTTGAGTTTCCCCAGAGGTGCGACACTGACGAGGGCATCAGAGCCTACTGCCTGGAGTGAATCCCGCACTTCACGAAGCTGGCGAGTGAGGTTGGATCGGCGCCAAGCACTGCGGTCGGAGTAGCTCTCTCCGTAGCGCTGGTAGCTGGCGCCATCAGCGAAGCGCTCCGCTCCCTCAGGATAGCGGAAGTAGTCGAAGTGGATCCCATCCACGGGGTATCTACGCACAAGGTCCGCCACGAGATGGGCGATGTAGGTGCGTACCTCGGGATGCCCGGGGTCGAGGTGATAAGAGCCCTTGTGAGCAATAGCCCAGGACGGGTGATCTCGGAGAATAGGGTGGGGAGCTCGCTTCGATGAGGAGAGTGGGTAGGTCACGAGCCAAGCGTGTAGGCTTAGCCCACGCTCATGGCAGGCCTTGATGGCGAACTGCACAGGATCGTAATCTCCGAAGAAGCCTTCGCCAGCGAAGCGTGTGGAGAGAGGCTCGTAGTCGGAGGGGTAGATGACCGTCCCGCTGTGCCGTAGCTGGAGGAAGACGGTATTGTAGCCATCCGACTTGAGGCGGTCGAGGATACGAAGGAGCGACTCCTTCTGTCGGCGCACGCCATCAGGGGTATCTGCTTGGTCGCGGGGCCAGTCAAGGCCATAGACTGTCGTGAGCCAAACGGCACGCATCTCCTCACGGATCGAGTCGCCAGCAGGGCGTACCCAGCGGGGCTCTTCTGTGGGAGGAGTGATGACGATAGGTACTTGGGATGGAGGAGTGGGCTCTGGGGTGTGGGGCTTCTTAGTACCGCAGCTAGCGAGGCTCAGGAGCAGTGCACCACAGAGGAGGGCGAATAGCTTCGTCGTGGTCATCCCTTAGTGATAGGCGATATTGTCGATCAGGCGCACCTCACCGCAGAAGACGGTGATGCAGCCATGAGGGGCAGGGCTATCGCTCCAGGATGCGATGGGCTGAAGGCTATCGGTATCTACGATCTCGAAGTACTCGACACGCAGGTGGGGCACGGCATTGATCTGCTCTGTCACACGCTCGATGACCTGCTGGGGGCTCATCTCCTTAGCCCAAGAGCGGCTCTCGGAGAGTATGCGGTAGATCTGGGGAGCTTCACGGCGCTCTTCGGCAGAGAGACGGACATTGCGACTGCTGAGGGCTAGTCCATCGGCTTCACGGACGATGGGGCAAGCGATGATTTCCACAGGGCTACCGATGAGGCGGACCATAGCACGGATGACGGCGATCTGCTGGAAGTCCTTCTCGCCGAAGTAGGCGCAGTCGGGGCGGACGATGTCGAAGAGTCGGGAGACGACCTGCATGACGCCGTTGAAGTGCCCAGGGCGGTAGCGCCCCTCCATCACCTCTGCTACGGCACCGACATCGAAGGTACGGGTATCCTCCTCGGGATAGATGGTGCTGACCTCAGGAGCGAAGAGTGCCGAAGCACCGACCGAAGCCAGGAGCGTGCTATCAGCCTCGAGGGTGCGGGGATAAGTCTCTAGGTCACGAGGATCATTGAACTGCGTGGGATTGACGAAGACGCTGACGATGCAGCGGTCGCACTCACTCAGGGCTCGACGTACGAGGCTCAGGTGTCCAGCATGTAGGGCGCCCATAGTGGGGACGAAGGCGATGCGAAGCCCCTTGGCACGCTCCGCCTCTACGAAGGCCTGGAGGTCTTCGATGCTCTTATAGATATTCATTGGATGGGGTTAGGTCTTGGGTTGGGGTTATTTCTTGCTCAGTGAGCCCTGAGCTACGAGATATTCAGCGATTTGTACGGCATTGAGGGCAGCGCCCTTCTTGATCTGATCGGATACACACCAGAAGGTGATGCCCTTGGGCGAACTGAGATCTCGGCGCAGTCGTCCTACGTAGACAGGATCCTTCTCGGCGATGAAGAGGGGCATAGGGTATACCTGATCCTCTGGGTCATCCTGCAGGACGATCCCAGGGGCCTTGCGGAAGGCCTCCCGCACGGCGTCGAGTTCCAGGGGCTCGGTAGTCTCTACCCAGATGGCTTCGGAGTGCGCACGGGTCACGGGCACACGGACGCAGGTAGCGCTGACCTGTAGGTCGCTGTGCATGATCTTGCGGGTCTCGTGGTACATCTTCAGCTCCTCCTTGGTATAGTCATCGTCGGCGAAGACGTCGATCTGAGGGATGAGGTTGTAGGCAAGCTGATAGGCGAACTTCTTGACCTCTGGCTCTTCTCCCCGACCGATAGCACGGATCTGCTCGTCGAGCTCGGCCATACCACGAGCACCGGCTCCGCTAGCGGCTTGGTAGGTAGCTACGTGTGCCCGCTGGATGGGGGAGAGCTGATGGATGACGTTGAGCGCCACGACCATCTGGATGGTCGTGCAGTTGGGGTTAGCGATGATCCCCCGGGGACGGACCAGGGCATCGGCGGCGTTGACCTCGGGTACGACCAGCGGTACATCGCTGTGCATACGGAAGGCACTGGAATTGTCGATCATCACGGCGCCGTGCTTGGTGATGGTCTCTGCGTACTCGAGGGAGACGCTCCCGCCTGCCGAGACGAAGGCGACGTCTATATCTCGGAAGTCATCGCCGTGCTGGAGCTGGCGGATGGTATATTCCTTCCCACGGAAGGTGATCTGCTTCCCAGCGCTACGCTCAGAGGCAAAGAGTTCTAATCGGTCTATTTTGAGGGAGCGTTCGCTCAGGACACGGAGGAACTCCTGTCCTACTGCTCCGCTGACACCGACTATAGCTACGTTCATTGGCTGAAGTTCGGTTTATCTAAGTGAGATGAGTGGCCCCCTCTGGGAGGAAGGAGCCCTATGGGGCAAGGCTTTTCACTAGGGGAAGCCTTGCCCTTTGTCAGGCACAAAGGTACGAAGAAACACTGGACTCCAGCCCGTAGCCTGAGCTGTGGCTTAGGCGGGGAGGGGAGCCTGAGGTGACAGGCCGAGGAGCATCGGCATGTAGAGGCGTATCTGGGTCTCTGTCAGGGCGTCGGAGTGGGCGATGAGCGCATGGATCTCCTCAAGGGATACGCCGGTGAGGCTGGTACCTACACTTCGGGCGATACGCTCCTGCCGCTCCGAGGGGAAGCGTCGCTGGAGCTCAGCCCAGCCGATCGACTCCTGTAGCTTCTTCAGCAGGAGCTGGTAGATCTCCGTATCCTTCTTCCCCTTGGCCTCCTTCAGGCTAGCGATCTCCTCCTCGGTGATGCCGTGGGAGCGCCATACGTCGGGGTGGATATTGTCATCCTTCAGGTTAGTGACGAAGCCCTCGAGGAGTCGGGGGCAACAGTCCCATTCGAGCGGGATGTAGGCGAAGTGCTCCTTGCCGATGTAGGTCTCATAGAGATTGTCTGAGCGCTGCATCCTCTTCACCCGCTCGACGACGAGGAAGATGGTGTTGATGGCTAGGTTGAAGATGTTCGTCGTCGTGCTGGCGGTGACGACCCCGTTCCCCGCATCGCTGACGATGACATAGCCGGTACGGAAGCGACTCTTGTCGTGGGTGAGCTTGTGCGTGCCCTGATTGTCATAGGCACCGCCGTCGATGAGCTTGGGTGGCTCGGGCTGGGTGGGGCAGTCGGCGTAGGACGCTCTGAGGTACTTGCGCTGGATGGTGATCGGGGTGAAGCCGTAGGGTACGCACGAGGAGGCCATGACGGCTCGTGCGATGGGGAAGCTATCGGCATGGAAGATCGACTTCCCCCCGATGCGGTAGACATATTCGCCCATGAAGCCCTTGGAGAAGGTGAAGGGGAGTTGGGTGGCTAGGTTGGTCGAATTGATACAGACGACAGGGCTCTCGGGGAGATCTCCCAGCGTCTTGCCTCCGAAGAACACCTTATTATATAGGCGGGTGATCAGCTTGCTCGTCGGTAGGGTGATGAAGGAATGCTTCAGGAAGAGGATGAGGAGGGCAAAGAGCGAGATGATCCCGAAGAGGGTAGCGCCGAAGCCCGAGAGGGTAGGGTACTGAGGGAGGAGGGCATGGATCAAGACTCCAGCAAGATAGCCGAGGGCGAAGGAGAGGAGGAGCAGGACAAGGCCTGCCGTACCTGCGTAGACGAAGGAGCTCCAGAGGACGCCCCGACGTAGGCGGGCGATCAGTCCCGCCTCGAAGCGCTCATAGTCCGCTCGGTGCAGGGCGTAGTAGGCCGCTGTGATCGAGCCTCCCGAGACGGAGGAGAGGATGTCCACGTGATCGAGGATGCCGAGACGATGGAGGGCACGTAGGGTGCCTATGTGATAGGTGGCTGCTCGGTAGCCACCGCCAGATAGGGCTAAGCCGATCTTCTTGCCGAGGTAGCTCATGGGTAGGATGGGTGTGGTGTGAGGGAGGATGGGTAGGCGTAGGCCGAGGAGGGGGATCACCGTCGGGTGAACCACAGGGAGCAGGTCTCCTCAGTGCGGGCGAGGCGTAGACAGGGCATAGGCGATCAGGTGCGTTGGGTGTCGGGTGCGCTGAGCCCCTCAGGGCTCTAGGACAAAGCTACAAAAATGCTCGCTAAGTAGGGTCTCTACCCATACTTCCCTTCCCTCGGGAGGAGAGCGCCTGGCTCGTCTCGGGGCGCAATCAGGAGGCCACTTCTCAGTCCCCTCTGGAGACCCCAAAAAGGGATCCACGGTAGGTCGCCAGAGCGACCTACCGTGGGTCGGTGAGACGACCTACAGTAGGTTTTTTCGACGACCACCGTAGATCCCTTTTTGCCCCCTCTGAAAGGCGCTCCACAAGCGGGCTATACGACTTCGTTTTTTTGCTGGTTGGATTGTCACGAAAACTACTACCTTTGAGTATCACTTTGCTCTCACACATGCTTATTATGAAACACGCTCGCATGCTCTGTGT
>NZ_KI259258.1:468860-469165 GCF_000467855.2 Porphyromonas sp. oral taxon 278 str. W7784
AATGTCCTCCTGAGAAAGCCCGCAGATAGTACCCTCGTCGTAGGGACGACGAGTGACGAACATGGGGGCTTCCGCCTCGAGGCTCCCCAAGGGACTTTCCTCCTAGAGATCCATGCTCTGGGCTACAAACCCCTGCACAAAACCCTCACCCTCACGGGTGCTCTTGACCTCGGAGAACTGCTCCTCACCGAGGAGACCAAGGAGCTCTCCGCCGTCCAAGTCACAGGCCGTCGCCCCATCATGCTCCGCAAGGCCGACCGCATGGTCTTCGATGCTACGCAGATCGCTCCCGCTGCTAGTTCGGC
>NZ_KI259258.1:469265-469788 GCF_000467855.2 Porphyromonas sp. oral taxon 278 str. W7784
TCATCAACGACAAGCGTGTCCGTCTCTCGGGCACCGCGCTCATCGGCCTCCTCCGCTCCTACCCGCAGTCCGACCTTCAGGAGATCCAGATACTCACCACTCCGCCTGCTAAGTACGAAGCCGAGGGGAATGCAGGTGTGCTGAATATCATCCTCAAGAAGGCTAAGAACGATTTCTTCGGAGGAAGTATCGCTCCTCGCCTCAGACTTCGTAACGATAAGGTCCTGTATAGCCTCAATACCAACCTCAACTACAAGAAGGACAAGGTCACCGCTTATCTCCAGCTCGGAGGAGGCTCTTCAGGCTATGATGGTCGCCTAGATACCTACCGCACCTATCCCAAGCAGGGCACTTTCCATTCAAGTGAGACAGCCTACTCGGGGCAGGGGCCTTACTTCAACTTCCGTGCGGGGCTAGACTATGCCTTCACTCCTGAGCTCTCCATGGGGGCGAGTATATCCTACAGCCCACAGAAGGAAAATTCTCGACGGGAGAATGATAGCCGAGACTATCGCATCCTCTC
>NZ_KI259258.1:469888-470531 GCF_000467855.2 Porphyromonas sp. oral taxon 278 str. W7784
TCATCAACGACAAGCGTGTCCGTCTCTCGGGCGCGGCACTCATCGGGCTCCTTCGCTCCTACCCGCAGTCCGACCTTCAGGAGATCCAGATACTCACCACTCCGCCTGCTAAGTACGAAGCCGAGGGGAATGCAGGTGTGCTGAATATCATCCTCAAGAAGGCTAAGAACGATTTCTTCGGAGGAAGTATCGCTCCTCGCTTTGGATTTAGAAGGGAGAGGGCTATGTACTCCCTCAATACCAACCTCAACTATAAGAAGGACAAGGTCACCGCTTCCCTCCAGATCGGAGGAGGCTCGGCGAGCTATGATGGCTCTCTAGGTACCTACCGCACCTATCCCAAGCAGGGCACGTTCCATTCGAGTGAGACCGCCTACTCGGGGAAGGGTCCTCACTTCAATGTCCGTGCGGGACTAGACTATGCCTTCACCCCTGAGCTCTCGATGGGAGTCAATGTGTCCTACAGCCCGCAGAAGGATGATACACGCCGAGAGAATGATAGCCGAGACTATCGCATCCTCTCCAGTAAGGCTTATGAACTCCTACGCCTGCTCCCCGGTGTCGCCGACGAGACCGACAAGAGCCAATATACTACGGCGAACATCCACCTCGAGAAGACCTTCAAGTCCGCTCCCCAGCGTCG
>NZ_KI259258.1:470631-471368 GCF_000467855.2 Porphyromonas sp. oral taxon 278 str. W7784
GGTGTCGCCGACGAGACCGACAAGAGCCAATACACTACGGCGAACGTTCACCTCGAGAAGACCTTCAAGTCCGCTCCCAAGCGCAGTCTCTCGTGGGATGCCGACTATGTAGGCTATCGAAGCCAAGAGGGGCGTAACTTTACTTCCCGAGGCTTGATGCCTAATGGTACTCCCATCCCTGGCTCGGACTTCCACTTTGATGCTCTGACCGATCAGCACACTGACTCCTACATCACGAGCCTAGACTATACCGAGCCGCTTGGTAAGGGGAAGCTGAGCTTTGGAGCTAAGGGGACGTGGACCCGCACCACCAACCGAAGCGACTACGATGCCAAGAGCTCCATGGGTGAGCGTCACGACAAGATCACCTTCGACGAGCATGTCTATGCGCTCTATGCTGACTTCAAGCATCCGCTCTCCGACAAGTGGGATCTCCGCACGGGTCTCCGTATGGAGTACACCCACACGGCAGGGGAGAATAATGGCCGTCGTCTGGAGAACTTGAGGAGCTACCTCAATGTCTTCCCCACACTCTTCCTGGGCTTCAACCCCAACGACCGCCATGCCTTCAGCCTCAATGGTACTGTCCGCCTCAATCGCCCCCACTTCGGCCAACTCTCCCCGTTCGCTAACTATGAGAACCAGTACAGCGTCATGCGAGGGAAAGAAGATCTGCGTGCTGCCAAGCGTGCCCAGCTTGCTCTCGGCTACACCTTCCTTGGGGCGCTGGACTTCCA